>NZ_JAYSPC010000204.1:0-18886 GCF_043722275.1 Flavobacterium sp. | reverse complement strand
TTTCGATTCCCTGTGTTCTTTTGGTATCGAATTAATCTCTTTTAAATAAAGATGAAGTGTTTCGTCCTCCTTTTTATAAGAAGTAAGTTCAAAATAATCTACTATTATCTCAGGTAGTAATAGCTTCAGGATATCAATAAAAGAATCTTGCATTGGGGAATAATTTGGAAATACAAATATCTATATTTTAATATTTCCCCACAACAATATGTCTTGATCCGAAGTATCGACTCCTGGCAAGTAATTGCTTAAGTGTATCTCCATTTAGAAGAGTTTTACATTCGAAATTTATTTTTGATTTCTTAGCTTTATCGATAGCTTGGTTTTCTTGATCAATAGCTTCCCAACGAAATTTAATTCTGATTTCCTGTAGTGCTTCTGTAGCAAGCTTTTGAACATGGAATCGGTCTGTAACGCGAGTTGCATTAGGAAAACATTTCTTTGCAATTAATCCCATATTACCAGCCATATCCAAAGTGATTTCTTTGACTAGATTTCGTTCTTTAAGAGAGATTTTTTCAATAATTGCAATAACTGTTTCTGCTTTAGTTCCTGCAACCATAGCCACTATAGTGCCTTTTCTCCCTTTTGCAGATTTGTTGGTTAAAATAGTATAGAGCTCACCATTAGAAAGAGATGTTTCGTCTATTGATAGATACTTCCCTATATTTTTCGGAAAAAGAAGCCATTTTTTTGCATGTGCTATTTGATCCCAAACTTTGAAATCACTTAGAAAATCTTTGTATTGACATTGTAAATTCCTACCAGAAACTCCGTAGAAAGAGGCAATGGTATTACAATCATTTGGACTGAAATCTATTGATTTCTTTTAAAAAAGACGCAAACTCCTGAGTTACACGAGTTCCGTCTGCTACTAAATTCCAATCTCTAAAAACTATTTTTCCAGTATCTTCATTAAGCCATCTTCTGCGAGTGATATGGAGATATACCTGATGCCCACGGATAGGAAAATCCTGAACTGTTATTTCTTCAAAAAATCCTTTTGAGCTTAGTTTTGAGTTTCGGTATTCTTTTGGAATCGAGTTGATCTCTCTTAAATACAAGTGAAGAATCTCATCTCCTTTTTTATAAGAAGTCAGTTCAAAGTAGTCTACTAATATTTCTGGCAATAATAACTTAAGAAGATCAACAAAAGAATCCTGCATTTCTATTTAATTTTAAAATACAAATATCTTGATTTTAATATTTCCCCACAACAATATGTATTGATCCGTTTTCATCTTATTAATCAAGATTCTCTACTATACTATTGGTTTTGCAACAAGATTTTCGGAGATTCTTGCTGAAAAATGTTTGTTCTGTGCTAAAACAGAAGTTTTAGGATTTTAAAACACTCTGTATCATAAAGGTTTACTATTTTATGGGTTGATTCTTGTAAAACTGTGTGATAAAACATAGTGTTTACTGCGTTAGGGATATAGGCGATATCCTTTTGCGAAAAATCTAGAATTTCTGCGAAGCAATCCAAAAAAATATTTCGTAAAAGATATAGCCGAAAGCCCGACCCGGAGGGAAACGCACAAAAAATTATTGTAATGTACATTTAATAATTAGTTATTCAGTCATAGCTTTTTGTTCTTAGAATTTTTTATCATTAACATCGTTTACAAATTGAATAACTCCATTCATAAAAACTTGCTGATCATCCCACATGGCAAGATGACTTCCGTTTGGACAATATAAAAATCGCCCTTTTTGAACTAATTTACTTTGTTCTTCCATGGCTTTTGGATCCATTGTATCATATTTTGCTCCAATCATTAGGGTGGGAATTGATATTTCATGTAGACGATTTTTGATATCCCATTTGGCTAAACGTCCACTAATTCCAAATTCGCTTGGTCCTTGCATCATTGTGTAAATTTCTCCATTAACGTGTTTACTGGCGCGATTTAATCCGTCCGGCCATTCTTTTAGTCTGCATAGATGTTCATGATAGAAGTTGGGAATCAAAAGTTCCATGTATCTTGGATTGTTGAAGTCTTTTTTGGCTTCTAATGCTCTAATTTCTGCTAATATTTCTGGCTTCATCTGTTTTGATAGTACTTTTTCGGCATATTGTCCATATTCTGGTGCGCTGGCAACCATATTTGATACAAGAAGTCCTTTTAGATTTTGTTGATATTTTAAAGCATATTCCATTGCAAGAATTCCGCCCCATGAATTTCCTAAGACATAAAAATTAGTATTATCAGCTCCAATAGCTTTACGCACTTGTTCTACTTCTTCAACAAAACGCTCTGTTTTCCATAAACTGCTGTCTTTGGGCTGATCACTATAATATGAGCCAAGTTGATCATATTCGTAGAACTCAAAACCTTCTCGTTGAAAAAATGTTTCAAAGCACTCCATATATTCGTGTGTCATTGCTGGACCTCCATGTAATAATAGTATTTTTATTTTTGGATTATTGCCAAATCGTTTTGTCCATACTTTAAATTCACCTATCGGAGTTTTAATTGGAATCATTTTTACTCCCGCTGATTCTACAGCGTTATTTTTCTCATATGCAAAATAATCTGAAAGGGTTTCTGTTTTGTTTTCTTTTTTACAAGAGATTGTAAGAAAGACAATTAGTAATAGAAGTGAAATCGAACGCATATTATTGGTTGGAGTTAAAATGGTTATATTTTTAATTTTTAGGGTTAACTTTAAATAACGTGAGTTAGATAATATTGACAATCATCTGCAATTGGACATTCTTCGCATTTGGGTTTTGGTCTGCAGGTTTCTCTTCCATGAAATGAAATTACCATTCCAATCTCTGACCAAATAGATTTTGGCAGAACTTGCATTAGTTCTTTTTCGACCTTATTACCATCTTTATTTTCCTTAACAATACCTATTCTTGGTGCAACTCTTATCACATGTAAATCTGTAATAATACCTTCGACAGGTTGATGAGTTTCTCTCATTATAACATTTGCAGATTTTCGACCGAGACCTTTTAAATCGGTTAAACCTTGCATTGTCAATGGAATATCCTCATCTTTTTTGATTGTTTTTGCAATTTCTAAGAGCCATCCTGCTTTTGTGGGGTAATTTCGGACTTTACTGATATATGTCTTAAATGTTTCAATATCTGTTTTAGATAAACTTTTTAAGGTTGGGAATTTTTCAAATAAAGCAGGTGCAATTTTATTGATATTTGCATCAGAATCCTGAGCAGACAAAACGACCATAACCAGTAATTGATAGGTATTCTGATATTCCAAAGGATGTTTTTCTCCTTTGTATTTTTTTAAAATGGGCTTTAATTTAACTGCCCAATTCGATGTTTCTCCAAATAAATCCATCTCAGTTTTCTTTTAAGTTGAATAATAAAAATATGACTATCATAAAGTTAAGTACTTTTAATAAAATCAATGACTTTTTTTATAACATTTTGATTTCCTAAAATTTTTCTGTGTCCCAAACCATTTGTAATGAATAAACTTCCGTGTTGAAGATTTTTATGAATGTTAATTCCGGCTGTTACAGGAACTTCCGGATCATCATTATCATGAATTACTAATACTGGAATTTGAATTTTTTGCGCTGCTTTATAAGCTGAAAAATCATCCATTTTGACTTTATATTTATTCTCAAACTGATCACGTAATCGATCACTAATTTCTCTTTTCAATCCTAATTTGGAAATAAATTCTTCTAAAATATCTTGTACTATATCTCCACTGCCTATAATAATTGCTTTTTCTACTTTCAAGCCATCTTTAATTGCATTGAGAACAGACATTCCACCTAATGAATGTCCAATTGCCATTTTGAATGGACCAGATCGCTTTTCAATTTCTAATATAGAAGCTATAAACTCAGACATTATGGTTGTTTTTCCTTCAGATTTTCCGTGTGCCGGAGCATCAAAACTTACAACTGAATATCCGTTTTGTATAAGTTCATCAGCGATCTTAAATAGTTGAGTTCCACGTCCGGACCATCCGTGAACTAATAAAATTTTGTGTTCACTTTTTCCGTACTCATATGTTATAATACTTTTGTTAATTGAAGGTATATAAATTTTATTTTTAACACTTTTGCGGTCCATTTCAAACTCTCGTTTGGGAACCTTATGTTTTATTGGACTTGTAAAAAGTTTCGCGGCAAATTTAGTAACTAATTTAGTCGAAATAAAAGCGAGTATTTTACTGGATAGTATAATTATGCGTGGAATTTTTAATGATTGAGTAGGATTAGTAGTATTTTTTGACATATCAATAAATTTTTTCTGAAGTCTTAACTTTATTTATTTTTTCCTAAATTTAGGAAACATAAAAGTAGCACATTAATAAATGTATACTATAAAAAAATAATCGACAATTAAGTTTTAATAATTACTACATAAATTTCTACATGGAAATATTTCATATTAGTGCAGAATGTTATCCTATGGCAAAGGTGGGTGGCCTTGCAGATGTTGTAGGAGCTTTACCAAAATATCAAAAAAATGCCGGTAATCAGGTTCGTGTTGTCGTTCCTTGTTATGATACAAAGTTTAAAAATGAGAATGATTTTGAATGTGTTCATTGGGGAAATGTAAAACTGGGTAATTTTGATTTTCCGTTTAGTGTTTTAAAGGAAACAACGGATAAACTTGGGTACGAATTATATCTTATTGAAATTAATGAGTTATTTAATCGTCCCAATATATATGGTTATGAAGATGATATTGAGCGATTTCTATCTTTTCAAATTGCAACTTTAGATTGGATTTTATCACGTAAGACTGTTCCCGATATTATTAATTGTCACGATCATCATACGGGATTGATTCCGTTTTTAGTTAAATACGCTTACAAATATGAAGGTTTAAGAACAATAAAAACTGTTATAACCATTCATAATGGTTTATATCAGGGCTGGTTTGGTTTTGATAAATTGCATTATTTGCCGGAATTTGATTTGTTACATGTTGGCTTTCTTGAATGGGATAATTCATTAAATTCTCTGGCGGTTGGCATAAAATGCGCGCATGCGGTAACTACTGTTTCGCCAAGTTATTTAAATGAGATAAATATCTCAGCTAATGGTTTAGAATCTTTATTTAATTCGGTTCGTGATAAATCAAGAGGGATTTTGAACGGAATTGATTTTGAAGTTTGGAATCCATCAAAAGATCAAATGATTGAAAAGAATTATGATATTGATACTATTGAAACAGGAAAGAAAAAGAACAAAGAAAAACTTTGTGAACAATTTGAATTAGATTCCGCAAAGCCATTATTTAGTTTTATTGGGCGTTTATTTGAGGAAAAAGGCGGCGATTTATTGCCTCAGGCTTCGGCATTGGCATTATCTGAAAATTTTGAAAACATCAATATTTTAATTTTAGGATCTGGAAATGCTGCTATTGAGGAACAATTAATACAGTTGAGAAATGACTACAATGGAAATTACAATGTATTTATTGGTTACAATGAAGAATTAGCACATTTGATTTATGCCGGATCTGATTATATTTTAATGCCATCAAGAGTAGAACCTTGTGGTTTGAATCAGATGTATGCTTTGCGTTACGGTACTGTTCCTATTGTTAGGCGAACGGGCGGATTGCGTGATACGGTAATTGATTTTGGAGATAACGGAAACGGAATTTGCCATGATCAGGCTTCGGTAGGAGATATTTGCTATTCGATAAATCGTGCCGTGAAATTGTACGATGATAAGATAAATTTTAACGAAATAAGAAAAAAAGGAATGGCTATTGACCATTCATGGGAAAGAGTTTGCAAAGAATACATTGACATATACACCTTAATAATTGAGAAAAATGAAATTTAAAAAGAAAAATGTAGTTGCTATTATTTTAGGAGGAGGACAAGGATCGCGTTTGTTCCCGTTAACAGAAACCAGATCAAAACCAGCAGTTCCAATTGGTGGAAAATATAGATTAGTAGATATTCCTATTTCAAATTGTATTAATTCTGATATATTTAAAATATTTGTTTTGACGCAGTTCAACTCAGCGTCTTTAAATGCGCATATTAAAAATACTTTTAACTTTAGTATTTTCAGCCAGTCATTCGTTGATATTTTAGCCGCAGAACAAACTCCGGACAATCCAACGTGGTTTCAGGGAACTGCAGATGCTGTTCGTCAATGTATGTCGCACTTTTTGAAACACGAATTTGATCATGCCTTGATTTTATCAGGAGATCAATTGTATCAAATGGATTTTAACGAAATGCTGGAAGCTCATATTGCAGCAGATGCTGAAATTTCAATTGCAACTTTACCGGTAAATGCTAAAGATGCACCTGAATTCGGAATTCTTAAAACCAATCATGAAAGTTGTGTAGAAGCTTTTATAGAAAAACCAGATGCATCATTGTTGCCTCAATGGGAATCTGAGGTAAGTGAACACATGCAGGAAAAGGGCAAAAAGTATTTGGCTTCGATGGGTATTTATATTTTTAACCGTCAATTGTTAGAAGATTTAATGTCTGATCCTCATACTAAAGATTTTGGAAAAGAAATAATTCCGCACGCTGTTGGAAAACATAAAATCCTGAGTTATCAATATGAAGGATATTGGACAGATATTGGAAATATAGAATCATTTTTTGAAGCTAATATTGGTTTAACAGCCGATATTCCTGAGTTTAATTTGTTTGATAATGATAATAAAATTTTCACAAGACCAAGATTATTACCGCCATCTAAATTTAGAAACTCTATTATTAATCAATCGTTAATTTCTGAAGGATGTATTATTAATGCCAAAGAAATTAAAAGCTCTGTAATTGGTATTCGTTCCAGAATAGGCGCAGGAACTGTTCTTGAAAATTGTTACGTAATGGGGAATGATTTTTATCAGGATCTCGATGAAATGAATCATGAAAGTACCATTAATAAAATTCATGTTGGAATAGGTGAAAACTGTTTTATAACCAATGCTTTAATAGACAAAAATGTTAGAATAGGAAATAATGTTCATATTAACGGAGGAAAACATTTAGAAAATTACACTAACGAATTATATAGCATTAAAGACGGTATTGTAGTTATTAAAAAAGGAGCAGTTCTCTCTGATAACTTTAGAATTGAATAAGATACAAAAATAAATTCCATTAAAAAAAATCCAAATTCCAATACAAAAATCCCAAATTCCAATTAGAAAAAACAAATATGAATAAAGTTATCACGCATTCTCTATTTACTGATTTTGATATTGATTTATTCAAAGCAGGAAAACACTTCAAATTATATGAAAAATTAGGAGCGCATTTAGTTGAAGTTAATGGAGTAAAAGGTGTTTATTTTGCCGTTTGGGCTCCCACAGCTCAATCTGTTTCGGTTGTTGGCGATTTTAATTATTGTACAAAAGGTGAACATTTATTGCAAGTAAGATGGGATTCTTCGGGAATTTGGGAAGGTTTTATTCCGGATGTTACGAAAGGATGCCTTTATAAATATAAAATTGAATCCAGTATTAATGGAATTGTTACTGAAAAAGCAGATCCGTTCTCTTTATATTGTGAAAAACCACCTCACACAGCCTCAGTTGTTTGGGATTTAGATTATAATTGGAAGGATGAAAACTGGATGCAATTTCGTCAGGAAAAAAATGGTTTAGACAAGCCTTATTCGGTTTATGAAGTGCATTTGGGTTCTTGGAAACGTGGTGAAAATAATCGGTTTTTGACTTATTTAGAGCTTGCCGATGATTTGGTAAATTATGTAAAAGAAACTGGTTTTACCCATGTTGAATTTATGCCAATTATGGAATATCCTTATGATCCTTCTTGGGGTTATCAGTTGACAGGATATTTTGCTCCAACTTCCCGCTTTGGGAAACCACAGGATTTTATGGTTTTAGTAGATAAATTACATCAGGCTGGAATTGGAGTAATTTTAGACTGGGTTCCATCTCATTTTCCTGATGACGCACACGGTTTAGGATTCTTTGATGGTTCGCATTTGTATGAACATCCGGATCGCAAAAAAGGATATCATCCGGATTGGAAAAGTCTTGTTTTTAATTACGGACGTAATGAAGTTCGGGCGTTTTTAATTAGTAATGCCGTTTTCTGGCTACAACATTATCATGTTGATGGTTTACGCGTTGATGCCGTTGCTTCGATGTTATATCTTGATTATTCAAGAAAAGAAGGTGAATGGGAACCTAATATTTATGGAGGAAGAGAAAATCTTGACACAATCAGTTTTCTTAAAGAATTTAATGAAGTAATCTATGCTAATTTTGATGGAGTTCAAACTATTGCAGAAGAAAGCACATCTTTTCCTATGGTTTCCAGACCAACTTTTACGGGCGGTTTAGGTTTTGGAATGAAATGGATGATGGGATGGATGCACGATACTTTAAAGTATTTTCAGAAGGAAACAGTTTATCGAAAATACCATCAAAATGATTTGACGTTTTCAATGACTTATGCTTTTACGGAGAATTTTATGCTTCCGTTTTCACATGATGAAGTGGTTTACGGAAAAAAATCTGTTGCCAATAAAATGCCTGGTGATGAATGGCAGAAATTTGCCAATTTAAGATTATTATATGGTTATATGTTTACGCATCCTGGAACCAAATTACTTTTTATGGGTTCTGAGTTTGGGCAAAGCGATGAATGGAATTTTGAAAAAAGTTTAGATTGGCATTTATTACAATATGATTATCATTCGGGAATTAAAAATATTATAGCAGATTTGAATCATCTCTATAAATCACGACCTGCTTTGTATGAAAAACAATTTTCAGGAGAAGGTTTTGAATGGATCAATTATTCAGATCATCAAAATGCGGTTTTATCGTATATCCGAAAAGGAAATAACGCAAATGAAAATGTAATTGTGGTTTGTAATTTCACGCAGATAGTTCGGGAAAATTATAGAATTGGAATTCCGCAAAAAGGCAAATTAGAAGAGATATTTAATAGTGATGCTGTTATTTATGGCGGAAGCGGACTTGGAAACTCTAAACACTTAAAAATCGATGACATACCTTATGATGGCAGAGACTATTCTGTCGAATTAATATTACCACCTTTAAGTGTAACCGTTTTTTCTTTCGTTTAAAAAATTAAGGGCTATTTTTTAAGTATTAATTTATCAATTTATTGTTTTTAAATTATCAAATTGGTTATTTTTTGAGCTGTAATTTGGTACTCATTCAGAAATAACGTTTTCGTGAATAAACTTTATATTGATAGCCGTTTAAACGGTTTTTTTGTATGTTTGGAATAGAGATAATATTCGAATAATTAATTCATTAGCGCTATGATTACAAATACATCATTAGAATACAAGGGCGATTTATATCCATCAAAAATTGTTTCGCATGAACATGAAGGTGATACAATTTTTTTTCATACTGCTAATAAAGTCATCTTAAAAGTTACAATTCTTAGAGATAGTTTAATTCGATTTCGCTTTACTACGAAAGGTTATTTTAGCAATGATTTTTCGTATGCTATTGATAAAACTCAGTTACACGGTTATAATTTTTTAGAACTTACAGAAGAAGAAACTTATTTCCAGATCAGAACCAGCAAAGTAAAATGTAAAATTCAGAAAATAGATCTTCGTTTGTCTATTTATGATTTAAACGATTTTTTAATTCTCGAAGATGAACTAGGTTTTCATTGGGAAGAAAGTTACGAATATGGCGGTAATATTGTAAAAATGAGTAAATCTTCTAAAGATGGAGAATGTTTTTACGGTCTTGGAGACAAAGCCACACAAATGAATTTAAAAGGTAAAAGACTTGAAAATTTTGCTACGGATCAATACGCGTATCAAAAAGAACAAGATCCTTTATATAAGGTTGTTCCGTTTTATATTGGTTTACAAAACAAACAATCTTACGGAATTTTCTTTGACAATACTTTTAGAACTTTTTTTGACTTTTGTCAGGAAAGACGAAACGTTACCAGCTTTTGGGCAGAAGGCGGTGAAATGAATTACTATTTTATCTACGGACCGCAAATGCAGGATGTAGTTACAACTTATACAGATTTAACGGGTAAACCTGAATTACCGCCGCTTTGGGTTCTAGGATATCATCAATGTAAATGGAGTTATTATCCTGAAAGTAAAGTAAAAGAAATCACTTCAAAATTTAGAGAACTAAAAATTCCTTGCGATGCCATTTATCTGGATATCGATTATATGGAAGGTTTTCGATGTTTTACATGGAATAAAGATTATTTTCCAGATCCAAAAAGAATGGTTGCAGAATTAGCCGAAGACGGTTTTAAAACTATCGTAATCATTGATCCCGGAATTAAAATTGATAAAGATTATTGGGTTTATCAGGAAGCTTTAGAAAAAGATTATTTCTGCAAAAGAGCCGATGGACCGTATATGAAAGGAAAAGTCTGGCCAGGTGAATGTAATTTTCCTGATTATACAAATCCCGCAGTCAGAGAATGGTGGGCAGGATTATTTAAAGAATTAATTTCAGATATTGGTGTTAAAGGAGTTTGGAATGATATGAACGAACCAGCTGTTATGGAGGTTCCTAATAAAACTTTCCCGATGGATGTTCGCCACGTTTACGACGGAAATCCTTGCAGTCATAGAAAAGCACATAATATTTACGGCACGCAAATGGCAAGAGCGACTTATCATGGTGTAAAGCGATTTACATATCCTAAGCGTCCTTTTGTAATTACAAGATCAGCTTATTCCGGAGCGCAACGTTATACATCATCATGGACGGGAGATAACGTAGCAACCTGGGAACATTTATGGCTTGCTAATATTCAGGTACAAAGAATGAGTATTTCCGGAATGGGATTTACAGGTTCTGATATTGGTGGTTTTGCTGAACAGCCAACAGGCGAATTATACGCAAGATGGATTCAGTTAGGTGTTTTTCATCCGTTTTGCAGAACGCATTCTTCAGGAGATCACGGCAATCAGGAACCTTGGGCTTTTGATGAAGAAGTAATTAATATCACCAGAAAATTTGTGAGTCTTCGTTATCAGTTATTACCTTATTTATATACGATGTTCTGGCAATATATTGAAGAGGGAATCCCGATGTTAAAACCATTGGTTTATTATGATCAGGACGACACACAAACACATTATCGTAACGATGAATTCATCTTTGGAAATCAAATATTAGTCTGCCCAATACTTGAACCTAATGCTGTAGGTAGACGCACGTATATTCCAAGAGGTGAATGGTATAACTACTGGACAAATGAATTTACAACCGGCGGAAGAGAAGTATGGATTGATACTAAATTTGATGAGATTCCTGTTTTTATAAAAGCGGGTGCGATAATTCCAAAATACCCAGTTCAGCAATATGTGGGTGAACTTGAATTTGATGAATTAACGCTGGATATATACTTTAAAAATGGTAAAGAAAAATCAGTAGTTTATGAAGATGCTCAGGATGGTTATGATTATAAAAAAGGACGTTACAGCTTTTTATCTTTTAGAACCATTGGTAAGGAAAAAGAACTTATTGTTCAACTTCATAAAGAAGGAAAATACGATACACCATATACAAAGTATAAAATCAACTTAATTGGATTGCCTTTTAAAGTTACAGAAATTGAAATTGACAACGAGAAAATAGCTTTTGACAGAATTTCTTTTGAAGAAAATAATTTCTTAATTGTTGATAAAGAGTTTAATGAACTTCATATCATTGGCGAATAAGTAAATTCTGATATTATTTCAAAGAATTATGTAAAATATAGAATATTATTAATTGTATTTTTGTGAGTGTTAAAAATATAAAAATCATGAAAAAACATTTAGTATTAGGAATTTTTACGGCTATTTTAATAGGTGGTTGTGCAACAAATCCTGTTACAGGAAAGAAAAACCTAAATTTCGTTTCAAACAGTGAATTGTTTCCTTCGTCTTTTCAACAATATAGCACTTTCATAGCCGAAAATAAGGTAATAACAGGAACTGCAGATGCAAAAAAGGTAGAAGCAGTAGGATCAAGAATTAAAACAGCAGCCGAGAAATATTTGACTTATTTAGGTCAGGCGCAATATTTAAGTGATTATCGCTGGGAATATAAATTGGTAGACAATAAAGAAGTAAATGCATGGTGTATGCCAGGCGGTAAAATCGTAGTGTATTCAGGAATTTTGCCTGTTACTCAGGACGAAGCCGGTTTAGCAACTGTAATGGGGCACGAAGTTTCGCATGCATTAGCAAATCACGGTGCACAAAGAATGAGTGCGGCACAATTACAGCAAATTGGCGGAGCAGCTTTAGGAGCAGCAACAAGCGGAAAATCAGAATCTACTCAACAAATTTTTGCTCAGGCTTACGGACTTGGTTCTGAAGTAGGAGTAATGCTTCCGTTTAGCAGAAGCAATGAAACCGAAGCTGATAAAATAGGATTAACACTTATGGCAATTGCAGGATATAATCCAAATGATGCAATTTCGTTTTGGACAAGAATGTCGGCTAAATCAGGAGCGGCAGGAACACCGGAATTTATGAGTACGCACCAATCAGATGCTTCAAGAATTGCAAATTTAAAAGCATTAATTCCAGAAGCAAAAGCTACGGCATTAAAAGTAGGCGTAATCAGATAAAATAAAATATTGAATTATTCAGTAATAATTATAAGCTATTCTAAATTTAGGGTAGCTTTTTTTATGTAAAATAACGGTTTGAAAAGTTTATAATTTATTAATATACGATTTGTCAATTTTCTATTTGATTATCATAAAAAAGAGATAAATTCGTAGCCTGTTAACAAAACCATTTCTATGAAAGATTTACAAAAAGGGGATAAAAAATTATTAAACGCATGGGCATTTTACGATTGGGCAAATTCGGTTTATCCGTTAGTTATTTCATCGGCGGTTTTCCCAATTTTTTATGAAGCATTATTCTCAAAAAGAGATCATTATATAGATGCTTTCGGAATGAATCTTAAAAATTCAGCTTTAATCAGTTTTATTACCGCTGCTGCTTTTTTAGTAGTTGCTTTTATTTCTCCATTATTATCAGGTATTGCTGATTATGTTGGAAATAAAAAATCATTTATGAAATTCTTTTGCTATATGGGCGCGTTGTCCTGTATGGGTTTATATTGGTTTAACCTCGAAAATATATACGTCGGCTTACTTTTCTATTTTTTAGGATTAATTGGTTTTTGGGGAAGTTTGGTTTTTTACAATTCGTATTTACCGGACATCGCTTTTCCTGAACAGCAGGATAAATTAAGTGCCAAAGGATATTCACTGGGATATGTAGGAAGTGTTATTTTAATGGTCGTTAATCTTGTAATGATTAAGGGCGCCGAAGGTGGTGAAGCTAAAATGGCAGCGATGCGATATTCCTTTTTAATGGTTGGGATCTGGTGGATCGTTTTTAGTCAATACACTTATTATTATTTACCAAAAGGGAATAATAACAAGAACCAAAAAGTAACCAAAGATGTTATTTTTAATGGTTTTACAGAATTAAAGAAAGTTTGGAAATTACTGGAGCAAAATATTTCCTTAAAGCGATATTTAGGCAGTTTTTTCGTTTATAGTATGGCAGTTCAAACTGTTATGATTGTTGCAACATATTTTGGAGCACAAGAAATTAAATGGAGTTCTGAGAGTGAAAGTACTACAGGATTAATTACGTGTATATTGTTAATACAATTAGTAGCAATTGTAGGTGCTTTTTTAACATCTCGTGCCTCTGCCAAATTCGGAAATATTCCCACATTAATTGTTATCAATTGTATCTGGGTTGTTCTTTGTATTATGGCTTACTTCATCACATTACCCATTCATTTTTATATAATGGCGACTTTAATAGGTTTTGTAATGGGAGGAATTCAGGCATTATCACGTTCTACATATTCTAAATTATTACCTGAAACAGAAGATACTGCATCTTTTTTTAGTTTTTATGATGTTTCAGAAAAAATAGGAATCGTAATAGGAATGTGTGTTTACGGAATAATTGATCAAATTACAGGAAGTCCAAGATTTGCAATTGTAATTTTAGCTTTATTTTTTGCTGTTGGAGTAATATTGTTACGCAGAATACCAAAAAAGGCACTTTAAATTAATAAAGTGCCTTTTCTAGGATTTAAGTTGTCATAGAGTTTGACGAACTTGATAATTTGATTGATGACAGTTTTTTTTCTGATAAATTATGCTTTTGAAATATTTCCTGAACCAGAGACTTTTACATCTCTTTTTTCAGGACTTCCCGTATATTTGATGTCTCCTGAACCCGAAACTCTTGCTACTAGATTTTCATTACAATTTACGCGGCTATTTCCTGAACCTGTAACGTTTACATCAACGTTTTTAGTTTTTAAATTTACCGCATCAATATTTCCTGATCCTGAAAGTTTAGTGGTAAAATTATCTGTATTTCCTTTTAAATGTGCATTTCCTGAACCACTTAGATTTAATTCTAAATTAGTAGTATCCAATGCTAAAATAAAGTTACCGGAACCGGCTAATTTTGCCAGAAATTTATCGTTTTTGATCGGATCTATTGATTTAATATTTCCTGAACCTGAAAGATTTAATTCTGATATTTTCTCAAACGGAATTGTAACCTGAATTTTTTTACCTAAACTTGGTCGGATGTAGCTGCCTTTTTGAGTGTAAATTTTTAAGATATTATCTTCGACTTCCACTTTTACAGAAGACACTAAATTTTCTTCGCCTTTGATAATGATTTTTCCCTCTTTTCCTGCTACTAAATCTACATCAAAAGAGCCGGATATTTTTATTGCGTCATAATCTGCAGTTGTTCTTGTGTCTGTTATAACTTTCCCATTTCCTGTGATTTTCTCATTTGATGACCATTGCGCATTCGCGATAGAGCTTACTAAAAATGCGCTGCAAACTAATAATTGAATTGATTTTTTCATTGTTTTGATTGATTTATGATGTTACTATTTTTGATTGATTTTGATGATTTATTGCTTTTTGATAAGTATTACATTTCCATAATTAGAATTTACAATTACCTTATTTTGACCTTTTTTCTTATTATAACCACTTATTTTTTTAGAGGTGCTTTTGCTTTCACTAACCGAAACATCTAATGAATTATCGTTTTTAATGCTTCCGTATTTTGTATTAATATCAAAGTCAAAAGCAAAATTTGTATTATATCCTAACGATACGTTCGTATAACCAGTATTGATATTTACGTTTTTTGATTTTTCGTTTAGCGATTCTACATTTATTTTAGAATAAGTAGCATCAATATTAAGGTTGCTTGAAATCTCTGCAATAGATATTGTTACATAATTACTGCTGCCAACGAGTGAATTTATTTTTTGAAATTTAAATGTGCCATAATTCCCTTTGCATTTAATATTTTGACCTTCCTGCAATGAAACATCAGTATAATTAGCATCAAGATTTAAATTTCCGGCTTCATTTATTTTTATTCCTGAATAACGCGCTTCAATGTTTCCGCTTTTAATGTAATCAATACTAGAGTTTTGACTGTAGCCAATTTCGATTCTGTTATTATCGCCATTAAGTTTTCCTAATATAATTTTACCGTATTTACAGGCAATATCAGTAGTTGATTCCAGGTTGAATGTGGTAATATTTCCGTATCTGTTATTCAGTTTTACGCTTCCGTTTTTCGGAATTTTTATCACATAATTAATTTCGAAACTATTACTGCTTCCTTTGCTTTTTAATGAAGAATTTCCAATGTTAGTAACCGCAGAAACTAACGATTTCAGGGCAGTAATATTGATGTCAATGCTATTTAATTTTTCATTTACCCAATCTTCATTTCCTCCCGCAACTTTAATTGTAATATCAAGATCAATTTTATCTTCATCCCAGGTACTTACCGTAATATTGCCATATTTATTGTCAATATCTATTCCTGCACTCGAATTAACGATATACGTTTTTTTTATGTTTTTTTGTTTTGAAACAAAGGTATCATCATTTGAAAACCCCAAAAAAGGAATCAAAAGCAATAGGATTAATATATTATAATGTTTTTTCATTAGTAGTGTTTTTAAATTTTTCGTTTTCTTCAATTCGCTGTAAAACCGTTTGTAAAAATGAAATTCGGGTTTGCAGATTGCTAATCATAGCATAAATAATTTGTTTGTTCTCACCGTTTTTTTGAACTTCTTTCAATATTTTCTCATAATCGGCATCAAAAACCTTCATTTGTTTTAATGCATCATTTATAATTTGCTGATTTTCCGGTGAACTTTTTTCTTTTAATTTAACTAGCTCATTATCAATTAAAATACTAAAAATAGAATCTGTTCTTTTCGTTTCTTTTGATGCAAATTTAAATTCCTTTGGCTTTTCGATAGTATTATAAAACAGCGATACGCCAAGCAATAAAACAATTGAAGCAGCAATTGCCCAAACAGCATAATTCTTTTTCTTCGGCTGTTTTTTATTTAATTTGTTTAAGAAATCAACTTGATGATCAGCGTTCATTCTCTTTATATCCCACTGATTCTCAAATTTTTCAAATAATTGATCTATACCGTCATTTTCCTTTTTCATATTTTCTCTAATTTTTTTCGTAAACTTTCCTTTGCTCTGCTTAACGTAGTTCTACAATTGGCATAACTAATATTCAAAATTTCGCTAATCTCTTCCTGATCATAACCTTCAATATAAAAGAGCGTCAAAACCATCCGGTAATTATCTTTTAAGTTTAAAATTGTATCAAGAACTTGTTTCACTTTAAGCGAATTCAAATCTATATTTTCAGAAAAAAAACTGTCATTTTCTTCTATTTTATACAATGTTTTGCTCAAATCCTCGACTTGAAAGGCATTATTCTTTTTATAAAAATCAATACTGTAATTGATGATTATTTTTTTTAACCACGCTCCAAAAGCTACTTCCTGTTTATAGTCGCTAATTTTTGTAAAAGCCTTAAGAAAACCTTCCTGCATGACGTCTTGTGCAAAATGTTCATCTTTAACAATACGGTACGCCACATTGTACATTGCTTTACAATAACGATTGTAAACTTCGAATTGAGCCTTTTGGTTGTTCTCTTTACAAAGCGTGATTAATTCTTCGATATTTTGGTTTGTTATACTCAAGTAATGGTTGCTAGTTTTTTATAATGACCTTGCTTTTTTTGATTTGTTACAGTTTTGATAAAAATAAATGTATTTTTTTTGATTATATCTGTAATTAAGTTTTAAAAATAAATATGTAAGATTTTTATTTCAATTAATTAGATATATATTTGCTGATTAAAATAAATAAGTATGAAAAAAATTAGTGTTTTATTTCTTTTGTTTTTAGCGTTAGGAATCTCTTTTACTTCCTGTACTAAAGACTTTGAAAACGGATTGGATTATAGTGGTATTGATAATGAAAATGTAAAAGAACCTATCATAGAAGTTGAACCT
This sequence comes from Flavobacterium sp., assembly GCF_043722275.1. Lineage (GTDB taxonomy): Bacteria > Bacteroidota > Bacteroidia > Flavobacteriales > Flavobacteriaceae > Flavobacterium. Next base: position 1,539 of record NZ_JAYSPC010000204.1, on the reverse strand, counting down.
GAAGTCAAACCTGTTGTTGAATCAGGGAAATTGCAAGTAGATTTTGATGGAAATACCTTTGTTTCTACTACCGTTCAGGCAATAGTAACAAATGACTACATCTCAATTATAGCATTAAGATCACCAAAAGGAGATTTTATTACGCTTACTATACCTTCTAATAAAACAGGAACTTATACTTGGAAAAGTGTAAGTGCCGGAAACGGAATTGGAGTTTTGGGATTATCTTATACTCTGCCATCTGATGGGTATAGTGCTTTTATATCTGACTTAGGTGATAATGATTCAGACTTTTTTGGTCAGGATTATAAAGATACAGCGAGTATAACTATTACATCTATAAATACAACGACAAAAAAAATATCGGGAACTTTTCAATTTACAGGAGGAAGATTTCATTCTATTAATAAATTTGAAACCAAAATTTTCACAAAAGGCTCTTTTGCAGATATTACTTTTACACCAGATATTCCTGTTATAAATGATAATACTTTTTCTGTAAAGCTAGATGGAACAAATTTTATACCTACTTCTGTAATTGCTTTATATTCCTCTCTTGGAAAAATAAGCAATATTAGTATAAGTGGTATTAGAGATGGTGTTGAAACTATTGCAATAATTCTACCGGGTAATGTTAAAGCAGGTACATATGATATTAAAGCTTTAGGGACAGATTATAATATAATGTACACTAAAAGTTTAAATCCAATGGACGGATTTAGTGGCAAATCCGGCATTATTACAGTGTTGAGTCACGATATCGCTAAAAAAACAATCACAGGAACATTTAATGCTTCACTTTGGTCGCCTTTATCAACTGAAACTCCTCAAGTAAGTGAGGGAGCCTTTAGTATTACATATAAATAGAAATTTTTGATTTGATTAAAATCCGCCTTGAGCCGATTTTTGTATAGATACTAATTAGTTTGAAAAATGAAATCAGGAACTACAATAGTACTTTAAAATCATATATTTTTAAAAATAAATTGGCTAATTAGCTGTTTTAGAACCCGAAAGTAATTTCGGGTTTTTGTATGTGTCATTACAAAAGGGAAATTCAAAAGCTTTTATAAATTCTTTCAAAAGTTCTTTTTGCTTTTGGCATAATGATTGTCTATTTTTACCGCCTATCTTATAAATGAAACACTTAGTGTAGTTTTGTTAAAAAGCACTATACCTGAGGTTAGATTTGAAGTTAGAATTAAAATTTAATGACAAAACGACTTATATATTATTATGTCAGACCATAAAATACTTACCATTGACAATCTGTCACTTCAAGAATTTGATTCAGAAGCAGAATTGATTCCATTATTAACTCCTGAAGACGAAGAGGAAATGAACAATGAAGAGCTTCCGCTTTCGTTACCTATTTTACCTTTACGCAATACTGTTTTATTTCCTGGAGTTGTCATTCCAATTTCTGCGGGTAGAGATAAATCTATCAAATTAATAAACGATGCTAATGCTGGCGGAAAAATCATTGGAGTAGTTTCTCAAATTAATGAAGAAGATGAAGATCCGTCGAAAGATGATATT
>NZ_JAYSPC010000203.1:0-3547 GCF_043722275.1 Flavobacterium sp. | reverse complement strand
AACAAAAAGATGCAAACAAAGAAAAATCAAAAATAAGGGTTGGCGTAGAGCACAGTATTAGTGGTATAAAACGAATATTTACTTTAAAATATAAATTAACCCACATTGCAGCTATCCCCCTCTAAAGGGTATTAAAATATGTGCATCAATTTTTTTTATTTTGTCAGGGGGGACTACAACTTTTAGTTGACTAAATGGTTTAATTTGGTAATTTAATGCTTTGTAAATTGCATTTGCATCCGCAATAGGTTCGCTACATTGCCTAATTATAATGGTTTGATCATACTGATTTACCATTGTTGTAGTTACCGTTTTTTGTGTATTCATAATTCTAACAATCTCTTGCCAGTTATTATTAATCCCCTTTTGTTTTAATTGGTGTCGTACTGTATTTACAAGCCAGTAACCAAGCAATCCTAAGTGTAAGTGCGCTTTTGAGGCTAGGTCGGTTTTGTGATAAATGGGGCGCAAGTCAAGATCTGTTTTTAAAATTCTAAAGGTTGCTTCTATTTCTCTTATTGTATTATAAATAGCCCAATGGGTTTTTTCATCATTGGTGTTTAATGTGGTACGAAGTAAATAAATGCCCTCCTTTTTTTCTATTTCAATTTGCTTGTATTTTATATCGCTTACTATATTGTTAATGTTTGTAGGGGTTTCTATGGTATAATATTTTGAAATGGATGGATATTTTTGTTTCAATCTGCCGATTCGTTCCCACACTTTTTCTATTTTTTTTGTGCCTCTTTTTTTTGTTAATGCTGTTTTTATTTCTTCTAATCCTTGTTCAAATTTTTGAGCAAATGAGCTATTCATACCCGATTCTTTTAAGGCTTTATTTTCGCTTTTTACTTCAATAAATGTGTCTGTTGTTTGGGGTATTTTTACTTTTTGTAATTTTATACTTTGTCCTTTATTATCTTTTACTTCTACCTCTTTTGTTGTTGTATCTATTTCATATTTTCTTAATCCGCTTCTAGATACACACATGTAATCATAACCTTTTTCTTTCAACAGCATTAAATTATCTTCGCTTGCTATACCTGCATCTAATACTACTATTTGTTTTTCCGCTGCTTGTTTTTTTGATAGTTTATCTATTATTTTTTCGAGCGATTTACTGTCAGATAAATTGCCTTCAAAAATTTCTGAATATTTTAAAAACCCTTCTACGTTTACAACCGCTGCTAATACTATTAGTTTGGCATCATTGCGTTTTTCTTTACTTCTTCCAAATTTTGCTAGTTTACTTTTACGCATGGAGCCCTCAAAATAGGTGTTGGTTAAATCATACAGTATAATCCTATCTTGTAAGTCAAATAACTCATTAGTAGTTGTGCTTAAATGCTGTTCTATTTTATCTTTTATTACATATAAATCTTTACTTATTCCATAAAGTTTATCTTTTGTAATTTTTGTAATGGGGTAACCCGTTACTTCGCATACGGCCGAGTTTTCTTTTACCCATTTGCTGGTTTTTAGTTCTGATGCAGGTTTGGATGCCTTGCTAATAATATGGGTATAGGCTAATTTTATTTTTTCGGCAGTCCATTCATTGGCTTGTAGTAATTCATGTAATTTTAGTTGGTCTAATGCTTGTTTACACAGCCATTCTATACCTACTTCTCTTACATCCTTGTTTGCAACACTACCTAAATCTACTGCTTGTATTGGGCTGTCTAGGCTAATATCTATTTTGTTATTGTCTTTTATTTCATTAAAATATTTTTGAGCTAATTGTTCTACTAATTCTTTGTTGGATACAAATAAACTTTGCATCCCTGTTCTACTGGTGCGTACTAAATCATCTATTCGTTTTGCTAATTCTTTTTTGTGTTCTATATCTGGTAGTTCATCCAACTTTCCTAAATGAACAATGGTGCTATGTTTTACAGTATTATTATGACGATAGCTTTCTACCAAACGATAGTAGGCTGTTCGGAATTTATTCTCTCCTTCTTGTTTATATATGGCTTTTAAATACACTCAACAAAGGAAGATATTCTTTTGGTGCTATACAATACAGCGCGGGGGACTACAAAGCGCTTTTTGAAATCTGCTTTAATTTTTACTCTTGAATGTCAAGCGTTTATCTTTTATCAACACCCTTTTTTTTGATAACTTTCCTTCAAAATCACTGTTTTTAACATTTGTAGACGCTTTTAGCTGCAATGTGGGTTAATCACTTTGTCTGTATAGCTTATATCAAATTCCATGCTGCTAAGTTACCTATTGCTACGCATTAGAAAAATAAATATTGAAAATTTCTTATTGCGTAATTTGGGTTTAAAAAAAGAATTGACGTCCAAAAATCAAAAAATATTTTTTTGAAGAATGCACACCTTTCGGGCTACATTTTTCTGTTTGATTCGAAAGTTAGCTTTTCTAATTGTTTTTTATTGGAATTAGGTGATTTTGAAATATTATACCAACACTTAGATCAAAATAGTCCAAAGAATATTTTGAATTTAGTATTGTAAATGCCGAGAGAGTAGCTGTTATAGTCCAAAAATGCGAAGCAGTTATTGGATTAATACAGATACCGAATCGGTATAAATTGATTGTTTTGTTTTACAGATTTATTAGTTCGAGTAAATAATAATCCACATGATTTGCACTTAAATCTTTCCTGACTTGTCCACCCTTGATTTGTGCAAAATGTAAGTTGCTAATAATGTATTAGTTACTTTTCAGTTTTTCGTAATTTGCTGACCTAATAAGATTTTATGTATAAAATCAGGAAAATTAAGTACTCAGTAAATTCTGTTTCTATTCAAGTTTATAAGATAGAAAAAAGAAAAAGAATTATTGTTAAACATGTTGGGACAGCAAATAATGAGCAAGAAAAAATAGACTTGTTAATACTAGCGAATGATTTTATAGAAAAAGCTAGTAAGCAAGCTTTGCTGTTTGAAAAGATTCTGCCCAACAAGATATTGTATATCAATCAAACTGAATTTGTCGGCACTCATTATACTTTTTTGCACGAACAGATTTCACAACTTATAGCTAAGATCGGATTTGACAAAATACAAAATAACATTTTTTTAGATTTGGTTATTTTGCGAATGATAGAGCCCGCCTCCAAGCTTAGGTCTATAGAATTGCTTTATGAATATTTCGGCATTAAACATCGAAGGCAAAGTTATTATGAATCCGCACCACAATGGCTTGTGCTAAAATCAAAAGCAGAAAGTATCAGTTTGGAATTCGCAAAAAAATATTATGCATTTAATTACGATTTATTGTTTTATGATGTAACTACATTATACTTTGAAACATTTGAAGAAGATGAACTTCGTAAAAATGGATTTTCAAAAGATAGTAAATCACAGCAACCGCAAATTTTAGTGGCGTTGATGGTAACCAAAGAAGGCTTTCCTATTGCTTATGAAGTGTTCTCTGGCAATACATTTGAAGGGCATACGATTATACCTGTTGTAAACAGTTTTATACTAAAGAACAATGTAAAAGAATTTACTGTTGTTGCAGACGCAGCAATGATAAGTAGTGATAATGTGTTGGCTTTAAAAGAAAATAAAATCAA
>NZ_JAYSPC010000202.1:0-12657 GCF_043722275.1 Flavobacterium sp. | reverse complement strand
GCGTGAAAATGGTTTGTGAATGTTAAAAGTGGTCTAACAACTTGCAATTATACAATAAAAACTATTCAAATATATAGATAGTGAAAAAATAATCTGTTTTAAATTAGATATTGTCATTTTTACCATTATTTATTTGTGATTTTCGTCTCAACAAAACCTTGATTTTTTAAATTACGAAAACGTAATAGTAGATTGATTTTCAGTTGTTTAAACTTTTAAATAATCGAATTATATCTTGATTTTTCACAGATCTTTTTTTTTAGATTTATTTAACATCTAGTTTCGTGCTGTTCTTTTAGAAGAATAAAAACTAACAAAAACCAAAATTTATGAGAAGTAAAAGTATTTACTGGTTAGCTGTTTTGATGTGCTTATTTGCGATTTCCTGCGATAGTACAGAAGACGGAAGCTACGTTGATCCAATTACCATTTATGAGAAAGTAAATGGAAATTGGGGATTAACAAATTTGAAGATGGTGGATGAATTTGCAAAGGCAAATAAGATCGAACCAAGCGAAGAAAACTTGAGTACCTATTTCAATTACGAGGATTTTAAAATCAAATTCAATGTAGATGAAAAAAACAATCCAACAAGTTATGAAGTTACGGGCAATGTTCCTCCTTTATTCGCTCCAAAAGGATTCTGGCAGTTAAGCTCAGATTTTCAGCCCACAAAAGCAGGAAATGCTATCAGAATTTATTTGTATAGCGATGCTCAGAAAACCCAAAAAACAGATGAACTCAGATTAACATCAGTTCCCGGAAAAAACGAAGAAATGGAAATTCAATTGGTTCGTAGTTCCGGCGGAAGCCCATTTGTGTCTTACGTGTTTAAATTAAATGCTATTAATTAAAAAGTAATATGAAATCGCCATGATTCCAAATAACAAACTTGCACAAAGAATGGCGATACCATGTTCCTTTAAAAAACAAATATGATATACACATGAAAAAATTTATATATACAATTTTACTGGCCCTTTTTATGGCTCCTAATTTTATGCAGGCACAAGAAACTGCAGGAGCTGTGGGCGCTATGTCATCGTTTCCGGTGGTGTACAAATATGATGAAAAAGTGACATGGTATTTTGATATGTCAGCTACTACATTTGCTGAAAACGAAGATCTTTATATCTGGATCTGGTCACCATCAGAGCCGGATGCGGGAAATTGGGAAAACTCATCTGATTTTGCAAAACTAACGCATGTAAAGGATAAGATCTGGAGTTTTACTTTGACTCCAACCGAATATTTTTCTAAAACTCCGGCAGAAATTGCAGCGAGTGCCGGATTTTGGTTTCGTTTAAAAAACAAAAACGGATCAAAACAAAGTGAAGTAGGAAATATGCCTTACACTGATTTTACAACATTTTATACTGCAAACGAGCTGATTAGAGCTTATCCCACAAAACCAACAATTGATAAAGGTGTAAGTATTTTGTTTAATGCCAATTTAGCTCCGGGATTTGCAGGAGCAACAAGTGTTCATATGCATAGCGGACTAAATGATTGGGATATTCAGCAAATGTATGAAGCTTCGAAACCGGATATTGCAGAAAAAACAAAACTGAAGGATTTAGGAAACGGTTTTTATAAAATGGATTTGGTTCCAAAGGATTATTACAATGCTCCTGATGGTTACGAAATGAAAAATTTAGTTTTCCTGATGGTGAAAGACAATTGGGCAGGAACAACTCCTGATCAGGTTTTATACGCTGGAGCTTTTGTACCGCCACCGCCACCGGTTTTTGCATTTTTTCCTTTGCAAATTAGTCAAAAAGATTTTCTTGGAATGTCCAGAAAAAACAATGAATCTGGCGTGAATAAATTGCTTTATACAATTACAGCCGGAAGCAAAGTAATTTCGGGTGAGTTTTCTGGTGGAACGGCAGAGATTAAAGGATTTGTCAACCTGGTTTCAGAACTTAATGGGATTCCGAATTTAAATGAAATTCATGTTTTGGTAAAAGACAATAAAGACAAAACGATTTCGGATACTACGATTCCACTTAAAACTTTAGACAAATAATCACTATCAAATTAATATCAATTCTAATGAAATGAGCATAATCCAAAATTTGGTTATAACCAATAATAACTATGCGAATTACATATGACCGATAAAAAAACAATAAATAACTACTTATGAATAGTAAAAATAAAAAAATAGTCCTGCATCACATGTGGACTACTAAAAATGTGGTATTCATGATTTTCATGCTTTTTCTTTCGGCGGGAATGTTTGCGCAGGAAAAAAAGCAGGTATCAGGTACCGTTTATGATAATACAGGCAGTGTATTGCCGGGAGCTACGGTTCTTGAAGCAGGAACGAGAAATGCAACAACCACAGATTTTGACGGAAAATTTACCTTATCGGTAGCCGTAGGAGGTTCTATTGAAGTTTCGTTCATTGGTTCAACCACTCAAAAAGTGCAAATTACGGCAGCAACAAAACCTAATTTAGACGTTCGTTTACAAAACGATGGTTATATGCTTGCTGAAGTTCAGGTAGTTTCTGTAGGATACGGAACGCAAAAAAAATCGGATTTAACCGGAGCAATCTCAAGTTTAAAATCAGATGATTTAGTAAAAGGAACAATATCTTCTACAGAACAGGTTTTGCAAGGAAAAGTAGCGGGATTAAATATCATTCGTCCATCTGGAGATCCTGCGGCGGGTTCTACAATTCGCTTACGCGGAGGAACATCTTTAACCGCAAGTAATAGTCCGCTGATTGTAGTTGACGGAATTGCGGGAGTTGATATCAACATCGTTCAGCCATCTGATATTAAATCTGTTGACGTTCTTAAAGATGCTTCGGCGACAGCCATATACGGATCAAGAGGAGCAAACGGAGTTATTATTATCACAACAAAATCTGGTACAAAAGGAGTTTCGGTTACGTACAGCGGTTTATCAAGCGTGGGTTATGTAACGGATAATTTAGATCTTTTGTCAGCAAATCAATGGAGAGGTTACGTTCGCAGTACAGGAAACTCAGATGCTGTTGATTACGGCGGAAATACAAACTGGCAAAAAGCATTACAGCAAACTGCTATTTCGCAATCGCATACTTTAAGTATTAATTCAGGAAAAGCTGACAGCGGTTTTAGAACATCACTTTCGTACTTAAACAATGAAGGTGTGATCAAAAAAACGGGTCTTGAAAGATTGAGCGGAAACATCAATGCGTATCAATATCTTGGAGATAATAAAGAGGTAAAATTTGACATGGGCTTATTTGCTAATGTTGACAAATGGCACCCAATGGATTATAGAATTTTTGAACGTTCATATAACTTAAATCCAACGATTCCGGTTTATGATGCTAACGGAAATTTCTCTTCGGTAGCAGGAAATATTTACGAAAACCCGGTTGAAATTTTAACAAACAGAACGGTTGATAACGAAAGACACAGATTATTAGGTTATTTTAAAACCGAAGTAAAATTTGCAAAAGATTTTCTTGCGGTTGCGAATATTTCTTATGAACATAATGCTGTAAAAGGAGCAACTTACAAACCAAGTTACGCGGTTATGGAAGGAGTAACTGAAAACGGTTATGCTCAAAGAACCTATGCAGAATATGCAAATGCTCAAGGCGAAATTTATGTAAATTACAATAAAGTAATCAACAAACATACTATTGGCGCACTTGCTGGATATTCATATTTAGAAAATATCTATGAAGGTTTTGGCGCACAACGAAGTGGTTTTGTAACAGATGCTTTTAGTTATAACAATCTTGGTGCGGGTTATAATTATCGTTTAGGCGATGTGTATTCATACAAAGGAAAATCAAATTTAGTTTCGTTTTATGCCCGTGCAAATTATTCTTATGATGGAAAATATTTACTAACAGGAACAGTGAGACGAGATGGTTCAAGCCGTTTTGGAGAAAATAATAAATGGGGAACATTCCCGTCAGCTTCGGCGGCATGGAAAGTGTCAAGCGAAGAATTTATGAGTTCTACAAAAGGCTGGCTAGACAACCTTAAAGTAAGGGTTGGTTACGGAGTTACAGGAAATCAGGACGGAATTGGTGAATACAAATCACTTTCAATTTTAGGAGTTGGAAATGACAGTTATTACGATCCTGCAACGGGAACATGGAGTTTAGCTTATTCGCCAAAACAAAACCCAAATCCTGACTTAAAATGGGAATCAACAAGACAATTAAATGTTGGTTTGGATTTTAGTTTGTTCAACAGAATTACGGGTTCATTTGAATATTATGTAAAAAACACCGACGATTTATTATATACTTATGAAGTTCCTCAACCACCTTATTTAGTGGGAACTATGTTAGCAAATGTGGGTGAAATGTCAAACAAAGGATTGGAACTTACTTTGAATGCTGATATTGTAAAAGGAGATAAATTTTCCTGGAATGCTAATTTGACATTAGGGCACAACATTCAAAAAATAGAGAAATTATCAAATCCTACTTATAAAACTGATGTTATTTACAGCGGATCTCTTCACGGATTAGCAGGAATGTCAGGACAATATTCTCAAATTATTGCCGAAGGTTATGCAGTAGGAACTTTTTGGGGTTTTGAAAGCGCAGGACTTGATACAGATGGAAAAATGTTGTACTTCAATGCTGCCGGAGATAAAGTTTTAGGCGAAGCATTAGTCGATGCTGATAAAAAAGCGTTGGGCGATGTTCAGCCGGATTTAACTATGGGTGTTGGAATGAATTTTACTTACGGAAACTTTGATTTAGGAATTTCAGGATACGGAATGTTTGGTCAAAAAGCTTTAAACGCTACAAACATGATGTTGAATGATCCTAACAGATTACCAACTTTTAATGTTCCGGATGATTTCCTGAATAGCGGTATCACTTCTGCACCTAAATATTCAAGTTATTGGATCGAAGATGCTTCTTTCTTCAGGCTTCAAACCGTTTCAGTAGGATATACTTTGCCTTTAAAATACAAAAGTTCTAAACTTAGAATATATCTTATGGGAGAAAACCTTGCTGTATTTACAAAGTACAAAGGCGTAGATCCTGAAATTGGTTTAAATGCTCAAGACGGAATAAATCAAACGGGAGTAATGGATTTAACCGGATTAGCAGCGCCGGGAATTGACAGATATAATAATTATCCTCGTCCAACAACGATTTCTGTAGGATTAAATTTTACGCTGAATAACTAAGCGATTAACTCAAAAATATATAAAATGAAAATCAAAATAACTGCAGCACTATTAGTTAGCATGCTTTTTACGATATCATGTACCAATTTAAATGAAGATTTATATGATAAAGTTGAAGATGGAAATTTTGGAAATACTCCAAAAGAAGTTGATGCATTAGTTGGCGGAGCATATTCATCATTAAGAGGATTTGCTGACGGAATCTCAAATAATTATCCAACAAGTGAGTATGTTTTCTTTTTGAATGAAACTGCTTCAGATGAAGCTACAATCCCAACAAGAGGAACAAACTGGTATGACGGCGGTCAATATCAGGATGTACAAAAACATACCTGGAAAGCTGATAATCGCTTGATTCTTTCGTCATGGCGTTACAATTATACCGGAATTGCCAAGATCAATTCGATCCTTTATCAAGTTGATAAATCATCATTGACCGATGCTGCAAAAGCACCAATTTATGCCGAATTAAAATCGTTGAGAGCCTATTATTACTACAATCTTTTAGACGCATTTGGTAATGTGCCAATCGTAGTAAATTTTGAAGATACCTCTTTGCCTTCCAATTCTACCAGAAAACAAGTGTATGATTTTGTGGAGAAAGAACTACTTGACGCTATTCCGCATTTGACTTCGAATGTTGTGTATTCTAAATTGACAAAAAACGTAGCGTATTCATTATTAGCCAGATTATATCTTAATTCCGAAGCTTTTATAGGAACAGCGCGTTGGCAGGATTGTATTAATATGTGTCAGAAAGTTACCGGATATACATTAACGCCTGATTTCTTTGCCAATTTTGCAACAGAAAATCAAAAGTCACCAGAGATTATTTTCGCAATTCCTTACGATTCAAAAGCAGGAACAGTTGGAAATTATATGAACTCAATGTCATGTCATTACCTTCATAAATTGACAATTTCGGCTACAGGAAATGATTATCCGTGGAGCGCAAACGGAATGTGCGCACAACCCGGCGTTTATTCGGCTTTTGCAGAAACAGATAAAAGAAGAAAATGTATGGTTGCCGGCGATCAGATCAATGCAGCAACCGGACAAGTTATTGTAATGGATAACGGAGAACCCTTAACATATACAGAAGAAGTTACAAGTGTGGCTGATGCCAAAGAAAATCAAGGAGTTCGTTTAGGAAAATACGAAATGAAAGCCGGCGAACAATGGGAACGTGATCACGATTTTGTATTGATTCGTTATGCCGAAATCCTGATGATGCAAGCAGAATGTTACGTTCGTTTAGGATCTGCTGATTTGGCTAAACCATTTATTCAGCAAATTACAGCGCGTGCCGGAGAAGAAATGCCAGCAACAATCGATCTTAATTTTATAGATAAAGAATTGCTGAAGGAATTTACTTTTGAAGGAAGAAGAAGAACAGATAATATCCGTTTTGGAACCTACTTCCTTCCTTGGTGGGAAAAAGGCGCAACGGAGAAATACAGAGCGATTTTCCCAATTCCGAGTACAGTTTTAACTACAAATAAAAATTTGGTACAAAATCCTGGGTACTAAATTAATGAATGTCAGTCTTCCGTGTTGGTTAGTCGTGGAAGGCTGACATATTTTATATGAATTAAAAATTGAGAATTAAAAATTAAAAATCTTTTAATCAGTGGCAAAAAAAATAAATCTGCCAGATCTGCAAAATCTGCGAGAAAAAATTTAGTCACAGATTAAAGGATTAAAATGATTTAAAAAAAGTTTTACGCAGATTTTACAGATTAAAGCAGATATAATTTTGATGTATTAGAGTAAATAAATCTGCAGAATCTGCTTAAATCAATTAAAATCTGCGTGAAATAATTTTAGCCACAGATTAGAGGATTAAAATGATTAAAAAAATCTATGGAAATCTTTTTAATCAGTGGAAAAGAAAAAAATCTGCCAGATCTGCAAAATCTGCGTGAGAAAAAAATAGTCACAGATTAGAGGATTAAAATGATTAAAAAAAAGTTTTACGCAGATTTTACAGATTAAAGCAGATATAATTTTGATGTAGAGTAAATAAATCTGCAGAATCTGCTTAAATCAATTAAAATCTGCGTGAAATAATTTTAGCCACAGATTAGAGGACTAAAATGATTAAAAAAATCTATGGAAATCTTTTTAATAAGTGGAAAAGAAAAAAATCTGCCAGATCTGCCTAATCTGCCAGAAAAAATTTAGTCACAGATTATCTCTCGCAGATTAGGCAGATTAAGCAGATTATTTTTATCTGTAAAATCAGCTTGAATCAATTAAATCAGCGTAAAATAATTTTAGCCACAGATTAGAAGATTAAAATGATTAAAAAGTTTCACGCAGATTTAGCAAATTAAAGCAGATTTGGTTTTGATGTATTAGAGTAAATAAATCTACGTGAAATAATTAAAAAAAAATCTTTCTAATCATTTTAATCTGTGGCAAAAAATAAAACAAATAACACATCAATATGAAAAGATCTATCACATTATTGTTTTTTGGGATCATGAATATTTTAGTCGTTGCGGGTTGTAGCAGCGACGATAAAAATTCAGATCAGCCTACAGAACCGGAAACAATTCAGCCTGTTGCTATTGAAAAAACAAATAGCACCAAAATTTACGTTCATTATATGCCTTGGTTTGAAACCAATGAAAGTAGTGCCGATAAAAAATGGGGATATCACTGGACAATGGCAAACAAAAATCCAAACAACATAGGCGCAAACAATCGTCGCGAAATTGCGTCATATTATTATCCGCTAATTGGTCCTTATCATTCAGGCGATAAAAATGTGATCGAAAATCATTTATTATTGATGAAATATTCAGGAATCGATGGCGTTTTAATCGATTGGTACGGCACTTATGATGTCAATGATTATAGAATGGTAAAAGAAAATACAGAACAGCTTATCGCAATGCTGGACAAAGTAGGATTAGAATATGCCATTGTTTATGAGGACAGAATTTTGACTAATGTCGTAAACGCCGGAAAAGCAATATCAGTCACCGGCGCGGCAAAAACCGACTTAGCATATATGGAGAAAAATTATTTTGATGATAAAAATTACATCAAAGTAAACGGAAAACCATTATTGCTGAATTTTGGACCAATTGTATTGCAAACCCCAGCCGAATGGACCAATGTTTTTAATACGTTAACCACAAAACCTACTTTTTTAACCCTTTGGGATCAATCAGTTGAAACTGGTGAAAATGCTTCGGGAGAATATGCGTGGGTTTATAAAAATAATACCTATTTGACTAATTTTTATACCAATACAAAACCAAAACTGGCTGTTGCAATAGGAAGTGCTTATCCTGGATTTAAAGATTTTTATGCCGAAGGTGGTGGCGGAGCAGCAATTGGCTGGACCATAGAACCCAACAATGGAGCTACTCTTGACGAAACACTTTCTTTGGCTAAAAATGCGAATTTAAATTTCCTGCAATTAATCACATGGAATGACTTTGGCGAAGGAACAATGTTTGAGCCAACAGTAGAATTTGGGTATACTTATATTGAAAAAGTAAAAGCATTTGCGGGTGTAAAAAGCACCGAAACCGTTTTTCCTGATATCAGTAAAATGTACAATCTGCGAACAGAAAAGAAAGGCAATGCCGATGCCCAGAAACAATTAGATCAGGCTTTTAATTATTTTGTTTCCATGCAGCCAGCAAAAGCAAAACAGTTACTAAACGAAATTAAATAAGAGTTGTAATTAATACAATTAAATAATGAAAAACATAAAATATAGATACTGTTTAATCGCTTTAGCGTCGATATTGATTTACGCTTGCAATTCTGGTACTAAAAAAACATACAAGATAAGTTCTCCAGGAAAAAATACCGAATTAGTTTTTGAATTAACTCCTTCAGGTCAGCCGCAATATAGTTTTACGGCTAACGGAAAATCGGTTATAGAACCGTCTTTATTGGGATTTGAATTTAAAGGCATCCAAAAAATGACAGAAGGTTTTGAAGTGGTTTCCACCGAAGAAAAATCAGCAGATGAAACTTGGGAACAACCGTGGGGAGAATTTAAAAAAGTGAGAGATCATCACAAAGAATTAATTATTCATTTAAAAGAATCAAAAGGCGAAGAGCGCTTGGTCAATATTATTTTCAGGGTTTTTGATGATGGGATTGGTTTTCGATATGAATTCCCGAAACAGTCCCATTTAGATAAAGTCGAAATATCAAATGAGATTACGCAATTTACTTTCAAATCAAATAATGATGTTTGGTGGATTCCCGTACATCGCGAAAATAGTTATTACGAAAGTACATACCGTAAAACGCCAACAAGTAAAACCGATACCATAAATACTCCGGCAACTTTTGAAACCAAAGAAAAATTATTTGTGGCAATTCACGAAGCCAACTTAACGGATTTTACTTCAATGACGTTATTAAAAACAAATGATAAACAATACAAAAGCGAATTAGTACCGTGGAAAAATGGCGTAAAAGTATATGCTCAAACGCCTTTTAGAACTCCGTGGAGAACAATTGTTGTAGGGAAAACTCCCGGAGAAGTGGCGACTTCGACAATTATGCTGAATCTAAATGAACCATCAAAAATTGAAGATCTTTCGTGGATTACGCCTTCAAAATATATTGGAATTTGGTGGGGAATGCATCTGGAAAAGTTCACTTGGGGACAAGGACCAAAACATGGCGCAACAACTAAAAACACAAAAGAATATATTGATTTTGCGGCAAAAAACAATTTAGACGGAGTTTTAGTTGAAGGCTGGAACGAAGGCTGGGACGGTGACTGGACGGCTGATGGATCATCATTTAGTTTTGTAAAAGCATATCCTGATTTTAATTTGGAAGAAATTACAAAATATGCTGCCATAAAAAATGTTCGCTTGATAGGACATCATGAAACGGCCGGAGCTACAAAACATTATGAAAGCCAGTTAGAAGATGCTTTTAAATTGTACCAAAAAATGGGCGTAAATACCGTAAAAACGGGCTATGTAAATAAATATCTGGATAAAAAAGAATGGCACGATAGCCAATACGGAGCGCGTCATTATAGAAAAGTAATGGAAACTGCGGCTAAATATCATATCATGATCGACAATCACGAACCTATAAAAGGAACAGGATTGCAGCGTACTTATCCCAACTTTATGACGCAAGAAGGCGGAAGAGGTCAGGAATACAACGCTTGGTCTGTTGATGGCGGAAATACTCCGGAACATTTAACGACTTTGCCTTTTACCAGAATGCTTTCAGGACCTTTTGATTATACGCCGGGAAATTTCAATTTTGATTATAAAACACCTTCGGGAGCGAGAGTGCAAACGACACTGGCAAATCAATTGGCATTGTATGTGATTATTTTTAGTCCGTTGCAAATGGCTTCAGATTTACCGGAGAATTATGAAGGAAAACCGGAATTTCAGTTTATAAAAGATGTTCCGTGTACATGGTCTGATACTAAAGTCCTGGATTCTAAAATAGGAGAATACACAACAATTGTCCGTAAAGACTGGGACGAGAAAAACTGGTATTTGGGTTCTATCACAAATAGTGCTGCAAGAAACCTTAAAGTCGATTTATCATTTCTTGACAAAGGAAAGGATTATGAAGCTGTAATTTATGCTGATGGAGCGGGAGCAAATTATAAAACGAATCCGTATCCTGTAACAATTTCAAAACAAAAAGTAAATAGTAAAACAATATTAGATCTTAAATTGGCAGCTGGAGGAGGAACAGCTATAAAATTCTCTCCAATTGAAAAATAATTAGTTGAGTTTATTTTGAGTTAAGTTTGAGCAATAAACTAGCTTAGTTATTTTACCGCAAAGCACGCAAAGTTTTGTAATTAAGCAGTTTTATAAAACACAAAGTTCGCCTTTACTTTGTGTTGTGACCTTTGTCAAAGTTTAACTTTGACAAAGGTTTTTTTATATCGATTCCGATACCACATTTTTGTCATTCTGAGCGAAGTCAAAGGAACACAAGAAACTAACACAAAGTATTTTCAACACAAAGCTTTGCGAACTTATGTTTACATAAGCTCCAAAAA
This sequence comes from Flavobacterium sp., assembly GCF_043722275.1. GTDB lineage: Bacteria > Bacteroidota > Bacteroidia > Flavobacteriales > Flavobacteriaceae > Flavobacterium. The sequence goes on along the minus strand of NZ_JAYSPC010000202.1, from coordinate 1,463 downwards.
GGAAAAAATCTTAGCGGCCTTTGCGGTGAATTTTTTTTTATGACAATCTACGCAAAACCAAAACTTATAATATCTTCTATGAACTTACATGGTTTAAAACTTCGCGATGCAAAAAAATGAGTTTAGGAATTCAAAATAGAACTTATATTTCTTCTATGAATTTACATGGTTTAAAATTCCTTTAATGTTTATAAAACTTAACGTGATTTCCAAATGCATACGTTGCGGTTAATGTTGGACCATTATAACCCCATTTAAAAAATCCGTTTAACTTTTCTTTTTCGGCATCAACTCTAATGTGTAAGCCTGTATAACCGGCAGTTAAGCTTAAGTTTTTGTAAACATTATATAATATCGACAAGTTATAACTCCAAAGACGTCCGTCGATATCATTTATTTTAAGAGCAAAATAATTGGCATTTGCATAAAGGCCCCAATTTTTTGCCAAAACAATTTCTGTCCAAAGTCCAAGATCCGGGAGCGGAGCGGTAAAATCAAAGTTGTCTCTATACTCTGCCTGAGCTGTTACGCCTTCAAGTTTAAGTCCCACATCTGCAAACATAATATGCGCTCCTATAAGAGCGCCAATTTCATAGCTGGGTTTTGAGATAAAGGCATATCCGTACGTAACTCGATAAATTTGATTGTCTAAAAAAGCAGATACACTTGCATTGACCGGATAAGTGTGATCGCCAAATTCTATGTCTTTTTGAAGCGTTTTAGTTGCTGTTCTTTTTAAATAAAAATATTCAGCGCCAAACCTTGATCTTCTTGAAATTCTCCATTCAAATGCTCCGGTAAAAGATGTGGTTTGTTTATTAAATCCCAGATCTTTTTCAAAATCAATCATATTTCCAAAATCACCATTATTGCTTCCTACTTCAACTTGTGTATTATTAGAAGGGAAAAATACACCTGCTGTAAATTTAAAACGTCTTCCGTGCCATGGTAAATCTCCCGCATCGTAATTTTGTGGAGACAAATCAGAATCATTTTCTAAAGTTGGTAAAGTGTTTTGTACAGGAATTTCAGCTGTAGTCTGAGCCTGAATGGTTATGCAGAAAAGGGAAACTATCAAAAAATAAAATAATTTTTTCATATGACTAATTTTTAGATTTTATTGATAAATTGTAACATTTAAAGTTAATAAAAAAAAGGATTAGTTTTGAGTTTTTTCTTGTTATTATTTTGTAATAATATTGATATTCAGTAAATTATAAAAATTGTCAAAATTAGTTGACATGTCACTCTTTTTTGTAATTTTGTTTTATGAAAAAAGATGAAGCAGATTTTAGTGTTTTTAAAGATGGAATTTCAGATAGTTTTTTCTTTCAGGTACATAGGATGAAACGAACTATTTTTCGTCATACAAATGCATTAATGAATGAAGCCGGAATTAATTTACAGTTAGAACAACTTCCTTTAATTATGATTTTGCAGCGCAGGAATCTATCACAAAGAGA
>NZ_JAYSPC010000201.1:0-7304 GCF_043722275.1 Flavobacterium sp. | reverse complement strand
TATTACAAGGATTTTTATCTTCTAATGTATTTCGAAAAGAATGCAAAACCCGATTTTATTGTTTCTTGCAAAGACGCAAAGGCGCGAAGTTTTGCTTTTACCCTGTTTTTATTGGTTTCGCAAAGACGCAAAGGCGCGAAGTTTTGCTTTTTTGTGGTTTTTATTGCTCTTTGAGCCACATCTTCTTTTCGAAACTGATTCCCTAGCCCCGATAGTCCCGAAGCCTCGGTAGAAAATCCTTTTGCTTTTTTCTTAAAAAAACAAAAGATTGGAGTGCATAGCGGGAAAGAGCTCCTGAACTAAAACTTCATTCTAAAAGCTTCGACTCCGCTCAGCTGGATAAAATAATATGTATAGAAATAATAAACCCGACAGGTTTTGAAAACTGTCGGGTTGTGGGTGAAGAAATCATACCTTATATATAGGAGTAGAAAAACATTACTACTATATTATAGTGCGTGGTTTATATCATCAATTACTTCTTTTGTAATATGGATGCTTTTGAGTTTTGCCTGATGATCGAAAATTGGGCTTGTTGCCATTAGTTCGTCTACTTTCGAGTAGTTGATAAACTTTTTAATATCTGTTATCAGTTGCTCTTTGTTTCCTGTGAAAGTACATGCGGTCATTTGATTGACGTGAAAACGCTCTTCTTCGCCCATAATATCATCGAGAGAATCTACTGGTGGCTGCAAACCTTTGCGATCACCTCGAATTAAGTTCAGAAACATTTGATATAGACTTGTAGATAGTCTTTCGGCCTCTTCATTTGTGTCGGCTGCAATAATATTGACACAAGCCATTGTTTTGGGTTTATCTAAAACATCTGAAGGCTGGAAGTTTTCGCGATAAAACTCGAAAGCCTGAATCATTTGGCGTGGTGCAAAATGCCCCGCGAAAGCATATGGCAATCCATAAGCTGCGGCAAGAGCCGCACTTTCCATACTTGAACCTAATATCCAGATTGGAACATTGGTACCTTCAGCTGGAAAGGCTCTAACTTTTGCAGTGGCATTTTCGGCAGAAAAGTAATCCTGAAGCTTGGTTACGTTTTGAGGAAAACGTTGTGCCTGCTCAAAAAAGTCCTTTCGGATAGCTTCGGCGGTTGGCTGATCTGTTCCTGGCGCTCTTCCTAATCCTAAATCAATTCTATTAGGATAAAGTGTTTCTAGTGTGCCGAATTGCTCGGCTACTATTAAAGGAGAATGATTAGGTAACATGATTCCGCCAGAACCTACTCGGATATTTTGAGTGTGACCAGCAATATAACCAATTAAAACTACTGTTGCCGTACTTGCAACATGTGCCATATTGTGATGTTCGGCCAGCCAAAAACGCTTGTAACCTAAGTTGTCTGCGAGTTGTGCTATTTCTTTTGTTTTTTGAAATGTTTCGGATGCATTGCTATCTTGTGTGATGATAGCTAATTCTAATATCGAGATTGAAATTGGGTCTTTCATATATAATGTAGCTTTTATGCAAAATTAATTCATTTGACACAAAGGCTAAATTCTTTCGTGTTAATAGAATTATAATATTTGTAGCTACAAGTGTTATTTATTTAGTTTAATATTAATGAGTTTATGATTTGTTTTTCCATCATTTGAAATTGTAAAATCGGATTCTTTAGAATCTATTTCGAATTTTGAAGGTGAGTTAATTGTCAAAGAAATGTCGCGATATCTAAATGTTTCCGGAATTTCAGGAACCTCAACGATAACAACAACATCTTTATCATTTTGTTCATAGTTAATTTTAATTCTGTCTCTCAGCCAAATATATTCGTAGACTTCTTGCCACGGTGCCATCCAGATCGAATCATTTCCTTTTGAACCATATTTGTCTGCAATATTTGTCATATAATATTTAAAGTCTGGAAAACGCATACTTAATGACCATAAATCTCCATTTCCTACTCCGTGTGTGAATTCGTTGTACCAAATTGGACTTTGCAATTTTGCAACTGAATCAAACGTTGCTAAGAAACGATCCATCGTTTTAAAGCCAATTGTATCTTTTGAACTTTGAACAAAGGTTCGGGCATAAATCATTTTATCAAGATTTATTTTTTGATCCACTTTAATAACCGGACCTGCCCCTACATAAGATGCTACAGAAAAAGAACCATTTGCAAGTGCGTCTTTTTCATATTCTAATTGATATCCCGGATCACTTTCTCCGCCGGGAACTACAAATTGCGACATTGTAAACCCAAGATTTTGTTTTACTGAAGTTGTATTTTCCGTTACTTCGTTCAGGAAATTAGTTCCGTGTTTGGTGGCATGATTTAAACCATGATTTAAAATATCCCAACCTGCATCGTACATTTCTTTTACTTCAGCCCATGAAAGATGTCCGCGATATGCCGAAAAATCTCCAATTGTTCCGCCATTAATCGCCAAACCTAGTTTGAACGAAATTTTATTTCCTAATCCATCTGAATAAAAAAGTCCTTTTGAGTTTGTTCCGTCTCCTCCCTGATCGTTTTTCCATTCGTTAATATTCTTTGAAGCTATTTTTCCTCCATTCAATAAAGGAAAAGCAGTTAAATAAGCCGATCGATATCCATCGTCCAGAGTAAAACTATAAGCTAAATGTTTATTGAATTTTAAAGCTGCTGTTTCAATCTTTACTTTTCCAGCAAATTTTAATTTGATTTTAAATGTAATCAATCTCGATTTTGGAGGATCAATTGTTGTATTTGAATTATTTGCTGAACAAAGAAATACGCCGTTAATAATAAGTAGTGTTGTAAATAAAAAAGGCTTTATTCTGAATTGTGGTATTTTCATTTGAAATAACTGATTTAGAGTTTTTAAAGATACAGTTCTTTTGCTAAATTCATCCTTAGAAATAAAAATTGTAACGATTTTGGTATGTGACTTTTTTTTAAAGAATTTCCATTTAATCAAAAAAGAGAACTAATTTAAAACCTAAATTTGTACTTCAAAATAAATTTAGATCCTAGCCTTTTCCCAAATGACACATAAAATTTTAATTATAGACGACGAAGAAAAACTTAGAAGTCTGTTGGCACGCATTATAAAATCAGAAGGATTTGACGTTATTGAAGCTAAGGATTTGAAATCAGGTTTTAAGAAACTTGAACAAACTGATATTGATGTCGTTTTATGTGATGTAAAATTACCAGACGGAAATGGCGTTGATTTTCTCCAAAACATTAAAGGAAGTTTTCCTTTGATCGAAGTTATTTTGTTAACCGCTTTCGGGAATATTCCGGATGGTGTTCAGGCTATGAAAAATGGCGCTTTTGATTATATCGTAAAAGGCGATGATAATGACAAAATTATTCCGCTTTTATATAAAGCCGTTGAAAAGGCGCATTTACAAAAAAAGGTACAACAACTTGAAAAACGTATTGGCGATAAATATTCTTTCAATACCATTATAGGGAAATCTAAAGGAATTGAGCAAGTTATTGATTTAGCCAAAAAAGTTGCCGTAACCGATTCTACAGTTTTGCTAACAGGCGAAACCGGAACCGGAAAAGAAGTTTTTGCACAAGCGATTCATGAAAACAGTAATCGTGTGGGGAAATCTTTTGTTGCTTTAAACTGTAGTACTTTCAGTAAGGAAATCTTAGAAAGTGAATTATTCGGACACAAACAAGGCGCTTTTACCGGAGCTTTAAAAGATAAAAAAGGTTTTATTGAAGAAGCTAACGGCGGAACTTTGTTTCTGGATGAAATTGGAGAAATGCCAATTGAACTGCAAGCAAAATTATTACGTGTTTTAGAAACCAGCGAATATATCCCGATTGGAGATACAACTCCCAAAAAATCAAATTTCAGATTAATTGCCGCTACAAACAGGGATTTAAAAACAGAAAGTGATGAACATCGTTTTCGTTCTGATTTGTATTTTCGTTTGAATATTTTCGAAATTAAACTTCCTCCTTTAAGAGAAAGAGTTAAAGATATCGCGCCAATTACGCAGTATTTTGTCAAACAATTTTCTGAGAAAACGAATAAAAAAACGTTAGATATTGCAGATGATTTTCTTCAGAAATTAGAAACATATTCCTGGCCTGGAAATATTCGGGAACTTAAAAATGTCATTGAAAGATCTGTAATTTTAAGCAGTGATACTATTTTAACTTCGGATGTTTTACCTTATGAAATGCAACATCAACCTGAAAAAGCTACCAAATCAATGTCGGCTTTTTCTATGCAAAGTGTTGAGAAACTTCACATTCAGAAGGTTTTAAATTATACAAAAGGTAATAAGGCGGAAACTGCCCGATTACTCGAAATTGGAATTGCTACTTTGTATAGAAAATTGGAGGAATATAGTATACAATAACCGTTGTAAATTCCAATTTAAAAATTCCAAATTCCAATTTTAAAGCTTCAACGCATTAGATCCTGCAAGGTTTTCAAAACCTTGTAGGTATTTCGAATCAACTCCAATCTTTACTATTCAGATTATCTAAAATTTATACCTACAAGGTTTTGAAAACCTTGCAGGAATCAGGAGTAATCCGGATAAACCCTTATCATTTCAATAAAAGCTTATCATTTTGATAGGCTTTTTTTATGCTTATTTTTTGGCATGAAATCACAATGCTTTTATTGGCAACGCTTTAGCCATTCCAACACTTTTTCGGAACAGCTTTTGGCATAAGTGGGAAGAACACAAAATTCATTCTCATGAAAAATCAAGTCACTTCAATCTACAAACAAGCGGAACGTTTTGCTGACATTACAAAGAAATCTATAATTTCAGGTAATATCGTTCGTGCAAAAAAATGTCTGGCTCTTGCTGAACGTCTTTTTATTACAGGAAGTATCGAAACTAAAAACGCTATTTCTAATGTCTACATTTTCTCGGTTTCTTCCTTTATGGAAGTGCGCCACTGCAATATTTCACATTTATTTCCTCAAACGCTAAAAGCGGAATACATCAAACAAGTCAATACTTCGGGTGTGTAAAATGTTTAATCAGTTAACTGTTTAATTGGTTAATCGTTCAAAAATCTAAAATCTATGCCGTCCCGAAGTTTCGGGATTGGGACTAAAATCTAAAATAATCATTCCTATGTTAATCACTTTCCTTTTACTCGCATTGGCCGTTTTGCTTTTTGCTATTTGTTTTAAATCAGTTGAATTTTTTGAAAAAATCTAAATCATGACTGCACTATTTATTATTTCCATCGCCGTTTTTGGCTATTTGGTTTATGTATTAATTAAACCCGAAAAATTTTAATGATGCAAAAGTTATAAGTGAGATTGATATTATGCATCAGTCTCCTTTTACAAATTACATCTCAACAAAAATAATCTCAAAATTATGAACACAGAATTACTTGGCGTCATCAGTATTTTTATCGTTTCGATAATTTTAGCCATTCCGTTAGGGAAATATATTGCTAAAGTTTATTTGGGCGATAAAACATTGTTTGACCCGATTTTCAATCCAATTGAAAAATTTATTTTTAAAATCAGCGGAATTAATTCTACTGAACAAATGAACTGGAAACAACACTTAAAAGCACTTTTAAGTATTAACATGATTTGGTTCTTTCTTTGCTTTTTTATCTTATTGTTTCAAGGATCGTTATTTTTAAATCCTGATAACAATCCATCAATGAGCCCGGATTTGGCGTTTAATACCGCCATTTCGTTTGTCGTAAATTGTAATTTACAACATTATTCAGGCGAAAGCGGAGTTTCTTATCTATCGCAAATGTTTTTAATGTTCTTGCAATTTGTTTCTGCCGGTGTTGGTATGGCTTCTGCGGCAATTATTTTTAATGCAATGAAAGAAAGAACCACTGATAAACTAGGTAATTTTTACGATTATTTCATCAAAAGCTGTACACGAATTTTATTGCCACTTGCTATTATTGTTGCTACAATTTTAGCATTTAGCGGAACCCCAATGGATTTTGACAGTAAAGATGCTATTACAACTTTACAAGGCGATCACGTAGAAGTTTCCCGCGGACCCGCTGCAGCTTTTATTGCTATAAAACATTTAGGTACAAACGGTGGTGGTTTTTTTGGAGCCAACTCAGCGCATCCTTTAGAAAACCCTACTTATTTTACCAACGCAGTTGAACTTTGGTCACAATTAATTATTCCGTTTGCTATGATTTTCGCTTTAGGTTTTTATCTAAAGAAAAAGAAATTTTCATATGTAATCTTCGGAGTTATGACGGTTGGATTCTTACTGCTCGTTATTCCAACAGTTATAAGTGAAATCAACGGAAATCCTGCTATCGAAAAAATGGGAATTGCCCAAACAACCGGAGCGATGGAAGGAAAAGAAGTTCGGTTTGGACCAGCGATTTCAGGTTTTTGGAGTATTGCCACAACCGTAATTTCTACAGGTTCTGTAAATAGTATGCACGATAGTTCAATGCCTGTTTCCGGTGCTATGGAATTGCTTGCCATGATGGTCAATGCATTTTATGGCGGTTGCGGTGTTGGGATTCTCAACTTTTATATTTTCATCATTCTGGCTGTATTTATTTCCGGATTAATGGTTGGTCGAACACCTGAATTTTTAGGAAAGAAAATTGAAGCAAGAGAAGTTAAAATTGCTGCTTTTATTGCTATTCTTCACCCTTTATTAATATTATCAGGAACAGCTTTAGCTTCTTATTTTGCTGCAAACGACACGGCAATGGGTTACTGGTTTAACGGAAACGCAACAGGCTGGTTAAACAATCCCGGACATCACGGATTCTCTGAAATGTTATACGAATATACTTCGAGCGCTGCCAATAACGGTTCCGGTTTTGAAGGTTTGGGGGACAACAATCCGTTCTGGAATATCACTACAGGAATTGTATTATTATTAAGCCGTTTCATTCCTATCGTTGGCCCATTGGCAATTGCAGGATTATTGGCTAATAAAAAATACATCCCCGAAAGTGCAGGAACTTTAAAAACTGACACTTCTATTTTTGGTGTAATGGTTTTTGCCGTAATCGCGATTATTGCTGCTTTATCATTCTTCCCAGCGTTGGCTTTAGGTCCATTGGCAGAATATTTTACTTTAAAATAATATAAAAGAAAAATGACTAATAATAAATCCAATTCATTGTTTGAAAGCAAACAGGTAAAAGAAGCCTTAGTGCAATCTTTTGTGAAGCTGAATCCAAAAATGATGATCAAAAATCCGGTAATGTTTACCGTAGAAATAGGAACTGCCATAATGCTTGCTGTTTGTGTTTCCATTTTAATGGGAGCAACAGATCAGGGTAGTTTCACCTATAACTTAATTGTGTTTCTGATTTTACTTGCAACGCTTTTGTTTGCCAATTTTGCGGAGGCAAT
>NZ_JAYSPC010000200.1:0-9584 GCF_043722275.1 Flavobacterium sp. | reverse complement strand
TTCAACTCCAGCTCCGGCGCGAACACCAAGTGTTGGTAATAAAAGTCCTTTTTTTACACGAATATCATTCTTTGCGATTTCAATTTCCTGTAAAGTAATATTTAATTCCTGATTGTTTTTTAAAGCAACATCAATCAAATCTACAAGGTTTTGATCCTTAAAGTAATCTTTCCATTGTAAGGCTGAGGTGTTGTTTGAATCCTGAGTTTGAGCTGTTCCGCCAAACGACTCAGGAACTGGCGTACTTGTAGTAGGTGCTGCCTCAGGCGCAGGGGCTTTACACCCTGCAACCGTAAGACATATACCTAATGCAATACCATATTGATATGATTTGAATTTATACATGATTGTTATCAATTTCTTCTGTTAATGGATTCTCTTCTTCATTTTTTACCAGCTTGTGCTTCTCTGCTATTCTGGCAAAAATGTAATACAATCCCGGAATAACAAATACTCCACAAATAGTTCCTATAAGCATACCTCCGGCAGCTGCAGTACCAATGGTTCTGTTACCAATTTTACCCGGACCACTAGCAAAAGCAAGTGGTAATAATCCTGCAATAAAAGCAAATGAAGTCATCAAAATTGGACGGAACCTCGCTTTCGCTCCCTCCATTGCTGACTCAAGTACTGTTTTGCCTGCTGCATGTCGCTGTATCGCAAACTCTACAATCAGTACGGCATTTTTACCCAATAAACCAATAAGCATTACCATTGCAACCTGTGCATAGATATTATTTTCTAATCCTGTTATTTTCAATAATAAGAAAGCTCCAAAAATACCCGCTGGTAAAGAAAGAATTACAGATAATGGCAAAATAAAACTTTCGTATTGTGCCGCTAATACAAGGTAAACGAATCCTAAACAAATCAGGAATACCCAAATAGCCTGATTACCCTGAGCAACCTCATCGGCAGAAATACCTGCCCAGTCAATATCATATCCTCTAGGTAATTTTTTCTCTGCAACTTCCTGAATCACTTTAATCGCCGTTCCTGAACTATATCCTATAGCCGGACCACCACTAATTTCAGTAGAATTGTACATGTTATGTCTCGTAATTTCTGAAAGACCATATACTTTTTCTAATTTCATAAAGGCAGAAAAAGGAACCATTTCATCACGGTTATTTTTTACATAAAGTTTTAAGATATCATCTGGCTGTGCACGATATTCCGGAGATGCCTGAACGATAACTTTATAATTAATCCCGTATTTAATAAAACTAATTTCATAGTTACTACCTACAAGGGTTGACAAGGTATTCATCGCATTTTCGATAGAAACTCCTTTTTGTTGTGCCAAATCGTTGTCTACTTTCATCATGTACTGAGGAAAACTCGCACTAAAGAAACTAAACACATTTGATAATTCCGGACGTTTGTTTAGTTCTTCAACAAACTCCTTGTTAACAGTTTCCATTTTTTTGAAATCACCTGAACCGGTTTTATCCAGTAAACGAAGTTCAAATCCTCCTGCTGCTCCATATCCGGGTACTGCAGGCGGTTGGAAAAATTCAATATTTGCACCTGGAATATCTTTCGATTTTTCTTCCAGTTCTGTCATAACTTCCTGTACAGATTCTTTACGATCGCTCCAGTCTTTTAAGTTGATCAAACAAGTTCCCGCATTCGATCCCGTACCTTCTGTCAAAATTTCGTAACCTGCCAATGACGAAACAGATTTTACTCCGTCTATTGTTTCGGCTATTTTTTGCAATTTCTCTGCAATATTATTCGTTCTTTCTAATGATGAACCTGGCGGTGTCTGAATAATTGCGTAAAACATTCCCTGATCCTCATTCGGGATAAATCCTGAAGGAACGGTGCTGCTAATCAACCATGTTCCGGCACAAAAACCAAGAAGTGCAATAATTGTAACGGCTCTTCTATTTACAATTTTACCTAAAACATTTTGATATTTACCCTGAGCAAGATTAAACTTGTTGTTGAAACCATCAATAAAAATATTTACAGGTGTTCTCTTTTTCGGTGTACTATGATTATTTTTTAACATCATCGCACAAAGCGCAGGTGTCAAAGTCAAAGCCACAATACCTGAAAGGATAATAGCAGTTGCCATCGTGATCGAGAACTGTCGATAAAATACTCCAACCGGACCAGACATAAAAGCAACCGGAATAAATACCGCAGCCATTAAGAATGTAATCGCAACAATTGCTCCTGCAATTTCATGCATCGCTTTTTTAGTTGCTTTAAGTGGCGAAAGATGTTCTTCCTCCATCTTGGCGTGAACGGCTTCGATTACCACAATTGCATCATCGACGACGACTCCAATAGCTAATACTAAAGCAAACAATGTAATTAAGTTCAACGAAATATCGAAGAATGTCATGAATATAAAAGTTCCAATCAAGGAAACAGGTACGGCAATTGCCGGAATAATCGTAGAGCGCCAATCTCCTAAGAAAAGAAACACTACTAAACCTACCAGAATAAAAGCTTCGATCAACGTGTGAATTACTTTTTCGATAGAAGCATCTAAGAATTTAGAAACATCATAAGAAATTTCATAATTCATTCCTTTAGGGAATTTTTGCTTGATTTTTTCTAACTTGGCTTTTACATCTTCAATAACCTGATTGGCATTACTACCAAAAGATTGTTTCAATACAATCGCTGCAGATGGTTTTCCATTCAAATTAGAATAAATATCATACATCGAACTACCAAATTCGATTTTAGCAACGTCTTTCAAACGTAAAAGTTCTCCGTTACTATTCGATTTTACAATAATATTCTCATATTGTTCTTTAGTTGTAAAACGTCCTGAATACTTTAATACATATTCAAATGTCTGAGAACGTTTTCCTGAACTTTCTCCGGTTTTACCAGGAGAAGCTTCTAAACTCTGGCTTGATAATGCTTCCATTACCTCATCAGCAGATACTTTATAAGCTAACATACGATCAGGTTTTAACCAGATACGCATCGCATATTCACGTGTTCCCAAGATATCTCCTGATCCAATACCGTTTACCCTTTTTAATTCTGATAATACGTTGATATCGGCGTAGTTGTATAAAAACTTCATGTCGGTATTTTTATCCGTACTATAAAGATTCACATACATCAACATACTTGGAACTTCACGCGTAATCTTTACACCTTCTCTAACTACCAATGGAGGTAATTTATTTGTAACCGAAGCTACACGGTTTTGCACGTTAATTGCAGCCTGATTAGGATCTGTTCCTAAGTTAAAAACTACCTGAATACTCGCTTCACCATCATTTCCTGCATCAGAAGTCATATATTTCATTCCGGGAACTCCATTTAGAGCTCTTTCCAGCGGAATAACAACTGATTTAATCATCAATTCTCCGTTAGATCCAGGATAATCTGCCGTAACATTTACCATTGGAGGAGAAATCGAAGGGAACTGGGTAATAGGTAAATTCAGTACCGATAAGATCCCTAAAAAGACGATGACTAACGATATTACTATCGATAATACAGGTCTTTGAATAAATTTATTAAACATTTTTATATTTTTTTAATGATTAAACCAAATTGGAATTTTCAAATGTTTCAGGTTTAAAGTTTCACGTTCAGTGCGCAACTTGAAACCTCAAACAACTAAAACAAAAACTTATTCCGCTTTTAATCGTAAATTATTAACCACTTTTTGAGGAGCTATGTAAGTAAAGTTGATCTTGTCATTTTCTTTTACTTTCTGAACTCCTTCAAGTAAAATTTTATCATTTTCAGTAATTCCGCTGCTTACAACATATAAATCAGGGATTTCGCCAGTAATTGTAATTTCTTTAGAACTTACTTTATTGTTTTTGTCAACGATGAAAACATATTTTTTATCCTGAATTTCGTAAGTCGCTTTTTGCGGAATCACGATTGCGTTTTTAAGAGGAACCAACATTTGAACTTGTCCAGTTTCTCCGTTTCGAAGTAATTTACCAGTGTTTGGGAATCTTGCTCTAAAAGCGATATTTCCGGTTTCGTTGTTAAATTCACTTTCGATAACTTCTACATTTCCTTTTAATTTAAAAAGTTCTCCGTTAGCTAATAGCAATGAAACCTTGTTTTCAGCACGATCTTTTATATCCGTTTGGTATTGTAAATATTCAGGTTCAGATACATTAAAATATGCAAACATTTCACTGTTATCTGAAAGGCTTGTTAACAATTCACCTTCGTCAATAAGACTTCCTAATTTTAATGGAATACGGTCAATTGTTCCGTCAAACGGAGCTCTGATTTCAGTAAATGATAAATGTAGTTTTGCTAATGAAACCTCAGCTTTTGCTGATTGCAGTTTTGCCTGAGCTACACTTAATTCGTTTTTAGAAACGATATTTTTATCTGCCAGTAATTTTGAATTTTGCAATTCAATTTCTACAGATTTTTGTTCAGCTTGTGCTTTAAGTAATTCTGCCTGATACATATTTGGCATAATTTTAAACAACAACTGTCCTTTTTTTACAAACTGCCCTTCATCAACATAAATGTTTTGTAAAAACCCTTTTTCCTGGGCACGGATTTCAATATTACGTACAGATTTAATCTGTGAAACGTATTGTTTTGTAAACGAAGTATCAATTTTTACCGGATTAGTTACAGTAAACTTTTCTACTTCTTCTTTTTCTTCTTTTTTAGTATTACAACTAGTAAGGCACACAAAGGCAATTAAGCCTGTGAACAAGATAATTCTTTTCATGATTTTATTGGAAATTAAGCGATTGAATGCTTGGAATACAGAGATTCCTTTAGATGAAAAAATGCATCAGGCAGCCTTAGTTAGAACTTAACTTTCATATAAGATGAAGTAGAAAAAAATACATCAACAATATGCAGGATCACAACTTAGGTAACCGATGTATACTGTTGAATCAAATTCTTAAAACTCGTTGAGTAATGTAAATAGGATTTGAATTGCCACAAAATGGCACGAAGATTTTAAAACGATTGTAATCATTTACAATAGTCTGGCTTGAAAAGGAAAGGTACCAATTATCAAGTAAACTGTAGTTTGTTGCAAAAAACTTATTAGTAAGTCCATCCTTAAGATCATCACTTCCAAGATATTCTTCCTCAGCATCTATATCAGCATCTTCAATAATTGAAGATCCCTGATCCTGATTTGTAAATTTCACCCGGTGTTTTTTCTCAAGAGTATGCTTGTGAAAGTTTTGTGGAGTACCAGCATTAAGATATTGACCTCCGCCGAACAGAAGCAAATTCATGAATACTAAAAATACTATTAACTTTCTCATTTGGGTGCGAAAGTAAGCAAAGTATCGAAACAAAAAAAGATTTTTTTATAAGCTTTAACATTTAATAAAGGCGAAAACGTTTTCATTGTTTTATTAAGTACAAATAATATTAAATTCTTATTTTTTTATGCGAAAATATCATAAAAAAAAGACCACAAATTAGAATACTATTAAGAATCAATCTTAGATGACATGAAATCAATCAAAATCGTAAATAATTGATGCTCTATATATTATTCGATAATTTAGTTATTCTTTCTATAGTAAAATTTCCATTATAGTAAATTCCTGTCCTGATTTGATAAAAGTTCTACGACTATCAATCATATTAAATTTTTCGTAAAATGTTTTCTTGTTGGTTCGTGCATTGCACCATATTTTTTTCAATTTTTTCTCTTTTCCGAGTTTTAAAATATATTTTAAAAGCTTAGAAGCAATTCCTTTTTGCTGAAATTCTTCTAAAGTTGCTAATTTTCTAAACTGCATTTCGTTATTAGTAATGAAACAAGAAACTATTGAAACTAATTTTTCCTGATCAAAAACGCCAAAATGCAATCCTGAATTATCTTCTTCTAATTGTACAAATTCAAAAGGCTGGTCCGGCCACATAACTTCGTGTCTGATTTGCCAGGTTTGTGAAGCTTCGATTTCTCTTATTTCCATAAATAGTATTTCTTCAAGGATACAAATTTACTTTTTATACATAAAAAAAGGGAATCAAATTGATTCCCTTTTTGCTATTTTACTTTAACATAAAATCGTTCTATGTTATTGCTCGTTATTTTTTCGATGCCGTTCTCGCCTGTTTTACCTACATTGATAACGTGTAATTCATTTGAAGTCCCATTTATACTACAATTCCAAATTGTACCATCTGATAAAATAATATCCGAAAATGAAGCATCAGATTGTTCTTTATTGTAATACGCTAATTTTTCAGTTTTGATAAGCTTATTTTCCTGCGTTTTTTTATTTTTCTGATAAAATAAAATCTCATTTTGATTTATTACAACAATCTCATCATAATCTTTACCGGTATAATCAGTTGTTTGCTTAGCTGCCCAAACTGGTTTATCGCCAATCATTTTCCAGGTTCCTAACGCCTGAGTCATTATACTTTGCCTTAAAATCGTTTTTAAGGTGTCTACCTTTTTAATCGATTCAAGCCCTATTTCACTGTCAGGTTTAATTTTTGAAGCGACGTAAAATAAATCAATTGCTTTTTTAAAATCTGCTTTTTTATAACACGAAACAGCTAATTCATATCTACTTTGTTGAAATGCGATTTTCGAATTATTTTGCGCAAAAGTTTTAATAGATATTAATAAAACAATAATAAAAAGTTTCTTTTTCATTAATAATGTATGTTTTTCATTTTTTGCAAACGTAATCTTTTAATCTCATAATTAAATACGGTTTCACATATTTGTTTTATTTATAAAAAAAATCTTACTTTATAAAATAGCAAAAAGGGAATCTGATAACTCAGATTCCCTTTTTTTTGCATTACCTTTCCACAAATTCTAAGGTAATTTAGATTGAAAACAAATTCAAAATTTTCATTGCTTTCTCTGTGTCTTTTTTATTCACAAAAATATGGTCGTGATAAAAAGCAGCTACAACATTACAGCTAATTTCATGCTCTGAAAGTGACTTTGAAAATGCTGCTGTTAAACCCACAGCTTCTAATGACGAATGAATTGTAAGTGTTATCCAAGACATCACGACTGAATAATCCAGATTTAATGTATCAGCCAATTCTTTTTTAAGAATTAATGTGATTGCTTCTTTTTCTTTAAAAAACATTTCAATTTCATTGAGATTTACATTTTCTAAAGTATCAATTTTACAAAAAACGTAATCACCTGAATTATGTTCCGGTTTCATACTTTTTAGTAATTGCTGTAAATCTTTTTCTCCTGACATATTTGAATTTATTAGATTATTTTACAGCAAAAATATTATTTGCTGGTGTTGCATCCATAAAAATACCACCATCAACTGTAATTTGTTTTACTTGCTTTTTATTTTTTAAAGCAATAGCAACAGATTTTAAATTTGCTTCCCAAACTGAAGGTGTCTGATGTAAAGTTTCTGTTGTATTATCTGAATATGCAACAATTACATCAAACGGAATCGCGAAACCTCCAATATTTTCAACAGTAACAACATTTTTAGCTACATTTTTTACCGAGAGATCAATATAATTATTGGTAAAAAACCAGTTATTAAAAAACCAATTCAGATTTTTTCCTGAAGCTGTATTAAATGAATTAAAATAATCCCACGGAATTGGGTGTTTCCCATTCCAATTGTCCATATAAGCATGCAATGATTTTTTGAATAAATCGTCTCCAAGCAAATCTTTTAATGCCAGATAAGATAAAGAAGCTTTTCCGTAAGAGTTATTCCCATAACCTGCATCAGAAACCTGAGATGACATTGAGATTATTGGCTGATCTTCTTCCGTCGATTTATCTTTAATATAGGATTCAACTCTAAATTCTTTATAGAATTTATCTGCAGCTTCTTTTCCATGTTCTGCAATTCCTATTAAATATTCAAAAGTAGTTGCCCAACCTTCATCCATAAAAGCATAACGGGTTTCGTTTATTCCCATATAAAAAGGAAAATAAGTATGCGCTACTTCGTGATCCTGAACCAATTGCGCAAAAATAGGATCACCCATTTGCGAATCGTTACACATCATAGGATATTCCATATCTGCAAAACCCTGAAAAGCGGTCATTTTAGAAAACGGATAAGGAACTCCCGGCCAACTGTGGGAAAAATAATCTAAAGCATATTGGTTATTTTTTACCGAATTCACAAAATCAGTTCCTTTAATATCATAAGCTGCCTGAACACTTGCACGACGATTTGTTTTTTTATCTACAATGACACTACTTGCGTCCCATAAATAATGATCGCTTAAACCAAAACAAACATCGGAGATATTTTTGGCTTCAAATTTCCAAATATTCCAGTCATTTTGTTTCGTAACAATTCCGGTTTTCAATTCTTGTTCGTTTGCAATATGCAAAATTTCATCCGTGATATATGATTTTTTTAAACGTGCCGAAAACTCCGGTTGTAAAACATCATCAGGATTTAATAAATCTCCGGTTGCATAAACCACATAATTTTTAGGCGCTTTTACTGTAAATGTATAGTCATTAAAATCATTATAAAATTCCTGACGATCTGTGTGAGCCAATCTGTCCCATTTATTATAATCGTCAAAAACGCTTACACGAGGATAACTATAGGCAACAAAAAATGTTGTTTCGTCTATTTGCCCTTCTCTTCCACTTTCTTTTGATAACGGATAATTCCAATCGATATCGATGGTTACTTTAGAATGTGGCGGAACCGTTTTTTTCATTTTGATATTCCCCACTGTTCCCCATTTTCTTCCATCTTCTTTATAAACTTCTCCTGCAATTTTCAATGAAGTAATTGTTAATCCATTACTTAAAAAATCATCGCTTACGCTTCCGCTTCTTGGCGAAGATGGTTTGTGTAGATTATTTACAAACCTGATTGGTAAATTCTTTAAAGTATCGTTACTATTATTTTCATAAACAATAGTTTCGGTTCCGGAAACGATTTTCGTTTTTGGATCTACACTAATTTCCATAGTATATTTTCCGTGATTCTGCCAATAGTTTTTCCCGGGTTTTCCGTCCATTGAGCGCGTTCCTTTCGCGTAAGCATCTTTTATATTTCTTGGCATATAAAGGTCTTGGGCGAAACTATTTTGTGCCAAAAACAAAAAGGCAATAAATAGTAATTGAAGTGATTTTTTTTTCATAAGTGGTTTCTGAATTTTGATGATTTAATATTGTTTATAATATTAGTTGCAGTTTATTGAGTAAAGTTACAATTATCTAAGATTAAGTTTGGATCAAAATTTCTTGCAAAGACGCAGAAGCGCAAAGTTTTTAAGTTTGTTATTTTATAATCTCCATTCTTTGTCGAGTTCCGCGTGTGATTTCTCGTTCCTCGAAATGACAAAAAATCGCAAAAACTTTACGCCTTAGTGCCTTTGTGGCAACAACACATACTTAAAAACTTTGCGCTTTTGCGTCTTTGCGAGATTATAAACATAAAAAAATTTGTGTCTTAGCGCCTTTGTGGCAAAACCAAATAGAAAAACCGTCTAATTCTAAAGAAAAAGACGGTCTCTACAATTAATATATAACCTTAATAGCTACAAAATATAATCGGTATTAATAAAATTCGATTCCTTGCTATCTAGCAATTCCTGCAAAATTTCATTATTATAAGCGATATCTTTTGAAGCCACAAACGTACGAATGGAGAATGAAC
>NZ_JAYSPC010000199.1:0-4187 GCF_043722275.1 Flavobacterium sp. | reverse complement strand
GCGTTGAATTGTTTTTTTATCATATAGGGCTTCCGGTTCCAAAACGGTATTTTTATTTTCTTCATCTGTTAGTACATAAGATTTTTGTGTGTCAACAGATGATATATTGCCAAGGCGGTCAATTTGGACTTTGATTGCTTTTAATTGTACATGCGAATTTTGTAAGAATTTATTCTCTTTTGTATGAATATAGCCTGCACTTTCATATTTAGCATTAGAAGATGAAATGTTGTTCTTTGCAAAGAAAATATCTCCAAACTCATATACTTTGCTAACTATTTTTGAGCTAAGCTGGGTAACCTTATAAAGCCTCTTCTTCAAATCTTCCTTTACATCCCAATCAATCTCTGCTTCTTCTTTTTCATACATTACAACAAAATCACCAGCTTTTAAATATGGGCATGATTTCATCAGCGGTAAAAAATTTCCATCTTTTTGTTCTTTTTCATCGGCAAATAACTTTTCACCCTTCCTTCTTCTTTCTACAGCTTTAAAAAATGAAACGATTTCAAAATCTCTTTTAATTTTCACTTTCCCCTTTTTGTCTGTTTCCTTACTTTCATATAATGCCATCACATAATTTCCATCAGCTTCGGAATATCTATTTGAGTTTACAATATTCTTTTCTTCATCTTTTGCTACTAGTTGAATAAGGTTTCTTGAATTTTTATTTGCAACTCTTATTTTTTTAATAACTGGTAAAGGGTTTCCATCTTTGCTTACCGGTTTATCAGGCAAACCATTTGGATATTTTGTTGTGCTGTAAATAAATAATGGGTCTGCTAAAAGTGCCTCTTCACTAAAAGCTTTGTCTCCTTTATCTCCATATTTATCAAGACGTAATTCTAATATCTTTCTTAAGTTTTTATCAACAATTTTATCAAGTGCTTTTTTGTCTTTAAAATTTTCTCCATTTACAGATACTCTTTTTACAAAAACAGCATCTTTAGCAAAACCCTGGTGTTGAGGGTTTTTAAGTTTGCCATAAAAATTATCTCCAACTAAACTCCCTCTTGGCGCAATAGTTTTTTGTTTAATAATATTGGTGTCACCAACCGAATTTTTCTTTTTATGAATTCTGTTTTGTTTTGACGTAATTAGACGCTGTTCAGCTTTATGATATACCAGTACTGATTCTAAGGTTTCCTTTATGTCAGAATAAGGAATTGGTAAATCAATTCTTTCTCTTGTTAATTCTCCTTTTTCATCGTAAAGTGAAGCACCTTGTTTTTCCCTTAGCTGATTTAAAGTACTTAAGCGTTGAATTATGCTTGGAGAACACATTGCAATTACAATAGCATCTAATAAATGATGTCTGTGATCTGAACGGTCTTTTTTTCCTTTCCCTCCTCTAAACGCATCAAATTTTTGCAATTCCTGCCACCATTCATAAATGGGATTTTTAGTTTCGGCTTCATATTCTGCTGTGATTTCTGGAGTTAGATTTTTCCATTCTGTTTTTACTATATCCGTGCTATTGGCTTTCCGTTTTCTGTATGTTTCAAAATCTTTTTTGTAATTGGCAAACTCTCTTGTGTATTTGTCAACATCAATTCCTGTTTCTTCCTGGTATCTAACCTTGTCTAAAAGATTACCCAATCTCCAATCGTTTTTTCTTAATTCACCAGTCGCAAATCCATTTGTAAATTGTACATCCCTGCAAACTTCCTGTAATTTTTTTCTTACATAAACAGCTATATAAGATGCATTTCTTCCTTGTGCATTGGTAAATGTTTGTTCTGGGATTTCGTTTAAAAATCTTTCTTCTACCTTTTCTTTATTATATTGTTTGTTGGATTTAAGTCTGCTTTTATATTCTTTTAATGCTACTTCACCCTTGCCTTTCATATATTCAAAAGCAGATTTATTTGCTTTTTCTTTATTTATATAGCCAAATGTTATGGTTTTATTAGTAAAGCTGTCATCCAAACTCCAACTGTAAGGAATAATATGTTCTATTTCAATTTCAGGACTAAATAGTTTGGAAAGAGAAATGATGTTTCCTGTATATGGGCACATCCTGTTGCAGTCTAACCAAAGCGTGTGTTTTTCTCTATCTTTTCTTTCAACAATTTTTTCAAAATTCTTAAAATCGGCATCATTTTTATCTGCTCCTAACTCAAGCCATAACTCAAATTTGTTAATGATACTGTCGTTCTTTTTAATATCCCTGCTAAAACTTAATTCGCCTTTACCCTTTTTTTCATTTAAGAAACTTGCATATTCCTCTCTGCGTTTTTCAGTATCTAAATTTTTTCTTCTTATGTTTTCCCTTTCTTTTTTTGGTTTCTTAAATTCTCTTGTACTTTCCACCCGTATAGTAAAATCTTCCTGATCAATATCATGTGTTTTTAAAATTGCATTTACCAGTCTTATAGTTTCACCAACTGCTTTTTCTACTACCGGATTTCTTAATTCGTTATTTGCAAGTTGTTTGATTTTTTTAGAGAGAGTTGTGATCTCTTTATACTCATCTGATGCCTGAATATAGTTTGCAAGTATCAAAGCATTGTGTTCATCATTACCATTTTTCATGTGCGGTAGTATCTTTTCCAATACTTTACTCGAATAATTGGCAAAGCCTTCTTCAAGTCCCATTTCAATAAGTCTTGTGGCAGTAGTATCATCAAATCCCCATTTCCACGTAAGCGTATCTTTCAGCCATTCATCATCTTTAGCCATGTAAAGGATGTGCCAAAGCTTTTCTAGTTTATTTTCTGTTTTTAATTGATTGTATTTATCATTTCCACATGCTTTATAGATGGCGTATAAAGTTTTGTTGCCATGAAAATTTTTGTCTTCCACGTTGGTATCATAATTAAATTCAAAATTCTTTTTGTTGGCAAAACCAAGTATATCCAATACATCTGTATTTCTGGTTCCATCTTCTTTTTTACGCCCTTCTCTCAAATTCAGTGATAAATTTGTTTCTAAATAGGTAACTATTTTTTGTTTCCATTCCTGAGGGAGGGGTTGCTTATAAATGTCATTCTCCTTATCAGTATAACGAATGTCTGATAATTGTTTCCATATCCTGAATTCCTGAAACAATATTGAACTTGCAGGTGCTGTTCGTTTATTTTTCTCAAACTGGCATTTACCAATAAACTTTTTTTGACTTTTTAATGGCCTTTGAAAGAAGATTGTTTGTTGTTTTATTTTCCAATAATAGGTATCACTGAATAATTGAAGTCGCTTTCTTTTTTCTTCTACCGGAAGTTTACATATTTCATCGTACTCTATTTTACTTCCTGTTAGTTGAGGATAATATTTTTTTTGTTCATCCCAAATAAGGTCAAATTCATTCGCATACATTTCTCTACCAACAAATCTGCCTTCCCGCCGTATACCTCTGTTATTTTGCAACCAAAAAATTCCATCATTGTCAATTGCTCTTTCATCAAAAGGTTCATCAATATTATGCCAGTTGCCATCATTGAAAGATTCTGCTGATTTTTCATACATCTTATGAAAGTATTCTCCCAATGTTCTTGCTTCATTGGCTTTCATTACTGTTGATAGATTTCTAATATCTTCTTTAACTACACCTTCTTCGTCTTTACTTTCCGAAAGGATTTTGCTATTACTTTTAAAACCTCTGTGTTTATTAATTAATAGAAATATTCTGCCAATTTCTTCAATTGGTATTTGTTTGTCTAAAGCATTTGCTCTTAGTTGGTATAATTCAGAAGCTTGGTATTTCTTTTTTACATTAAAAGTATTAGCAAAGGATGGGATTATATTTAATCCAGCAAGAAGCTTTTTTAGGTCTTTCCTGCGGAGCTTGTATCGTGAATGATTTCTGCTTACTCTTCTGTAAGTTCCTCTCTGCATATTCTTGGTAGTTTCAATACCATTCTTATCTACATTTGTACCTATAGGAAAAATTATAACTCCTTTATCAAAAACTTTATTGTCCTTAAGTATAACCCACCCAATTGAATTTGTTCCAATATCCAATCCTAAAATAAATTTTGCCATTTGTTATTATTTATAATTTTTACATTTACTTTTACACTGAAAGCTTATCACAATAAGGATTATTCCTTAGACTGATTTAAGTCTGCCTCTCAGTTCGGCTGGAGGCATTTTTATTCCCCAACCTTTCCCCTAACATTATTCCCAAGGTATCACATTCCCATACTCCCTCCCACAATATAACAATTTATCATAAACTAACCCAGCGT
>NZ_JAYSPC010000198.1:0-2428 GCF_043722275.1 Flavobacterium sp. | reverse complement strand
AGACTCAAAATCTGCCGTTCGCAAGGGCGTGAAGGTTCGATTCCTTTCGTGGGCACCAAGGTAAAAAACCTTCTCTTTTTGGGGAGGTTTTTTGTTTTGGGCAACTGCTTTTTCCAAAATAAATAGATTTAGATATTAGGATTTTTGCTAACTTACGTTAAAACTATTTACTTGTGCAGTTATAGATTGAAATGATTATTTGAACAAACAATTAAGCAAATACAAATGTTAGCTGTCAGGCTATGGCGACACTTCAATTAAATGAGACTAATTTCAAATCAAGAATCAGAAAAGCATTTATCAGAAATAATAAAGGCATTGGAAAATGCTGATGAGATTATTATTTGTACTGCATTTTTAAAGATGTCTGGACTTAACTTTTTAATTGAAAAAATAAATCTTAAAGATTTTAAAACAATTTTTTATGTTGGAACAAACTTTTATCAAACTGAACCAGCGGCTTTAAAAAAGCTTTATTCTGATGGACACACTATTTTTCTAAATACAAATAAAAAGCCTACGTTTCATCCTAAAATTTTTTATTTTAAAAATGAAAAAAATATAACAGTTTTTGTCGGCTCATCGAACTTAACTAGTGGTGGACTTTTAACAAACGTAGAAACTTCAATAGAAATCACTTCAAATAGCGAGTCAATTATTAACTCTGATTTAAAAAGACTTTTTGAATCTTTCAATCACACCTCAAATCATATAAATAATATCCAAATTATTTTGGACTATGAAAGAAGATTTGACTTGTATAAGAAAAAACATAAAGCAGCCGATATTGAATTTAAAAATGAAGAGCAACTAATTATCGAAGAAGAAAGAAAAAGAGAAGAAGAACGTTTAAAAAAGGAAGAAGAGGAAAGACTGAAAAAAGAAAATAAAAAAAAGCCAAGTAAGCCAAAGCTAAGGCGGTCTTCGGAAAATAGATTAGTAATAACTCCGGAATACTTAAAAACCTGGCCAAGTATATTTGAAGAATTTAAAGAATTTAGAAAGTTAAATAATGGCAACCCGATTGTTCCCAAAAAACATAAGTTACACACTTGGTATATAAAACAAAAATTTTTATACAAATCAATTGATGAAAATGGAAATAGATATATTCCTCCATTACATTTAGAACTATTAAATAATGAAACTTTTTATTGGGGTAATCCAAATGAATTACAATGGATGCTTAAGTGGGAAAATCATTTAAAATTATCAATTGAATATAGTAATTCGAAAAAGCTGCCATATACTTGGGTTACTGTTCAAAAGAATAATCCAAAGTTTAAATATAAAGCAGAAGCCCAATGGTGTATGGACCAAAGAATGAGGCTAAAAGGTGAATGGAAAAAAAGAAAAATAACCGAATATGAAATAAAAAGACTGAAAGAAGCTAAATTTCTAGAAGCATCAGATTCTGACAGTCGAAATATAAATGAAGATGCACTTATTAATAACCTCATACTAATTTCAGAATTAAAAAAAGAAAGATTATCTCAAGGAATTAGAAGATGGTTACCATCTCAAACTGATAAAGACCCAAAAATAGCAAAACTTGGAAATTGGTTAAATGACAAAATCGAGGCAATCAAAAAAGAAAAAAAACAAGAAAGCCAAAGAAATATTACTACTGAAACAGAAGAAGAACTTATTGAAATAGGAATTGATATTGAGTTTGGATTCAGCAAAACATATTTTGAAGATAATGTAAAAGAATATTTTGAAATGAAAAAGCTATATCCTTTAGACAATCCTACGGGTGAAGAACGAAAAAAATATTCGTATATTCTACAATGGTTAGCAAATAATAGAACTAAATTTGAAACCTATCCTCTTTGGAGAAAAGCAAGATTAAAGGAATTAGGATTGGTGTAATAGAAGCCCGAAAAGCTCCGCCGCTGTTAGCATTACGTAAAACCAATCTTCGCAGTTGCGCATCCGGCCAACAACATTGGCAGGCCGGCAGCTAAAAAATATCACCCCTTCGGGGTTTACCGGCATCAACTCTTTTATACTATAATAATAACATCCCTCTGGGATTACAAAAAGCAAAGCCGGAACGGCTGACATGATTATAGAAAAAATTACAGCAGGGAATGCTAAACCCCGCGGGGGTGATATATAAAACTGCCGATGTTAGTGTAACATAAAACACACCCTGAAGCCAACCGCATCACATATGAAGCCTACAGTTCCTACTGGCTCCTACTGGCTCAAGTGTTCCCACCCCAATTATTAAATTAAAAACGAAAAGATTTTGGGATCACTTGGCGCCGTTTTAAATCTACCCCGATTGTATCGGGGAGTTAATAAACGAAATGCCAATAGCATCGTTAACAAAAAAGCAGATAATGTATTTCTTTTAATTTTTACGGTAACTTTACAAGAATAGCACCATTAGAATTTTTAAAAAATGACAACTATTAAAGAA
>NZ_JAYSPC010000197.1:0-35638 GCF_043722275.1 Flavobacterium sp. | reverse complement strand
GTAAAAAAATTGTTTTTGAAAATTTGCTTTTATATATTTATCGCACGATACTAAAGGAATATGTTAAAATACCGTATTCTTTTTGTTAAAATGAAGTGACTATTTTCAAGAATTACCTGCCAAATTAATATGAAGACCCAAAAATTAGAATATAAAACTTTTGATGATATTATCCTTTGGAATAATTTGAAAGATGGGGATGAAAAATCATTCTCAATATTATTTGAAAAATACTATGCTGATCTTGTTAATTACGGAAATTCCCTTTCTCCGTATTCCGAAAAAGTACAGGATTGTGTTCAGGATGTTTTCACTGATATTTGGGTTTATCGCAACAAATTACAAAGTACAGTTGTCGTAAAAGCCTATTTATTATCCAGCGTACGCAAGCGAATTGCACGTTTGCATGAACGTGATCATATTTTTCGAAAAGTAACAAGCACCGATTCTATTGCATTTCTTTTAGAATTTTCAGTCGAACATGATCTTATCGATGATGATTATGCGACCAAAGAAAGAGTTGTTCATTTGAATAAATTGTTAAATGATTTACCGGCAAGGCAAAAAGAAGCTTTGTATTTAAGATATAATCAGGGATTGACGGTAGAACAAATTGCCGAAATGCTTGAAGTCAATTATCAATCGGCAAGTAACCTGTTACATCGCGGTTTACTTACGCTGCGTAAGGAATGGAAGGGGAGCTTTTCGTTAATTCTTCTGCTATCTTTAACTACATGTTAAATTTATTTTAAAATAAAATAAAAAAAATCACAATTTGGTGAGTATATAATAAGAAAAGTGTCCTCTATGTTTTTGTAACCTTATTTTTAGATGCAAAAACGTAATACATATACCGAATTAGAAGATTTCTTATCTGATGAATCATTTCAATCATGGATTTTAAATAAAATCGATGAAGATGGCTGGGAAGAGTGGACTTTAGAAAGCCGCCAACGTGCCAAGTTGGTCGAAGATGCAAGATTGTTGTTATTGGCTATGAAAGTGCCAAATTCTACTTTATCAGCATCAGATATTCATAATGCTTTGCAAACTACGTGGGTTAAAATTGAAGAAAAAGAAAATCAAAACAATTTAATTCCACATTCAAAAGTAAAATTCCTTCGAAAATATTTTCTTAGCGGAGTTGCTGCAACCTTAGTTTTTGGTCTCATTTCAATTTGGTTTTATAACAATCAAATTGTCCCGAATAATAAAGTTGTTACCTATAAAGAACTTATCGATGAAAATAGTGAAGGATTAGTTGAGCAGACTAATAATTCAGATAAACCGCAAATCATCACATTATCAGATGGAAGTTCGGTTTTATTACAACCCAATAGTAAATTAAGTTATCCTAAAATCTTTACCGGAAACGAAAGAAAGGTGTATTTATCCGGCGAAGGTTTCTTTGAAATTAGTAAAAATCCTAAAAAGCCTTTTTTTGTTTATGCAAACGAAATTGTTACTAAGGTAGTTGGGACTAGTTTTCGAGTGAAGGCTTATTCTGATCAGCCTGATGTAGAAGTTCTCGTGCGCACCGGTAAAGTTAGGGTAAAATCTAATGATTTAGTTTCCAGATCAAATCAGGAAGAAGTAGTCTTGCTTCCCAATCAGGCGTTGCGTTTTGTACGCAGCGATTTGAGTTTTAACAAGATCACGAATATTACCCAGGACGAAGAACTAACTAAAAGCGTTGGAAATATTGAGCAATTAAGCTTCGAATTTACTGATATTCCCGTATCGCAAATCTTCGAAACAATTGAGCAGGCTTATTTAGTAGATATTGATTACCCTAAAAATAAATTGAAAGATTGCCACCTTACCACTTCATTAAGCGATCAGCCTTTGACCGAAAAACTAAAAATTGTTTGTAATAGTATTGGGAACAACACCAGTTTTGAAATGAATGGAAATCAAATTATTATAACATCTCAGGGATGTAATTAAATCAATTTTTAACTGTAATTAAAGAGTTGATTTAAATTAAAAAGCTAATAAACAACCAAAAATAATCCAAAACAAAACTAACAGTAATGCCTATGTAAAAGATAATGCATAAAAAAAGTGCCGAAATGCTGTAACATTTTCGACACTTAAATAATTTGAATTTCTCTCTGTAAAGAGCAATTCATCACGTTTCTTAGAATACACTCGAATCCGTATTAATCAAAACAATCCAAAATTATGAAAAAACCAGTTGTTAAACAACGATTACTCCATCGAATCATGAAAATAACACTATTTCAGTTTGTCCTGGCGCTTGTATTCTCAAGTGTTGGAATGGCAAATAATGTAAATGGGCAAAAAAAACTAGATACTAAAGTCACCATAAATGTTGCCAATTTAACGTTGGATAATGTGCTGTCTAAGTTAGAAAAGTCTGCTCATGTAAAATTTTCGTATAATTCACGATTGCCTCAGCTTGCACAAAAAGTAAGTATTGATGCCAATCAGGAAGTTCTTTCAAGTATTCTTAATAGAATCTTAATACCTTTTAATATAACCTATACAGAAATAAGCAATCAGATTGTGCTGCAAAAAAATGCAACAGATCCTTTTACAGCCACAGATGCTAAAAATTCCTTATTCGAAATATTAACTGCCGGACCTATTATTAAAGGTTTAGTTACAGATGCTAGTGGCAGTCCGTTACCGGGTGCAACAGTATTAGCCAAAGGAACTAAAATAGCAGTTCTTACTGATTTTGACGGTAAGTTTGTTATTGAAATGCCTGCGAATAGTGACAAAATTGTAATTTCTTATGTTGGAATGGAGTCCAGAGAAATTGGAGTTGAAAATACAAATCCTACCATTGTTTTGGCAGAAGCCGGACAAAATTTAAGAGAAGTTGTAGTGACAACAGGTTACGAAAAAACATCTAAAAGAACCTTTACAGGTGCAATCAGCAAAATTTCAGGTGCTGAATTAAAAGTTGATGGAGTAGTAGATGTAAGCAGAATGATTGAGGGTAAAGCTGCCGGTGTTACGGTTCAAAACGTGACAGGAACTTTTGGTACTGCGCCTAAAATCACGGTTCGTGGATCTTCATCAATTTTTGGAGATACAAAACCTTTATGGGTAATTGATGGAGTTGTTCAGGAAGATATTATCAATGTTTCGTTTGCTGATTTAGCTTCCGGAAATTCATCAACATTATTGAGTTCATCCGTTGCAGGTTTAAATTCGAATGATATTCAAAGCATTGAAATTCTTAAAGATGCATCTGCAACATCAATTTATGGTTCAAGATCTTTGAACGGTGTTGTGGTTGTTACAACGAAACAAGGTCGTAGAGATTCTCCTTTGAAAGTGAGTTATTCTGTAGAAAATACAGTAAGAGCCGTTCCAAGTTATTCGCAATATGATATCCTGAATTCACAGGAATCAATGAGTGTTTTTCAGGAAATGAAACAAAAAGGATATCTTGATTTAAGTTCTTCGTACACAGGTAGATTTGGTGGTGCTTATAATATTCTTGCAAAAGAAATTAACCGTTATAACGATTCAAACGGACAATTTGGAGTTAAAAATGATCAGCCAAATATCAATCAGTTTTTAAAAAAATACGAACTGGCAAATACAGATTGGTTTAGTGTTTTATTCAGACCTTCAATTACACAAAATCACTCATTAAGTTTTTCGGGTGGTGGAAAAAACAATACTTTTTATGCCTCTTTAGGATATTATACAGATCCGGGATGGACAATTGCCGATAATGTAAAACAATTAACATCAAATATTAAAGGAACTTTCTTTGTAAACGACAGATTAAATATTACACTTTCTACAATGGGATCTATCCGTGATCAGGAAGCTCCGGGATCTTACGAAAGTAAAAAAGATGTTGTATTTGGCAGAGTAAACAGAGATTTTGATATCAACCCATTCAATTATGTTTTAAATACAAGCAGAACTTTAAGACCTTATGATGATAATGGAAATTTAGAATATTATCAAAATAACTGGGCGCCAATGAATATTGTAAACGAATTAGCCAACAATACTTTAGATATAAAAGTAAATGATATTCGTTTTCAGGTTGATTTAGATTATAAAATAAACAAACATTTAACCTACAATCTTACTGGTTCTGCGCGTTATGCAAATACATCAAGAGAACATAAAATTTATGAAGGTTCAAATGTAATTGCCGCGTACAATGCGGGAGTTGGAGATAATTTGAATACACAAATACAAAAAGACAACGTGTTTTTATATCAGGACCCTAATGATTTAACAGCACCAAAAGTTTCGGTATTGCCAAGTGGAGGATTTTTAAGAAAGTTTACAAACGACATGACTTCTTATAATATCAGAAACAGTATTACGTATAGAAACACCTTCAAAGAGAAACACGAAGTTGAAGGTTTCTTTGGTACAGAACTTCGATCAGTAGACAGAAACAATGATAATTTCACGGCTGTAGGGATTCAATATGATAAGGGACTTACTTCATTTATTGATCCTAAAATAATTGAAAAAATTGTTAATGGCGGAGATTCTTATTACGAATTTGGACAAGAAAGAGAAAGAACAGTTGGTTTCTTCGGGAAAGTTGGATATACGTATGATCGTCGTTATACAGCTTCTGTAACAGGACGTTACGACGGATCTAACAGACAAGGAGATACAGGTTCATCAAGATGGCTGCCAACTTACACAATTAGTGGAAAATGGAATGTTGCCGAAGAAAAATTCATGAAAAATGTTGAATCAATCAATACTTTAGCATTAAGAGCTTCGTACGGACTTACTGCAACGGCTGGTCCTGCAACAAATTCACTGGCTATTTACAAAAGTTTTATTACGGACCGATTCAATCTTTCGGATAGAGAAAATGCGATCAGAATTGACGATTTGCAAAACAGGGATTTGACTTGGGAAAAACAATTTGAAACAAATATTGGAGTAGATATCGGAATGTTTAATAACAGAGTTCAATTGACTACAGATGTTTACAGACGTAAAGCATTCGACTTAATTGATTACGTAATTACTTCCGGTGTTGGAGGTCAATCGGTTAAACAAGGAAATAATGCCGATATGGAAACAAAAGGTATTGAACTTGGATTTACAACTCAAAACATTGTAACGAATAATTTTAAATGGTCAACAACATTGAACTTTTCGGTATATGACCAGAAAATCACAAAATTAGCTAATAAACCTTCGGCATTTGATTTGGTTGATTCTAATGGAGGAAATACAGTGGGACATCCTAGAAACTCTATTTATTCGTACCAATTTACAGGTTTGAACAATCAGGGATTACCAACATTTCTTTTACAGGACGGAGCAGAAAATAATATTTCGAAAGCTAACTTTCAGGATACTGATAATGTTGACAAATATTTGAAATACGAAGGATCAATTGAGCCTAATAAATCAATTGGTTTAGCCAATACATTCACTTATAAAAACTGGTCATTGTATGTATTTGTTGTAGGATCAGGCGGAAATAAAGTTCGTTTAAATCCGGTTTACAGTAATGAATATAACGATTTAACTGTTTTTACTAAAGAATATACCAATAGATGGATCAATCCGGGAGATGAAAATAAAACCAATATTCCTGTTATTGCAGATAAATTATTGAACAGAAACTACGGAGCAAATGATTTACAAATTGCCTATAACACTTATAATTATTCTGATGTAAGAGTTGCTGATGGTGATTTTGTACGATTAAAAAACGTTTCGCTTAGTTGGGAATTTCCTAAAGATTTCAAGAAAAAACTAGGAGTTAGTGCTTTCACATTAAAAGGATCAGCAGTAAATCCGTGGTTGATTTATTCAGATAAAAGATTGCACGGGCAAGATCCTGAATTTCGTAATACAGGAGGAGTTGCTTTCCCAATCACATCTCAATATACATTTACTTTAAATCTTTCATTATAATAATATTAATTATGAAAAATATAAAAATAGCACTTTCATTAGTATTGCTAATTAGTATTAGTAGTTGCGATGATTTTTTATCAGAAGTGCCAGACAATAGAACACAGATAAATACGCCTGAAAAAATATCAGAATTATTAGTAACCGCATATCCATCTGCCACCTATATGGCAATTGCAGAAACCATGTCTGACAATGTATTTGACAGCGCATTACCGGATTCAAATATAGATAATAAGCAAAGTTACAATTGGGAAATGCAAACCCAAATGGGGCTTGATACCGAAGCCAATTTCTGGAGCGCTTCCTACAGCGCGATTGCAGCAGCAAATCAAGCTTTAGAAGCAATTGATGAACTTGGAAACCCTGCTAGTCTGAATCCTCAAAAAGGAGAAGCATTAATGGCAAGAGCATATTCACATTTTATGTTGGTTTCATTTTGGGCAAACCGATACAATCCTGCAACCGCGGCAAAAGATTTAGGAATTCCTTACATCACAAAACCCGAAGGAGCTTTATTGGTTCAATACAAACGTAACTCTGTAAAAGAAGTTTTTGATTTTATTGAGCAGGATATTAATGAAGGAATGAAGTATGTAACTAACGGTTATAAAGAACCAAAATACCATTTTAATGTTGATGCGGCAAAAGCTTTCGCAAGCCGTTTTTACTTAGTAAAAGGCGATTGGGATAAAGTAATTGAATACTCAAAAGATTTAGGTTCTGCGCCAACAACGCTAAGGGATTACAACGCTTTTAATGCAGTTGCTTATGCTCAGATGCCTATTGAATATTCAAGAGTAGAACAAGCGACAAATTTATTAGTAGCATATCCTAATTCAATCTGGAGAAGATCTATTGCCTATAGATTTACACTTGCAGGAAACAGAGTAGATGAGATTTTAGGAACAGATACCAATATTTTTGGTAAATCATGGGCGATACGTGCTGCTGGTCAATATAATGGAGGACAAACAGTTCTGGTTCCTAAATTTTATGAATATTTTAAAGTTACAAACCTGACTACAGGTGTTGGAGAACCATATACAGGAACAGTACTTTTAAGTAATGATGAATTTTTCCTGAATAGAATTGAAGCGCATGTCATGACAAATCAGATTGCACAGGCAAATACCGAATTAGAATACTTTTTTGCAACCAGAACAGAAAATTACGATCCGGCTACAGATAAATTAACAGAAGCGAAAGTGGTAGCTAAATATCCGGTAATCGAAGGAGAGTTTACACCATATTACACTTTAACTTCGGTTCAGGCATCTTATATAAAAGCTATTGCAGAAGCAAGAAGAAGAGATTTTATCCATGAAGGAATCAGATGGTTTGATATCAAGCGTTTTAATCTTGTAGTAACACACAATACCTCCGAGTTTGGGCAAATTGTAAAAAACAACGTTTTGGTTAAAGACGATAAACGCAGGGCTTTGCAAATCCCGGTGAGAGCATCAGACAATGGAATTGAAAAAAATCCACGTTAAAAATTTAATTTAATTATTATGAAAATATTAAAAAAATATAAAGCCATTGCAATGATTACAGCTTCAATGTTGTTTGTTGCCTGCGCTCACGAAGATCAGCCTGGAGAAAGTCAGTTAGATTATTCAGAACGTGATAAAACCGAATTAGATAAATGGATTGATTCAAGCTTTTTAGATCCGTATAACATCAAGATTTATTATGAATGGAATCAAAATTTGGTAGATAATACAAAATATTTATTTCCACCAACAGTAGAAAAAGTACAACCTGCACTTGAAGTCGTTAAAAAAATCTGGATTGATAGTTACAGTACAATTGGCGGAAAGGATTTTGTTAAAAAAATTGCTCCAAGAGAATTTGTTCTCGTTGGCGGATTAAACTTAAATACAAACGGTACATTGACATTAGGATTAGCCGAAGGAGGACAAAGAGTTACACTTTTTCAGTTAGATTATCTTAACAGAAAAAGCAGACCTGAAGTAACCGAGTTTATCCATACCATTCAGCACGAATATGTACACATTTTAAACCAGACCAAACCTTTTGATGAACAAGCCTGGGCAAAATTAACGCCGTCAGGATATACAACAAGCTGGTACACAGAAAGTACAGCAACATCAAGATCATTAGGTTTTATAACAAGTTATGCAAGGCTTAATATCTATGAAGATTTTGCCGAAACGGCTTCTGTAATTTTAACAAGCTCAAAAGCAGAATATGCTGCAATTTTAGCCGGAGTTACAGACGTAAACGGTAAAGCTAATATTAAAAAGAAAGAAGCAATTGTAGTGCAGTATTATAAGGATAATTTCAATATCGATTTTTATGCTTTAAGAGATGAAGCACAAAAAAACACAGATATTGTTATCAGCAATTAAGACATCATAATGAGTAATAATTAATTATACAAATCAATATTATGAAAAAACATATATATAAGTACCTGATCGTTGCATTTGTGGCAATAGTATTAGGTGCATGTACAAGTACAGAAGCTGATCAAAAATTCGATCAGACTCCTACAGAGCGTTTAAATGCTCAGAAAAAAGAATTGCAGGACGTATTACTTTCATCGGCAGAAGGCTGGAAAGCAGTTTATTATACAGATAGTACACAATTAGGCGGATGGACGCATTTGTTTAAATTTTTGCCTGACGGAAAAGTCGATATGGCATCAGATTTTGATGAAGATACAGACATTCACAGAAGTCAGTACGAACTTCAGTTAGGAAGCACCGTAAGTCTGGTTTTTACAACCGCAAATAGAATTCATCTTTTATCCCAATCTGATAATTTCCCAACAGCGGCACTTTATGGAAAAGGATATTTAGGAGATTTTCAGTTTTTTTATTACGGACAACAAAATGGAGAAATCATTTTTAGATCAAACAGAAATTTCAGAGAATTAAGATTTGTAAAAGCCACAGCAAAAGACTGGACAGATTTACCTCAAAATACGCCAATAATCGAAGCAATAACCGGAGAAATTACAAGTCCGTTGTTTAGAATATTAGAAGAAAATGACGGATCGACGATCAAACAATACGAATTTGATTTTAATTCAGATGCACGTTTTGGAACAGCAACATCATTAGCCGCAGGTTCTGATGAAACATTTGGTCTCGCATTATCCTACACACCAACAGGAGCAATATCAAAAACTCCGGTAGTAATTAAAGGGCAAAAGTTATCAAATTTCACCTATGATAGTGCAAGTAATACTTTTATAGCCAAAGGAACAGGAGGAGTAAGCGCAACGATTAAATACACAAATGCACCGCCAAGATTAACTGATGATTATAAAAAATTTACAGACGGTCAACCGCAATATGTTTTAGGATACATAGCCGCAAACTTATATTCGGCATCAACAACATCTGATTATTTCAGGTCATTAATTGCGAAAGCAAATGCTTCGTTACCGGCAAATCAATCGATAAGCAGAATTCAGGTTTTCTTTAATTCAGCTTTTGGGAATTATATAGAATATCGTTTTAATGGAGGTAAACCAGCTGTTTATCACAACTTTACCATCAGTTCAAATGATACAAGCAAAACCTTAATATTAACTCATGATTCGTGGGATAATGGTGCTGCTGTAATTCCTGCTCCGGCATTCCTGAAAAATCTTGATGCAGAATTTTTTACTCCTGCCGGATTATATGTTAAAAAAGAGAATTTTACTGTAACATATAGTAATCCTGTATATACAATAACAAGTTCAACAAGTAGTTTTAGAATGACCACATATCAGTTATAGTTTATTTTAGTTTTTTTTATTTTGGATAAAGGGCAGCTCAATTTGAGCTGCTTCTTTTTAAACTGAAATACATTTAGTAATTAATAAAAGTTCAATTAAACCCATAGAAACATAGATTTTAAATATAAAAAAACGCAAAAGAAATATGTGTGTTTTAAATAAGTGAAACGCCTTTTTTTGAGCTAAAATTCTATGTTTCTATGTGTTAAAGAATTTAAAGACAACGTGTTAATTAATAATAAAACCCATTATGAAAAAATATATTACGCCTCTAAATATCGCTTTCTTTTTATGGGGATTAGTGCTTGTAACTATATCACAATTGAATCCTGAGTATACAAGATATTTTCTGTATTTATCAATCATAGTAATCATTCCGATAGCGATAATTAATATGATAAAAATGAAAAATGAAGATAAACGTAATGGTACGATGTTATTTCAGAAGTCAGTTTACAGAATGCTGTTCATGGCAATATTACTGGGATTTGTATTTTTTATATCAAAACAAAATCCTGTTTAAAACAAATTAGATCAGTAATTATTTTTAGTTATTAATCTCATATCTTTTTAATTATAAAAGAATAGTTTTGATTTTATTTTGAAGAAAGAGCAGCTCACTTTGAGTTGCTTTTTTGATTTTAGATGTTTCCCTTTTATAAGTTTTTGCTAATGTTGAAAGGTTATTGCAATAGTTATTTTTTTAAAAAGGGAATTATCATATATTTGACAAGTCATTCATAGCCCTGATAGAAATGGAAATCCTTTTGTGTTTTTTCTTTAAAAACAGAAAAGATTGAAATGGATAGCAGGAATAGCTACAAATAAATATTAACATTAATTTTGAATATGAAATTACTAGAAGGAAAAGTTGCCATTATTACGGGCGCTAGTCGTGGAATTGGAAAAGGAATTGCTGAAGTTTTTGCTAAACACGGTGCAAATGTGGCTTTTACATATAGCTCATCTGTAGAATCAGCTCAGGCTTTAGAAGCTGAATTGAATGGTTTAGGAATTAAGGCAAAAGGATACCAATCGAATGCGGCCGATTTTAATGAAGCCCAAACTTTTGTAGAAGCTGTTTTGGCAGATTTTGGAACAGTTGATATTTTAATTAACAATGCCGGAATTACTAAAGATAACTTGTTAATGCGT
The DNA here is from genome assembly GCF_043722275.1 of Flavobacterium sp. GTDB lineage: Bacteria > Bacteroidota > Bacteroidia > Flavobacteriales > Flavobacteriaceae > Flavobacterium. The sequence goes on along the minus strand of NZ_JAYSPC010000197.1, from coordinate 24,828 downwards.
ATGTCTGAGGCTGATTTTGACCAGGTTATTGATGTGAACCTGAAGTCAGTATTTAATATGACAAAAGCAATTCAAAAGACATTCTTAAAAAAACGTTCAGGTTCTATCGTTAATATTAGTTCTGTAGTTGGAGTTTCCGGAAATGCAGGACAAACAAATTACGCAGCTTCAAAAGCAGGTGCAATTGGATTTACAAAATCTGTAGCATTAGAGCTTGGATCCCGTAATATTCGTTGTAACGCAATCGCTCCGGGATTTATTGAAACCGAAATGACTGCAAAATTAAACGAAGATGTAGTAAAAGGATGGAGAGAAGGAATTCCTTTAAAACGTGGCGGAACAACAGAAGATGTTGCAAACGCTTGCCTTTTCTTAGCGTCAGACATGAGTGCTTATATTACAGGACAAGTACTTAATGTTTGCGGAGGAATGCTTACTTAAAAGGTACTGAGGTTCTAAGTTACAAAGGTTCAAAGGTTTTATATTGTAATTTTGAATTACATATCTTCAATTATTAAATTATAAATATGACTACAAACACGATTCTATTATTATTACTTTCATTAGTAATAGCGGGTGGTTTGTCGTATTTTCAATACTTTTTTAAAGCCAAAAACAAATCCAATGTGATTTGGTTTTTGGCTTTTTTACGTTTTCTTGCCATTTTTGGATTATTGGTTTTATTGATAAACCCAATAATGACAAAAAATACGCTCGAAATTACCAAAACTCCATTGGCAATTGCTGTCGATAATTCAAGTTCGATTGCCGTTTTAAAATCAGATAAAAAGGCATCAGAATTATATCAGAAATTAATCTCGAATCCTGCCCTTAAAGAGAAATTCGAAATTCAATCGTATCAATTTGATGCTGATTTTAAACCTTCGGACAAATTTGATTTTAAAGGAAAGCAAACCAATCTTGATGAAGTTGCAAAGAATTTAAAAAGCATCAACAAAAATCTGATTTTCCCAACAGTTATTATTACTGACGGAAATCAAACTACAGGAAACGATTATGTATATCGTTTTGACCCTGTCAATAAAGTTTATCCTTTAGTTGTGGGAGATACAACTACATTTCTTGATTTTAAAATCAATCAGCTTAACGTAAACAAATACGCGTTTCATAAAAATAAATTTCCCGTAGAAGTTTTTCTTCAATATTCAGGAAATAAAAATGCAATTGCTGATTTTACCATTAAACAAGGAAATACCGTTGTTGCAAAAGAGAAAGTTTCTTTTTCAGGATCTAAAAAAACAGCGACTTTAAATTTACTTTTACCCGCTGATAAAGTAGGATTGCAAGTTTTTAAAGCCAGTATTTCATCCAGTTCAAAAGAGAAAAACAGCTACAATAATATCAAAAATTTTGCGGTTGAAGTAATCGATCAAAAGTCAACTATTGCAATCGTTTCGTCTATAAATCATCCGGATATTGCAGCATTAAAACGTTCAATTGAAATTAATGTGCAACGCAAAGTAATTTTGGTTAAACCAAATGATATTAATCAGTTACAGGAAGTTTCGGTTTTAGTTTTATATCAGCCTAATACCGCTTTTAAAGCCATTTTTGACAACAATAAATTGGTAGCAACAAACACGTTTATAATTACCGGAGCAAGCACTGATTTTAATTTTTTAAACCAGCAGCAAAAGAGTCTCGTTTTTAATATGAGCAATCAAAGGGAAGATTATTTAGCAGAGTTTCAATCGCAGTTTAATTTATTTGCGATTGATAATATAGGATTCGAAAATTTCCCGCCATTGCAAAATTTATTCGGCACAATTACAACAAATCCGGGAGTTTCAGTTTTACTTTCTTCAAAAATCAGAAACGTTTCCACGAATGCTCCGTTATTGGCTTTCGCCGAAAATCAAGGCAAACGAACCGCTTTTTTGTTAGGGGAAAACAGCTGGAAATGGCGTTTACAAAGTCATATTGACAATCAATCCTTTGAGAAATATGATGTTTTTATAGATAAGATAATTCAGTATCTGGCATCGACAACTTCAAGGAAATCTCTCGTTGTCACACACGAAAGCTTTTATAATTCGGGAGAAGCAATTGTAATTAATGCACAATACTTCAATAAAAATTATGAGTTTGACGAGAAAGCCAGACTAACGATTACAGTAACAAATGCCGAAACAAAACAAGCAAAAAACTACGATCTTTTAAAAGGAAATAATTCATTCTCAGTAAATCTGGACGGATTATCAACGGGAAAATATAATTTTATCGTAAAAGAATTAAATACAAATACATCTTATTCAAGTCATTTTGAAATTTTAGATTTTGATATCGAAAAACAATTCGTAAATCCCGACGTTTTAAAATTAAAACAACTGGCTTTGCAAACAAACGGAAAAGCATTCTTCGAAAATCAGGCAGATGATTTGATTCACGAACTTTTAGAAAATAAGGAATACAAATCAATTGAGAAAAATGTTTCGACAAAAACTCCGTTAATTGATTGGATTTGGTTATTGATTTTGATTGCTGTTTTATTGACAACAGAATGGTTTGTTAGGAAATATAATGGATTACTTTAAATGGTTGCAAAGGTTCATAGAGGCAAAGGCACAAAGTTTTTGAACTAGCTTTAGATTATTTATATATTCCCTATGGGCAATGTCATTAAGTTAAGATTTTTTAAATTATAATTTCTCGCAAGTTTAGTTTGAATTGCCTCCAGCTTTAGCTGGAGTTTATATAAAATCACTCTGAGTGGCTTTAGCCAAAAAACGTGATTTGGCTAAAGCCATCTTATTGTCCATATTAAACACCTCCAGCTGAAGCTGGAGGCTAGTCAATAAATAAACATTTTAAAAACGCGGAAACACTTTGCCTAAAAATTGTTTGGTCATAATGATCTTAAAAAAGCTTAACTTAATGACATTGCCCTATGGGACAAAATTAGGTTTTTATAATGAACGATCTACCAATATGTAATCTCTACGAGATATTCCTTTAGTACTTTTTGGGTTGATTATAAAAAAAATATAAATACTCGTTTGAATATATAAATTGATAATGCATTCATTGTAAATTTTTCTACTATTTCTCCGTTACGAGTTATTCTTGATAATATTAACGATGCAATTTCTCTACTATTACTCCGTTAGGAGTTAAATGTTGGTAGAAATAAATATCCCAATTTAAATTTGTACCGTAGGGACTACATATTAAATTCGTGTAAATCAGTGAAATTAGTGTTTCTTTAAAATAATAAAAATATGGATTTCAGGCTAAAAGTTTTTTACACCGTTGCACTCCGCTTAAACTTTACAAAGGCGGCAACAGAATTATACATTTCACAGCCAGCGGTTTCTAAACACATTCAGGAACTGGAAGAAACCTATAAAACCAAACTTTTTGAACGAAACGGTTCAAAAATTGCCTTAACTTCGGCAGGGGAAATTCTCTTAAAACATACTAAAAACATTTTCGAGATTTATCGTGAAATCGACTTTGATATGAGTTCGTTTATCAACGAACGTCAGGGATTATTGAGATTAGGGGCAAGTACAACAATTTCGCAATATATTATTTCTCCTGTTTTGGCACGTTTTCATCAAAAGCAAAAAGAAATCAAAGTCAATTTGCTCAACGGAAATACCGAACAAATCGAAAATGCTTTAATCAACAAAGAAATCGAAATTGGAATTGTTGAAGGACAATCTAAAAATCAGTCCATTAAATACATTCCGTTTTTAAAAGACGAATTGGTTTTAGTTTGTAATACCAAAAATCCTTTCTTAAAGCAAAGCGAAATTTCATTAGAAGACCTAAAATTAATGAAATTCATAACTCGTGAACGCGGATCAGGAACACTTGAAGTTATAGAATTTGCTTTAAAACAAGTAGATATAAAAATTACCGATTTGCAAATCGAAATGCAATTAGGATCTACAGAAAGTATAAAATCATATTTGTTAAATTCTGATTGTTTTGCCTTTATGTCAATCCATGCAGTAGATAAAGAACTAAAAAATAACGAATTAATAGTTTTAGATGTAGCAAATTTATCAATCGAAAGATACTTTTACATCATCACATTATTAGGAAAATCAGATTCGTTATCGGAGCTTTTTATCCAAAATATTTCTTCTTACTATAACTTAGCGTTATAGTCGATTGTAATTTACAATTGGCGATTATCGTATAAACGGCAGATCTTTGTAAGGAAATATCAAACTCCTTATTTTGAAAACGCAACAACAAACATCAGCACATTTATTACAGATTAATCTTTATGCACAACAAGCAATATTTGCTTTAATAATCGCATTGTGTTTATTTTCAATCATTTCTCCGCCAATCGCTTTATTATTGGGTATAGTAATAGTCAATGTTTTTGGAAATCCTTTTGTAGAATTTAATGCGATCGCCATAACTTATTTATTACAATTTTCAGTTATAGGTTTAGGTTTCGGGATGAACGCTACAGCGGCAATTTTGGCAGGAAAAGAAGGCTTTTTACTAACGATATTCTCAATTTTCAGCACTTTAATCTTAGGAACATTTTTAGGAAAATGGTTAAAAACCGACAAAAAAACATCCCATTTAATTTCATGCGGAACCGCAATTTGTGGCGGAAGTGCGATTGCAGCAATTTCTCCCCTAATTAAATCAAACGAAAATCAGACATCAATTGCATTAGGAGTAATTTTTATTCTTAATTCGATAGCATTATTTGTTTTCCCGTTCATAGGACATCAGCTTGATTTGTCCCAAAAAGAATTTGGATTGTGGTGCGCAATTTCCATTCACGACACAAGTTCAGTAGTTGGCGCCGCCAATAAATACGGAGCCGAAGCTTTGCAAATTGCTACAACCGTAAAATTAGCCAGAGCATTATGGATCATTCCAATTTCACTTTTAACGGCAGTAATTTTCAAAAACAAATCCCAAAAAATCAAGATTCCTTATTTTATAGGTTTGTTTATCCTCGCAATGCTTTTAAATTCGTATGTTCCTTCAACGGCAATTGTTGCACCGTATTTTGTTACTGTTGCTAAAATTGGCTTAACGATAACTTTATTTTTAATAGGTGCAACTTTAAATATAAACACTTTAAAATCAGTAGGAGTAAAGCCTTTATTACAAGGAGTTATTCTCTGGATATTTATTGCGGCTTTAGGTTTGGCTTCAATTGTATATCTCAATTAAAAGTATAAAGTTTAGATTATTTTACGTTAGAAAATTTCACAACAGGTTTGCCAACAATTTTATACCATTTTCCGCTAAAGGAAAGCCGCTTTTCAATTACAAAATTAAATTGCTTTTTCGTCTTCGCCATTTCGCTTACTTCCTTTGGTAAATCTACTTCGTAGTCATCTTCAGTGCCTTTTGGTTTACGATAAAAACCTGTGGTTGTAATGGTAAAATCTCTGAAAAACTTTTTCTTTCCATCATTTACAACATTGTAAGTACTTGACCACGATGTGCTTCCTTCGCCATTATTTGAAAGTCGGTAATCAGCAACTTCCATTAAAGGCTGGTATTTTCCATCAAAACCAACAATTAAATATAGATAGGCACTATAAGGAGCGCCCGCGCCGCCGTTTGCGTGAATCATTGTAAACGCATATTGATCCTCACCAATTTCTATTAATTTTGGAGTTGGAGCCTGAGCAAAAGCGCCAAAAGCAGCAATTGCAGGCTGAAATGATCTCATTTCCCAAACTTTATCATTTTTAGCAAACTTCGCTACACCAACAAGACCACCAGAAAATCTACTGGTTTGCAAGCCGTCTTCATCATAAACAGAATGATTAAAAAGCAATAATTTAAACTGATTTCCTTTTGAATCTGTGTATGCAATATTTTCAAGTATTCTTGTTGCAACACCTCTTTCGTAAGGAAAATCCTGATCGCCCTCAACACCATTTACGTCATTGTACGGAGTTGATTTACACTTTTTACAATTCCAGCTTATAAAAGTATTACGATCATCTAATTTATATAATTTGCCGGGAAACAATTTCTGCATTGTTTTTACAGCATCAAAAGGATCGGATACCTTTAAAGTTCTTTTGGTATTTAAGATTGTATCGCTAACATTCTTTAGTTGGATGATATCATCTTGTGCCGAACAAATTGAAGAAAAAAATAAAAAGACAATACAAAAACGGATTAGGCGCATATTTTTAGAATTTAGAATAAAAAAACAGCACGAATTTACAAAAGAAACTTTCAATATGAACAAATATCACTAATATCGTTTAAAATTTATACGAAATTAAATTAACATAATCTTTTCAGGTATTCTTTTGAATTATATATAAAAAAAATAAATTTGCAGTTCAAATAAAATACAAAAATGAAAAACTTTAAAATGAAACCAAGACTAATCGCCCTATTCGTATTAGCTATTGGATTTTTGACACTATCATGGGGAATCGTTGGTCACGAACGCATCAATAAAGCCGCAGTTATGGCTTTACCTCAATCAATACAAGTGTTTTTTTACAATCACATTGATTTTATCACACAAGAAGCATCAGTTCCGGACATTCGTAAATATGCTTTAAACTATAAAGACGAAAACCCAAGACATTATTTTGACATGGAAAATTTTGGAGCTGTAGACAGTATTCCACAATCTATGGAAGCAGCAAAGAAAAAATACGACGCTAAATTCTTGAATGATAATGGTATTTTACCGTGGTACATTGAAGATATGATGGTAAAACTAACAAAAGCATTTAAAGACAAAAACAGAGCCGAAATCCTGTTTCTTGCAGCAGATTTAGGTCATTATGTTGGTGATGCGCACATGCCGCTGCATACTTCTGCCAATCACGACGGACAATTAAGCGATCAAAAAGGGATTCACTCACTTTGGGAAAGCAAACTTCCTGAGTTATTCGCTAAAAATTACAAGTTAAATGTTCCGCAGGCAGTTTATTATGAAGATGTTCACAAAGAAATCTGGAACATGATAAACAATACACACAGTTTAGCGCAGCCATTACTAGACATTGATAAAAAGCTAAGAACATCAACTCCTGAAAATCAGGTTTATAAAATGGATGCTGACGGAAAAGTATTGAAAAGCAAATACAATACAGCCGTTTTCTCTGATGAATATGCAAAGAAACTACACCAGCAATTAAACGGAATGGTTGAAAGCCAAATGAGAAAAGCCATTACAGCAACAGCAAGTTTTTGGTATACTGCGTGGGTGAATGCAGGAAAACCAGATTTAAGCGATCTTGATGCGCCGGCAGTTACACAAAGAAACTACCAGGCTTTAAAAGACGATCAGAAAATGTTCCAGCAAGGAGATCTTTTCGGAATGAGAAATCAGAACGACTAAAAAAGCTTTCAGTCTCAGTTTACAGTTACAGACTAAAATAATAAAAGCCTCAGATTCAGTTGAATTTGAGGCTTTTATTTTTCCTTAAAAGTATAGGGATTTAAATATTTAGAATTTGGAGCTACTTCTCCCGAAGCTTCGGGATCAGCTAAATCTTTTATTTTTTTAAAGAAAAAATAAAAGGATACCGCTTCCATCAGGGCTAAAACACCAGTTTTTATAACAACTTATCATTTTATAAATCTTTTTTCAAACTAAGCATTCACAAAGCTTGATAAGAAGAAAGAAGCAAGAGACAACAAAAGAGACAAGATATTAGAAGCAAGAAAAGAGACAATAGAAAATAGATAATAGAAAATAGACAAGGAAAATAAAAATCCGCGTCAAATCCGTTTAAATCTGAGTCATCCGTGCGCCATTTCAAAACTTACCCAAAACCTATGCACTCAAACTTTTGGAATTTGGAATTTATAAAATTGGAATTTAATGTTGATATTTCTTATGTTTCAACATATCGGAAGCCGTTTGATAAAAAGAAATCGTTTCATTTACTAAATCAGTTCTTTCTGTTTTCAAAGGGATTTCATTAAAATCAATTTGATATTCCGGAGCAATTCCAGGTTTAGAATTAATCTTCAAATCAAACTGTTTTACTTGTTGTTTAGGCGATAAAACCGTCAAAACATTATCTTTTATCAAACCTAAATCCTGATAAGTGGCAATAAAAGCTCTCGGTTTATAATCAGGTTTCAAAACATCCTGTCCAAAGAATTTGCTTTCATAACTAAAATGCAACAATCCAAAAAGCGTAGGCATCAAATCAATTTGCGACATCAACTGATTGTATTTAACCGGTTTCGCTGTAGGATCATAAATAAAACCCGGAATCCTGTATTTATCTAAAGGAAGTTCTGTTTTTCCAGCGCTTGAAGCACAATGATCTGCAACAATCACAAAAACAGTATTTTTAAACCAAGGTTGTTTACTCGCCATTTCAAAGAATTTTCGCAATGCGTAATCCGTATATTTTACACCGCCATCACGAGATTTAATATCACCCGGAATATCAATTTTATTATTTGGGTATGTAAAAGGCCTGTGATTACTCACCGTCATAATATGATTAAAGAAAGGTTTGTTTTCCTTCGCTTCAGCATTCATCACTTTAATCGCTTTATTGTACATATCTTCATCACAAACTCCCCAAACATTAGAAAACGTAATTTCATCAGGAGAAAAGCTGGATTTATCTACAATTTCATAGCCATTTCCGGAATAGAAATCCTGCATATTATCAAAAAACGCATCTCCGCCATACATGAATTTCACGTTATAACCTCTTTGTTTAAAAAGCGCTCCTGTTGAAAATTTATTTTTATTGTCTTCTCTTTTTACAACACTTTCACCAGCAGTTGGCGGCAAACATAAAGTTACGGCTTCAAGGCCACGAACAGTTCTGTTTCCGGCTGCATACAGATTAGTAAATTCTAAACTTTTCTGTTTTAAACTATCTAAGAAAGGTGTAATGTTTTGCTCGTTTCCGTACGTTTTCATAAACTCGGCACTATAACTTTCGATAGTAATCAAAACCACATTTTTATGGTTTTCTGTAGAATCGCTAGTTATTTTTCGGGTTGTGGTTTCACCATTAATAGTAGGTAATTGTTCTTTTAAAAGTGCAAAAGCTTTTTTATCAGAAAGCGTTTTGTAAAACTTAAAATAATCAAGTTTGTTATTTTCAAAAGCAAGATAAAATTTATACAATCCGTTAGCCTGCAATTCATTCACAAAAACATTTTTAGAATTTTCTGTTTTTGCTATAGTTGGAATCGCAATTATAGACACAATAAACAAACCAATATAAAGAGCAGTAATTTTTAATTTCTCAGTTATATTCGGAATATTATCAATATAGTTTCTGGATCTTTTTAGTATAAAATAAGTAACAATTGCCGTTATTAAAAACAAAGCAGAAAATATCGGGATAACCGGATAAGACTGCATAATGTTTCCTATAACTTCATTAGTATAAATCAAATAATTAACTGCAATAAAATTGTATTTAACGCCAAATTCGTTCCAGAAAAAATATTCACTTAATCCGTTTTGTAAAATCAATAAAACATATAAAAACAGCACAAAAGCAAATAACCAATATCTGATTTTGTCCCTTAATTTTGGAACAAAAAGTAAAAGTGCAAAAAGAGCCGTTTTAATTCCGATAAAAATCAAAACAATTTTGGGTAAAGCACCTCCATATTCGTCAAGAATACTTTTTCCTGACGCAACATATAGAAAGAGAACAACAAAAAAGCCCAGAATAATATATCCGTATGGTTTATTGTATTTAGAATTTGAAATAAAAATTAAATACAGCCACAAAAAGACACTTGCCACTACAAAAACAAAAAAATCTGAAACAAGTCCCAGAGCAAATATTTTCAGACTTTCAATAATTGTAAACGAACTTTGCGTAATAGGATGAAAAAACAAGACTATTCGCAAAATAAAGCTTACAGCGAAATAGAATAGAGCAAGATTGTAAAATGGGGATAGTTTCTTATAAAAATTCATCTGTTTATTTTTTTTTACAAAACTAAACTCAATAGATTAGTTCTGGATTAAGTTACACTATAACCTTACTTAACTTTGACTTAATATTCCCTTAAGATAAGAATTTTTCTCCTATTAATATGCTTTTAAGAATTTTCTGAGTTCAAAATTTTTATCTTTGGTCATTAAAATTTCATAGTTTAATCATAATTCTGTAATTAAATGCACATATTAATAGTTGAAGATGAGTTAGGTATTATTCAGTTTTTACAACAAGGTTTGCAGGAAGAAGGATATCAAATTACCACTGCAAATGACGGCTCAAAAGGTTTTGAATTAATTCAGAATCAAAAATTTGACTTGATTTTATTAGACTGGATGCTTCCTAAAATTAATGGATTAGATTTATGTAAAGCCATCAGGGTTAAGGATCAAACAACGCCAATTATTTTTTTGACTGCAAAAGATACCGTGCAGGAAACTATAGAAGGATTAAAGGCAGGAGCAAATGATTATATCAAAAAACCTTTTAGTTTTGAAGAACTGGTAGAAAGAATAAAAATTCATTTTAGAAATCAAAAAGGATTAGAAATCCTCACTTTAGGAACCATCAAAATTGATTTATCGAAACATGTTGTTTTCAAAAACGATGAAGAAGTATCGCTTACACAACGTGAATTTGAATTGTTAACCTATTTAATTAAAAACAAAGGAAAAGTTTGTACCCGAAACCAGATTTTGAAAGATGTTTGGGAGATTAATTTTGAATATGATACCGGCGTAATTGATGTTTTTATGAATGCGATCAGAAAAAAACTCAATTTAAAAATTGAAGAAGATTATATTAAAACAATTCGCGGTATTGGTTATATCGCTAACGACTTATAAATGGCACAGCTTTCCTTTAAAAACAGAATCGCATTAAATTATATTATCACTACAGGATTGTTGATTTTAGCGGTGTTTTCGGTAATTTATTCCATTGTAAAACACACCGTTTACAGCCATATTGACGAAAAAATTAACGTTGAAATTCAGAATCATCTTGCAGAAATTAAAGAAATTAATGGAAAAGTAATCCTTATAGATGCAGAAGAATGGAATGAAAGAGAACATAATACAGTAGATGTAAATCCCGTTTTTGTAGAATTTTTAGATATAAATAAAAAAATTACCGAAAAAGCGCCAAATCTTAAAACCGAAACTCTTGAATTTAATGATTCCGTACAGGATTTTGAGCTATTTGATACAAAAATGGGCGATCACGCTATCAGGCAAATTCAGGTTCCGCTTCATATTAAAGATAAAAAAATAGGATATGTGATTGTCGCAATGTCTTTGGCCGATTCTACAATGGTTTTAGATAATTTGTTTGATATCATGTGTTTGTCATTTTTGGGAATCCTATTATTATTGTTTTTTATAGCGCGTTTTTTTGCAGGCAGAAGTATAAAACCCATAAATGCGATTATCAATACTTCGAAAATTATTACAAAAGACAATTTAAAAACGCGTATTCCGCTGCCCAAAACCAAAGATGAATTATACACACTTTCACAAACAATAAACAATCTTTTAAACCGAATAGAAGACGCAATAGAACGTGAAAAACAATTCACATCAGATGCTTCTCACGAATTACGTACGCCTTTAACGGTTATTAAAGGAACTCTTGAGGTTTTAATTCGTAAACCTCGTGATAATAAGGAATATGAAGAAAAGATAAATTATTGCGTAAAAGAAGTAGATCATCTTAATATGTTAGTAGATCAGCTGCTTTTAATGGCGAGGTTTGAAAATCAAAAAGAGAATATTAATAGCGAATCGGTTTATTTAAATTCATTGATTTTAGATGTTCTGACGTTAAATTCAGAGAAAATAACCAATCAAAATATTAAGATAAAATTCGATGCGCAGGAAGATTATTATATTGAATCAGATCATTTTTTAGTCATTACAATTCTTAGAAATATTATTTCTAACGCAATTAAATACACTAATAAAGATGGAGAAGTAAATGTTTTACTTTCCAGACAAAATGATAAAATTATCTGTAAAATTTCTGATAACGGAATCGGAATTGCAAAGCACGATTTAGAGTCGATTTCTAATCCTTTTTTTAGATCTAACTCAACGGATCATCCTGAAATTAAGGGGAATGGATTAGGATTATCTATTGTGAAAAGAATTACAGAATTGCTTCATATTAAGTTCAAAATTGAAAGCGAAATAGAAGTAGGGACAACTGTAACTTTAAGTTTTAACGAAAAGATGCAAACGTTATAGTGAATTTAAAAAATCCTATGGAAACAAATGCTTCAGTTTTTTTTAACAATAAACTATCGTTAAGTTAAATTAAAAATAGCATTTTTATGAAATTAACTACTATATTTGCAACCGAATCAAAGAATTATAAAACAACCAAGTCATGATTTCTATTCAATTACATCATCATCATTTTCATAATTGCTCTCAGGCGATGTGTTAATGGTATGCATGTAAATCATCATATTTTAAAACCCGTTTGAGTACATCAAACGGGTTTTTTAATTCCTATTCTTTGTACTCAAAATATTAATTCAGTAAAAACTAAAAAAATGAGTACGTTAAAAATTGCAATTCAAAAATCAGGTCGTTTAAACGAAGACAGCATTCAAATTCTAAGAGATTGTGGTATTTCGATCAACAACGGAAACGATCAGCTAAAAGCCGAAGCTTCAAATTTTCCTTTAGAAGTTTTATATCTTAGAAATTCAGATATTCCACAATATTTAATTGACGGAGTTGTAGATCTGGCGATTGTGGGAGATAATCTTTTAGTAGAAAAAGGAAAACATATTGAAGTAATTCAAAAGCTTGGATTTTCGAAATGCAAAGTTTCAGTTGCCGTGCCTAAAACTTTCGAATACAATTCTATTCAGGATTTAGCGGGTTTACGCATCGCAACTTCTTACCCAAATACAGTAAACGAATATTTCAATTCTTTTGGATTAAAAGTTGATATTCACCAAATTTCAGGTTCTGTAGAAATCGCCCCAAATATTGGGCTTGCCGATGCAATTGTAGACATCGTTTCAAGTGGAAGTACTTTATTCAAAAATAATTTACGTGAAGTAGAAGTGATACTGAAAAGTGAAGCGGTTCTCGCAGTTTCCCCAAAAGTTTCACCGGAAATTCAAAAACATATCGATACATTAAAGTTCAGGATTCAGGCAGTTTTAAGAGCACGAAATTCAAAATATATTTTGATGAACGTTCCGAATGATAAAATCGATGCAATTGGAAAAATTTTACCAGTTTTACGCAGTTTAACAGTTTTGCCATTAGCTCAGGAAGGCTGGAGCAGCGTACACTCTGTAATTGACAAAGATACTTTTTGGGATGTAATAGACAAACTAAAAGAAGCCGGAGCCGAAGGAATTCTAGTTTGCTCAATTGAGAAAATGGTACTATAAAGGGAAAGAAATTCCAATTTAAAAATTCCAAATTCCAACTGAAAATGAAATTCCAACTGAAAATGAAATTCCAATAAAAAATAAAATTCCAAATTCCAAACCTCGACAACAGCTTTGTGAACTCTGTGATTTTAAGCTCAAAAAATAATAAAAAAAACTTAGTGAACTCTGTGTTAAAAGCATCATTAGTAAACTATAGGCAACAGCTTTGCGAACTTTGTGCTTTTCAAAACAAAGAATAGATAAAAAACCTTGCGCTCTTTGCGGTTAAAAAACACATAGCGTTTGGAATTTGGAATTTTAAAAAATTGGAATTTATTAAATAATATAATTATGAATAAAATAGACAATCCAAAACCAGATACCTGGTCAGAAATATTAAAAAGACCAACCAAAACAATCGATGATATCGAAGTTACGGTAAAAGAAATCTTTAAAGAAGTTCAGAAAAAAGGAGACGAAGCCGTTGCAAAATACACTTCAATCTTTGACGGAATTGCTTTAGAGAATTACGAAGTTTCACCAAATGAAATTCAGGAAGCCGTAAATTCAATTTCAACCGAATTAAAAGAAGCGATTCAGTTAGCAAAAGACAATATTTTAAAATTCCACACCGCTCAAAAAACAGATAAAATTTCGGTTGAAACTGTCGAAGGCGTAAACTGCTGGCAGGAAAAAAGACCAATTCAAAAAATTGGATTATATATTCCGGGCGGAACTGCGCCTTTGTTTTCAACTGTTTTAATGTTGGCCGTTCCCGCTGAAATTGCCGGATGTAAAGAAATAGTATTATGTTCGCCGCCGGATAAAACCGGAAAAATAAATCCGGCAATTTTATATGCTGCCAATTTATGCGGCGTAACAAAAATCTTAAAAGTGGGCGGAATCCAGGCAATTGCCGGAATGACATTTGGAACTCAATCGATCCCAAAAGTATATAAAATCTTCGGACCTGGAAATCAGTTTGTAACCGTGGCAAAACAATTGGCAACTCAGTTTGGCGTTGCAATTGATATGCCGGCAGGACCTTCAGAATTGTTGGTTGTGGCTGATGATACGGCAGTTCCGGCGTTTGTAGCTTCAGATTTGTTGTCTCAGGCAGAACACGGAACAGACAGTCAGGTAATTTTAGTTTCGACTTCAAAAAAACTAATTGATGCCGTTGAAAAAGAAATTCAAATTCAAATTGAAGAGCTTCCGCGAAAAGAAATTGCCAAAAAAGCCATTGAAAATTCCAAATTAATTTATGTTGAAAGCGATCAGATTGCTTTGGATTTAATCAACGAATACGGTCCGGAACACTTTATAATCTGTTCAGAATTTGATGATTTTTATTGCAACGGAATTGTAAATGCAGGTTCGGTTTTTATTGGAAATTATACTCCGGAAAGTGCCGGTGATTATGCTTCCGGAACAAATCATACATTACCAACAAACGGATATGCCAAAAATTACAGCGGTGTAAATCTGGATAGTTTCATGAAATCGATGACGTTTCAGAAAATAACAGAAAAAGGAATTCAAAATATAGGAAAAGCGATTGAAATTATGGCTGAAGCCGAAGGTTTACAAGCGCATAAAAATGCTGTGACGCTTCGTCTCGAGTCCTGCAAGGTTTCTAAAACCTTGTAGGTTTATATTAAATCGGACTATAAGTTTGATTTTTTTAAGTTATAATAATCATACCTACAAGGTTTTGGAACCTTGCAGGAGTAAAATTAAAAAAGATGGACTTTAATATAAATAACATAATACGAGAAAACGTAAAATCATTAAAACCTTATTCGTCTGCGCGCGATGAGTTTGAAGATTTTGATACTGCCGAAATGATTTTTTTGGATGCCAATGAAAATCCGTTTCAAAATGGTGTGAATCGTTATCCAGACCCGCAACAGACTTCCGTTAAAGCAATTCTGGCGAAAAATAATAACGTAAAATCAAGTCAGATTTTATTAGGAAACGGAAGTGACGAAGTGTTGGATTTGCTTTTCAGGGCTTTCTGTGAACCAAAAACCGACAATATTATTTCGTTACCGCCAACGTACGGAATGTACAGCGTTCTGGCGAATATCAACGCAGTTGAAAACAGAGAAGTTTTACTTTCGCATGATTTTCAACCGCAAGTAGAAAAGATTCTTGACACAGTTGATGACAATACAAAAATCATCTTTTTATGTTCGCCAAATAATCCAACTGGAAATTCTTTTTCGGATGAAAGTGTGGTAAAATTACTTCAGAACTTTAAAGGTTTGGTTGTAATTGATGAAGCTTATATTGACTTTTCAGACAAAGAAAGCTGGTTGACAGAAATCGATGAATATCCGAATTTGGTGATTACACAAACGCTTTCAAAAGCATATGGTTTGGCCGGAATTCGTTTAGGAATTTGTTATGGTTCTGAGGCTGTAATTTCGGTTTTGAATAAAATAAAACCTCCTTATAATGTAAACGAATTAACGCAGCAAAGAGCGATTGTTCGTTTGAATGATTCAGATAAAATAAAACAGGAAATAGCTTCTATCATTGAGCAAAGAGAGGAATTACTTAAAGTTTTACTTGATGTTAGTTTTGTGGAGAAAATATATCCAACCGAAGCGAATTTTATCTTGGTAAAAGTAGATGATGCCAATAAAAGATACGATCAATTAATCGCAAAAGGAATCGTAATTCGCAACAGAACAACACAGCCTTTATGCAAAAACTGCCTTCGTTTTACGATTGGAATTCCAGAGGAAAATGATAAATTGAAGGATATTTTATTAAAACTAAATGAATAGAAATTTTGAAATGATAATATTAAAACTAAATAAAATTTTAATTGTAACTTTTTTGAGTATTACTGCATTAATGAGTGCGCAAGATAACGTAAGTATTCCAAAAAAAGCTAAGGTATATTTTTTAAGATCAACTGGTTTTGTAGGATCTGGCACTTCTTTTAAAACATATATTGACGGTGAACTGGTTTGTAGATTAGGTAATAAAAAATATTCGATTCATGAAGTTTCTGAAGGAAAGCATGAATGTTATGTTTTGTTTGGAGGATTAAAGATTAATGAAAAGGTTGAAAACTGCGAAATTAAGGTTCAAGAAAACAAACCAACTTATGTTCAGTTTTTTTTAGATAATGGAATTTTTGGTTATAAAATTTATTGTAAAGAAATCACAGGGGAAGATGCAAAAAAGAAAATAGAAAAAATGAAGGAAGATGTAAAATGCCTATAATTTTATTCTGAAATCATTAATAATATAAGAAATGTAAAATGAAAAAAGTACTTTTTATTGATCGTGACGGAACGATTGTTTTAGAACCTGAAAATTATCAGTTAGATGCTTTGGAGAAAGTAGAATTTTATCCAAAAGCTTTTCAATATTTGGCTAAAATTGCCAATGAATTAGATTACGAATTGGCGATGGTAACGAATCAGGACGGGCTTGGAACGGATAGTTTTCCGGAAGATACGTTTTGGCCAACGCAGAATTTCATTTTAAAAGCCTTTGAAAATGAAGGTGTTTTGTTTGATGATATTTTTGTAGACAGATCATTTCCAGACGATAATGCGCCAACACGCAAACCGAGAACGGGAATGTTGACGAAGTATTTGAACAATCCGGAATATGATTTGGAGAATTCTTTTGTTTTAGGAGATCGTTTGACAGATGTTGAATTAGCGAAAAACCTGGGAGCAAAAGCCATTTTCATGAATATGACGGACGGAATTGGAAGTAATGAAATTTCGTCGAAACGTGAAGAATTGAACGATACAATTATCTTACAGACAACAAGTTGGAAGAGAATTTATGAGTTTTTGAAACTTAAAGCACGTTCGGCGTCAATTACGCGTAAAACCAATGAAACAGATATTTTTATCGATTTAAATCTTGACGGAACCGGAAAAAGTAAAATCGAAACCGGAATCGCTTTTTTTGATCATATGTTAGATCAAATTGCGCGTCACGGTCAAATGGATTTAGAGATTTTAGTAAAAGGTGATCTTGAAGTTGATGAACATCATACGATTGAAGATACTGCAATTGCTTTGGGCGAAGTTTTTGCCAAAGCATTAGGAAATAAATTAGGAATCGAGCGTTACGGATTCTGCTTGCCGATGGACGATTGTTTAGCGCAGGTTGCGATTGATTTTGGTGGAAGAAACTGGCTGGTTTGGGAAACGGAATTTAAACGTGAAATGGTGGGGAAAATGCCAACAGAGATGTTTTATCATTTCTTTAAATCGTTCTCCGACGGTGCAAAAGCGAATATCAACATAAAAGCAGAAGGAACAAATGAACACCACAAAATTGAAGCGATTTTTAAAGCTTTCGCTAAAGCAATAAAAGTTGCGGTGAAAAGAGATACGGAGAAAATGATTTTGCCTTCAACAAAGGGAATCCTTTAAAAAAATATTGTTACTGATTTTTTTGATAAAAAGAAATAATTTAAAAATGGAAAAAGAGATAGAAAATGAACTATTAAAACTTGTTACAAATCCAAGACAACATAATCTTAGTTTCTCAGAATTAATAGAAAATTTTGAATTAATATTAGAAAAATATAATCCCATTGAGAAATCTTTTGAAATCAAAAAATATTTTGATAAGGATATGGGAAAATCAAGTGCCACAAAAAAATGATTGAAGATAATATTATTGACGAAAAATGGTTTGAAAATAATTTTACAAAATCAGAGAAACAAAAGAAAGATTTTAAAGGTTTGTATATCTATATTCATAATGATATACCTTTTTATGTTGGAATTTCTAAAGGCGTAATTGGAAGAACAATTCAGCATTTAAAAGGTCATAATCATCATAGTGCTTCACTTGCATATAATATCGCAAAATTATTGTATAAATTAGAAGTAAGGGAAGAATATACTAAAACACGTAAAGAATTTGATTTTAATTATGCAACTCGTGTCAAGGATTTACTTTTAAAACAAAAAATTGCATTTATTCCAATTTCAAATGATGAAGAAATGTATTTGTTTGAGATTTATTGTGCTATGAAATATAAATGTGAACTAAATAAATTTGAAACACATTAAATAATTAAAATGAAAATAGTAATTATAAATTACGGAGCAGGAAATATTCAAAGCATTATGTTTGCTATTGAAAGACTTGGTTTTAAAGCTGTTTTGAGTAATAATCCCGAAGAAATTCTGGCGGCTGATAAAGTGATTTTCCCGGGGGTTGGAGAGGCAAGTTATGCTATGAAAAAGCTGAAAGAAAGCGGTTTGGATAGTTTGATTCCAGATTTGAAACAACCGGTTTTAGGTATTTGCCTTGGAATGCAATTGATGTGTAATTCATCTGAAGAAGGAAATACGAAGGGTTTGGGGATTTTTGATGTTGATGTAATTAAATTTACGTCAAAAGTAAAAGTGCCACAAATGGGATGGAATCAGATTTATGATTTAAAATCGGATTTGTTTAAAGGGATTTCTGAAAATGAATTCATGTATTTGGTACATAGTTTTTACGCCCCATATTGCGATGAAGCCATTGCTACAACGAATTATGAATTAGAATATGCATCGGCTTTGCAGAAAAATAATTTTTACGGAACTCAATTTCACCCTGAAAAAAGCGGAGCTGTTGGGGAAAAAATATTAGAGAACTTTCTTAAATTAAATTCCAAAGAATAAATTCCAAATTCCAATTGCGAAAATCAATATTAATTGCAATATCAAAAATCAATTTCAATTTTTAGAATCTAAATCTAAAATCAGAAATCTAAAATAACAAAACATGAGAATAATACCAGCTATAGATATCATTGACGGAAAATGTGTCCGTTTATCAAAAGGTGATTATGACACTAAAATAATTTATAACGAAAATCCGCTTGAAGTAGCGAAATCCTTCGAAGCACACGGAATCGAATATTTGCATTTAGTAGATCTTGATGGTGCAAAATCGAGTAAAATTGTCAATTATAAAATATTAGAGCAAATTGCGACGCAAACTAGTTTGAAAATTGATTTTGGAGGAGGCTTAAAATCAGATGATGATTTGAAAATTGCTTTTGAAAGCGGTGCGAATCAAATTACTGGCGGAAGTATTGCGGTTAAAAACAGAACAATTTTCGAAAAATGGATTTCGGAATATGGATCAGATAAAATCATTTTAGGCGCTGATGTAAAAGACGAAAAAGTGGCTATTTCAGGTTGGTTAGAAAATTCAGATGAAGATCTGATTCCGTTTATTCAAGATTATCAAATCAAAGGAATTCAATACGTTATTTGCACTGATATTGCAAAAGACGGAATGCTTGAAGGTCCGAGTTTTGATTTGTATGATAAAATATTAAAAGAATGTAATTTCAAATCGAGTGGAGTCGAGATTAAATTAATTGCTTCCGGAGGAATTTCAACTTTTGATGAGTTGCCAAAATTAGCCGAATTAGGTTGCGAAGGAACTATTATTGGAAAAGCAATTTACGAAGGAAGAATAACATTAAAGCAACTTGAAAATTATATTTTAAATAAATAGATAATTTCGCAAAGATGCACAAAGTAAAGCACAAAGATTCGCTAAAAAAATCTTTGTGAACCTCTGTGAAAATCTTCGCGAAGCTCTGTGGAACAACTGAAAAGCATCTCATTAAAAAATAAAATTATGATAACTTGTCACTTAAAATACACAATAGATCCTTATCAACTAGAGGTTTTTGAAGATTACGGTAAGAGATGGATTAAAATCGTAAATCGTTTGGGAGGACAGCATCACGGTTATTTTATGCCATCTGAAGGAGCGAATAATATTGCATACGCACTGTTTTCTTTTCCAAGTTTTGCTGATTATGAAAATTATCGTAAAGCAATGTTTTCAAAAGACGATCTGGAATGTGTAGAAGCTTTTAAACTTGCAGAAGACACAAGATGTATTATAAGTTACGAGAGGACGTTTTTAAGTCCTGTATTTGAATAGGCAAAAAATTAGATGATTTTGCATTGCGCTGAATTATCTAATTTTCTCATTAACACATTAAAAAAAATGCTAGCAAAAAGAATTATTCCTTGTTTGGATATAAAAAACGGAAGAACCGTAAAAGGTATTAATTTTATGGACTTGCGTGACGCGGGAGATCCTGTTGAATTCGCAGAAATTTATTCGGCTGAAGGCGCAGATGAATTGGTTTTTCTTGATATTTCAGCTACCGAAGAACGTCGTAAAACGTTAGTTAATATGGTGCGAAGTGTTGCAGAGAAAATCAATATTCCGTTTACGGTTGGCGGCGGAATTTCGTCTGTTGAAGATGTTGAAATTCTGTTGAATAATGGAGCTGATAAAGTTTCAATCAATTCATCGGCAGTAAAAAATCCGCAATTGATTAATGATTTGGCAGAGAAATTCGGAAGTCAATGTGTTGTGGTTGCGATCGATGCGAAACAAATTGACGGACAATGGATTGTACATTTAGTTGGCGGAAAAGTGCCAACAGAATTAAATCTATTCGATTGGGCTGTTGAAGTTGCTGAACGCGGAGCAGGAGAAATTTTATTTACTTCGATGGATAACGACGGAACTAAAAACGGTTTTGCAAACGAAGCTTTGGCAAAATTGTCTCAATTAATTAATATTCCGATAATTGCTTCGGGTGGCGCAGGAAATATTCAGCATTTTGTAGATTCATTTAAGGTAGGGAAAGCTGATGCTGCATTGGCTGCGAGTGTTTTTCACTTTAAGGAAATTGAAATAAAAACGTTGAAACAGGAATTAAAAAATAACAATATAGAAGTTCGAATCTAGTTTTATCTTTAAGACTTTCAACTTTTAAACTTTAGACTAAAAATATGAACGTAGATTTCACAAAAAGCGCAGACGGATTGATTCCGGCAATTATACAGGATTCGGAAACAAAAAACGTTCTGATGTTGGGATATATGAACGAAGAATCGCTTCAAAAAACAATAGAAACTCAGAAAGTAACTTTTTTTAGCCGTTCAAAACAAAGACTTTGGACAAAAGGCGAGGAGAGTGGCAACTTTTTGAATCTTGTAGATATTAAAAATGATTGCGATGGCGATACACTTTTAATTCAGGCAAAACCTGTTGGACCAACTTGTCATACTGGCGCAGATACTTGCTGGCAAGAGGAAAACAAGGAAAATTATGGTTTTCTATCAAATCTTGAAAATACTATCAAAGTTCGTAGAGAAAATGCCGATTCAGAGAAAAGTTATGTAGCTTCATTATTCGAAAAAGGAATTAATAAAATTGCTCAAAAAGTTGGTGAAGAAGCCATAGAAGTGGTTATCGAAGCAAAAGATGATAACGATGATTTATTCCTGAGCGAAAGTGCTGATTTATTATTTCACTATTTAATTTTATTACAGGCAAAAGGTTTTCAATTGAATGATGTTGTTGATATTTTGAAGAAACGTCAGAAGTAAATTTTATATTTTACTACAATCTTGTCAGACTGAGCCAAGTTGAAGTCCCGCAAAGTGATTCAGCAAACGTGACTTCGACTTCGCTCAGTCTGACATATATGTAAAACAAAAAATAAAAAAATCTGTTTAAATCCGCGTTTTCGCTTAGCGAATCCGTGTCATTTGTGTGCCATTTCATCACTATTCCATAAACTCAAAAACAGCAAATTCTTCCGGTTGATGAAATCCAAATTTCCTACTCTTATAAGGTTGTAAAGCAAGATATTCTGTTGTGTTACCGTAATCGATTCTAAAAGTATTCCCTCTCCATTTTGCACCTGTTTTTGGTTTAGTAAAATTGCCATTTTTAATGGTTTCTAAACTTGAAAACGGAATCTTGATTTCAGTATTAAAACCTTCAGAAGTTATTCTGCTTTGCGCTTCTAATTCTGAAACATCAAAAGTCATTGTTGTATTCCAACCTCCGCAAACAGGCGAAATACATTTAAGCAACATATCATAATTGGATGAAAAAGAATTTACTCCAATTTCGATATAATTCTGACCATCACCATCGGGATCAATAAAAATTTCTACTAAATCATCTGTAGTAAAAATGGAAGAATCTTCTTTCTGAGCTTTCCCTACTATCTTAGAATCGGTGGAACGATATGCGATATATAGGTTTTCGTCATTCCACGAAAGTGAAACAAATGTATTTTGAGTAGCTTTTTCTCCCGAATTATGAATCACGAACGGACCAAAGAAAGGCGTTTTCCAATCTGATAAATTTCCATCGATAATAATGATTTCATTTGTTTTATAGATGGGAATGCTTTGTGAATAATGTATTATTGGATATATAAAACTTAGAAAGACGATGATGGTACTAATTTTCATAAGAGAAATAAATGAAATTTGATTGGCTAAAATAAGAAAGAATAAATGATTAAACATTGAATTTTATGATTAGAGATTGTAAAATGAATTAAAATTTGATTCGAATGTTTACATTTGTTGGAAGTTAAAGTTAGTTGAAATGCCTTTTATTTTGATTAAAGAAAAATATATACTTCGTATGAAAAAATACTTTGGTGGCGTCTTTATCGCCTTTTTGTTTGGTTTTACCTCCAATGCGCAGGGACTTTTGAATAAGTCAGAAACAGTTTTTACACATCAGGATTCTTTACGCGGAAGCATTACAAAAGAAAGAGCCTGGTGGGATTTAAAATATTATCATTTAGATGTAAAAGTAAATCCAAAGGAAAAAACTATTGTTGGTTCAAATACAGTTCGTTATACTGTTTTAACTGAAAATAATAAGATGCAAATTGATTTGCAGGAACCAATGCAGATTTTTAAAGTGACTCAAGACGGAAAAGAATTGAAATTTGAAAGAGACGGAAATGCTTTTTTTATTCAATTAACTGAAAAACAAAAAGTTGGAGACACTAAAGAAATCATAATATCATTTGGAGGAAAACCTAAGGAAGCGATTAAACCACCATGGGACGGCGGAATTACATGGAAAAAAGATAAAAACGGAAATGACTTTATTGCTTCATCTTGTCAGGGTTTAGGTGCCAGTATTTGGTGGCCAAACAAAGATCATATGTATGACGAAGTAGAAAATATGTTGATTTCGGTGAATGTTCCGGGAAATTTAACCGATGTTTCTAACGGAAGATTACAAAACGTCCAAAAAGAAAAAGACGGAACAAAAACTTTTAATTGGTATGTTTCAAACCCAATTAATAATTATGGTGTCAATATTAATATTGGTGATTACGTTAATTTTTCAGAGAAGTATAAAGGAGAAAAAGGAGATTTAGATTGTAATTATTACGTTTTAAGTGATAATCTGGCGATTGCCAAAGAACAGTTTAAAGATGTGCCAAGAATGCTAAAGGCATTTGAAAACTGGTTTGGACCTTACCCTTTTTACGAAGATAGTTACAAACTAGTCGAAGCGCCATATTTAGGAATGGAACATCAAAGCAGCGTAACGTACGGAAACGGTTTTAAAAACGGCTATTTAGGTCGTGATTTAAGTGGAACTGGCTGGGGATTAAAATTTGATTTTATCATTATCCATGAATCCGGACACGAATGGTTTGCTAACAATATTACTTATAAGGATATCGCAGATATGTGGATTCACGAGAGTTTTACCAATTATTCTGAAAGTCTTTTTCTTGAATATTACTACGGAAAAGAAGCTGGAGCAGAATATGTAATTGGATGCAGAAAAATCATACATAATGACAAACCAATCATCGGAAATTATGATGTAAACAACGAAGGATCAGGAGATATGTATCCAAAAGGTGCCAATATGCTTCACATGATGCGTCAGATAATTAATGACGATGCAAAATGGAAGTCGATTTTAAGAGGTTTAAATAGTACTTTTTATCATCAAACAGTTACATCTAAACAAATTGAGGATTATATTAACACGCAATCAGGTATTAATTTTAATAGGGTTTTTGCACAATATTTAACGACAACTCAAATTCCGGTTTTTGAATATATCTTTAAAAATGGGACTTTAGGATATCATTGGACAAATTGTGTGGCAAAATTTGATATGCCGGTTAAAGTAATTTTAAATGGTCAGGAAATTTGGTTAAAACCAACAACTGAATGGAAATCTGAGAAAACAACCAGCGATGAACGAAAAGTTGAAGTAGATAAAAATTTTTATGTGACCAGCTCTAATATTGTTGAATAAATAGGTTTTTAATTTCATTTGCGAAGCTACAGTATAAATTCAAAATCCCAATTGTTATACTTTAGATATAGCAAACCCGACAGGTTTTTAAAATCTGTCGGGTTTTTTATTATACCTATATATAAGGAGTGATTTCAAATAGCAATATAAGTGAGAACTATGAATTTAAAATTGAGATTTAGTTTAAATCAGAGCTATTCCTTTCAATCTTTTGTTGCTTTTTAAGAAAAACGCAAAAGGATTTTCTCCCGAGGCTTCGGGACTATCGGGGCTAGGGTGTAGTTTTCATAAGAAAGACCTATATAGAAGGATTCAATGAAACTTAGCGACTTTGCGTCTTTGCGCGAATAAAATCAAAATCAAGATAAATCAGCGTAGAAC
>NZ_JAYSPC010000196.1:0-35053 GCF_043722275.1 Flavobacterium sp. | reverse complement strand
AAAAAATTTAGTTGAGGTTCAGAAAGACAAAGAGGATAAACGGAAAAATATTGTAAGCCTTA
Organism: Flavobacterium sp.; assembly: GCF_043722275.1. GTDB lineage: Bacteria > Bacteroidota > Bacteroidia > Flavobacteriales > Flavobacteriaceae > Flavobacterium. Next base: position 34,991 of record NZ_JAYSPC010000196.1, on the reverse strand, counting down.
CTGATAAAGGAATTGATTTAGCTAAAATTATTAGGTCCTTAATGAAAAAATCCGAAGATGAGGTTTTGGCTGTTTTTTCAGCAAAAGAAAGAATTGAAGCTTTAGAAACTATTAGAGGTTATGCTGATAAATTGGATACGCTTTAAAAATAGTCCACAGATTTAGACGGATTAAACTGATTATCGCAGGTTATTTTTTTTAAAATCATTTTAATTGATGAAATCTGAGGCAAAAGAATTTACAGAATATTATATAATAAAATTTTAAAAATGAACAAAAACGAATTATTAGAAGGTCCTATACTTTCTTCTTTATTAAAATTAGCGGTTCCTATTATGATTGCTAATTTACTACAAGCCGCTTATCAATTAGTTGATGCTTTTTGGGTAGGACGATTAGGCGGAGATGCCGTTGCAGCCGTGTCTGTGAGTACTCCTGTAATTTTCCTGATGATTGCTTTAGGAACTGGTTTGGCAATTGCGGGATCGATACTAATTGCGCAATATTTTGGCGCAGGCCAGCAGGAAATGGTGAATCATGTCGCGGCTCAAACTTTGTTGATGGTGGTTTCGGCATCGATAGTTTTATCGATTATTGGATATTTTATGAGTCCGTATTTTTTACAAATTCTAAAAGTAACCCCGGCAGTTTATAAAGATGCTTTAGGTTTTATGCAGATTGCTTTTATAGGTCTGGTTTTTAGTTTTAGTTTTATGATTTTCCAATCGGTTATGCGAGGTGTTGGGCGTGTTACTTTGCCGGTTTATATTGTTTTGGGAACTGTAATTCTGAATTTTGCTTTAGATCCATTGTTTATTTTTGGATGGAAATTTATTCCGGCAATGGGCGTAAAAGGAGCTGCTTTGGCAACTTTATCAACACAAAGTCTGGCGATTGTAATTGGTTTCGCTATTTTGTTTAGAGGGAAACACGGAATTCACTTGCAATTGAAAGATTTTAAACCGGATTTTAAACATATTAAAAAGGCATTTAAAATTGGTTTTCCGTCTTCAATAGAACAATCGATGCGCGCAGTGGGATTAACGGCAATTACGTTTTTAATTGTTCATTTTGGTACCACAACTGTTGCATCTTACGGAGCGGGTTCTAACTTGATTCAGTTGATTATGATTCCGGCTTTGGGACTTTCTATGGCAATTGCAACTTTAGTAGGACAAAACATTGGTGCAGGAAATATGCTTCGTGCGGGTAAAATTGCAAAATTAGGCGCTTATCTGGGTTTTGGATTATTAACCGGAATTGGAATAATTGCGTATGCTTTGGCGCCACATTTAATTGCTTTTTTCGTACCAAATGAACCTGCAGTTATTGACGGAGGAACTACTTTTTTAAGAATAACGTGTCTTTCCTGGGGATTTTTGGGACTTCAAATGTGTTTATTGGGTGTTTTTAGAGCGGTTGGAAATACGACTTTACCAATGATTTTAACGCTTGTTTCGCAATGGGTTTTGCAATTTCCATTAGCATATATTTTATCACATAATACATCGCTTGGTCCAGTCGGGATTTGGTGGGCTTTTCCGGTTTCAACTGTTATTACAGCTATTGTTACCATGCTTATTTATGCCAAAGGCGATTGGAAAAAAGAACGATTAACCGGAAAAACAAATAAACTTATCAATAAAGTAGAGAAGGAAATTGTGAAGGAAGGGTTTGAGGTTAAATAGTTTTTTTTAAAGGTTCTGAGGCTCTGAGGTTCTGAGGTTTCTTGTAGAGGCGCACAGCAGTGCGTCTTTTTTTGGTTCAAAGGTTCAAAGGTTTCTTGTAGAGGCGCACAGTAGTGCGTCTTTTTTTGGGTTCAAAGGTTCTGAGGTTCAAAGGTTCAAAGGTTTCTTGTAGAGGTGCGCATTTGTGCGTATTTTTTATTTTTTACATACTATTTTGTCATCCCGAGGAACGAGGGATCTCCGCAAGTAACTCCGCAATCAAATTCGCCAATCTTTGTCGGGCTACTAACGGAGATCCCTCGTTCCTCGAAATGACAAAATTAGAGAAATGATATTTTGAATGCGAGGTTCGCGTGAGGGATAGGAGCAGGCTACCGAAGTAGCGCGGATAGCCCGACAGTATTTAAGAAAGGCCCAATGAACGCAATGTTTATTGGGCCTTTTTTAAATGGTGGCACGCCCATATATCAAATTTTAATATCAAATTTTAATATCAAATTTCAATATCAAATTTCAATATCAAATTACAAATACAATATCAATATCAATATCACTTGCAATTTCAATATCAAATTTCAATTTAGTTTATATCATATTTTATAATTGACATTGAAATTAATTTTTGATATTGAATTTAAACTCTGTTATAATCGGCTTTCCAGTGTACGATTGCTTTTTTGATCGCATCTCCGGTTAAGTTGTTTTTTAGAGCGTCTTCGATAAGTGGAAGTATTTCGTTATCTGGTGCAAATCGTAAGGCAAATATTTGATCGTCAGTTAATTTGTACTCAAATTCTTCAAGCCTTTTTCCGGTAAGTGTAAAATAGCGATAACGGAGTTCTAAGCGCACAATTCGGTTTTGAAGAATTAAGCAATAATGTTGGCGCAACATAAATGCCAAACAAAATAAAAAGATAAATCCAACACTAATAAACGACCAAATTAATGCATCTGGTGTGGTGAAAGCAAAGTAAATGCTTGCTGCTAAAAAGATGGTAAGAATAGGATAATAAACAAAATGATGCGGTGTGTAAAACCGTATATGATTGTAGTAGGTTTGAATTTTCATAACTGTTTTTGTATTTAATGGGTATAAAAAACAAAAGCTACCCTAAAAAATAGAATAGCTTTTTTTCCAAAAATAAACTAACATAACCAATGTTTCCTTTATAATTAAACTTATTAAAGTTCTCTCAGTAATATCTAAAATATCTTAAAAAAAGCCTCAATTGCATGAGTCATCGTTTCATGGCTTAATTTGTTTTGGTAAAATTAGTCAGCATGTAGGAAAAGATGTTATATTTTGAAGAGTAAATGTTATAGGATTTCAACTTTGGTATATTAATTATAATGTCGAAATAATATTCCACTCATCTAATTTAAACTGATATGTTTTACTTGCATTTGCGGGACTTGTAGATGGTAAAGTAATTAGTCGATATGGATTTTTTAAATGAACATATTTCTGAAAGAAAGCTGCGGCTTTTTGTCCGTTAAATAATATGGTTTTAATATTTGAATGCTGTTCCAAAAAGGTTTCAAAATCATTTGCGATTTCATTTTTTATGGCGCTGTCTAAACTTCCAACACGATCACAGAATTGTAAAACGTCCCAAACGGCAATTTTGTTTTTTTGTAAAAGTGCTTTTCTAGTTTCATAATTAGTTGAGAAATCTTCTTTGAAAATGGCGAACATAAATTTCCAGAAATTATTTTGACTATGACCATAATATTGATTCAGTTCTAACGATTTTGTTCCGGGCATTGTGCCTAAAATCAAAATGGCCGCATCTTTGTTTGCTATTGGAGAAAAAGAAAAACTTTTCATATAATAATTATTTGCAATAGTTAAGGTAAAGAATTTAAATCTTAAAATAATTATTCATAAGTAATTATAAAACAATTTAGAAAAATTATATAACATTTTTGCTTTACATCTGACCGAACTTTGAATCGTAGATTTTTGGAAATCCGTGTACTATAAAACGAATTCTTTCATCTAAAATCTATATCAAATTAAGTAGAATTTAAATCCGCGCAAAATGAAAATAGTTACTATAAATACAGAAAAAACTCAAAATATTTTTGAGGAGTTAAATGCAAACTTTGGAGGAAAAGTAACTTTTGATTTAGACGAATATACGCTAGAAACGAATAATAGTTTTGCAAAAGGGTCTATAATTGGTGCTTCATTTAATGATAATATTTCTTATGTTCAATTTGATATGACATTTTCTGTTGATGTTCGAATGGATATTTTAAATTCAAAATCATCACCTATATATTTTGCTTATTGTTCTAAAGGTAATTTATCTCATAGTTTTGGTGTTACAGGCGAAGAAAGATGTTTTAAAACTTTTCAGACTGCAATTGTAACTTCAAAAGAAAAACAAGATAATGTTTTGTTCTTTGAAAAAGGAAAAAACACTCAATTGACTTTGATTATTGTAGGAACGCAAAATGCAGATCAAAATCAAAAACATTCTTTGAACCAAAAAGTTAAAGATACTTTTTTTGAAAATAATGCGGTTCAGGATTTCTTTTATGTAGGTTCTTATAATTTGAAAATTGCAGAGAAAATCGAACAATTAAATGCCATTACTCAAACCGGAATCGTTAGAAATTTATTGAAAGAAGGAATTTTAAGAATAATTCTTGCAATGGAAATTCAACAACATACAGATGATTTAAGTATTAGCGCTAAAGATACAAATTGTTTGACTTTGCGTGAAATGGAAGAAATAAAAGAACTTTCGGAAGCTATTAAAGCAAATCCTGAAGAAGCTTTTACGATTAAATCGTTAAGTAAAAAATCAGGTTTATCGCCAAACAAATTACAGGAAGGTTTCAAAATGATTCATAACAGAACCGTAAATGATTATATCACTCATATGCGTGTTTTAAAAGCCGAAATATTAATCAGAACTTCTGATTTAAATATATCCGAAATCGTTTACTGCATTGGTTTTACAAGCAGAAGTTATTTCTCGAAAATCTTCAAACAAAAATTTAATTGTTCTCCAAAAGAATATAAATTCAATTTGAATCCGTTAGCTATTACGGCTTAAATAAAGTGGCTGAGTTACTAAGATTCTGAGTCGCTAAGTCAGTTGAAAAGACAAAGTTTATCGTAGAGGCGCACAGGATTGCGTCTCTTTTTTTGGGTATAATTTGCCCACGGGTTTTACGGATTAAACGGATTTTACGCGGGTTTCTTGTTATATTCTTTAAATTTTAATCGTAGAGTCGCACAGCAATGCATCTATTCAGCGTATTAGAATTTTTATAAGGAGCTATTTCCTGCTATCCGCTTGTATCTTTTTATTTTTAAAGAAAAATAAAAAGGATACCGCTTCTATCAGGGCTATGACTTTTGTATTCCATAGATATTTACGTAGATTTTAAAATCTTTTTAATCCTGTAATTAGTAGCAAAAGAATTATTATTTTATGAAAAATCGTTATTCCAAAAGATGCGCTACTGTGCGCCTTTACGAATAAACTTTATGTCATTTTCAAACTTTTGTTTCATGAATCTAGAAAACACGCACTGCTGTGCGCTTCTACGGATAACCTTTATGTCATTTTCAATCTTTTTCCGTTAACGTAAAAAGACGCAATATTATGCGGTCTGCGGAAAACCTATGCGACTTTGACACTTTGGACCTTTGAACCCTAAAAAAGACATCTTTGCAAAAAACTTAGCAACTTAGAACCTTAGTATCTAAAAAAACAACTACATTTGCATAACTAGTTATGTAATTAATTATATATGGAATTTTTTAATAAAGTAGGTAAGGTGGCTTTAGGAAGCCGATTACGTTTGATGACGGCGATTATTACTGATGACGCTGCGAAAATATATGAATCGTACGGAATGAATTTTATGCCAAAATGGTTTCCGGTTTTTTATACCTTGATAGAAGAAAAGGAAATAACCATTACAGAAATTGCAAATGAAATTGGTCATTCGCAACCATCAGTAAGTAAAATTGTGCAGGAAATGATTGTTGCAGGATTGATCGAAGAAAGCCAAAAAAGTAATGACAAACGTCGGAATATTGTGGGATTGACATCACAAGGAATTGAGTTTTCGAAAGAATTGAAATTGCAATTGATAGATGTTGAAGTGGCAGTTGATGGTTTAATTTCTGAATCAAGCCATAATCTTTGGGCTGCTCTTGAGGAATGGGAATTTTTATTGGAGCAAAAAAGTTTATTTAGAAGGGTAAACCAGGAAAAGAAAAAGCGTGAAAGCCAGAATGTGCAAATAGTAGATTTTGAACCTCAATATCTAGATGCTTTTAAATCATTAAACGTTGAGTGGATTTCGACTTATTTCGAAATGGAGGAAGCGGATTATAAGGCTTTAGATAACCCGCAGGAATATATTTTAGACAAAGGCGGAAAAATTTTCGTGGCTTTGTACCGTAATGAGCCTGTTGGAGTTTGCGCGCTGATCAAAATGAACAATCCAACTTATGATTTTGAAATGGCAAAAATGGCGGTTTCCCCAAAAGCACAAGGTAAAAATATTGGTTTTTTATTAGGTCAGGCAATTGTAAATAGCGCCAGAGAACAAGGCGCAAGCAAAATATACCTGGAAAGCAATACAATCCTAAAACCCGCAATTAACCTGTATAATAAATTGGGTTTCCAGAAAGTCTTTGGTTTAGCAACGCCTTATAAACGCTGTAATATTCAGATGGAGTGGGTGATTTAAGTTGCTAAGGTTCTGAGTTGCTAAGTTTCTAAGTTGTTCTGCGTATTTTTGTCATCCCGAGGAACGAGGGATCTCCACAAGAAACTCCGCAATATAAATTTGCTAAACTTTGTCGAGCTACTTACGGAGATCCCTCGTTCCTCGGGATGACAAACTATACGAAAATAGTGTTATGAAATGATTGTCCTAGCCCCGATAGAAGTGGAAATCCTTTTGTGGCGGTCCCGAGGCTTCGGGAGCCACAAAAGATTGAAACGTCCCGAGGCTTCGGGAGCGGGATTAGCTCCTGAAAAAAAGATTTTGTTTTATCATAGAAATCGGGATGACAAATAATACCAGGTATTTCGTATCAAATCAAAAGTTTCTTTTAATACAGCTGAGACTTTGTTCTTCTGAACATTTGCTACTTTGTACCTTAAAAAAAAAAGTAAAAAAACTCAGAACCTTAGCAACTCAGTAACTTAGAATCTCTTACCGTCCAAATCGATAATACTCCAAATCAGCATTCTTTTTATCATTAATTGAGTCTAAAATAGAATTCATTGCTATGACGCTAAAGGTGATTCCGTTTCCTCCAAAACCTAATACGTAATGCTCGTTTTTGTTGGGATCTTGTTTTCCAAAATACGGTAATCCATCTTTGGTTTCTCCAAAAGTTCCTGCCCAGGAATAATCTAATTTAAAATTAATATTGGGAAATTTTCTTTTAAAATGCCTTAAAAGATATTGCTCTTTTTTAGGCAATAGTTTGTCTCGTTTTATCGCATCTTTGAATTCTTCATCACCGCCACCCATAACAATCCGGTTGTCTCTGGTAACTCTAAAATATAAATAAGGGTGAGAGGTATCCCAAAAAACAGCATTTTTAAAAGCCGTCGGTAAAACTTCCTGACTTTCGGATGCAATTACAAATGTGCTTTTTAAATCTACTATTTTTTCAGTGATAGTTTCAGTACTTTCATAACCTGTGCAATGAATTACGTGATCTGCGGTTATGGTAAATTTATCTTCTGTGTGGGCTATTGTTTTTCCTTTTTGATTTTGGATAGATGTAATATTGGTTCGGTCATAAACAAGCATTCCCTTTTTTTTGCAGTAATGAATTAAATCATTTGCAAATTTATAAGGGTCCATAACGGCAGCTGTTTTTGATTCTATTGCGGCAATGGCATTTAATCCCATTTTTTCAAGATGCCATCTTTCCAGCCAGTTAACATCAAAACCGTGTTCTTTTCGGCATTTATATTCGTTTCTTAAAAACGGAATGTCTTTTTTTAAGGAACAATAGTAAATGCTTTTTTTGAACTCAAACTGACAATCGCTTTTGATGGTGTCAATAATTGTTCGCAAATCAAAAATGGCTTTTTTTCCGTTTGTGTAACTGTCTACAGCACATTCTAATCCTCTTAATTTTATGAGTTCGTGCAACGGAACATCAATTTCATATTGTAGCAAAGCTGTACTTGCCGCTGTGCTGCCGTTAGCAACGTCGCGCCGATCAACTAGTATTACTTTTTTACCTTCAGAAATTAATTTGTAAGCGATTAATGCGCCTGTAATTCCTGCACCTATAATTAAAATCTCGGTTTCGAGATCTGCGTCTATAGATGGATAACTGTATTTCATGGCGCTTTTTAAGGGCCAAAAAGTTTCAGAGGAACGTAGTTTCATTTTTTGGTGATATTTCTGGTGCGTGATTTGGTTCTTTTTTGGTCTTTGCGCTCATGTTGGTCCTGTGCTTCGGCAAAAGAATGCGAATCTCGTATGCTTTCGTCTTTTTTAGACAGTTCACTAAGTCTGCGATAATATTTTTGAACAATGATCATTTCTTCTTCAGTCATATTTTCAATGTCAACTAAACTATTACTGGAGTATTCGTTTGAAGCTACTAATTCGTTTAACTTCAACTGAATAGCAAGCGAATCTTTGTTTTGTGCTTTCTGAATCAAGAAAACCATCAGGAAAGTAATTATTGTAGTTCCGGTATTAATGACTAATTGCCAGGTTTCTGAGTAATCGAAAAGTGGTCCCGAAATTGCCCAGACAACTACAATTAAAAATGCACCTATAAACGCTGTTGTACTTCCGGCAGCTTTAGAAACGTTGGTTGCGAATTTTTCGAAAGCACTGCTTTTGCCTTGTTTTTTAGTTTTCATTTGATTTTAGCTTTTTCGTTTACTACTTTTTCTTCTTTAATTACTTTATTGTGTTTTTCATCATAAACAGATCCGTTAATTTTTTGACCTGTTTTGCTGAAAATTTTAATTTTTGGATCGTTATGTGTTCCTGTAATCACAATTGGAAATCCTATTATTCCAAATGGCGGTAATCCCAATCGCATTCGTAAATCTAAAAGTCCGTCAAAGCTTGTTGTTCCTTTTATGGTTGGTCTAAAACTGGCGACACTAAAAGTGAAATCTTCTATATGAATTAGATTATTATCGATGGTTGAATTAATTTCTATTCCTTGTAAATTAGGATTATCAAGACCTTTTTGTCCGGTTTGTGAACTGATTCCGTCAAATAATTTCAATCCTTTTACTTTTACATCACGCAAATTTATTTTTCCGCCACCTTCAAGAGATTCATAAATTGGTCCCATATTTCCGTCAAGATCTCCTTTGATATTATAATCGACAGAAATAATTCCCTCTGCCTTTTCTGCTGCCGAAACCATATCATGAAACATCGGAATTTCCTTGTAAGCTCTTTGAACGCTAAAATCTTTGGCAGTAAAATGAGCATCAAAATGTGCCGATGTTGGCGATTCGTCTTTATAATTAGCATCAACTCCAAGTATACAATCGATAATATCAAAAGTGGTATTTTGCAAATAAAAACCATCTTTTGTAATTCCCAGTTTACCGTTAAGTTTGTTTAAAACTAATCCGTTATATTCAACTTTATCAGCATTTGCGGTAAGCGCAACATTTAGATTTTTTGGTACAATTACAACTCCGCTCATTTTAGGATGATCTTCTCTCGCATATTGTACTTCAATATTTCGATCTGTATTTTCTCCTTTTTTAAGCGCCATAAATTCATCAACATTAATCAGTTTTGATTTCATATTGAAATTCCCGCTTAAAGTTCCGTGTGATTCCAGGAAATAATTGATGGTATTAAGTAAATAGCCGTTTATGGCAAAATCAGATTTTCCGTATGAAGCATTAAATCTTTCAAACCACATTTTCTCATTTTGAAAACGGAAATTTCCCTGTTTGATAAAAAACGCTTTCGGAAAAAGTTTTGAGGTTGCTTTTATGTTTTTTAAGATGATAGTTCCGCGATTATCCAGTTTGTCATATTGTCCTTTTGTGGCGTAGCTTTGTTTCCCTTTAAGCGAAAGATCTGCTTTTGCATAACCGGTTACGTCAAGTCCTTTTTGCGAGAAAACCTGATAAATACGTCCCACATTTAATTCTCCCTTTATTTTTGCATTATAAGCCAAATCGCTAAAATCAGAAAGTGTGGCATTTACATACATCGGATTTCCTTCAAAAACAAAGGAAGCGGGCGCAATGGCAACAATCAAATCCTGAAATGTTCCGGCTTTGTTTAAAACATTCGCTACAAAAGTGATGTCTTTAATTGGGTTGGGATATGAGTCAGTTTTTAGCCAGCCGTTATGTAATGCGATTCCGCCAATTGTTTTAGGAAACAGTTTTTTAGAGGTGCTAAAAATACCTTTTGCCTGAATATTGGTTTTTATAAGTCCTTTTAACTCAAGACTTGTCAAGCCTAAAGCGGCATCAACTGTGGCCAAATCTAATGCGCCTTTTACACTTGCATCAACAGTCATTTCGTTAAAACCTTTACTGCGTAAATAAGCGGTGAAATAATCTTTTTCACCTACTTTAAATTTAAAAGTGTCCAGATTTACCAATAGTTTTTCTATGTCAAGTGACGGTAAAACTGCGTTCAGATTCATCTGGAAATCTGTTAATGGGGCAGGAGCATTCTGGTAATTGATAGCACCTTCATTAATTTTTAAATTAAAAGCAAGATCCGGTTTTTGGTTTTTGGCAACATTATAATTTCCTCTAAAGGTAAAAAGCAAATCACTTTTACCCGAAATTTCGGTTTCATCCATCCAAGTTAAATATTCCGGTGGCATTACCGAAAATAAATCTTTCAGGGTCGTGTTTTCAGATGCGGCTTTAATATTGATTTTATATCCATCTCTTAAAATGGTAAATAGTCCAGTAAATTTTAAAGGTAATTTATTGATTCTTAATTCATTTTTTTGAAGAATAAACGAAAGTGCATGTGTATTAATTCTGGTAATCAAATCAGCACGAAGTTCTTTTTGTCTTAAATAAGCTGTTTGCTTGTAGTAGAAATCGACATTATCAATTCTGGCATCGGTATTTAAGTCAAAAATATCTTCGCTCAAATTTCCTTTTCCAACATAGTTAAAACCTTTTGCATCGACCATAATCTTGGCAGAACGGTCGTTGTATTTTACATGACAATCTTCAAGATCAATTCGTTCTAACCTGATTGCGGTTCCTTCGTCAGGGTTATTCGGATCTTCTGGTTTTTTGTCTTTTGGAGCAACATAAATATTATAATTAGCTTGTCCTTTTTGGTTCACCATTATATTGATTAATGCTTTTGAAACGTATAATTTATTAATTTTTACTTCATTGTTAAAAATCAATCTTTTTAGGTTGATCCCAAAAGCGACTTGTTCTGCTTTTAGCAGAGTATCATTGCTAAATGGCGCGGAACCTGTAAGGGATAAATTGTCAAGAGAAACAGTAAGCGATGGGAAATGTGTAAAAAAGGAAAGTCTGGATTTTGTAAAATCCAGTTTCGAATCCAAACGTTCGTTTGCGATTTTTTTTACTTCGGTGGCAACTGTTCCGGGAAAAAGCAGCGGAATCAAAAATAGTAACAGCAAGATACTTGCTATTACTATTCCCGTTACTTTTAAAATTTTGAGGCTTATATTTTTATATGAAGTTTTCATATTATTGGCTTTAGTCTATTATTGTTTTCCTTTTGCAGACTGCGCTTTTTTAGCATCTTCTTCTTTTTGCTTATCGAGCTTTTGTTTATCTTCCTTAGCTTTTTCCTCTTTTGCTTTATCTTCTTTTTCCTTTTGCTCTTTTGCTGCTTTTTCTTTCTCTTCTTTTTCTTTTTGAGCTTTTTCCTGCTGTTCTTCTTTTTTCTTTTCTTTTTCTTTCTCTTTTTTCTTGAAATAACCTTTAAGTAAAAAATTGCTTTTTGCAGCTTGCATGTTTTCGCTGAATCCTTTTGTACCTGATTCTAAATTAGAAAGTGTGTTAGAAACGCTGTTCGCCATTTTATCATCACGAACTAATCTGGCAAGAGCCCCGTTTCCGTTATTCATACTATGACTAAAAATGGCAAGTTCATCAGTTATTATGGCAGCATTATCAACACTTTTTTTAACGCTTTTCATTAAATCCTGCATTTCAATTCCGTTAACTGATGCAATTGCACCACCGTTTTCTATAACTTTTGTAGATTTTACTCCTGGGGAAATAGTAAGCACTTTGTCGCCCATTAATCCGTCAGAACCAATACTTGCACGGGCATCTGTTTTAATAAATTCACGAACTTCATCTTTAATGACCATTCTTACAACTACCGAAGAGTCATTTATTAGTTGAATTTCTTCAACCGTTCCGATATTAATTCCTGAAAAACGTACATTATTCCCGACTTCTAAACCACTAACAGTTTTGAACTGAGATGTAATGTTGAATGTTGAACCAAAAAGATTTTTTTGTTTCCCAATAAAGTAAATCGCCATTATAAAAAGCAATAATCCTATTGTTACAAACATTCCTAATTTCCAAGTATATCCAGATTGCTTATCCATGATTTCTAATTATTTATTTTTAGTATTATTGAAAAAAAGACCTAACCCATTCGTCTTCGTCTTTTTCTAGTTCTTCGTACGTTCCTTCTGCGTGAATTACTCCATCTTTTAAAACCATGATTCTGTCGGCTGTAAGTTTTGCACAAGCCATATCATGCGTAATAATGATCGAAGTCGTTTTGCGTTTATGTTTGATATCGAGAATTAATTCGCTTATTTCTCTGGATGTTATCGTGTCTAATCCGGTTGTTGGCTCATCGTATAAAATGATTTCCGGTTTTAATATTAAAGTTCTGGCTAAGCCAATTCTTTTTTGCATTCCGCCGGATAATTCAGATGGCATTTTGTCAATTGCATCTGCTAAACCTACATTATCCAATGCTTCTATAACTTCACTTTCAACTTCTTCAGGAGTTAAATCGCGTTTGTGTTTTTTTAATGTAAAAGCCAGATTTTCTCTAACCGACATTGAATCGTATAAAGCGCCGCTTTGAAACAAAAAACCAATTTTGACTCTTATTGCATTCAGTTCCGGCTTTGTCAGATTGAGTATATTTTCGTCAAAAACTTTTATTTCGCCTTTGTCTGGTTCGATTAAACCCACAATACATTTTATAGTCACTGATTTTCCTGATCCTGAACGTCCTAAAATCACTAAATCCTCGCCTTTGTTGACTGTAAGATTTACGCCTTGCAAAATCTTATTATCTTTTCCAAAAGTTTTGTGCAAGTCTTTGATCACAATCATTGGTTCTTGCGATTTAGTATCTGAAGCAGGTTTTTCTATATTTTCTTTTTCCTTAATCATCTTAAAAAAATAAATCGGTTATTTGAACAGCGACCATATCAATAATAAAAATGGTTAATGAAGCCGTAACAACTGCTGAATTGGCTGCTTTTCCCACACTTTCAGTTCCGTTTGCGGCATTAAATCCTTTATAACATCCAATCATTCCGATGAAAAATCCGAAGAAAAATGTTTTAACCGTTGCCGGAAAAAGATCCAGGAATTCTAATGATTGTAGAATTTGAGTCAGATATCTATAAAAATTAACATCTCCGTGAATGTTGATGCCAACATATCCGCCAATAATCCCCACAGCATCTGCAAAAACCACTAGAATGGGAACCATTAATGTACAGGCTAAAATTCTGGTTACTACTAAATAATTATAAGGGTTTATCGCCGAAACTTCCATTGCATCAATTTGTTCCGTTACTTTCATTGAGCCTAATTCGGCACCAATTCCTGATGAGATTTTGCCTGCACAAATCAGGGCTGTAATTACAGGAGCAATTTCTCTGATTAGTGAAAGTGCGACCATTCCGGGTAACCATGATTCGGCTCCAAATTTTACCAAAGTTGGTCTTGATTGAAGCGTAAGTACTAAACCCATAATAAAACCGGTTATAGCAACAAGGGGCAAAGATTTATAGCCAATAACATAACATTGTTTCAAGAACTCTTTTGTTTCATAAGGAGGAACAAAAACCTCTTTAAAAAACTGCTTTGCAAACACGGTTGCATTTCCTATTTCGGTAAATGTATTTTTTAAAGTAAGAATCAAAATACTCTGTTTTAAGTTAAATCTATCGCATGAAACCAACGGTTTAAAAAGATTGCATACCCCTTGATTATTATAGATTAAAATTACTTTAGAAGTATGAAGAAAATCTTACACAACTTTTTCAGAAGTTTATATAATTAACATAGTAAAACACAATAAGTGTAATATTGTAACGTTACGTGGGAAATGTTAAAGGCTGACTATTAAGGCATTTGTTTTAAAAAAGTGTTTTTAGCTGCTTTAAGATGGCACACGGATGACGCGGATTTAAACAGGTCTTTGCTGATTTTTTTTGTTTTTGTGCTTGCTTTTACATTTTAATCAAAGGGAGAAATCGCCTCTTAACTTTTACGCATAGTAAACCCGACAGGTTTTTAAAACCTGTCGGGTTTGTCGGGCGGAGAAATGAAAAGATTGTAGTGAAACTTTGAAAAATAGATGCGTAAATAATAATACCTAACAGGTTTTTAAAACCTGTTAGGAGAGTAAACATTTTATAAAAACGAAAATCCCTAGCCCTGATAGAAGTGGAAATCCTTTTATTTTTTTTCTTTAGAAAAATAAAAGATTGTAGCGGATAGCAGGAAATAGCTCCTAAGTAAAATTTTAAATTCTAAAATTCTAAAACGTAAAAATCTTAAATAAAAAAATCCCAACTCAGATTTGAATGGGATTTGTATTGTAGTTTTTAAGATAAATGCTAAATTAATCTGTAAATTTTTTGAAAATTGAACTGGCGATATGTCCGCCAAAACCAAAGGTATTGCTCATGGCATAATTGACGATTCTTGGTTGTGATTTGCCAAGTGTAAGATTGAATTTGTTTGCAAAGTCGGGTTCAATTGTTTGTGTGTTTATTGTGGGAGGAACTATGTTTTCCTGAATTGCTTTTATGCATGCAATGGCTTCAATTGCTCCTGCGCCGCCAAGTAAATGTCCGGTCATGGATTTTGTTGCGCTTATATTGGCATTCGGGTTTATACCAAATACTTTTTCCATGGCTTTAAGTTCGCTCAAATCTCCGGTTGGAGTAGAGGTTGCATGGGCATTTATATAGTCGATTTTGTCTGGTGTGATTTCAGCTTCTTCAAGGGCAAGTTCCATACCCAGGATTGCGCCTAAACCATCCGGATGTGTTCCTGTTAAATGATAAGCGTCTCCGGCTAATCCTCCGCCAACAATTTCGGCAATAATTACTGCGTTTCTTTTTATTGCGTGTTCGTAACTTTCTAAGATTATTGCTCCGGCGCCTTCGCCTAAAACAAATCCGTCTCTGGTTGCATCAAAAGGGCGTGAGGCTTTGCTATAATTGTCATTTAATGTTGATAATGCTTTTGAAGCGTTGAAACCGCCAATGGATGATTCTGTGATTGAAGCTTCAGAACCGCCGCTGATTATCATATCGGCTTTGCCCCAGCGAATGTAATTGAATGCGTCAATAATTGCGGTATTACTTGCAGAACATGCCGAAGCCGTGGTGTAATTGATTCCGCGAAGTCCGTATTTGATAGAAATTGCGCCTGATGCGATATTAATGATTCTTTTAGGAATGAAAAACGGACTGAATCTTGGTGTTCCGTTGCCTAATTTATATTCACTAATTTGTTCTTCAAATGTAGAAACTCCGCCATCGCCGGAACCCCAGATAACGCCAATTCTATTTTTATTTAAAGTGTCAAAATCGATATTTGCATTTTTTATTGCTTCATCTGTCGCATATAATGCATATTGTGTGAAGAGGTCGTATTTGCGTATTTCATTTTTTTCAAAAAGATTTTGAGGGTCAAAATTCTTAACCTCGCATGCAAATTTGGTTTTAAAATTTGTTGTGTCGAACTTTGTTATTTCTGCTGCGCCGCTAACTCCATTGATTAACGAATTCCAATATTCTGATACATTATTTCCTATGGGAGTTACTGCTCCTAATCCTGTAATTACAACTCTTTTCATTATTTGTGAGGTCTTAATTCTGTTAATATAGTTTCTTTTACAATTTCAAAATCATTATCATTTGTAAGTCTTGAAAGCTGTACAATTGCAACCATGTTGGTTATTATCATTATCGCTTTTGTTCTGGGAAGCATTTGAAAATCAAATATTTTGAGTTCTTTTCCTTCAATCAGAATTTCAGTTACCCATTCAATTACGATTTTAGCAAATAGTTGTAATTCTGTTTTTATTGAGTCGTCGAGCGTGTTTAAATCTGTGGCTAATGAACCAACAATACAAACTTTATTCTCCAGTTTTATTTGTGTCTGAATTGCTAAAAATGCTTCAAGTTTTATTTGCGGAGATTCATTGGCAACTTTTTTCTTCAGGGCTTCACATCTTTCAATATGTTCTTTTATCGTTGCTACGCCTAAGTCTGTTTTTGTGGGGAAATGATAATGTATTGATGCAGTTTTTATACCAATATCATTTGAAATATCTTTAAAACTAAACGCATTATAACCTCTGTTTCTAATTAATTTATCTGCTTTATCTATAATTACTTCTCGTGTTGTCATTGCAAATATTTTTTTACAAATATACTACCTATTAGTAGATAGGCAAATATTTTTATGTTTATTTTTAGAATTGAAATGAATTAGATAATGTTAGAAAACAAAAAATCCCTTTTATAAAAAAGGGATTTTCTGGGTTGAATAGATCTTGGTCAGCAATAATCTATTGTATTTTCATTATGAATTAATAGCGATTTCGCCTTTATTGGGTTTCATTAACGGAATCACTTTTATTTCGGCTAATTTTAAGTTTTCCATTAGTAATCTTGCAGTTAAGAAACATACAGTTGATTCAGCGCCCTGATTTAAGTTTACGTTTTCTTTTTCAAGTCCGTCATAACCGCCGCCGCTAATTGGGTTGTACATTATTTGGCCTAAATGATTTTTTCCTAAAAACCAATTGAATGCAATCTTCATTTTTTGTTTGTACTCCGGCGTACCAAAAGCGCTATAAAATGAATTTAATGTATGAATTGTGTAAGCAACATCAATAGGCTGTTCTCCGTATGGATGTACTTCTGATTGCGAATTTCTGTGTAACCAGCCATTGTTTGAGATTACTTTGAAATTATTTTCGTTAAACATTTTAGACATTAAAAAGTCAAGTGAATCCAGGGCTACTTTTTTATAAATAGGTTTATTCGTGGTTAAAAATGCAAAAAGCATTGATTCCGGTAAAATTCCATTTCCGTAAGTCATAGAGTTTTCAAACCATTTCCAGTCGCTTGAAGCGTGAAGTTCATAATTAGAAAGCAATTTTGCATTTAGTTTATTGATTATTGCAGCAACGTATAAGTTAGGAACGGCTGTGTGATATAAGTATAAACCTTTTGTTGCAAAACCTATTGAACGTGGCGATTGTATGCTTTCGGCCCATTTTAATGAGTTCAACAAACATTTAGATGCTTTTTTAGTAATGGCTTCGGGTAAAATATCCGAGTGTGAAATTACTGTTCCTAAAGCCCAGATTGCTCTTGCATTAGAATCTTCTAAGTTTACTTCGGCATTTTGCTCAATATGTTCGCGATTTTCTTTGTCAACGTAATTGATGAAATCACCTTTTGGCTGTTGACAACGAATGATAAAATCTAAATAAATTAGAATATATGCTAAGTCTTCTTTATCCTGTGTTAGTTTGTAATGCATGCAAATCGCAATTAACGCACGTGCATTATCATCTAAAGTATATCCGGATTCAAGATCCGGAATTGAAATTTTGCTAAATTGAATAATTCCTAAATCTGTTGTCAGTTTTTTGATGTGTGACAATTGGATTGATGGATATGTATATTTTACTTCAGTTTGACTTTC
Organism: Flavobacterium sp.; assembly: GCF_043722275.1. Lineage (GTDB taxonomy): Bacteria > Bacteroidota > Bacteroidia > Flavobacteriales > Flavobacteriaceae > Flavobacterium. The sequence goes on along the minus strand of NZ_JAYSPC010000196.1, from coordinate 17,344 downwards.
AAAAAGTTCCTGATAAGTATTCATGTGAGTAATTGCTGCATTTTCCCATGATGAAGCACGTGTTTTTCTAAAGGCATTAATTCCCATTTCTTCTCTTAGATTATCATCTGAAAGTAATTTTATGGCTGCTTCCGAAAATTGATCTACGTTTCCTATATCTACTAATATTCCTGAATCTGGAGTTAATACTTCTAATGTATGAGGTATTTTTGATGCTACAATAGGGCAAGCACAACTCATTGCATAAGAAAAAGTGCCGCTTACTGCCTGATTTGGATCTTTTGATGTAAATAAATAAACATCTGTAGCTTTTAGATAATCTAAAAGTTCGTTTGTGTCTAAATATTCATTTATAAAGCGAACGTGATCTTTTAAATTTAAGTCATTGACCATTCCTTCCAGTTTATCACGATAGGCATCAACGCCGTCAACGATTAGGTTTGGATGTGTTTTGCCAATAATTAAATAGAGCGCATTTGGAGTATTTTCAATGATTTTTGGTAATGCCTGTAAACCTGTTTCTATATTTTTTCCTTCTCCTAAAAGACCAAAAGTAGCCAGTACTTTGCGATCCTGGATATTGAATTTTTCTTTGGCTTGTTGTGGAGCTTCATAAATTACAATATGAGTTCCGTGTGACACACATGTAATGATTTCTTCATCAATCTCATAATCTCTCATCAAAATTTCTTTTGATTGTTTTGTCATTACAAAAACCGAATTACTATAAGATAATAATAATTTTACAAAAGTTTTTAATTCCTTATTTGGATTCTGAATTACGCTATGAAAAGTATAAGTTAATGGTTTTTTTACTTCATTCAAAAAATCTAATAAGTAGTCTCCGTAATTTCCTCCAAATAAACCAAATTCATGTTGAATATGAACCAATTTCACCGATTTATCTTTGTTGATTTCATGGGCAACTTTAGTATATTCTTCTTTATTTTTTGTGTTTAAAGTATATGCCTGCGTTGGATCTGCTTTTGGTTTATCAACCAATTCACAAATCTGGCAGGTAATAGATTTACCGTAAACATCTGTAATTCCTTTTATTGTATCCTGCGTATATGTTGCTATGCCACATTGTGTTGGAGGAAATGTGGATAGAAAAACTATTTTTGATTTATTTGATATCGTCTTCATGGCAATTATGTGTTAGTTCTGTTAATAAGATCGTTAAGGTTCAATGAAGCTACCGCAATTTTCATCGGCAGCACCGTATATATATGTAAATTAGTTTTCAAAAATTGCTGTTCAAAATGTTGTAATAATAAGTACTGTAACCTTCTACAACTGAAATGTCTTTTAATTTTTTATAAAATTACTTTGTGAATGGGGCGAGAATTAATCCAATCGATCAAAAAATTAACTCTAAAGGTTTTATGTGGGAATTCTGTAACGAAAATCGTTAATTGTAAAAGTAGTCAAAAAATTGATTTATAGTTGATTGCGATAAAAAAATACTGTTTAGAGTTAAACGTTTTTGTATGAATTATGGAACTTTGAATAACAAACAAATCAGACTTGTAAAAAGTCATTTATAAATTAAAAAACTAAGATTATGTTACGTTGGACTGTCACATTTGTAATTCTTGCTATAGTAGCCGGAATTTTTGGTTTTGGCGGAATTGCCGCTGGAGCTGCTGGTATTGCAAAAGTTTTATTCTTTATATTTTTGGTATTATTCGTAATTTCATTAATCACAGGAAGAACAAAAGTTTAGCAATAAATTTTCAATCATATAAAAAAAGCGATCTCGTACTATAATATGAGATCGCTTTTTTTTATTTTAGGTTTGAAGATTTTGTTTCAGGTTTGAAGATTTTGTTTCAAGTTTATTTTGTTTCAGGTTTCAAGTTACGACTGAGACTGAAAACTGTTACTGAGACTATAATTTGTGACTGAAACTGCGACTGAAAACGGAAAACTATTTTTCATGAATAACTTTCAATTGATGAATATGTCTTTTAGTATGGAAAATAGCGAAGTTAATTAACTCATATATTGTTAAGTTGCCTACTCCGGGTATTTCAAAATCCAGACAGGTTAATGATAAATCATAATTCTCTGCGATATCCAATATTTCTGATTCTATTTTTTGAAGTCTCGAAACAAGTTCGTTTTTATCATATTCCCGATCTTCAGGATAAACAGATTCAGGAGAATTGTATTTTACATCAAAATTCAGAAAAATCTCTTTGAGAACAGGAATCTTTTCATCGATTGCACCATTTAATTTCTTAGTATTTATGTCACATACTTTATGAAAACCTGATGTTGCTTTTATAATATGTCGGGTAACTTGTCCGGGCGTCCAGCTTCCCTCAAACGGAATTACATTAATCTCACTTTGATCAAAAAGTGAAAGCGTTTTATATAACGCCGCAAATGTATTTTGTACTTCTTGTAATAGTCCAGCTTTCATGATAAATAATTTTAGTTTCCTTATTTAATTATTGAAGTAATCCACCAAATATTCCCAAAAGGATCTGTTATACCGCAAGTTCTGCCATAATCCTGATCGCTTAATTCCATTAAATTTGTTGCGCCGTTTTCTAATGCTTTTTTATATGTTTCATCGGCATTAGGAACATAAATAAATAAGTTGGCGGTTTGTTTTGCCCAGTCCGGGGTTTCATCTGTTACCATAACTGTGCTTCCGTTTATGATAATTTCGGCGTGCATTATGGTTCCGTCGTTTCGTATTTGTTTATTAGAATCTTTGGCATCGAAAACTTTTTTCATGAATTCGATAAATTCTGATGCACCTTTTAAAATTAAATAAGGCATTATTGTTTGATGTCCGGATGGTAAATTCATTTTTTATAGTTTAAGAATTAGTAACCCGTTGGGTGTAATTAAAAAAAACAAATATTTCGACGCGGATTTGACGGATTCGTTATTACGAAGACACGGATTTACAAGGATCTTTTTTAAATTCTATATAAAAATCTGTGGAAATCTGCGTTTTTGCAAAGCAAATCTGTTTTTATCCGCGTTCTAATTTATACAATTTGTATTTTTAACTTAATTGCACCCAACGGGTTAATTAACAATATTAATTTATAATTTTAAAGTATTGAATTGAAAATGAGTTTTTTATGGTTTTTAATTGTTTAATTATAAAAGTACTTCGCAATGAAAACCATGAGCATTAAGAAGCTCGATAATTTTTGTGTTTGTGATCGATAAGCTATGGATTCGCAAAATTTTATCACAATCTTCCAAATCAAAATTGATGTTGCTGTTTGGGAAATGCTCGAGAAGTTTTGCCACAATCATATTTGATTGTTCTATTTCCTGAACGTTTGTTTTAAAAATTTCGATCATCTTTTCTACATTTATAAAGCGATATTTTTATAACGATCAATTCTATGATAATAGTGGTAGGAAATCGCTAAAATCACCAAAAAGATTAAAGGAATAAACGACTGAAAATTAATTCCGTCAACTGCAAGATGACTAATTGATGCAAATATAAAATCAAATCCAAAACCGGCATAAGCCCATTCTTTTACATTTTTAGGAATCTGCGGAATCACCAATATCAAAACTCCCAGGATTTTAAAAACAACCAATGCATTCCCGAAATATTCCGGATATCCTAAATGTCTGATTCCTTCTTTTGCCATTTCGCTTTGCGAAGTCAACGCTGGCATTACGCCTTCAAATAGAAATATAATAATTGTTGTAATCCAAAAAATGATTTTTGCTTTTTTCATAAGGTTGTTTTAAATAGTTATTAGTTAATGTATTACAAACGTACGATTCTTATTTTTTGTAGGAATATGTATTTAAGACTTTTTTAGGGGCATTTGAGACAAAGTGAGGGATTTTAGATTTTAGAAGAAAGATTTTAGAAGAAAGATTTTAGAAGAAAGAATATAAAAGAAAGATTCAGAATAAAGATTCAGAACAAAGATTTTAGACAACGTATGTCAGGCTGAGCGAAGTCGAAGCCCCCTCACAGTAATTGACAAACGATAATTAGGTTTTTGCTTTGCGGACGTTCCTTCGACTCCGCTCAGGATGACAAAAATGGGCGTATAAAAAAATACTTAAAACAATTAAATAAAAAATCCGTTTTAATCCGCGTTTTTGCAAAGCAAATCCGTGTCATCCGCGTGCCATTTACACAGTTTTCAAAATATAATTTTTGATGGTAAATAATTCCTTAAAACCTAATCTGGTATAAATGTCTTTTCCCATTGCGGAAGCTTGCAATAGTGCATAATCTGCTTTTAAATCTATTGAAAGATTAAGTACAAATTTCATAATTTCTTCGGCAAAACCTTTTCTTCGCATTTCCGGAATCACGCCAACGCCATGAATTCCGATATTGTTATTGCTTTGGAAAAGCATAAAAGTTCCTATTGGTTGATTTTCGTGATAAACCAAATAAAACTGGACTTCATTATGATTGTGAATCAGAATTTCTTTGCTAATAACATAACCAAAGGCATTTGGATACAAATCCGACCATATTTTAGCATCTTCACTATTTAAGACGCGTTTATATTCCAGATTATTTTGAAGCGTAAATTTTTGATCTAATTTTAATGCCATTGCGACTTGTTGGCTTTTTATTTCGAAACCATAAGCATCAAGTATTTCGTATGATTTTGTTCCAAAGATATCCCAACAAGGCAAAGCCAAACCTGAATTAGATTGCATGATTTTGATGATATCCGGTAAATCTTTTTTAGTAATATCATGGCGCAACCATAACTTATTAGGCCAACCTGAATTTTCGATTTTGCAATATTCGAAAGTGTTGTTTTTATGATAGGATAGGAAAGTGGTTGCAACCGTTTTCCATAAACCGGTAAGATTATTAATATTATCTTCGATCAGATCGCGATTTTTCATTCGATTAAAATTATGAGAATATAAGGCAAAGATAAGTTTAGGTTTTGTCGCAAATCTTTACATATGTTGATTTACAAATCTTTTTCGAGACTTTTCCGAATTCGGCTTAATTGAGTTGGCGTTATTCCTAAATGTGATGCAATATGAAGCAACGTAATTCTTTCTGCAATATCAGGATGTTTAGCTAAAAGATCGAGATATCTTTCGGTTGCATTTTCCATAACTAATGAGATTTCTCTTTGCTCTTTTTCAATAACCCAGTTTTTTTCTAAATAGACAATATAGAAGTTTTTTAAATCATCGTTTTCGAAAATTAATTCTCGGTATTTTTTATAATTGATGTTTATCAAAATAGAATCTTCTAGCGCTTCAATTGCAAAATCAGAAGGTATTTGCTGAATTAAAGATGCTGTTGAACCTGCAAAATCTCCTTCCAGAAAAATATTCTTATTGTAAATATTTCCAGCTTTATCGGTTATGAAAGCTCGTAAAGCTCCTTGAACTATAAAGTGAATTTCTTTTGCAATTTGCCCATTTCTTAAAAGTAATTCTCCTTTTATTACTGATTTTGTCTCAATAATATTTTCAATTAATTGCCAGGATTGCTGAGAAATAGAAGCGTAGCTTTCGAATTTTTGTTTTAAATCGTTGATGTTTTTATTGTGATTGAATGACATTTTTGTGGAGTTTTTTCTGCTTATCAAAAGTAAGAAATAAAGCGGAATAAGTGGTTTGCGGATAATGGCACGCGGATGAGGCGGATTCGCTTCGCGAAAACACGGATTTACGCGGATTTTTTTCTCTCATTTTTGTCATCCTGAGCGGAGTCGAAGGGCACAAGTAGCTCGACAAAGATTGGTGATTAACTTTCCGGTCCTTCGACTTCGCTCAGGATGACACGCGTAATAAGGAGGACAAGATTGCAGATAAAAAAAACCGCGTAAATCCGTGTTTTTGCAAAGCAAATCCGTGTCATCTGCGTGCCATGACATAGCTATTCCAAAGCATAAAAAAACGCTGTAAAACCTAAGTCTCACAGCGTTTTCGCCTCAAAAAATAAATAATTAACGGGTAATGGGTATTATTTCCAACCGCCGCCCAATGCACGATATAACTCGGTATTAGCAGAAAGTTGCTCTCTTTTTATGTTTGCCAGTTCTAATTCGCTTTGCAATAAATTTGCTTGTGCTGATAGAACTTCTAAATATTCAGCCATTCCGTTTTTGAATAACAAATTGGCATTTTTAATGGCTTGTTGTAATGTTTTTACGCGTTCTTTCAAGAATGATTCTTGTTGTTGTAATTTCTCTACTTTTACTAAAGCATCAGAAACTTCGCTTACAGCAACCAAAACCGATTGTCTGAAAACTAAAACTGCTTTTTCTCTTTCAACAACTGCGATATTGTATTGCGTTTTTACTTTTTTATTGTTGAATAAAGGTTGAGTTAAACCTCCGGCAACAGTTCCAAACAATGAAGCCGGAATGTTGAACCAATTGCTGGCTTCGAATGAGTTTACTCCGCCTTGAGCGGTAATTCTAAGCGTTGGATATAAATCCGCTTTTGTAATTCCTACGTTTGCATTGGCTACTTTAAGCGCTAATTCGGCACTTTTTACATCTGGTCTTCTGCTTACTAATGAAGACGGAATTCCAATTGCATTATTGTTCTTTACTTCAACTGAACTTAAACGAATCGTTCTTGTTTTTGAATTAGGAAATGATCCTGTCAAAACACTTAAAGCATTTTCCTGAATGGCAATGTTTTGTTCTAATTGCGGAATCAATTGTGCAGCAACTAATTTTTGTGCTTCTGATTGCTGAATCGCTAGTGTAGTTACTTGTCCGGCATCGTATTTTAATTTAATGATGGTTGTTGTACTATCATTTAATTTAAAATTTTGTTTTGCGATTTCTAATTGTGCGTCTAACATTAAAAGGTTATAATATCCTTTTGAAACATTGGCTACAATATTTGTCTGCAATGCTTTTTTTACTTCTTCGGACTGAAGATATCCTGCATAAGCACCTTTTTTCTGATTACGGATTTTACCCCAAATATCAGCTTCCCATGAAAGTGAAGCTCCGGCAGAATAATCATCAATATGATTTTGGCCTAAAGCCTGACTTAAATTTTTTCCAGTAAAACTATTGTCTGACGGATTGCTGGTACTTGCCGTTACATTCAAATTAACCTGCGGAACATTTCCCCATTTTGATTGCGTGAATCTGTATTGTGCAATTTCGATGTTTTTTATAGCAATTTGCAAATCATTGTTTCTTGCTACTGCGCTATCAATCAATTGAATGATATCTTTTTCGGTGTAGAAGTTTTTCCACTCCACATCTGCAATACTCGTTGTATCTTTTGAAACCGATGCACTCCTGAAATTTTCAGGAAATGCATCTTTTGGAGTTTCAATATCCTTATAAACCTTACAGGATATTATTGTGGTGATCAAAATGGCGATCATCACGATTTTGGTTATATAATTTTTCATTTTATGTTTTGTCATTAAATTTCTGTACAAGTATCTTTTCGTGTTTCAAGATCTCTTGAGATTTTATAGGATATGTATCCAATGCCAACTATGATGGCTACAAGGATTGTCGTTATATAATTTTCCATTTTTATTTTTCTTCGTTATGAATTACGGCTACTGGTCTTCCAGAAACTTTTTCTTGTAAATATTGGAATATGATGAATAATACCGGGATGATAAACAACCCTAATATTACTCCTGAAATCATACCTCCGGCGGCACCAATACTAATGGAGTGGTTACCTTGTGCTGACGGTCCTGTGGCGCTCATCATCGGGATTAATCCCACAATAAAGGCTAGTGATGTCATAATAATTGGTCGTAAACGTAGTTTCGCTGCATCAATTGCCGCTTTAGCTAATGCCTGACCTGATTTTCTTTTTTGAACGGCGAATTCTATAATCAGAATCGCATTTTTTGCGAGCAGTCCAATTAACATTACTAATGCAACTTGTACATAAATGTTATTTTCAATTCCTGTTAATCCAATGGCAACAAATACTCCAAATATACCTGCAGGTATTGATAAGATTACGGCCAATGGCAGAATGTAACTCTCATACTGTGCAGCAAGTAAGAAATAGATGAATATCAAACACAGTAAGAAAATTGTTGCTGACTGACCTCCAGAAGAAATCTCTTCACGAGTTTGTCCTGAAAATTCAAAACCATAACCCGCAGGTAATTGTTGTGCTGCTACTTCCTGAATTGCTTTGATGGCATCTCCGGAACTAAATCCTGGTTTTGGGATTGCATTAATCGAAATCGAATTAAATAAGTTGTATCTCGATGCAGTTTCTGAACCATAAATACGGGTTAGTTTTACTAAAGTATTTATTGGTACCATTTCGCCTGTTTTGTTTTTTACAAAAACTCTGTCAATTGATGACGGATCAGCTCTGTCAGCAATATCTGCCTGAACTACAACTCTGTAGTATTTACCAAATCTATTAAAGTCAGATGCTTGTGCACTACCAAAATAGGTTTGCATGGTTTGTAGAATATCTTTTACATTCACACCTAGTTGATTTGCTTTTTCATCATTGATATCCAATTGTAATTGAGGATAATCGGCTTTGAAAGAAGTAAAAGCAACTGCAATTTCCGGACGTTTCATCAATTCTCCAATGAAGTTTTGAGAGATTCCGCTAAACTTATCCAGTTTTCCTCCGGTTTTATCCTGAAGTACTAAATCTAAAGCTTCAACATTACTAAATCCGGGAACAGTTGGGAAACTGAATACGAAGAAACTTCCGCCTGAAATAGCGCCTAATTTTCCACGAACCTGATTCATGATTTCGTCGATATTTTTGATATCTCCACGTTCTTCATTTGGCTTAAGCAAAACAAATACAACCGCAGAAGATGGACTTGTAGAATTGGTCAATAAGTTGAAACCTGAAATTGCAGTTACAAATCTTGATGCATCTAAACCTCTTAATGTGTTTTCTGCTTCGGTCATTACTTTTTGAGTTCCGTCCAGAGATGTTCCTGATGGTGTATTTACTGCAATTGCAATAAATCCTTGATCTTCAGTTGGGATAAATCCTGCCGGAGTTGTTTTTACCATTATTACTGTTGCAATAGTAATTAAAGCCAAACCTCCTAAACTTAACCATTTTCTACGGATTAAAAATTTCAAACCTCCAACGTAACGATTGGTAAGGGAATCAAAACTTTTGTTGAATCCGTTAAAAAACTTCTCTTTGAATCCTTTTTTCTCATATGTAGTATCTCCGTGTTCTCCGGCATGATTGTCTTTTAAGAATAATGCAGCAAGTGCAGGACTTAAAGTCAAAGCGTTTACTGCCGAAATTACAATTGCAATTGCCATCGTAAAAGCAAACTGGCGGTAGAAAACTCCTGTTGAACCTTCCATGAATCCAACCGGTAAGAATACAGCAGCCATTACCAGCGTAATCGAGATAATAGCACCCGTTATTTCGTGCATTGCTTCATGAGTGGCTACTTTTGGAGACAAATGTTTGTGCTCCATTTTAGCATGCACGGCTTCGACGACGACAATCGCATCATCGACCACAATACCAATGGCAAGAATCAAAGCGAATAATGTCAATAAGTTAATCGAGAATCCAAATAACTGCATGAAAAAGAATGTACCTAAAATTGCAACCGGAACTGCAATTGCAGGAATTAATGTTGATCTAAAATCTTGTAAGAAAATGAAAACAACAATAAATACTAATATAAAAGCTTCTAATAAAGTATGCTCAACTTGTTCTATCGATTGATCTAAAGCAACTTTTGTACTATAGAAAATATTGTGTTTAATTCCTTTAGGAAAATCTTTTGAGGATTTAACCATCAACTTATTGATCGCAACCTGAATATCATTTGAGTTAGAACCTGCTAACTGAATAATACCAATTACAACTCCTTTTTTACCATTTAAACGAGTTAAACTGTTATAAGAATAAGCACCAAGTTCAACTCTGGCTACATCTTTAAGATGAAGTACTGAACCATCAGCATTAGAACGTATAGCAATATTTTCATATTCTTCGGGTTTAGTTAATTTACCTTTGTATTTAATAACATATTCGAAAACTTCTTTACTTCTTTCCCCAAATTTTCCCGGAGCAGCTTCCAAACTTTTATCCTGAATCGCGCTCATGATTTCGTTTGGTGTCACTTTGTAAGTAGACATTTGCGTTGGATTCAACCAAACACGCATAGAGTAATCTTTTACACCTCCAAAAATACTTGCTGAACCAACTCCCGGAATACGTTTGATCTCCGGAATAATATTAATTTGCGCATAATTGGCAACAAAAGTCTGATCGTATTTTGTCTCGTCATCGGTATACATACCAATCGCCATGATGAAACTGTTTTGTTGTTTCGCAGTAGTTACACCTTGCTGAACAACTTCGGCAGGTAATTGACTTGTTGCCTGAGCAACTCTGTTTTGCACATTTACCGCAGCCTGATCTGCATTAGTTCCTAATTTAAAGAAAACTGTAATTGCAAGAGATCCGTCATTACTGGCTGTAGAACTCATGTAAGTCATATTCTCAACACCATTGATAGATTCTTCAAGTGATGGTGCCACAGAACGTAAAACCGTTTCTGCATTCGCTCCCGGATAAACTGCCGTTACCAAAACCGATGGTGGCGCAATATCAGGAAACTGTTGTAAGGGCAACTTCGTAAGACCAAGTATACCTAATATTACCAATAAAATGGAAATAACGGTTGCCAGTACAGGTCTTTGTATAAATATTTTGAACATTTTCGTAAAAATTATTTTTTATTAATTATTTGGGCAACTTTTGCAGGTGATGATTTCTCAGGCTGAATTGCCTGACCATCCTGAAGTTTATCGATTCCGCTTAATACGATTTGGTCACCGGATTTCACACCATCTTTGATAATGTAATTCGTTCCGCTTTTACCAGAAACAGTGATAGGCATTTTAGTAACCTTGTTTTCTTTATTTACAGTGAAAACAAACACTTTATCCTGCATTTCAACCGTAGCCGATTGTGGTACCAAAACTGCGTCATCATGTTGAAGACCCAAACGAATTCTTCCTGTATTTCCTGAACGTAAAGTTCCCCCCGCATTAGGGAAAGTTGCTCTTAGGGTAATCGCACCGGTAGTTTTATCAAACTGACCGTCAACCATATCGATTTTTCCGGTTTGAGGATAAGCGTTGTTATCTGCAAGGATTAAAGTAACTGGAGGTAGTTTTTTTAGTTTATCACCAAGACTGTTTCCAGCGTATTGTGCTTTAAAGTTGATGAAATCAGTTTCACCTAATGAGAAATAAGCAAAAACTTCATGAACATCTGATAAGTTAGTTAAAGGTTCTACATCAGATGCCGAAACTAAACTTCCTTGTTTTTTAGGTAATCTGCCAATGTAACCACTTACTGGAGCTGTCACATTAGTATATCCTAAATTAATTTTAGCCGATCCTACCATTGCTCTTGCTTGTTCAATATTTGCAGCAGCAATTTTTTGAGAAGCTTTAGCCGTTTTCAATTGATAGTCAGAAACTACTTTGTTTTGAACTAAAGGAGTCAATTTATCAACTTCTAACTGAGCGTTTATTAAAGCAGCTTCATAAGCGTGAAGACTTGCCAATGCATTGTTTAATTGCTCACGAAACGGGCGTTCGTTTATTTTGAATAAAGTTTGACCTTTATTTACATAAGCACCTTCGTCTACAAAAACTCTTTCAAGGTTTCCGCTAACCTGCGGACGGATTTCTATATCAACTGTTCCTTGTATTGAAGCAGGATATTCAGCATCTGTAGTAGTATTTTCGCTTGTGATCGCTAAAACGGGTAATAATGGTGGAGCAGGAGCTGCCGGAGCCTGCGACTTATCTGCACAACTGCTTAGCACAAGTGCCAGAATAAAACTGGTTATAATTACATTTTTCATTTTAATATTGGTTTTAATTTGTTGGACATTCTCTTTTTGTAAAACTGTTGGTAATGTGGTATTCCCGAAATTCATATTTAATTATATTAAATTATCTAACGTTGTTAAGTTAAAGTGTACAAAAATTCAAATAACAGTACTGCCCAAATCTATTTAAGAATTGGTATTAAATTATTTATCACTGTTAAGTAAAATCAGAAAAAAAATCCTGATATTATGCTAATTAAATTTTCTAACGCTGTTAAGTAAAGTAGTAAAAAAATAGTTTTGCTAAATTACCTATTAAATCATTTATCACTGTTAAGTTAAAATGAAATTTTTTTTATTGTATTGATTTTATAATTCCGCCAATCGCATCTTTTAAGATCTGATTGTTGATGGTTTCCATTATTTCACTTCTGTTAATAATATTAATGGCGATTAAACCATGAATTACCGAAAAGAAGGTAAAATACTTTTGTTTGATTACATCATCACTTGGATTACTGTTTTTCATAATTTCAGCAATTACCGAAGTAAATAATTTATATGGTCTTTCCTGAGCAGAACATTGTTGTGAACAACAGTTCATTTGCACTCCAAACATTACCTGATACATTTCAGTATCTGTAAAAGCAAAATCCCAATATGCCATCCACATGGCTTCTAATTGTTCTTCCGGTTTTTCAAATTTGGCTTTTGCTTTTTCAAGTTCTTTTGCCAGTTTAATGAAACCTTTACCGGTTAGTTCCTGTAAAATCGCGTCTTTATTAGAAAAGTATTCGTAAATTATAGGAGCCGTATATTCAATTTTGTCAGCAATCTTCCTCATACTCAGACCTTGCCATCCCTCTTCTTTGACGATAGCATAAGCAGCATCAAGAATATTCGTTCTTGTTTCTTCTTTTTGTCTTAAAATTCGATCTTTACTTGCCATTTTGATTGAGTATTAAATTGTTTAACACCGTTAGGCAAATGTATGACGGTTTTTCTGATTATGAAATAATATTGTCATAATATTTTCTTATTGTTGTATAGACAAGTATTAAAAAGCGCTGTAAGTCTTTAATTATATGATCTGTTTGAATTTAATTTTTTTTTATGGAGCAGATGTTTTTCGTTTTTTAAGACCATTTGTCCCGCTCTTCACTATATCTTTTATGGTGAAATCCACCATAAAAGGATGCCGTTTCGATCGGGGCTGGGCGATAGATAATATATTTTTAATGAGATTGTAATAAATTATGTTGAAATAACCTTATGATAAACTGGACTGAAGTCCAGCCCTACAATATTGTCGAACCTATGGTTCTTTTAATCATTTGAATGAATTTTTTGTGTAGATTTTTAAAATGCTGTTGTAATAATTCCTTATTTGACTGGACTGAAGTCCAGCCCTACAATATTGATTGAGCCTATGGCTTTTTGATGGTTTTGTATTTGATTTTAAAACTTCGGTGGAATAATTTCTTATTTGACTAAAGTCCAGCCCTACAAAATTGTTCGAGCCGATGGCTCTTTATTGTAATCATTTAATGATTTAGACATGGATTCTAAAATTCCGAAGGAATGATTAATATTGTAGAGCTGGACTTTAGTCCAGTTTAAAAGATGTTCAGAATAATTGATAATAATTATTATTTTATAAAATTCATTTCGACGTGTTCAATTCCGGCATCCAGAAAATAATTATCGGTTTGATTGAAACCGTTTTTAATATAAAATTGAGTTGCATTTACTTGGGCATACAAAAAAATCTTGTTTTCTGCTTTTAAATCATCTAATATTTTTAGCAGAATTGCTTCGCCAATTCGTTTTCCTCTAAAAGTATTAAGAACAGCAATTCTTTCAATTTTTGCTCCTTTTTCTAATTTTCTATATCGTGCTGCTCCGGCCGGAAAACCGTTTACAGTTGCCAGATAATGTATTGCTTCATCATCATCCATAGATTCACGTTCTTGTGATACATTTTGTTCTTCTACAAAAACATTTCTTCGTATTGCAAAAGCTTGTTCTATTAGTTTTTGATCTTGGACTTTTTCGACATTGATGGTATTTTCTGAAGAATTTGGAATTGTATTATTGTTCATTGTGATTTTATTTTAGTTCCTTTTATTGCAAGGGATATTCGGTATGCAAATATATGTAGTTAACTACATATGTTCAAAATATTTTTAAAAATTTAAATTTTTATTTATAGTGAATGGTGGGTTTTCGAAGATGCTAAAGGTGATTAAATTACTAAATTTCTAGATTAGCCCCGATGGAAACGGCATCCTTTTTCTGGCTTCTTTAGCCAGGAAAGATATAGTGTACAGCGGGATTACAGTTCTTGTTGAATGAAATTTGTGTGCTTCTAATAATCATAATAATATTAAATATTGAATTTGTCAATTGTCTGGTAAAATAAAAAGAGCACCTTTAAACATGACATTTAAAGGTGCTTTTAAAAAATATAAAGTAAGATATTAAGATTCTTTGTTACTTAAATCTTTTTTGCGATATACCAGATAAAATACCTGAGGTAATACCGTTAGGGATAAAATCATACAGGTTATTAATCCGCCAACGATCATGATGGCTAATGGTTTTTGAACTTCAGAACCCATTCCGGTTGATAATGCTGCGGGTAATAATCCCAGAGATCCCATAAGAGCGATCATTACAATTGGACGGATTCTGCTGTAGATTCCGTTTGAGATTGCATCTTTTAAATGCATTCCCGTTTGCATATTTTCTTTGATCATACCAATGAGGACAATACTGTCAATCGCGCTGACTCCAAACAGAATAATAAATCCGATTCCTGCTGAAATTCCAAATATTGTTCCTGTAACCCAAAGCGATAGAAAACCGCCAATAAAAGCGTATGGCATTGCACTTATGGCAACTAAAGTATCTTTAAAATTACCAAAATTGAAATACAATAAACATAAAATCAAGATCAAAACAACAGGAACAATCATTGCTAATTGTTTTGAGGCTCTTTCTTTACTTTCAAATTCTCCTGCCCATTTCATTACATTTTCTTTAGGAAGTTTAACTTCGGCAGCTACTTTTTTCTGCGCTTCATCAATTGTACTTCCTAAATCTCGTCCTTCAATACTAAATCCTACGGCAATATATCGACTGTTTCCTTCACGATAAATGAATGTTGGACCTGTTTTATATTCTACGGTTGCAATTTCCTTGTAATGGAACTTTTTTGCCATTCATGGTTGGAATTAGGATATCTTCTATCTTTTCTTTTGAGTCACGATATTCTTTTTCGAAACGTAAAGTGATATCAAAAATCTTTTCATCGTCATAAAATTTGGTTGCGGCTTGTCCTCCAATTGTCATTCGGATTACGGCTTGCGCATCGGCGGTTGTTATGGCATAACGCGCCATTTTTTCGTCGTCAAGCTGAATTCTTAATTCGGGTAAACCGATATTTTTATACACATTGATATCTTCAATTCCTTTTACAGCTTTGATAGATTTGGCCACTTTTTTAGCCATTTCTTCTAATTGAAAAAGGTCATTTCCGAAAATCTTAATTACAAGCGGACTTTTTACTCCGGCAACATATTCCTCGACATTATCCTGAATAGGCTGACTAAAACCAAATCCGATTCCGGGATAAACATCCAGTTCTTTTTTGATCTCGGTAATCAGTTCTTCTTTACTTATATTTCGTTTCCATTCGTCCTGATGTTTTAATTCGATATGCAACTCGATATTAAAAAATCCGGTTGGATCTGTTCCGTCATTTGGTCTTCCGGTTTGGGTAAGAACGAATTTTACTTCTTCAAATTTCCTTATTTTACCTTTCATTTCTTTGGTAAGTCTCACAGCTTCGTCAAGATTGATACTATTAGGCAAAGTTGCTCTTACGTAAATTGCTCCTTCATTTAATTTCGGAATAAATTCTGAACCATAAAAAGCAAACTTGGCGCAGCATAATGCAAGCAAAGCAAGGAATGCGTATATTGTTGCTTTACGATGGCGTGTACTCCATTTAAAAAGTTTAAAAAGATTTTCTCTAAAAAAGCGTGAAATCATGTTTTCTTTCTCGACTATATTTTTTGTCAACATGACTTTACACATTGCCGGAACATAAGTAAGCGATAAAATCAACGATCCTAAAAGCGCATAACTTAACGTGAAGGCTAGGGGCGAGAACATTTTTCCTTCTACTTTAGTGAAAGAGAAAATTGGCATTAACGCGACAATTAAAATAATTAAGGCAAAGAAAATATATGTAGCGACGCTACCGACACTTTTCTTGATAAGTCCCATTTTACTCATATTATTAAAGCGTTCCATTCCCACTTTATGCGCTTTCTTTTCGAGCGATACAAAAACCTGTTCGACAATTACCAGAGTTCCTTCAAGTAATAATCCGAAATCTAAAGCTCCCATCGAAATCAAATTCGCGGGTAATCCCTGAATTCTCAACATAATAATCGCAAACAAAAATGAAAGCGGAATCACAGAAGCCACAATCAATGATGTTCTCCAGTTATAAAGGAAAATAAATACAATTAATGACACTAATAAAATCCCTTCAACAAGGTTTTTTGTAACGGTTTTTACGGTTGTATCTACTAACTTAGTACGATCAATAAACGGAACAATTTTTACATTATCCGGTAAAACTCTTTCATTAAGTTCAGTCAAACGATCTTTAAGCCGCTTGATTACTTCGCCAGGATTTTCGCCGCGAAGCATTACTACAATACCTTCAACAACATCATCATCGCCATCTAAACCTACTTGTCCTAATCTTGGTTTTGCCGATATTGTAACTTCGGCTACGTGTTTTACTAATATTGGCGATGAACCTTTTGTTTCAATCAAAATATTGCCAATATCTTCTACCTTATTAATTAAACCAACACCGCGTACAACATACGCCTGATCGCCACGCTGGATTACATCTCCGCCAACATTGACATTACTTTTTGAAACAGCTTCGTAAACATCTAAAGCCGATAAATTGTAATTCTCTAATTGCGTTGGATTAATCTTGATTTCGAAGATTTTTTCTTCTCCGCCAAAACTCACCACATCGGCAACACCCGGAACCGAAATTAATTCTCGTTCAATTACCCAATCCTGAATGGCTTTGATTTCCTTGATAGGTAAATCACTTTTGATTACATATCTAAATATTTCTCCAGTTGCTCCGGATGGCGGTTCAATTTCTACATCGGCACCTTCCGGAAGATCTAATCCGTTAAGGCGATTTGAGGCATATTGCTGCGCGTAAAAATCCTCGACATCATCATCAAATAATACAGTTACAACCGATAATCCGAAAAGCGAAATAGAACGTACTTCGGCTTTTTTAGGAATCGTATTCATTTGTTTTGAAATAGTAAGTGTGATGAATTTCTCTACTTCTTCGGCACTTCTTCCCGGCCATTGTGTAATAATTCTTGCCCTTGTATTGGTTACATCCGGAAATGCTTCGATGGGCGTGTGGATATAGCTCACTATACCAGCGACTAGTAATACGGCTGTCAGGAAAAAAACTATAAGGGAGTTTTTTAG
>NZ_JAYSPC010000195.1:0-1531 GCF_043722275.1 Flavobacterium sp. | reverse complement strand
TACATAAAAGGCTTTGGCTATTAAGATACAAAGAATGATGTATGCAAGGTTATGAATATCCCACATGCTGGTTGCAAGGTCTATATTTTCGTCAAGCATAGGTATGTAAAATAAAAAAACAAAGAAATTAATAACCACGTAAATAGCCAAACCTGTTATAACCCAAAACACTTTTTCACTTTTGAATTTCGCTATATCATCACGCAATTGAGACAAGTAATATAACATGCAATACACTAATAAAAGATATGCTTCAGCAGCCAATAAATTGCCGCTAAGATGCATGAAATTAAACAAGCCGGTATTCTCAAAAAATGTAAAGTTCAATACAAAAAAAAGTAACCACAAAATAGGTATCAGCCGCTTTATTTTGTTGAAATAAGTCTGCTGTAATTTTAAGAAGAACATACAGAAACAAGCGAACCGGATGATGGAATGAATATTATAATAGGGATTGTTGCTCAGCATTTGGTTGAGTTCTTTGCCTGAATTGTACAACATAATCCCATCAGAAATAATGTTCAACACCAAAGCCAGAAAGAGGTATACGATCACAGGTTTTAATACGGAAGGTTGTTTTCTATTAAAAGCTAAAACGCTTAAAGGAATTAATAATGCCCATACTTCGGCAAAATCTAGTGGCGAAAGTTTCAAAAATATTATCATTAATTATATTGGAGAGAATTTGCAATCTCGAGATGAGTATCTATCTTTCTAAATATATTATTATTAAAGATAAATGCATAATAACTTATTCTTAAAAACTATTGTGATGCCAAAAAATTTGAATCTATCATTTATTTTATTCACGTCTTTATTCGCAGCTGGGATTATATCTTGCCAAAATGAAAACGTACAGTCTGAACCGCAAACCACTTTTCAGGAACAGAAGATCTCAAATAAAGCTTTAACGGGCTTAGTAGGTATTTTAGACACCCTTTGGATTGATAGTTTAAGTTTTGCGAAATTACCAGCAGGGAAAATCGCATTTCAATACTATATAGGTGGAATAGATACATTGACACTTCATGGATGGAAGGCAAAGGGATTTATAGGTACAGACTTCGATGATGACCCGATAATCAAATTGTTAAAAGGAAGAAGTACTGGTAGTGTGTAATATGGCCCATCAACTTACTTCGGCGATCTTATTCTAACAAACGGCGATATAAATACCATCGCAAAAGCTTTGAAAAACAACAAAGCACAATACGTTTTATTTGCACCAAATGTTCTTAGAAAACATATTTATTATAATATTTTCGTTGGATTTGACGATCCACATGCCCTTTTTTCTGACTCTTCTGAACATAGATTTTTAATAGCTCCTGTTCCAGTAGTTGGTGTTTCTGCCAACCCTTCCCCACCTAAAAACTTTAATTGATCTGTAACAGGAAAATGTAATAGATAAGAAAAATTACAAACTACTTCTTGGCGGCGAAGGATTTAAGGAGAGATCGAGCGAACTTATAACTGCCCCGTCAGCATGTATAGCAGCGGTAGGTAAACTGTTCATATAACCGATATCATA
>NZ_JAYSPC010000194.1:0-67742 GCF_043722275.1 Flavobacterium sp. | reverse complement strand
TAATCTTTTTTATAAAGATGCAGTTCGGGATTATAAACATTCATTACCTTCCGGGGAAGTATTTTTAGGTATTGAACTAAAAAATGCTAATGTATTGCAATTAGAAGATTTAATGCTTTACATTGATATTAAAAATACCCACCAAAAAGAAATGTTTCATTACTATTTAAAGCAAATGAAATGTTTTCAGGATGATATTCAGATTCAGGCAGTAGAAGGGTATAATGTACCAGTAAATCATCTGGATATTGAAAGTATAATCAATCGAAATTATACACATCTAAGCGAAGTAATGCAAGAGGTGAATGAGTTTTATTTTGATAATTTCTACACTTTAAAAGGTGAATTAAAATATAAATCCATTAAAGAATATGGTCCTGAATATAAATATTTTGAGGATGTAACCAATAATAATGGCAATAAAATTATTTGGATAAAAATGATTTTTCCTGAATCCCTAATTCCCCAAATAATTGATAATGTATCTTTTACAACAAATTGTTTTCCGGTTGTTAATAAAAAGAAACATATTATCAATAAAACTATAGGCACTTTTTTGTCATATGTAGCACTTGAAACAGATAACAACACTTATTTAGATGTAGAGAGTGTTACTGACGGATTTAATAACCGTTACGAAATAAAGGAGTTTAAAGATGGAGTTTTAGAAGAAGGAAATGCGGTTTTAAGAACAGGTGGAGTTTCAAGATTTGATTCCAGAACTGCTTCAGAATTACTTCAAAACGTATTAGATTTATTAAAAGATGAAAGTTCATCATTTGCGGGTTTAGGTAAAGATTTTATGAACAGTTCTTTAGTTGAAATCAATCAATTACTAGCCTCAGTTGAGCAACAGGCAAAAGAAAGTAGTTTTTCTAAAAATAATGCACCTTACTTAATGATAAAACCCCGAATTGATGAATCTACAGGAAAATCATTTGCAATAAACTTTTGGTCAACCTGTGCAGAAGAGGGAAATGATATTAAAGCCGGTACAGTTTTAAAATCTAAAGATGATATGTCTTTTGTAAGCAGTGAAACTGTATTAGTTACAAATACTGTTGGAGGATTAAACAAGCAAAATAACAAAGACCGAATTTTGGCTTATCGAAATGCTTTGTTAACACGTGGGCGAATTGTAACTTTTGCTGATATAAAAGCATTTAGTTTTCATCATTTTAGAAATTGTATTACCGATGTCAAAATTGAAAAAGGTACCAGAAAAGAAATCTCAGTAAAAGCAGGGTTTAGTAGAACAGTTGATATTCACTTAAAGGTAAACACAGTTGAAAAAGATTATTTATCAGTTACTGAATGGGACTATTTATGTGAAAGTTTTATGAAAAATTTAAAAAACAGATCTTCAAATGTATTTCCGTATCGATTGTTTATAGAAAGCTAGAAGTCGTTAAAGTAAACCTCTTATAGTTTTGATTATTCTTCCTCCTTATAAAATGAATCAATATATGTCTCTCATTCAGAGCAGTTTTAAATTTTAAAATTCAAACAATACACTTATTAATTATGGATACAAATATAATCTTATTCTGATATAATAAAAACTTTTACAGGAAGTTATGACTTTGGAAGTAATTTACTTTTGAGCTTTAATTAAAAAATAAACTCATGAAAAAATTAATTTATTTGCTTAGTGCTATCTTATTAGTACTTACTTCTTGTACAGATGATTATGCTGTTATAAACCAAAAAGGCGTTATAGTAGTTCCGGAAACTCCGCTAGTTCCTGATGTTCCAGTTGTTACGGATTCTACAGTTGTTGTCGAATCAAATTTACTAAAAAAAATAGTTCATACCTATAAAAATGGTTTTACTACAACAATTGATTTTGTTTATGACGGAAATAAAATTGTAAGCGAAACGGATCAGGATGGTTTTAAAATTAATTACACTTATACAGGGGATCTAATTACTAAAGTTGAAAAGCTTTATGCAAATGGTGAGGTTTATATATCTAAACAGTATATTTATGAAGATGGCAGATTAAAAGATATTTTGCGTCAAGAATTTGGAAGTTACTTTAAAGTAAATTATAAATATAATTCTAATAATACAATATGGTTTGCAGAAAGTAATAGCAATAGTGAAGGTATTGAATTGGAAGCAACAGGACGAACAGGAACTTATACCATATTAGATGGTAATTTAATTAAAAGTGAGAAATATTTAGGCAGCTCTCAAAGTGTAACAACTTTTGAATACGATTCTGAAAAAAATCCTAAATATAATGTAGTGGGATTTAATTTGTTGTTGGATGTTGCATACGAACAGTCAATTAATAATCCAGTCAATAAAAATGATGTTTCAGGATTATCAACAGCTTCATGGACTTATAAGTATGAGTATAATACAAATGGTTATCCTACATTAAATATTGGAAAATCTGCTATAGATGGCTCTCCTTTCATAGAAACCACACAATTTTTTTATTAATAATACATAACCCAAAAAAGTCTGATTTGAAACTCAGACTTTTTTTTAAAAAATAATTGTCTACTTAAAAACTCGACTTATTATATTTTGAAGTGAAACTATATTAAAACAATGAATTCAAATTAATGTGTTTCTTTTCTTTGAGCTTTTTTACAATTTTCAAAAATGCGATCGCAGTAATATAAGCATCTCCTAAAGCAGTATGTCGGTCTTTTTTAGAAATATCAAATTTATCAGCAAGATCATCTAAAGTATAATGGTCTTTTCGTTCAAATAAATGCGATTTGATTAAAGTTCTTTTATATAAAATAGCAGTATCTAAATGTTTATTAGTTAATTCAGGTAAACCATTTCGTTCTAAAGCTTTATTGATCATAGTAACATCAAAAATAGTATGATGTGCAATAATAACCGAATCACCTAAAAAAGCTAAAAACTGTTGTAAAGCTTCTAATTCTGTTGGACGCTGGATTACAAAAGCTTTTAAGATGCCGTGAATTTGAGCCGTTGCCTTATCATAATGCTCTTGTTCAAGATAAACTTCAAAACTATCCTGAATCGATATAACACCATTTTGTAAAACTAGCGCACCAATACATAAAATACGATCATTGTCATAATCAAAGCCTGTAGTTTCAGTATCTAAAACTACAAAACGAGTTTCTTCAATAGTAAGATTTTCATCAAAGAGATTTTTTTTCTTTTTCCAAAAATTAAATAAACTCATAGTTACACTAAATTTGAAATATTAAAACGTACCGAAATTAATTCCTGCAATTCCTTAATGGTTTTAAAAGTTCTTTTGAGTTTGATTTTTTCCATCTTCGATAAAGATTCCAATGCAATAAACTGACCTGAATCATTGTGCAAAAGTCCTTGTTTAGTTCTAAATTTCAATAAAGCTTTGAAGGAATACGAACACGATAAATACAACTCCCTGTTAGTAGGTTCTAATTCGGCTAATTTTTCAAAGCGTTCCGCAGTATTGCTTATCGATTTAACCGAATGTGACAAAATCAAAACTCTTGCAGCATCAGTTAATGGCATTAAAGCCCTTCTTTTAATATCAAAATTATCTTTGTTTGCTCCGTCTTGTTCCACTAAAAACTGTCTAAAAAAACCTGTTGGTGAGGGACTTTGTAAAGCACCGCTAACCAAATGAACATAAAAAACAGGATTTGCTTTTACATTTTCAAAAATAGATTCCGAAAGCTCGTCAACAATTGCAGCAGCGCCATAAGTCAGGTTATAATCAAAAAATATAAAAGAAAGCAATACCTCATTTTTCCCCGGGTTTGTAATCCAGTGGTGCACCTGTTTTTTCCAGTCGTCAAGACTCATGCACCATTTTGGATTTGAGGCCATCATTTCGGCAGGACAATAATCATAACCAATTTCAAAAAGACCTTTATTAACCAGAGTTGCAAATTTCAAGAAATAAACGCTGGTTTCATCTCTAAATACATCAGAAACATTTTCATAAACAATCGCATTATCCTGATCCGTATGCAGCATTTGTTCGCTTCGTCCCTGACTTCCAAGTGCAAGCCACGCAAATTTTACTGGTGGCGGACTACTCATTTTATCCAGTGAAATTTCAATAACTCTGGTGGTACAAGCTTCGTTCAACTCCGTTATGATTTTAGAAATCAACGTCATTGGAATATTCTGGTCTAAATAACCCTGAAGCAATTGCATAATTCTGGCGCGGATAGGTTTTATTTCCTTCGTTTTTTTAGCCCTTTTCAAAGCTTTTATCAATACAGCCGGATTATTCCCCAAAGCCACCATTACATCATGCTTTGATAAAATTCCAACTGCTTTTGTATTCGTTGTACCATCTTTTGTCAGGCATAAATAACTAATATTGCTTTTCATCATTGCCATTTGCGCCTCCGTAACCGTCATTTTTTTCGGATACGTAATAACAGGTTTGGTCATGATCGTTTCGGCAGTTGTAAGAATTGAATAATCTCCGGTAACAATCTTGTTCCGTAAATCTTTATCCGTAATAATTCCTATTGGCAGCATTTCATCTACAATTAATATAGCACCAACTTTTTGTTTAGTCATTATTTTGGCAATATCCCGGGCCGTTGTAGAAGGTTCACAAGTGACAATTTTCTTAGAATATTTTATGGGTTGTAAGTCAAAAGAATCCTTTGCAGAATGATGATTTTCATGCAATAAATCATCACCATATAATTTATCTTTATGAATGTCAGAATACGGATTTCTGGTATTTGAAGCGTAACTTTCGATCAAAAAATTACCAACATTTCTATTCTCAAGAGCATAAGGTTTAAAAACTGCGATAGGAATCGCATATAAAATCGTTTCTTCATATGCTACGGCCTCCATAATATAATTTTCCTGCGCTAAAAGCGGACGCAATCCAAAAATATCACCTTCATCACACATATCTAAAACCGTGTTTTTCTGACCTTTTTTAAGCGCAATAGCCCCTTTATGAACCACATAAAAAGAGTCATGCGTTTTATCATTTTCAGCAAAAATTACAGCATCTTTATCTTTATAAACTATCGAAATTTGTTCAGATAATTTTTCAAGATCATTTTGGTGCAAAAAGCTAAAAGGAGGAAAGCCCTTTAAAAAGTCAGCAACTCTATGCGAAATTGTATTTTTCATGCGAAAGATTTAGGTTTTTCCACAAAGGCACAAAAACACTAAGATATAAAATTTGTGTTTTGTGCCTTTGTGGCAGAATTAATAGTGTATTTACTCGATTTTATAAACCTTTCCGCGTTGTTTTTGATCAGAACCAACCATTCCAAACTCAAACGTATAAGAATCTTTTGAAGTCGTTAAAATCTTCATGCTGATTGCTTTTTCCTCAGCCATATTTTTTGGATGTTTCTTTTGTAAGATATATTCGCAATCACTTACCCAACGAACTGTCGAAGTGTCGGTTTTACCATCAAAAGTTTCGATTTCGATACCATCTTTACGCTCAAAAAGCGTTGTTTTTTTTACCCCGTTTACTTTAAACTCAAATTTGAATTTTCCAGTTTTAAAATCTTTACAATTATGTTCCGCATCATAACAGGATAACAAAGTAAGTAACGGAAGTAAGAATACTATTTTTTTCATTTTTAAATTTAAGTTATTATTTAGGAGCTATTTCCTGCTTTCCATTTCAATCTTTTTATTTTTTAAAGAAAAAAATAAAAAGGATTTCCATTACAATCAGGGCTAGAGATAAACTTCGACTTCGCTCAGTCTGACAAGATTATTATTTCAATCTTTCTATTTCATCATCCGTAAAGTTCTTGATTTCTTTTTCCCTGGCAAACTTTTCAGCATTATAATTTCCGGATTTATTCCTTGGAATCGATAAACTATTCCAGTCACTGTTTTTTAATTGTTTGGCATAAAAAACAATCTGTCCAATATGATATGGATAATGTGCCAATTGACGATTAATAGCTTCAATAACCGTATGACCTTCATTACGAATATAAATAATGTCCGAAAGTTGTTCCGGTTTTAGATTATTTAACGCATCAAGAAAACAATCCCAACCTTTATTCCAAACTTGTAAAACTTCCTCTTTCGATTGCAAATCATTCTCAAATTCGGCATCGCGATTGCGCCATTCTTTTTCACCATCAGTTGTTAAAAAATCCGTCCAGCGTGACAACATATTACCCGAAATATGTTTGATAATCGTTGCAATGCTATTCGTGTCTTCGTTTACAGATACAAAAAGTTGATTAGGTTCTAATTGCTCAATAGATTTTTCGCCTAACATTTTATAATATAGAAATTGCTTTTTAACACTTTCTAAATAAGATTCATCAGCTTTCATAATTAAACAGTTGTGGTTGTTAGTATGTCGCTCCGATGGAGCTTTTTTACAATCGAATTCTTTTATTTTCTATAAATATATCGCCCTGCCAGGGATTGTATTATCTGTTATTTGAGATTTAATATTAAATAAAATCATCAAATAAACTCCTTTAGGAGTGCCATATTTATAGAAAAATATTTATAGAAATTATTCCTAGTCGTTTTAGCCTCATAGAGGCGACATAGAATTAAACAATTTTAATATCGTATTTGTCCAAAAGCCCCACAATTCCGTCATTTGAAAATTGTGCTTTTCTCATAGGATTAAATTCCGGATCAATTTTGTAATTGTATGCCGTTTTAAAATTAACAGAAGCCAATTGTGTGTCATTAAAAATTGCACCTTCCAGATTACAATTATCAAAAACTGAACTCGTCAGGTTAGTTCCTATAAAAGTAACTTCTCTTACTGAACAGTTGATGAACTTGGTTTTAGGCATTTTTTTATTCGAAAAAACAGCATAATCTAAAACGCTTTCTTCAAAATAAACCTGGAATAAAAAATCATCACATTCGTTAAAAGCAATTCCCAAAAGCTTGCAGTTTTTAAAAGTCACGTTTTTTAAATTCGTACCAAATAAACTGGTCATTGACAAATTGCAGTCGATAAACTCGCAATCTAAAAAAGTATTGTAAGCGAAATTACTATTAGAGAAATCACAGTTTTTAAAAACACAATCTTCAAACTCCCGATTGTTTATTTTTTTGTCGATATAGTTGACTTTCTCAAAGGTTTTTTGAATGTGAATTAGACTTTCCATTTTTGTATTGGATATAAAGAAGATTTTTTAATTTAAATATTGGATTAAACCGGACAGGTTTTTAAAACCTGTCGGGTTTGCTTAAGAGACTATTTAGTCATTAAACAAACCTTTCATAATAGTTTTCAATCCGTAAAAAATTAAAAACATCGAACTCAAACAAGCCACAATCCCAATTCCTAAAACCAGATAATGCCAGTTTGTATGCTGATTCATAAAAGCGTTATAAATCAACGAAGGCCCAATAAATAACAAAGGCAACGAACCCGTTAAATATTTAATTCCTTTTCCTAATAATTCTTTATTTGTTGCCATTTGTATTTTTGTTTCAGGATTTGAAAAGTTTCAAGTTTCAAGTTTTTTTAGTTTCAAGTTTCAGGTTTCAAACTTTGCGAACTCTGCCTTCTTTTTTGTTTAAACTTTGCGAACTCTGCGAAAAATCTTAGCGCTCTTCGCGGTTGAATATTTAAGTACATTTCACAGAAAACCTTTTTACTTATTATAATTATCAACAGCATTTCTCACGCTGCCATATTTTTTCAATAATTCAGAAGCTTCTTCATATGAAACAGGAATTTCTCCCATAATCATTTTTACACCGCGATCAACCAGTTTGACATTACTCAACTGCATATCAACCATTTTATTACCTTTTACTTTCCCAAGCTGAATCATAGCCGCAGTCGAAATCATATTAAGAGCTAATTTTTGAGCCGTTCCTGCTTTCATTCTCGAACTTCCGGTGATAAATTCTGGTCCTACAACAATTTCAACAGCATATTGAGCCGTTAATGCCAATGGACTTCCTGCATTGTTGGTAATACAGCCCGTTAGAATATTATTTTGATTGCAAGTTTCCAGACCACCAATAACATAAGGAGTAGTTCCCGAAGCGGCAATACCTATAACTACATCATTTTTGCCAATATTATGATTTTGTAAATCAATCCAGGCTTGAGTTGCATTGTCTTCGGCATTTTCTACAGCGCGACGAATGGCAGTATCACCACCGGCAATAATTCCGTTTACTAAATCAAAAGGTACTCCAAAAGTTGGCGGACATTCTGATGCATCAACAACGCCCAAACGACCAGATGTTCCGGCTCCTATATAGAATATTCTTCCGCCAAGTTTTAATTTAGCGACAACCTGAGCGACTAAAGCCTCAATTTGTGGTATCGCTTTTTCGACTGCGTCCGGAACGGTTTTGTCTTCGTTATTGATATTGATAAGCAATTCATGAACCGACATTTTTTCTAAATGTTCGTATTTTGATGCTTGTTCTGTGGTTTTTGTAAACGTCATTTTTCGTATAATTGGTCTTGCCCAAAATTAATCTTTTTTATTGCAATCTCGAAATTTTCTATTTTAAGTTTTGAGTTTAAGAAGGTTTCAGGTTTCACGTTTTTTTAGTTTCACGTTTCATACGTAAAAGCTTTTGGAGTTCTTGTCACGTGAACTAAAATATTATATTTGTTAAAATATTAAAAGATAAATGGATAGATTAGATTTATTGAAAGGGATTGGCCGCATCTCAGTTTTTGTTTCTTTATTGATTGCGTTTTTTTTATTAACGGTTAAAACCGAAAATAAATTAGCAAATCGTTTATTTGCCTGGTTTTTTATTTTCTCTGCTATCGATCTTAGCGGATTTTTTATTGACGCGAGCACTCGTTTCGAGTTGAATTTAGAGATTTTTAGATCTACTGCCTGTTTGTTGGGAATGCCTTTGTTTTATCTTTTTGTACTGGCAGTCTGTTATTCTGATTTTAGATTAAAGTGGAAGCATTTAGTGCATTTGCTCCCTTTTATATTAGTCAATTTGGTTTTTATTCCAAGAATTTATCTTAGTACAAACATAGATAAGTTAGTTTTGCTGCAACGCTCAATCATATGCCGGAGATATACCTGATTCAGATTTTAATTGAATTTCAATATATATTTTACATTGTCAGCGTATTTTTGATTTTGAAAAAGTATAGAGAAATCTATTTAGAAAATTATACTAATTCGAGTACTGCGACTTATAAATGGCTTTTTCAGATAACATGCGTTTTTCTTATCGCACATTTTATTGTGGCATTAAAAAATATATTGCGTTATAGTGGTTTTAGAGAGATATTTCTTTGGACAAATGTACTTGTAGGAAGCATCGCTTTGTTTATAACGTGCTGGTTTATAATGAAAGCGCTTAATCATCCCGAACTTTTTAGGGGAGTAAATTCTAAATTGAAACTGACAAAAGATATTTTGCCGGAAGTTGAAGAAAAATCGCAAGAAACTAATGTTCAGAATGAATTGATTTCCAGTCAAATTTCGACATTAAAACAATATATGTCTCAGAAAGAACCTTATCTCGATCCATCGCTTACGATTCAGGAACTCGCAAATCAAATTGATGTTCCGGTTCGTGATTTATCAGTTTTGATTAATCATCATATGGATCAGCATTTTTTTGACTTTGTAAATGAATATCGCATTCAAAAAGCCATGAATATTTTAAAAGATCAGTCCAAAAGTCAGCTTACAGTTTTGGAAATTTTATACGAAGTTGGCTTTAATTCAAAATCTTCGTTTAATACTTCTTTTAAAAAATACACTAATCAAACACCTACCGCTTATCGAAACGCTTCATAATGAGCGATTTGTAAAAAGTCATACTTCATAGCAAAAAAAGTCGAACCAATTTCCTGAGTAGAAATTGGTTCGACTTTTTTTTGTCGGTCGAATTCTGAAAATTTCTAAGGCAACTTTGCTTCAAATTAATCGAAACAAGTTTAAAATTAGAAATCATGAAAAAAACAAACCTCCTTATCTTTTTACTATTGCCTTTATTTTGTTTAGCACAAACAACATTCAAATTAAAAGGAAAAATATCAAATGAAACAATTGCTTTAGAATGGGCCGATGTTTCGATATTCAATTTAGAAGGAAAAATTATAGACGGAACAACAAGTAAGCAAGACGGTACTTTTGAAATTAATATTAAAAAAGGTTCTTATAAAATGGGAATTAGTCTTTTAGGATTTACAGATTATGAAAAAGAAACAACGATTGAAAAAGATACTGATTTAGGTACAATTATTTTAAAAGAAAATGCAACCAATTTGGGAGAAGTTGTCATTAAAACCAAAAAACCTATCATTGAACAAAAAACAGATCGTTTAGTTTATAATCTTGAAAATAATATTACAAATGTTGGAGGCGATGCTTTGAGTGCGATTAATACTGCACCGGGAGTTGTGGTGCAGAATAATGTTATCAATATATTAGGAAAAGGCGTATCTCGTGTGATGATTGACGGAAGAATGATTGAATTAACGGGCGAGGAACTAAATAATTTCTTAAAATCAATATCGGCTAGTGATATTAAAAATATCGAAATTATCAGTAATCCGCCGGCGAAATATGAGGCTGAAGGAACTGGAGGATTAATCAATCTTATTATGAAAAAAGGAACCCGGGATTCCTGGAAAAATACAACGACTGCTTCTTATGATCAGAATAAATACGGAATTTATACTTTAAGAGATAATTTCTTTTACAATAAAAAGAAAGTTAGATTTTCTGCAAGCGTTAACGGAAAAACAGGTTATAAAAATGCTACTGACAATTTAGACATGTATTTTCCTGACGGACTTTCAAACATGAAAAGTACAACAAGGGTAAAAGAGGAAAACCTTTCGGGGAAATTGGCTTTAGATTATGATATTTCTGAACGAACAACGGTTGGTTTTCAGTTTTTAAAGGATAGAAATAATCCGGATTTTAAATCGGATATCAGGATTGATAAGTATAATACTCAAAATCAGCCAGATTATTTTACACTCAATAATAGTTCTACCGACAAGGGATCAAATAATCAAACTTATAATGCGCACTTTATAACCAAACTAGATTCTTTAAAACGAAAATTGTCATTTGATGTGGATTATTTTAATTACGATTCGAAATTCGACAGAAATTTTATCGCTAATAATTATTCGCCGGATGGGTCTTTCGTAGATGTGAATCAGTCGGGAAGAAATATTTCTAATCAGGGAATTAATAACCTGAGTTTTAAGGCAGATATGGAACATCCGCTTCAAGCGTTAAATTTATCTTATGGTGCAAAAATGAGTTTTACAAACAGCCAAAGTGATGTACAGTATTACAATACAATTACCGGAACTCCGGAATTAGATCCTGCACAATCAAACCGATTTAAATACACTGAAAATAATCAGGCAGTTTATATTAATGGAGATAAAAAAATAAATGATAAATGGAATTTTCAAATGGGTTTACGACTTGAAAACACCAAAACGAATGGATTTTCGGAAACGTTGAATCAGGAAACAGAAAACAATTATTTGAAATTATTTCCAACGGTTTACGCTTCTTACAAGAAAAATGAGAACAATAGTTTTAGTTTGAATTATGGAAAAAGAATCAACAGACCTCGTTTTGACTTATTGAATCCGTTTAGAATTTATATTAGCAGCAATAGTTATTCAGAAGGAAATCCGTTTTTAAAACCTTCTTTCAGCGATAATTTTGAATTCGCCCATTCTTATAAAGAAATCTTGAGAACGAGTGTTTTCATGAATGTTGTTACAAATGGTTACGGTGTCATATTTACTTCTAATCCTGAAACGAATACGCAAATTGTATCACGTGAGAATTATTTTAATGGTTTGAATTATGGAGTTGGAGAAAGCTATTCGGCAACTTTTGCAGATTGGTGGCAAAGTGAAAATTCATTGTATTTTTTAGGATCAAAAACTAAGTTTGTAAAAGATATTAATGCGACGCCATCAAATAGTTTACAAATCGATTTTTCTACAAACAATACTTTTTCGTTAGGAAAAACAACCAAACTGCAAATCGATTTTGCTTATAGTACACCTTTTGAAAGTGGTTTGTATAAAGTAGGATATACGTCTGGTTTTGATATTGGTTTTAAACAGGATTTGATGAATAAAACGATGCAGATTGCACTTCTGGCAAATGATATTTTTAATACTTCTTATCTAAAAGATTTTACTTCTGTTGTAAATGGTGTAAAACAAGTTTATAGCCAAACGGAGAGTAACAGGTTTGTGCGCTTATCTGTGGTTTACAATTTCGGAAATAAAAAGATCAATGTAAAGGAACGCGCTTTTGGAAATCAGGAAGAAAAAAAGAGAACGGGGAATTAATTATAATTATAAATTATAAATTATGAATTATGAATTATGAATTATGAATTATGAATTATGAATTATGAATGTTGTCATTATCCAACTTAAAATTATAAAGTTCTTTGTGTGCGTGAGGGATAGGAGTAAACTACCGAAGTAGTGCGGATAGCCCGACCGGATTTGCGAAAGGTGCACATAAGCGGTTTGTTAAGTAGCACCTTTTGTGAATATGGTCACGCCCAGATATTTCTTTTCCTAAAATACATCTTTAGTCGGATTTCGTATCCTAACAGTTTTTTTTCAACCTGTTAGGTATAGTTTGAAGATGATAAAAGTTAATTCCTAACAGGTTTTGGAAACCTGTTAGGAAATCTAAATGGTTTTTATATAAAGAATGCCAATAAAATTCCTAATACGATCATTGAAACTTTGGCGATATTGAATTTGTGTCCTTCGCTGCTTTCAAAAATAATGGTTGATGAAATGTGGAATAAAATACCAATTACGATTGCAGTTATTTCAGTATAATAGTCGTTTAAAACAGGCAGGAATTCTGATGCAATTGTACCAAGCGGCGTCATGATTGCAAAAGTAAGCATGAAGGCAAAAATGGCTTTTTT
Source organism: Flavobacterium sp. (assembly GCF_043722275.1). Classification (GTDB taxonomy): domain Bacteria; phylum Bacteroidota; class Bacteroidia; order Flavobacteriales; family Flavobacteriaceae; genus Flavobacterium. The sequence goes on along the minus strand of NZ_JAYSPC010000194.1, from coordinate 54,878 downwards.
ATTGAGGTTTGCATTGATGAAAAAGGTGGTCAAAATTACGGCAATTGGCAAGTGATGAATAGCTATACCAAGGGCTAAATCATGATGATGACTTACCGGAAAACCTTCTAAAAATGCGTGAATACACAAACTGATAAACAGTAACCACGGAATCTGACTCATTTGCGCATGTCCGTGAACATGACCGTGTTCAGCTCCTTTTGAGAAAAATTCAAGCACGATCTGAAACAAAATCCCGACCATTATAAAAACGCCAATATTATGATTGTGGGTTTCGTAAACTTCCGGCAATAAATGCATTACGGTTAACGATAATAAAAATGAACCGCTAAAAGCAAGCAATAATTTTAGATTGGTTTTGTTTTGTGGTTTTAGAAACAAAGCCACTATATATCCTAAAAGTACAGAAAATAAGGGTAATAGATAATTCATCTTTTTGTTTAATCGGTTTATTGTTTAATTGTTGATTTGTTTAATCGATTAAACGGTTAAACAATTAACAATTAACCAGTTATTTAAAAATCATGATTAATCGTTCGCTTTCGGTTTTATGAAACTTTTTAAGTTTATAATCTCCAAAAATATCCAACAGAAAAATTCCGGCTTCGGCCATTAAATCTTCAAAATCTTTTAGGGTTAAAGCTTTTACTTTTTCGGTAAAATGATATTGGCGTCCCTGATCTTCAAAGTCAATTTCTTTAAAAATATGTCCGTCCTGAAGGTATCTTTTGATTTTAAAATCGATATTATCAACGGTTTTTACTTCCTCAGGAACTAAGGTTTCGATAACATTTGCGACGTTCATAAAGTCTATTACGGCAAAACCATATTCAGATAAACTTTCTTTGATGGCTTTTAGCGTTGTCAGATTGTCTTCTTCGTTTTCAAAATATCCAAAACTTGTAAATAAATTAAAAATGGCATCGAACTTTTCTTCAAAAGGTTCACGCATATCATGCACTTTAAATTGCAGGGTTTCGTTGCTGTTTTTGCTGGCTTCGGCAATGCTGTTTTCAGATAAATCAGCGCCTAAAACATTGAATCCTAATTGATTTAAATAAATAGAATGGCGTCCTTTTCCGCATGCTAAATCAAGAACTTTTGCTTTTTCGGGCAGGTTGAGATAATGCGTAAGATTATCCATAAAAATCTGCGCTTCGCGATAATTTCGGTCTTTATAAAGTATGTGATAATATGGAGTGTCAAACCACGATGTAAACCAATTTTCGGTATTACGGTCCTGATTTGGTGTTGATGAGTTTGGTGCTTCAGACATTTATTCTATTTCAATTAATTCAAAGTACCGCAAATTTAGTGTATTTTTGCCGAAAAATAACTATTTCGCTACGATACTAAAGAATCATTTTTGGTGTGTTGTGATTGGAGTTTTTTTTAATACAAAAATAAAGATGGAAGAAAATTTTAGAATGATTGCCAAATGTTTTTTTGGTTTTGAAGAAATATTAGAGAAGGAATTGCGTGATCTTGGTGCTCAGGATGTCGAAAAAGGAGTGAGAATGGTGAGCTTTAAAGGCGATAAGGGTTTTATGTATAAAGCTAATTTATCGTTGCGAACTGCACTTAAGGTTTTAAAACCTATTTACTCATTTAGAGCTAATAATGAGCAGGCATTATATAAAGGTATATCTGGTGTAAACTGGTCAAAATTATTAAATGCAAACCAGACTTTTGTGATTGATGCAACCGTGCATTCGACTTATTTTAATCACTCTGAGTTTGTTTCTCAAAAATGTAAAGATGCGATTGTGGATCAGTTTAGAGAAAGAACGGGACAACGCCCAAGTATTGATAAAGCTTTTCCTGATTTAAGAATTAATATACATATTGACAAAGATCAGGTTTCGGTTGCGTTAGATACTTCCGGAAATTCATTGCATCAGCGTGGTTATAGAACGGCAACTAATATTGCGCCAATCAACGAGGTGTTGGCCGCAGGAATTTTATTATTATCAGGTTGGGAAGGACAAAGTCATTTTCTTGATCCAATGTGCGGTTCAGGGACTTTCCTTGCCGAAGCAGCGATGATTGCCTGTAATATTCCGGCGAATATTAACCGTAAAGAGTTTGCCTTTGAAAAATGGAAAGACTGGGATAATGATTTGTTTGAGGAAATTGTAAACAGTTTAATGAAAAAAACTAAGGAATTTCATTATACAATAAAAGGTTTTGATAAAGCCCCAAGTGCTGTAAACAAAGCCAAAGATAATATCAAAAATGCGAATTTAGAAGATTATATCACGATTCAGGAAGAGAACTTTTTTGATACTGAAAAAGATGTTGAAGGAAAATTGCATATGGTTTTTAATCCGCCTTATGATGAGCGTCTGGATATTCATATGGAAGAATTCTACAAAAATATTGGTGATACTTTAAAGAAAAGTTATCCGGGAACAAATGCCTGGTTTATTACAGCAAATCTTGAAGCATTGAAGTTTGTGGGATTAAAACCTTCACGTAAAATCAAACTGTTTAACGCAAGTCTTGAAGCTCGTTTGGTTAAATATGAAATGTACGAAGGAAGCAAGAGAACGAAATTTCAGGTCTCTGAATAAGGTTCTAAGTTACTAAGATGCTGAGTTGCTAAGTTTTTTAACTTTGCGTCATTCTATAATAATAATAATAATAATAATAATAATATAAGGTTAGGTAATAAAGTGTTAAGATTAAGACTTAGCAACTTAGATACTCAGAACCTTAGCAACTCTAAAGAAATGTCAAAATTACAATTAAGAGGTTTTTTATATCAATTAGGATGTTTTGCAATTTTATTTATTGCGGGAAGATATTTAGTTGCGATGTACACGGGATTAACGGGACTTTGGATTCCTATGACGGCGTTTATTATTGCTACTTTGATTTCGCCTAAATTTCAGGCGGTAAAAACTAAAGATGGTGAAAAGCTTTTCATGAAATGGATTTTTATAAAAGGAATTAGAGAAATAGGATAATTTTAATTAGCCACAGATTAAGGGATTATAAAGATTTTTATTTCACGCAGATTCTGCAGATTTTAGCAGATTAAAATTTGGATAATCATCTGCGTACATTTGCTTAAATCTTTTAAATCTGCGTGAAAAAATATTTACAGTAAACTTTGGGAATCCCGATAGCTATCGGGATTGTGTTCTTGGCGTTAAAAAATAATTAAGGAGTATCTAAAAAAAAAAGTTATTTATGAAAATAATTGGACTTATAGGCGGAATTAGCTGGGTTTCGACCGGTGATTATTACAAACTTATTAATCAGGGAATAAATGAAAAACTGGGCGGTCTTAACTTTTCAGAATGTTTGATTTACTCTTTTAATTATGCCGATATAAAAAGAAATAACGAAAATAACGATTGGGATTCGACTTTTGAAATGCTTTTAAAAGGTTGCCAGTTTTTAAAACAAGGTGGAGCAGAAGCAATTGTTTTGTGTGCAAATACAATGCATTTTATTGCTGACCGACTTGAAACGGCAATTGATTTACCAATTATTCATATTGCAACTGCAACGGCAATTGAAATCGAGAAAAAAGGTTTAAAAAAAGTTGGTTTGCTGGGAACGAAGTTTACAATGGAACTGGACTTTTTTAAAGACAAACTTATCTCAAAAGGAATCGAAGCTATTATCCCAACAAGTGAAGAAGATAAAGATTTCATTCATACTACAATTTTTGAGGAACTTGGAAAAGGACTTGTAACCGATGAAACGAAAAAACGTTATCTGGCAATTGCAAATCAATTAATAAAAGAAGGCGCAGAGGGAATTATTTTAGGTTGTACCGAAATTCCTTTAGTTATAAAACCTGAGGATCTTTCGGTTCCTGTTTTTGATACTGCCTTAATTCATTCAAATGCAGCTATAGAATTTCAGTTGTCTTAGAATTAGAATATAACTTAAAAGCCATGAACTGATTATTTCAACTCATGGCTTTTTTATTTTTGGTACTCTTTAATTTTAACTGATTTATTGTTTTTAATTTGATATTCAGTGTAAGTTGTTTTATCGCTGTCTTCAAAACTTTCGGTTTTTCTTATCAGATAAAAATTATTGTTGGACCATTTGTAATGGTAATCAGATTCGTTTCCTCGTCCGTCAGCTTTATACTTTACAAACTCTTTGTTTTTTTGATCAAGGAATAAATATTCCAGTTCCTCCAGTTTTGTATTTCTAATAAACTGCTTCTTCGTATTGTCATAAACAAAATAAAGAAAACTGCCATCATATTTTATTCTGTCAGGAAAGTAAATTGGAATTTTCACATCTAATAATCCGTCAAAATTAATGTCTTCCAGTTGAACTTCTCCATCTTTTTCGTTAATCACTTTATCGAAACCGGAAAGTGTTTGAACTTTTTCTTTTTTCGAATTGTAAATATCCAGTTTGCTAATCAGATAATTGTCGGCTAATTCGCCATTCATATTTTCGGCTTTGCCTTTGTACTGATTTAATTTATAACTGAAATTTTTCGGATTAAATAAAGACAAGTTTTCAATACAGGTTAGTGATACATTAAATTGCTTGTCTTTTTTTTCGTTTTGCCAAATACCGGTTAATTCTTTTTCATTACTAAATTGTAAAGTAAACGAACCTGTTATTTTATGAATGTTTCCGTTTTTGGTTGGAGTATAAGTAGTTTCTGTTAACTTTATTTCCTCATTTTTCAAAATACCTTCAGTAAAAATAGACATGTCTTTGCCATTTTTTACATAGTAATAGCTTCCTGAAACAGAATCTTTTCCCTGAATAAATTCAACGGTCATTTCTATAGGATATTTGTCTATTTTTCCTGTGAAATGTAAATAAGTTTTTACAATTGTTTTTTGCGCAAAAGCGATCTGACTAAAGATAAAAAGAATGAGTATTTTTTTCATTTCAGTAAAGATTACTTTTTAGGCTTTTCCTTTATAATTTCAGGAATAATGATTTTTTTCTTGTAAAGCGGAATAAAATAAGAAACGGTATAGTTGAAACCAACTCCAAAACTTCCGTCATAGGTTTTGTTAAACCCTGGAATGTATAGATTATCAAATCCCGATGGTTTTGAATTGGCTACTAAAAGTTTTAACTGAACACCAAATCCCACAAACACATTATTAAAAACTTTAGCCTTTAAACCCATTGCAACTTCAATCCATCCTGCAGTAAGGCCATTGTATTTTTGACCGGATGCAATTGCGGGCTGTTCTCCCCAATATGGGTTTGCATTATAAATTTTATAACTGTTCAATTGCTGGCTAAATGTACTAAAACCACCACGTAAACCTATTGTAATAAGGTTTTCCATGTCAAGCCAGTTTTCGTAGGTATTGTAGTCAAATCCTCCTTTTACATAGGTTCCTGTTGCTGTTGAGTTTAATCTGTCATCATCTGTGGTTTTATCTTCAAAACCAAGTTCAGCTGCCAGATAGTATTTTTTCGTTAAACGAAAATCACTTACAACTTCAATTCCTTTATAATCTTTATCATAAAAACCTCGTGTTAACTTATACAAATCAACTCCTACACGAAGACCATAGCGATCTGTTTTGATGCTGTCTTTTTTTGTTTCCTGAATTGCAGGTTTTGCAGTTTCGGTTTTTGGTTTTTCTTTACCAGCTTCTTTTGTTACTGTTTTAGTTGACGTTTCCTGGGCGTGGCCTAAAAACATTGAAAACAATAAGCAAAAACTAAAATAATACTTTAATATGTGTTTCATTTTCAGATTCAACGTTAGATTGTAGTACAATAACTCTTTGCATCCATAGTCCATCATTACCTGGATCTGTTTGCTCAAATGGGGTTGATAATGGTTCAAGCTCAGATGGATTTAATGTGAAAAGGGTTTTAAAACCACAAGCTCTTGATACATATACATTATTATGAGTATAATTAAATTTTATCACATCTGTATTTATAGCAGCAGGATTGGCATTTCCGGAATCCAGAATAAAAGTATAAGTAGTTGAATTATCATCTGTTTTTAACGGGATAGAAATGGTATTTGCGCTGGTTTGATATTTAGTGATTTCAGTTCCGGTTTTATTAAAAATAATTCCTTCTGTTTGTCCTTCGCCAATTACTTTTAGATTTGTTACATTTTTAGGCGTTGTTGGCGCAGTAATATCAAAAAACGAAATCACTAATCTGGGAGTAGTGGGTGTATTTGCATCACAAATATCATCTTTTTCACAGCTGGATAATCCAAAAGTAAAAACTAATAAAAGAGCGATTATTTTTTTCATTTATATTTTGTTAGCGAAGTTCTAAAAGTACAACATTTTCGACATGATGTGTTTGCGGAAACATATCAACCGGCCTAACGCGGGTTACTTTATATTTTTCGTCCATTAAAGCTAAATCACGTGCTTGTGTTGCTGAATTACAACTTACATAAACTACTTTTTTAGGAGCAATTTTCAAGATTTGATCAATAACATCCTTATGCATTCCGTCTCTTGGCGGATCTGTAATAATAACATCCGGTTTACCGTGTTGTGCAATGAAACTTTCGTTGAATACGACTTTCATGTCACCTACAAAAAACTCACAATTAGTTATATTATTGCGTTCTGCATTTGCTTTAGCATCGATAATAGCTTCAGGAACACTTTCTACACCAATTACTTTTTTTGCTTTTTTAGAGACAAATTGCGCAATAGTTCCTGTTCCTGTATATAAATCATAAACGGTTTCATCGCCTGAAAGTCCTGCGAAATCACGTGTTATTTTGTATAATTCATATGCTTGGTCAGAGTTTGTCTGGTAAAAAGATTTAGCGTTGATGCTAAATTTTAAACCTTCCATTTCTTCCAGGATATAATCTCTACCTTTATATAGTTTGATATTTTGATCGTAAATTGTATCGTTTTGTTTTGAATTTACGACATATTGTAATGAAGTAATTTGCGGGAATTTCTTGTAAAGATGATCTAAAAGTAATTCGCGATTTTTTTTGTCATTTTCATAAAACTGAATCAAAACCATGATTTCTCCTGTCGAAGCGGTACGAATCATAAAAGTTCTCAATAATCCGGATTGCTCTCTTGGATTAAAGAATGCTAAATTATGTTCGTTAGCAAAATCTCTAATTTCGTTTCTGATCGCGTTTGATGGATCTTCCTGCAAGTAACATTTTTGAATGTCAAGAATTTTATCCCACATTTTAGGGATATGAAATCCTAATGCATTTCTGTTTCCTAAATCTTCTGTGCTTTCAATTTCTTTTTCGGTTAACCAACGGCTGTTAGAAAACGAAAATTCCATTTTATTTCTGTAGAAAAACTGTTTTTCTGAACCCAAAATAGTTTCGAATTCAGGAAGTTCTACTTTCCCAATGCGCTGTAAATGATTTTTTACTTCGTTTTGTTTGTAATACAGTTGTTGGCTGTATTTCATATTTTGCCATTTACAACCTCCGCAAACTCCAAAATGATCGCAAACAGGTTCAATGCGATGTTCTGATAATTCGTGAAATTTTACGGCTTTACCTTCATAATAGGCCTTTCTTTTCTTGAAAGTTTGTACGTCAACTACATCACCCGGAACCACGTTCGGGATAAAGATTACTTTTCCGTCAGGAGCTTTTGCTACTGATACTCCTTTTGCTCCGGCATCCAGAACCTGAATTTGATGAAAGACAACTTTGTCTGTATTTTTTCTTCCCATAGCGCAAAAATAAGGGTTTGTAAACTTTTTCAAATTTAATTTTCAAAATATTTTATCAAATAGTTCAATTTATTATTTTAATTGACTTTTAAAGCTAACTTTGTTTTTAGCAATTCGCCCAAATCTGCTATTTTTAATCTATAAGATTGTTATTTTTTTATGAAGTTATATCATAATCTTTCACAAATTAGCTTTTTGAAAAAAAGTTATGCCTTCAAATTTTTATTTGTAGCTTTTATAGGAATACATATTCCTCTGATCGGAATTTTGTTTTTCGTCCTGTATTATAATCATAGTGTATCGCCTACATCAATTTTAATTTTCTCATTGATGATGACTTTGCTGGCTACCTTAATAACACTTTTGATTTTAAATCAATTAATTAAGCCAATTTCTATTGCATCAAAATCATTAAATGATTACAGGAATAATAGAAAATTATCTGTTTTACCAACAGAATATGAAGACGAAGCCGGTTTATTAATGTGTAATATTCAGGAATCTATTTATGAAGCCGAAAGTTTTATAAATGAAAAACAAGATTTGATTTATATGCTTTCGCACGATTTGAAAAATTTTGCAGGAAATCCTCAGGGTTTGGCGAAATTAATTATTAGCGAAAACCCATCAGAATCAATTCGGCAATTAGCCGAATTAATATGTGAATCGACAAATTTGCAATTTAGATATATCGAAAATTTCATCAAATTATTGCAGGAACAGGATCGTGTTGTAAAAGGCAATCAGGAAAGCAGAAACATTTTGTTGCATGGAATTGTGCCTTTTATTAATGAACAGCTGGAACAGCGTTTGATTGAAAAAAATATAAAATTGAATTTGAGTTTAGAACTTAGTGAGGCTAAACTTAGAATTGATGAAGGTTTGCTGATTCAGGTTTTAGTAAATTTAATTAGTAATGCTATTAAATTCTCCTATTTTGACAGCGAAGTTAAAGTTAGAATTTACAATGAAAATTCAAAGTTGGTAATAACTGTTTTGGATAAAGGTATTGGCTTTGATAAAAATCAGATTGATGAATTATTTAAGAAATTTACTAAAATGAGCCGATTAGGAACTGCAAATGAATCCTCAACCGGAATTGGTTTATACCTGTGCAAAAAGATCATCGAAAAAAACAAAGGAACTTTAAGCGCAACAAGCGAAGGCAAAAATAAAGGTGCCGAGTTTAGAATTGAGTTTGAAAGTGAGGTTCTAAGAAGCTAAGTTGCTGAGTTGCTAAGGTTTTAAAATAGAAAATTACTCGTATTTATACTTATAGTTAAGGAAACTTAGAACCTTAGCAACTCAGAAGCTTAGTAACTTCAATCAAATAAATCCGAAGACAAATAACGATCACCGCGATCGCATATAATGGCAACGATTACGCCAGATTCTAATTGTTCGGCTATTTTTAAGGCAACGGCAACAGAACCTCCGCTGCTCATTCCGGCAAAAACACCTTCTTCAAGGGCTAATCTTTTGGTCATTTCTTTAGCTTCTTCTTCGCTTACATCAATTACGCTGTCTACTTTTGAAGCATCAAAAATTTTAGGTAAATATTCCTTTGGCCATTTGCGTATTCCGGGAATTTGTGATCCGTCGCTTGGTTGTGCACCAATGATTTGAATTGCGGGATTTTTTTCTTTCAAATAAGTCGAAGTTCCTATGATAGTTCCGGTTGTTCCCATTGCCGAAACAAAGTGTGTAACCGTTCCGTCAGTATCGTTCCAGATTTCAGGTCCTGTGGTTTTATAATGTGCTTTCCAGTTATCATCGTTCGCAAATTGATTTAGCATTAAATAACCGCCTTCAGCCACTTTTTTGTCGGCATAATCCCTTGAGCCAATAATTCCTTCGCTGGCAGGCGTTAAAATTACTGTAGCGCCATAAGCTCTCATAGTTTGAGTTCTTTCTTTTGTTGAATCTTCCGGTAATATTAATTCTATTTCAATTTGAAACAATTGTGCAATCATTGCCAGAGCAATTCCTGTGTTACCGCTTGTAGCTTCAATTAGTTTGTCGCCTTTTTTAATATCACCTCTTTCTAGAGCAGCGGCAATCATGTTATAAGCAGCTCTGTCTTTTACACTTCCGCCGGGATTATTTCCTTCTAATTTTAGTAAAAGTTTTACATTTTTATTTTTAACCAAATTGACAGTTTCCATCAATGGAGTGTTTCCAATTAGGTTAACCAATTTTTGTGCGTTCATTTTTTTTCTTTTATTTTAACTTCAGTTGTAGTAGTATTGGTTACGATAGAACCTTCAGGAATCGATTTTGTTATCCAGGCATTTCCTCCCACAATACTATTTTCGCCAATGATAGTTTCTCCACCTAAAATAGTAGCATTGGCATAAATGCAAACATTAGCTTCTACGGTGGGATGTCTTTTGGCATTTTTCATTTCCTTGCTTACGCTCAAAGCGCCCAAAGTAACGCCCTGATAAATTTTTACGTTCTTTTTAATTACGGTTGTTTCGCCAATAACAATTCCTGTGGCGTGATCAATAAAAAACGGAGAAGCAATATGAGCTCCGGCATGAATATCAGTTCCAGTAATTCTATGCGCGTATTCGCTCATTAATCTCGAAAATAGTAACAAATCCAGATGGTATAATTCATGGCTTAATCTATAAATTGCAATGGCAAAAAATCCTGGATAACCTAAATAAACTTCATCAATACTATTTGATGCAGGATCGTTTTCAAGAATATATTCCGCATCCTGATTTAGCTTTTCAAGAACACCTGGTAATTTCTCCAAAAATCTATCCCAAATTGATCCACATAAATTTGATGGTTTTTTGCAGGCTAAAACAGCAATTTCCTTAAAGCATACTTCGAGTTCGTTGATGCTTTCGTCTAAATCAGCATTCGAATCAAAAAGGGTATAAAAAAGCTTCTCGGTAAAATCTTCAGTCTTGGTTTTGATTCCGTAATTTATATTTAAATGGCTTTTTAAAGCCTTAATATTTTGTATGATAGTGTCTTTAGTCACAATTGTAAAATTGAGTGGATATTTAAAACGCTAAAAGTAGTGCGTTTTTTGTAAATAAGGACACGAATTATCTAAAGAAATTTTGTGCTGAGAATCGTATTTGTTATAAATGGAATAATATTAATTGCTGCTTTTTTATATGATTCTAAAGAAGTTAAATGCGTAAATTAGCCAGTAAAATTTATATAAAATGAAAAATAATTCGACTTTTAAAAGTTCCATTTCGGATGTTTCTTTTCCTGAAAGTGAGAAAATTTGGGGAAAATCTATTCATGATCCTATTTTGGGACTTATAATTAAAGATTTTCCATCTTTTAATGATACTGATTGCATTGGAGTAAAGGAGTTAAATAAATACCGTCAAATATACATTTCGAACTATTTGTCTACAGAAATCGGAACACTTTCTGATCTTGAAAAAAGTGTTATTACTTCTTTAAAAGAAGATAAATCAATTGTGAGCATTGTTGAAGATGAAGAAGAGACCAGAAGTTTTGGTCAAAAAATTGCCGATAAAGTAGCTGATTTTGGCGGAAGCTGGACTTTTATACTTTCCTTTTTATTTTTTATTATTGTCTGGATTTCTGCCAATGTTTACATTTTAGTCAACAAAGGTTTTGATCCATATCCGTTTATTTTACTGAATTTGATTTTATCATGTATTGCAGCTTTGCAGGCTCCGGTAATTATGATGAGCCAAAATCGTCAGGAAGAAAAAGATCGAAATCGTGCTAAAAAAGATTATATGATTAACCTGAAATCAGAACTTGAAATTAGAATGATTCACGATAAAATTGATCATTTGATTATGCATCAGCAACAAGAATTAATTGAAATTCAGAAAGTGCAAATTGAGATGATGAATGATATTTTGAATCAGATAAAAAAGTAATTTGAAGAGAATTTCAATTCGGAAAAAATCAAAAATAAAAAGAGTAAAATAGGATAGAAAACGTTCTGAATATTGCCGAAAATTCTCTTTGAAAAAGTAAGAATAAAAAGCAGAGCAAATACATTGTAAAAATTGGATTTTCATAAGTGTTTTATACAGTATTAAATCATATATAATTTTCGGAATATGAGTGTTTGTTTTTACAATTTTGAAGAAAAAATGTTTGACGAGATTCAAACAGAAGTGATGTACTATTTTAAAGTTTCATACTTTTGAAATCTTATACTTAAAAAAATGAAAGCTTTTAAAATTATAATAATGATTCTTGCTATTTCGGTTGCGTTATATGAGCAGGTTTCACCAAAAAAAAACATTTATATTACGGTAATTGCAATTGTAGTATTCATGTTTGGAATGATGCAATTGAGTGCTAAAACGCCTAGTAAAAATCAAGATAAAGAAGAACAAGATGTTGACTAAAGGAGATAAGGTTTCAGTATTAGACGAAGCCATAAACGGAACAGTAGTTTCAGTGAAAAACAACGAGGTTTTGATTGAAACCGAAGATGGATTTACGATGACATTTTTTGTCAATGAATTGCTTAAAATGCAAGAATCCAGTAATTTAATGAATTCCATTAGAAGAATTGATTTAGATGAGATTATAAAAGAGAAAACGGAGCCAAAAGCAAGGAGTTTTGTAAAAGAAAAGAAGGATAAACGCGAAATTCCTGCTCCTGAATTTGATTTGCACATCGAAAAACTTGTGCCCAATAAACGCGGAATGTCAAATTATGATATTCTGACTCTGCAGACTGAAACTGCAAAAAGACATATTGAATTTGCAATTAAAAATCGCATCCCGAAAATCGTTTTTATTCATGGTGTCGGTGAAGGAATCCTAAAAGCCGAACTTGATTTTTTATTGGGGCGTTACGACGGAATTGATTTTCAAGATGGCAATTATCAAAAATATGGCTTAGGTGCCACCGAAGTTTATTTTAGGCAAAACAATAAATAAGATGTTTTTTACATCTGAATTTGTTGTTTTTCAAGCATAAAAAAACGTCCGTTTTTCGTTCTGATTTGTAATTAAATCAGTTTGAAAAACGGACGTTTTTTTGTAAGAAATAAAAGTTTTTTTAGTAGTTTCGGAATTATGGTACTACAACAGTTACTGTTCCTAAAACAAATGTAGTTGCTAGCTTAAAAGTGCTGTTTCCTTTTTGAAGAGTTGCATTTTTCAAAACAACTTTATGTCTAAATACTTTAAGATCATTTGTAGTAGTAACCTCTATTGTACCGCTTACATTTGCAACTCCATCCTGCCCAACCCATGTATCAAGAACTGCTGGGGTTGTTGGCGTTTTTTCTGTGCAAAAATAGCTTTTTGTATCAACAGGTAAACCACCACTATAAGTTCTGTAGTAAAGTTTGTTTGTTGTTCCGCTTAGATTAATTAAACTAGTTCTTGGTGTACCCGTTGGAGTTGCTTCATTAACAATTAAATCGGCTATATTTTCAAGAACCAAAGAAGATACGGTATTATCGTTGTAGATTTTCTTTGTATCCGAACAGTAATCAGCATTCTCATCAGTAAAACTTACAACTACCGGAGTAACGGTTGTTTTATAGTCTCCAAAACTAAATTCTTCCTCAACTTGTGGTCCTGAAGGTTTTAAAAAAGTAATATTTCTAAAATTAATATTATGATTATAACCCGTAATTTTAGTACTTCCGTCGGTTGCAGTATTATCTGTAATAGGTGTAGTAGTAATTACAATTTGTCCGGCTGTTGCCTGCCATTCTTCTGTTACTTTAGGTGATGTTGGAGGTATTGCGCCACAAATATTAGCTGTTGCAACCGTACCATCATAAGCTCTGTAAACTACACGATAAAGTGAATTGTCGATATCGTAGATTAATGGTTTACCCTCAAGTGTTGGATCGTTTATAATTCTATCATTAGGCAATTGAATCAGCAACGATTCCTGAGTTTTAAGTCTGTATATTAAATTATTTGTCAAGGGATCACAGCTTTGAGATGTAATACTTGTATCGTCAAAATCAATAGTGTCTACTGTTAAATCACCATCATCGCAACCGTTTAATAATAGTGCGAAAAGCAGAAGGCTTGCATATTTTTTCATCGTAATTTTATTTGACGTCAAAAATAGTGAAAAATTTGGCAAATGATATTTAAGATTTCACAATTGATATTTCATAACTTTGCCGTAATGAAAAAAGTATACCTCGATAACGCCTCTACAACCGCTATGCGTCCTGAAGTGATTCAGGAAATGACTAAAGTTATGGCAGAAGATTTTGGTAATCCATCTTCTACTCATAGTTTTGGACGAAATGGAAAGACTATTTTAGAGCTTTCCAGAAAAAGTATTGCCAAACATTTAAATTGTTCTGCACAGGAAATTATTTTTACTTCCGGCGGAACCGAAGCTGATAACTGGATTCTTCGTTCTGCGGTTGAAGATCTTAAAATAGAACGCATCATTACTACTAAAATAGAGCATCACGCTGTTTTGCATACTGTTTTAGTATTAGAATCTGAATATAATGTTCAGGTGGATTATGTGAATATAAATCCTGACGGAAGTATCGATTTAACACATTTGTCTAATTTACTATCCGAAGAAAAAAAGACAATTGTGAGTTTAATGCACGTAAACAACGAAACAGGAACTATTTTAGACCTGGACAGAGTTGGGGTTATCTGCAAACAATACAATACCTTATTTCATTCAGATACCGTTCAGTCTATTGGGAAAACGGAAATTGATCTGCAAAAGATTCCTCTGGATTTTATTATTGCAAGTGCACATAAATTTCATGGACCAAAAGGAGTTGGCTTTGCTTTTATTCGAAAAAACTCAGGTTTACAGCCTTTAATTTTTGGCGGAGAACAAGAAAAAGGACTTCGTGCGGGAACAGAAGCTGTACATCAAATTGCGGGAATGGCAAAAGCTTTGTCTCTTTCATATGAAAATTTAGAAGAGGAAAGAAAGTATATTTCAGACTTAAAAACTTATCTGATCGATCAGCTTGAAACTCATTTTTCGGGCTTTAGAATCAACGGTAAAAAAGAGGATTTTTACAATATTATAAATATTATTTTACCTTTTTCTGCTGATAAAACATCTATGCTTTTGTTTAGTTTAGATATGAAAGGAATTGCAGTTTCAAGAGGAAGTGCATGTCAATCCGGAAGTATAAAACCTTCGCATGTTTTAAAAGAAATGCTTTCAGAAACAGATTTAAAACTCCCAAATCTCCGAATTTCATTTAGTCATTATAACACAAAAGAAGATATTGAATGGTTGATTGAGTGTTTGAAAAGTATTTAAAAAAAGGTTCAGAGGTACAGAGGGGTAAAGGTTCAAAGTTTTTTTTGCAGATTTTAGAAAATCTAAAATCTGCAATCTAAAATCTAAAGTTATTTACGAATCACTTTTACCTGCGAATCTTTTGTCAGTTTTATTATTGTTGATGGTTTTCCTGCCACTTTATCCCGATATAGGTTTACCACATAATCAACACCTTTTATGATTTCCGGATTGATATCTTTGAACGCAATAGGAGTGGGCTGACCTGAAATATTTGCCGAAGTTGAAACTAAAGGTTTCTTCATTCGCTCTAATAATTTAAAGCAAAAAGGCTCTTTTACAATACGAATTCCTAATGAATTGTCTGGTGCAATAATATTTGGCGCCACGTTTCTTGGTTCATCCAGTATTAAAGTTGTTGGTTTTTCAGATACATCTAAAATTTGCCAAGCTACTTCGGGGATATTTTTAAACACATTATACATCATTTTTTCACCATTCATCAATACAATCATGCTTTGCGTTTCGGCACGTTGTTTTAGTTTGTATATTTTGGCAACAGCTTCAGGATTTGTAGCATCGCAGCCTATTCCCCAAACGGTATCAGTAGGATAAAGAATAATCCCTCCTTCTTTGATGATTTCGTATGCCTTTATTATTTCTTCGTTCATTATCTTGGTAATATATTTTATAGATCAGTTTGTAAAAGTAGTAATTATAAATCATTTCAATAATTTATTGAATTGGTTAATGGTGTTGCTTTTGCCTGAATATTTTATTTTGAATTAAATTTTTATAAGTAATCAAGTATTTTCTTGTTTATAAGATTATTTTTGCTGTATTATTCAGAATTTGAAATAAATTCTAATCAAAAGTTTTTTTACAACAAGTGACTTGAAAGTTTGATGTAAATTTAAATTTAAAATAAAATTGTAACATGTCTCAGAATCTTGTAAAAATAGTAATTCCTGTTTATAGGGAATTTTTTGGTGAACTTGAAGAAAAATCTTTTTTGCAATGCTGCAAAGTTTTAAAGGATTATGAAATTGTAATTGCGCATCCGGAGGGATTAGATCTTTCTTTTTTATCTCAAAAGTTTGAAAAAATTACCTCTAAGAGTTTTCCTAAACATTATTTTTCAAGTATAAATGGATACAATGAATTGTTATTAAAACCATTATTTTATGAAAGTTTTCCGGATGCTGAATATATTCTAATTTATCAATTAGACGCTTTTGTTTTTAAAGATGAGTTAAAAAATTGGTGTAATAAAGGTTACGATTATATAGGATCGCCGTGGTTAGCGACGCCAGTTGATTCATTAGGAATGAAAATTTTTGATAAAATTGCGAGAATTTTTTGGTCTAAAAAGAAAAGAGAAAGGCAGCAAATTTTCTTTAAAGTTGGCAATGGAGGTTTTTCCCTTCGTAAAGTAGCATCACATTTGGCGATTACAAAAGAACATCAACAATTTATTTCTGATTTTTTAACTGAAAAAGAAAAGAAAATCTATGCTATCGAAGATGTTTTCTGGTCATTGAAAGCTCCTGAATTTGATAAAAATTTCAAAATCCCCAATTATAAAGAAGGGGCATTTTTTGCTTTGGACCGAAAACCAGATCTTGGTATGAAATTAACAAATAATGAACTTCCGTTTGGTTGTCACGGTATCAATAAACCTAAAGTGATCCACTTTTGGAAACCAATAATTAATCAATATTAAACACATTTTTTGTATATACTATGATTACAAAATATAAATTTTCCGGCGCAATTATAACTTCACAAGAGGTACTTTCTCTTTTTCAAAATTTTCATACTTCAGGAGAACTTTTTGGAAATGGAGATCGTAATAAAATTAAATTATTTGATGTTAATGGAAAAACTATAAATATAAAGTCATTTAAAATTCCTAATATCATTAATAAAGTTGCGTACAAATATTTTAGAAAATCAAAGGCGAGACGCTCTTTTGAGTTTGCTACAATTTTATTACAAAACGGCGTGGGTACTCCGCAACCAATCGCGTTTCTTGAAAATTTTAATAGTATTGGGCTAAGAGACAGTTATTATGCAAGTGAGCATTTAATCACGGACTTAACCTTTAGGGAGCTTGTAGAAATTCCGAATTTTCCTGATCATGACAATATACTAAGACAATTTACCAAATTTAGTTTTGAGCTTCACGAAAAAGGAATTGAATTTTTAGACCATTCGCCAGGTAATACTTTAATAAAAAAAAATACAGAAGGAAATTATGATTTTTTTCTCGTCGATTTAAACAGAATGAAATTTCATGATTCGATGACTTTTGAAATGCGAATGAAAAATTTATGCCGTTTGACTCCTTTAAAGGAAATGGTCGCTGTAATGAGCAATGAATATTCAAAATTATATGGAGAACCTGAGCAAAAAACTTTTGATACTTTATGGAAGTTCACAGCTGATTTTCAGGAGCAATTCTATAGAAAAAAGAACTTGAAAAAGAAACTGAAATTCTGGAAAAAGTAATTGTATGAAGGTTAAAATCGAATAGAATTAAAAGCAATATCAATATAAGAAAGGACAAGAACCATTAATAAGAATATGGTTTTTGTCTTTTTTTTAAAGTTAATTTTTAAATTCTATTTGAGATTATTATTATTATTATTATTATTATTAAGTTTTTTTAATTCTTTATACCGCACATAGATACTTAGAGCATTTAAATAACAAATTACAATTCCTTTTTTTCCATCTAATATGCCTAATCTTATCAGGTAATCATATAAAAATTTGTAGACTGGTTTTAAATAAAGCTGAATTAGATTTGTTTTTTTTTGTTTTAAAAAAAGCTCTTTTGCTCTTAGTTTTCCATAACTAATCATTTTGTTTTTATAAATGGTATAATCTGAAAATGAATAATGAATTAGTTTGTGTTTTAAAATCCCAACAGAACCTTGCACGTATAGTGTTTCGTGTACTAAACGCGTGCTGATATAGGATGCTTTGTCTTTTTTAAAAAGCCTGAAATTTTTATCAGTCTGCCATCCGCTAAAATGTAGAGGTTTATTTTTATACATAAATTTGCGAACAAAATAGTACGCATTTTTTGTTACAGGAGAATTTACAGTTTCAATTATTTCATCACGTAAAGCATCAGGAATTCTTTCGTCAGCATCTAAAAATAGAATCCAATTATGGTTCGCGTATGAAAGAGCTAAATTTCGTTGCTTAGTGTAATCTTCAAATTTATTTTGAATTAAGGTTACATGACTATAAGATTTTACAATTTCGACTGTTTTATCAGTACTAAAAGAATCAACGATGATTAGTTCATCTACAAAATTCATGTTTTTGATTAATTCTTCTATATGATTTTCTTCATTAAATGTGATTACGAGTCCACTTATTTTATTTTTAGAAAATGTATTCATGAAAAGAGAGTTTTTATTTTATTAATTTATCATTATTAACCCTGTTATTAAATATAGACATTTAAGAATATTTGTATTTTTTGAACAGTACATCTTTAAAATTAAATTGCTTAATATTAATAAAGTAAAGAAATATGTTTTAATTGCGAAATAATAATTACAAGAATCTCTTAAAAAAGCGAGATACTACTTTCGTAATTATTACTTCGATATTAATGGCTTTAATGAAAATGTTTTATTAAATATTGATTGATTTGCAAATGAAGTAAAATAAAAAAGATTTAGAAAACATTTTTTACTGTTCTCTAAATCTTTTTGTTTAAATACATTCGCATCAAAAAATAGTAGCTCAAAATGAGCAAAGAGTAGCGGTTAAACTATTCTGTTTTTTGTTTTGTAATTATAAATGTTTCGGTTTATTATTGATGCTGATTTAGAAAAAAGCTAAGTTTATCTTCGAATAATTCAGGATTGAATTTATCGTATAAGGAAGATATAATTGCTTTTATTTCTTTATTTGTAAGACCATTTATTAATTCAGGATTATAATCACTTAGATGCACCGAGATATTTTGTAAACCATCTTCAAAAGTAGCCCAGTCATTTTTATCAACGTGTGGAGAAAAAATTGTAAAGGAAGGTTTATTAAGAGCTTTTGCCATATTTATGGCGCCTCCGTCATTTCCAATAATAAAATCACACTGATTCATTATTGCAATAAATGACCTGAGGTCACTACCTAATAAATCAAAAAATACTTTTTCCTGTGTACTTTTTGTACATAATTGAAGTATTCTTTTTGCCTCTTCAATTTGATTTGGAAAATAATTAAAAAGTATTTGAATGTCTCTGTTATTGGCCACATGGTCAATAACTTTTGCCATATATTCAGAAGGATATGTTTTTGATTTTTCGCTCCCTAATAAACTTATCATCACAATTTTTTTGCTGTTGCTTATTTGGTGGTTGGCAAAAAGAGTAATTGCATCCTGATTTTCTTTTTGATTTACAAATAATTTTGGATGCGGATCTATTTTAGTATCGTCCAGCTTTAATGAATTTAATAATAAAAGGCGATTGTCTATCGCTTGTCCGTATTTTGCCGGCTCCTCTTTTTTTAACCGTTTCGTATTATAATTATAAAATAAAGACGAATACCATTTATAATATGATATTTTATATTTAGAGCCTGAAAACAGAGTAATTAAATTTGTTTCTAATTTTCCATAAACATCAATTAATATATCATATTTCTTAGATCTGATTTCAAAGAAAAACTTAAATAAAGATGGATACGATTTTCGTGTTTTTTCCGGAAGTATAATTACAGAATCAATATTGGGATTGCCAATTAAAACATCTTTACAATTAGAATAACACATAAAGTCTATAACTGAATCCGGATATTGTTGCTTAAGAGAATTACACAAAATACTGCTTACTAGTACATCACCAATTCTTTTTTGCTGTATAACTAATATTTTCATTTACAAATGGAGTTTTATAGGGTTTGATAATTGGGTGATATTTTTTGTTTTAAAAAAAAAATCAATCCATATTTCGGTATAATAACCATAGAATAAAATAACGTTTTAAAACGGAAAAAGAACTAATATAAGCCAAAATAAATCCTTCACGGCCATTTAGAAATCCTAATTTAAAAAAATATTGATTTATAAAAAGAAAAAAAGGTTTCATGAAAAAATGATAAATATTTGGTTTTTTATTCTTTTGAAATAAAACCAAAGCTTCTTCTTTTCTAATTAAATTTAGTCTGCTGTTAAAGTCTTCAAAGTTTTTATAAGAAAAAGAATTTATTTTATTTTTGAAAAGTTTTAATCTTTTAGGCGGATTACGATTAAAATCTTCTGAGTATGAGAATCTTGTTTTATCAAAAATCAAAAGTTTCTTTTTATTTAAAAACACACCGTATTTTATTGTTTTGCCAAAGAAAAATAAAGTTTGTCCGGCAAAATAACATTCAGCAGCTTTTGATTTATCAATTTCTGTAGTGAACTCATTTATAAGTTCCGGAGATAAAAAATCTGTAACATTAATTACTATTACCCAATTGTTCGCTGCAGAATTAATTGTTGATTGTATGATATCGGCCCTGTTATTTTCACTTTGCTGAATTACAGTTATACCTGCTTCCTCTGCAATTGAAACGCTTTTATCTGTGCTGTTATTATCAATTAAGATAATTTCTTGGGCAAATGATAAATTTTTAATATGTTTTTTTATATAGATCTCATCATTATAACAAAGTGAGATAATGCTTATGTTTTTGATTGACACGATTTTTGATTTTTTCATCAAAAATAATCTTAAAATAAATAACTTTGTCGAAAAATAATTAAAATGTCCAAATTACCAATTTTAATGTATCATAACATTTGT
This sequence comes from Flavobacterium sp., assembly GCF_043722275.1. Taxonomy (GTDB): domain Bacteria; phylum Bacteroidota; class Bacteroidia; order Flavobacteriales; family Flavobacteriaceae; genus Flavobacterium. The sequence continues at coordinate 34,178 of NZ_JAYSPC010000194.1, read as the reverse complement.
CAATCTAAATCAGGTAGTAATAAATTGACAGTTTCGGCACATAATTTAGAAAGACAATTTCAATATCTAACAGACAACAATTATAAAACATTCCATTTTTCTGACTTAGAAAAAATGAAATCAATTCCAGAAAAAAGTATTGTCCTTACTTTTGATGACGTTACTGAAAATCAATTGATTTATGCCTTGCCTTTATTAGAAAAATACAAATTAAAAGCCAGTTTTTTTATTCCTTTTAAATATATCGCAAAAACAGATTTATGGAATGAAAACGGAGAATCTGCACAAAAAATAATGACAATTGAGCAATTAAAACAATTGCCACCGGACATAATTGAACTTGGTTACCATTCTTATGAACACAATAGATATCAGGAATTAAATGCTTTAGAAATTCAGGATGATTTTTTAAAATGTGAACAGGAAATCAACACTCACAATTTAAATGTATATCCTGCAGTTGCATATCCTTACGGAAATTACCCTAAAAAAAGTACAGAAAAAGCAAATTTTAAGGCATTACTTAGCCAAAACAAAATGAAATTTGGATTAAAAATTGGCAATCGTCCTAATACATTTCCATTTAAGGATACTTATGAAATTAAACGTATAGATATTAAAGGTTTAGATAACCTAATAGTTTTCCGACTAAAAATAAAATTTGGTAAATTAAAACTATTCTAGATTTTTTTCCAGCAATAACATCTTAGCATATCTTGAAAAAACACCATAAGCATCGATTGAAGCTGCTGCAAGTCCGGGAACCCCATCAAGATAAACTCTTTTTATAAAATAAGTATGAAAAAAACGGTAGAGTGGTTTAAAGAATAATAAAAAAAGAGTTGTTTTTTTACCCTTATTAAATGACATATTTGCCTGAAACCATGCATATTTATCTTTTTTACTTATAAAATGAGATAAACCTTTATAAGTATAATGTATCATGTAGTTTTTTAATACAACAGGTTTGCATTTTAGGATTAATTTTTCATGCACTTCATTTTCAAAACGAATATTGTCATTTTTTACCAAGCGCGTTACTTTATCAGTGTAATGAAATAAGAAACGATCCATAAAAAAGTGAGGAAACCAAATTCTGTAAGCATCAAATTTATTTAAAGTAATGCATTCAAGAATTTCATGCTTAAGTTTATCAGAAACTCTTTCGTCAGCATCCAGAAAAAGAACCCATTCTCCAGTGGCAGAACTAATGGCATGATTTCTTTGGTTGCAATAATTATCAAATTTTCTATAAATAAGTTTCGCTCCCAGATTTGAAACAATTTCAGCAGTAGAATCAGTACTATGTGAATCTAAAACAATTATTTCGTCAGCAAATGCAACAGATTGAATTGCATCAGCAATATAGAATTCTTCATTGTAAGTTAATATAATAACAGATAATTTTTTACCTTCTTTAGACATTAGTAATATTTTAGAATTCTATTTTTTTTCCTATTTTCTTTCTTTAATTTTTGCTTGCAAAAGTTGTACAATAGTATAATTTTTTTTCTGATTTTTGACAAAAAAAATCCATTCTTTCTAATAGTAAGAAAGAATGGATTTTTTAATTTTTTTTATGGAGGATTATATCATATTACACTGCTACATCATATTCACGAAGCGCATTATTTAATGAAGTTTTTAAATCTGTAGATGGTTTACGGGTACCAATGATTAAAGCACATGGAACCTGAAATTCACCGGCAGCGAATTTTTTAGTATAACTTCCAGGAATCACAACTGAACGGGCAGGAACAAAACCTTTCATTTCAACTGGCTCATTACCTGTTACATCAATAATTTTTGTTGAAGCAGTTAAGCAAACGTTAGCACCAAGAACAGCTTCTTTACCTACGTGAACACCTTCGACAACAATACAACGAGAACCAATAAAAGCTCCATCTTCTATAATTACCGGAGCAGCTTGTAATGGCTCTAAAACTCCACCAATACCAACTCCACCACTTAAGTGTACATTTTTACCAATTTGAGCACAACTACCAACAGTTGCCCAAGTATCAACCATAGTTCCTTCGTCAACATATGCACCAATGTTTACATAACTAGGCATCAGGATAACGCCGCTTGAAATGTAAGCTCCATAACGGGCAACAGCATTAGGTACTACACGAATTCCTTTTTCAGCAAAACCTCTTTTTAGCAACATTTTATCGTGATATTCGAAAATACCAGATTCCCATGTTTCCATTTTTTGAATTGGGAAATACATAACAACAGCCTTCTTTACCCATTCGTTTACCTGCCACTTATCACCAACTGGTTCAGCACAACGTAATTTTCCTGTATCAACCAATTCTATCACTTGTCTGATAGCATCAGTTGTAGTAGTTTCTTGTAGTAAAGCTCTGTTTTCCCAAGCTTGTTCAATTATAGTTTGTAAAGAATTCATAAGTTTTAATTTTTGGCAAAGATAGCGTATTTGTGCAAATGCAAAAAGGTAAAAGCTTTTGATAATGTTACAGATTTAACTTTTTGTTTTTAATTTGATAAATAAAAATTCTCCCTTACTGAATTTTATTGACCTAGATATCCTCTATAAGTTTTTTAAATGTCAGAATATGACAAAAATCAGGTTTTGAGTTTTTTGTTCTGATTAATTTTGCGTCATTAATTTCTATAAACATTTAAGAAATTAAAAATAGTATTCCAAAACAAATCATTAACTAGCAAGACATGAATCAGGAAAATCATCTTCAAGGACAAAAAACTATTATAGATAAAGAAGTCTCATGGGACAAAACTCAGGTCATTATGAGTAAAACAAACGCTTTTGGCATTATTGAATATGCTAATGAAGTATTTGTAGACGTTTCAGGATATGAAGATTATGAATTAATGGGACAGCCACATAATATTATTCGCCATCCTGATATGCCTAGAGTAATTTTTAAAGTACTCTGGGAAAATCTTAAAAACGGAAAAAACTTTCATGCCATTGTAAAAAACTTAGCAAAATCAGGAAGGTATTACTGGGTCATAACCGATTTTGAAATCTCAAGAGATGAAAATGATGTTATTGTAAATTATTTTGGAAGACGTCAGGCTGTTCCTCAAGAAGTTATCGCATTACATATTGAACCTTTGTACAAAAAACTATTGCAAATTGAAGGAGCAAGCGGTATGGAATTCAGCGAAAAATACCTTATTGGATTTTTAGAAGAAAAAAAGAAAAGTTATGTTGAATATATCAAAGATTTGATTTTTGAACATGAAAAAGGTCATGCAAAATTTGCTCAATATGACGAACGCGCAATAGACGAGGAGGAAGAGGAAGAAGAAAGAGGTTTTTTTAGCAGACTATTTAGCAGGTAGGGATTTTTTAGGTTTTGAATATTTGGATAAAGTCCGTTTTGAGTTTTTCAAACGGACTTTTTTCTATTGTCTAAATTTTAAATCGCTAACTTATTACTGGTCACCCTTTCATTAAAAGATTGAATATAAGCTTTTAGGAATTTTTCGTATTCCTTTACTTTTGACGGATCTTTTTTCATTAAATTATTTTTCAATAAAACGTCCTTTTTCCAATCATACAAACCAATTGTCTGGTTATTTGCAAAAGCAAGATAATAGTCGTCCTTTATATAATGATAAGTTCCCTGAAGATAATAAACCACAAAACTTTGTTTTGATTTGTAGCTTTTTCCAAAACTTACCATATCAGTTTTTATGTTCAGATAATCCAATATACTTGGCATAATATCAATTTGCTGAAAGTTTTTTTCATCAACACCGATTAATTTAGGATTAGACGGATCGAAAAAAAGTATTGGAATCCTAAATTTTCCAATATTTGTTTTATCAATATCTTTATTTCCTCCTGACGAAGTATGATCAGATGACAGCACAAATAAAGTATTCTTGTACCAGCTTTGCTTTTTTGCAGTCTTAAAAAATTCTCTCAGAGCATAATCTGTATAGGCAATACTTTCCTGAATATCAGTTGTTCCCTTTGGAAATTTCTCTTTATATTTATCAGGAATAACATAAGGATTGTGTGAAGAAATCGTAAACAGCGAACTAAAGAAAGGCTGTTTGAAAGAGGATAATTTTGTGGCGTAAAATTGTAGAAATTCTTCGTCAAAAATTCCCCATTTTCCGTCAAAAGCTTCTTTTCCTGTATATTGATCTTTGCCAAAATAATGATCAAAACCTGCTACTTTAGCATATTGATCAAAGTTTTGACTGCCATTAAAAGCACCATGAAAAAATGAAGTATTGTATCCTTCCTTCTTAAAAATCTTCGGAAGACCATTTATTTTATTTAAAGAATAGCTTGAAGATATAAATGAGTTATTCATCAAACTAGGAATGCTCGAAAGTATTGACGGAACAGCATCTATAGAAACTTTTCCGTTTGCGAATCCATTTTTAAAATAATATGATTTTGTAATAAGAGAATCTAAAAAAGGAGTTTGTCCACGCGCAATATTTTCATTTCCAAAACTTTCTAAAATTAAAATCACTACGTTTTTTTTAACGGCAGCATTTTTTGGTTTTAAGGAGATAACCGGATTATAAATTGAAACAAGTTCATTATTGTCAAAATATTTTACGTTGTCAATGTCTTCCTTTTTTGTAATAGTTTTTAAAATTGTAAATGGCGTGTTTAAAACTAATGCAGTATTGCTAAGTGCACCGTATTTAATTCCGTCAACGATTTTTATAGGTTTTTTTCTAAATCCTCCGCGGCTTGCAAGCAATATTATAATTATTGAAAACAGTAAGTAAGTATACTTAATATAATAATCTTTTCTTGTTAACTTTTGCGGTACTAAATTTTTATTCAAATTTGGAATTAATTTCCAAAACAAGAAACTTATAATTATGAATATAAGCCAGATATACCAGAATTCTTTTAAAAAAGAAGGTATAAGTCCCATCGCTTCATGTTCCATGCCTTTTGCAGTAATCATACCAAAAGTGCTTCTTCTGCCTGTGAAACGATAATAAATAATATCAATAAAATTTGTTGCAATAAACATAAGATTTGCAACGTAAAATGAAATTTTAAGATATTTTTGATAAGCAGGAGTATATTTAAAATTTCCGGGAAGTAAATGCGCAATTAAAAATATAATATTTATGTAAGCAATTGCAGCAATATCAAAAATTAATCCGCCTAAAAATGTTTGAAAAGTAAAATTTTCAAACAAGTTTAAATTCATAAAGAAAAACAACAATCTGCTAAACTGGTAAATCACAATAATTAAAAAAAATCGTTTCAAAAATAAAGCAATGCTTTTTTTATAATTAGTCATATGGACTTAGTTGAATTTAAATATTTATAGATTTTTTTGTGTGATTAAACTGTTTAATTGGGCGCGCAAACTTAACGAAAAATTTACATAGAAATTGAAGTTTTTTAAGAATAAAGTATTTTAAAATTGTATTTTTTATTTATAATCTGATATTATGTTAAATTTCTTATAAAATTTAAAGAATAGTGTGTTAATGTTGTTTTTCAATGGCTATAAAGATGTTTTTATTTTGATTTATTTGTTAAATTAATGATCCTTTAACGAAACGAAATTTTTCGTTCTCTAAAGAATCTGAAAATTAAAAATAGTTATCTTTGATAAAAATTACAAAATGCCAAGAATTCTATCCATAGATTACGGACAAAAACGTACAGGAATCGCTGTTACAGATGAAATGCAGATTATAGCTTCGGGTTTAACGACGGTTCCAACTAATACTTTAATAGATTTTTTGAAAGATTATTTTTTAAAGGAAAAAGTAGAAGCAGTTTTAATTGGCGAACCTAAACAAATGAACGGACAACCCTCAGAAAGTGCTCCTTTAATTAAAGGTTTTGTAACTCATTTTTCTAATATTTTTCCTGACATGAAAGTAGTTCGTGTTGATGAACGCTTTACATCCAAAATGGCATTTCAGACCATGATTGATAGCGGATTGAGTAAAAAGAAGCGTCAGGATAAAGGATTAATTGACGAAATTTCGGCTACAATTATGCTTCAGGATTATCTTTCTTCAAAACGTTTTTAATTTTTCTCTAGTTTTAATTTAATAGTTCTTTATTTTTAGCAAAAACATAACTTTTATCATGTATTTTTAGTTTTTTTTTGCAATTATAAAAAGTACCTTTGCACTTTAAACACAAATTACTGTTATGCCTGACAATACAATACGTTCCAATAGTGAAGTAGTGCTTATTGGAGCTGGAATTATGAGCGCAACTCTTGGATTAATTTTGAAAGAGCTGCAACCTGATATAAAAATTGAAATTTACGAAAGATTAGATGTTGCTGCTGCCGAAAGCTCTGATGCTTGGAACAATGCAGGAACAGGACATTCCGCTTTTTGTGAGCTAAATTACACACCAGAAAAGGCTGACGGAAGTATTGATCCTAAAAAAGCAATAAGTATTGCAGAATCTTTTGAGATTTCCCGACAGTTCTGGTCCTACTTAGTGCAGGAAAATAAGATACCATCTCCAGAAAATTTTATTAAAAGTGTTCCCCACATGAGTTTTGTTTGGGGAGAAAAAAATGTAGAGTATCTTAAAAAGAGATTCGAAGCTTTGCAAAGCAATCCTATATTTTCTCAAATGGAATTTAGTTCTGATTTTGAAAAATTAAAAGAATGGATGCCACTTGTAATGGAAGGCAGGGAAACTAATGAAAAATTAGCGGCTACACATATGGAAATTGGTACCGATGTTAATTTTGGAGCCTTGACCAGAAGCATGTTTAATTATTTAGAAAAACTTGATGGTGTTTCTTTATACTTTAATCATGAAGTAAAAAAATTGAGACAACGCGAGGATAAATCATGGAGAATAAAAATCACTGATTTAACAACTGATCAAACAAGAAAATCTTATACTAAATTTGTATTTATTGGAGCTGGTGGAGGTTCATTGCCATTACTTGAAAAAGCAAATGTTCCGGAAGGGAATGGTTATGGAGGTTTCCCGGTAAGCGGACAATGGTTGAAGTGTACAAATCCGGAAGTTATTGCTAAACATCAGACAAAAGTATACGGAAAAGCAAGTGTTGGAGCGCCGCCTATGTCTGTTCCTCATATTGATACACGTGTAATTGATGGGGAAAAAGCATTACTTTTTGGACCTTTTGCAGGATTTTCAACCCGTTTCTTAAAAAATGGTTCTTATTTAGATTTACCATTATCCATAAAAGCAAATAATTTAATTCCGATGTTATCAGCGGGATTTCACAATATACCGTTAACTAAATATTTAATAGATCAGGTACGTCAATCTCCAAAAGACAGAATGACAGCTTTACGCGAATATTTACCTACGGCACGTTCTAAAGACTGGAAACTTGAAAAAGCGGGACAACGTGTTCAGGTAATTAAAAAAGATGAAAAAGAAGGTGGAGTTTTAGAATTTGGAACGGAAGTAATCAATACACATGACGGAACTTTAGCAGTATTATTAGGCGCTTCTCCGGGAGCATCCACTGCCGTTGCAATTATGGTAGATTTAATTAGCCGATGTTTTACAAGTCAGATCAAAACTCCGGAATGGGAAGAAAAAATGAAAAAAATGATTCCTTCTTACGGACAAACTTTAAATGATAAACCGGAACTTTTAGCAGAACTTAGAAAACATACTTCTGATGTTTTAAAACTGACGAATTAAAAGTTTACGTATAATAAATAACAAATCCAGATGAATTAATCTGGATTTGTTGCTTTAAATTCTTCCGTAATTTTTAAAATCTTTTCTGCCAGATTGCTCATCCATATTAATTGTTCGATGACCATTTGGGCTTCCTGCATTTTTGCCTGACGCGTTTCCTTATCAAGTTCGTCATCCTTAATTAAACGCGTAAAATTGATTCGTTTAAGTTCTTCAAATTGCAAAGTCACATCTTCCTTATCAAAAAAAGTATCCGTTATAATAACTTCATTTCGCAAAATAGAAATCGAATGATCTAAATTTGAAAGTATTGTTTTTATAATATAATTAAATGATTCTGAGGCTGATGTTGTCTGATGCGATTGAATATAAGTCGATAATGAAGCTAAAGCCGATAATATCGAATGATTCAAAACAACCAATTTATTAACTAGTGGGAGCGTTTTTTGTTTCGATTTTGGTTCCTGCATCATACGCTGAAAAGAAGTCATCAAATTACCAATTTCAACAAAAGCATTCTTTCTTGCCAATCGGTATGATGTTGGGATTTCTCCTTTTTTATTATAAAAATCAGCAATTTCCTTAAGATAATTTCTATTAGCTCTAATCGAATTTTCAATATGAATTGGAGTATTAATAAATTCCCACGCCGGCCATAAAAACTGATTCGCTAAAAAAGCCAGTGTTGCTCCGGCAAGTGTATCTATAACTCTAAATTGTATCACCTGAACAATATTAGGAACCAAAATTCCATAAATAAAAACAACATACATAGTAACAAAAGTGGCACTAATTTTATAGTTGATTTGTGTAAAGGAAATCCCCAAAAGCATACAAACAATAGATAATATACTAAGAGCAAAGTGATTTTGAATAATTAACACAATCCCAAAAGCAATAACCCCGCCTAAAATAGTTCCGAAAATTCGATTATAAGAACGTTCTTTGGTTAAACCATAACCCGGACGCATTATCACAACAATAGTCAGCAAAATCCAGTATGTGTTTTGAACGTTTAATAATCCACCTATAATTAAACCAATCATAATTGTGATTGTAAGTCGCAATGAATGTCTGAAAATAGAAGACGAATAACTTAAATTTTCAATTAAAGTACGCAACGGATAATATTGAGGCGTCAGGAATTTTTCGAGTTCTTTGTCTTTATCTTTTAATTTATAGGACTGCATTGCCAATGAAAAAGCACGCTGGATAATTTTAATTTTCCCGACTTGGTTTTTAGCATATTTCAGCATATTGGTCAACATCAAAACACCTTCGGCAGCTTCATCTTTGCCTAAGCTTTTTTCATAATCAAAAATGGCAAATTCAAGAGCGTCAAGTTCGTTTTTCAAGTCATTTTTATCAACATAAACACTAATATGATGTACGTTTTTAGAAAGTTTCTTTAAAGTCGAAGCCAGTTTGTACGCTACATTTTGATATGTTCTGAGCACATCAGGATGTTTCGCAAATTTTTCATGAAGTTTACTATGATCGAATGATGTGTATAAAGCAAGTTCCTGAATTTCTACCAATGTGATGAATACAAGTAACATTTTTCGGTTTTGGCTCGTAGCTGCAGATGCGTTTTGATTGCCGATAAGCATTTTTCTTAAATCCTCGTGAATCAGATTCAAATCAACCTGAACGCTTAATTGTTTCTCTATAATGGCTTTTCTATTGGCTTCGGGAGACCATAAATCACCTCTTAATTTCAAATATTTTGCCGTTAATTTTATTCCTTCTGCAATTTGCAATTCGACATACTTATAAGGTTGTACAAAATGAAATACAAGCGATACAATTAAATATAAAATTCCACCAATAAAAATAAATCCGGAATATTGAAAAGCTTCTAAACCAGTGTGTAAATGACCAAATGACAATGAAATGGATAGTAAAGCCGAAAACGAAACTAAAGTTGCGCGTTGTCCATAAACAGAAATCATCGAACATAAAAAAAGTAAAAGAACTAAAAAAGGATAAAATAAAAATGGATAAGGATAAACAAGATTTACTAATAAGTTAACACCTGAAACTATAAATGAAGCAACAATAAGACCTTTTATTTTATGGCTTAAAGAGCTGGGAACATCACTGGGATAAGTAAAAAACGCGCCTAAGGCAATTGTAAAGCCTATTTCGAAATGTCCCATAAAATTCAAAATCAAAACAGGAACAACAGAAGCAATAGTAACTTTTGAGGCGTTTAAAAAGGAAGTACTGTTGGTAAATTTCGAGATACGATCAATCATATAATGAGGTTTACTAACAAAAGTACGAATTGTACGAAATAATTTGGCATAATTATGGATGAGATTTTAAACAGTAAGCAAAAAATGCGATATAAAACGTCTTTAGAATTATTCTTGAGTATTTTTTACTATTTTTGCCAGCTGAATTATGAGAACTAAATTCAGGAGTTTTCATTAGATAATACATTAAAATAATACAAATGATTTTACCAATTGTAGGATATGGTGATCCTGTTTTAAGAAAAGTGGGTGAGGTAATTACGCCGGAATATCCAAACTTAAAAGAAATAATCGCAAACATGTACGAGACAATGTACAACGCATTAGGAGTAGGACTTGCTGCCCCTCAGGTAGGCGTGCCTATTCGTTTGTTTATTATTGATACGACTCCTTTTAGTGATGATGATGATTTACCTGCTGATGAGCAAAAAGATTTAAAAGGTTTCAAAAAAACTTTTATCAATGCTAAAATTCTTAACGAAGAAGGTGAAGAATGGAGTTTTAACGAAGGTTGCCTGAGTATTCCTGATGTTCGCGAAGATGTTTACAGAAAACCAACCGTTACTATTGAATATTGCGAAGAAGATTTTGTAATGAAAACAGAAGTTTTTGATGGTTTGATTGCAAGAGTTATTCAGCACGAATACGATCATATTGAAGGAGTTTTATTTACGGATAAAATATCATCATTAAAAAAACGTTTGATACAAAAGAAATTAAAAAATATTACCGAAGGCAAAACATTTCAAGAATACAGAATGAAATTTGCTGCCGCTAAAAAAGGAAGATAATTGATTTGAGAAATCAAGTTCAATAAAAATATAATAAATCAAATTCTTAATACTAATTTTAATAAACATGAATTTAGAGAAAATTTTAGCCATATCTGGGAAACCAGGTTTATATGTATTGAAAGTGCAAACTCGTACAGGTTTTGTGGCAGAATCATTGACAGACGGAAAAAAAATTACAGTTAACCTAAAAAGTAACGTAAGTTTATTATCAGAGATTTCAATTTATACTTACGATGGAGAAAAACCATTGACTGAAGTAATGCAACGTATTGCAACAAAAGAAAATAAAGGTCAGGCTATTTCTCACAAAGAAGATAACGCTACATTAGCAGCTTATTTCAAAGAAATCCTTTCTGATTATGATGAAGAAAGAGTTTATCCTTCGGATATTAAAAAAGTATTGAACTGGTACAATACGCTTCAGGCAAAAGGTTTAGTGACAGATTTAGCTCCGGCTCCAACTGAAACTCCCGAATAAACTCCTGCTGTTGAAGAAAAACCCAAAAAAGCTCCAGCTGCTAAAAAAGCAAAAGCCAAAAAAGAAGAATAGTAATTTTTTATATTCAAAATTATAGTAGTCCTGTTAAGATATTTTCTTAGCAGGATTTTTTTTGTAAGTTTTTTATTATTTTATGACTTTTGTTAGTTATGAAACAAAATTTAAAATTTATTTTTGTAAGAAATAACTCAATATGTAATTGTTTAAGATTATTGAAGAAAATTGCGTTATAAACTCAATTTGTTGATTTCAAAAAAGATTATATCAGAGCTTATTTTAAACAATTAAAAATTTTAAATATAAAATGAAAAAATTAACGACAAAAATTTTGCTGGTTTCTGCATTGATGACAATCGCAGCTTGTACAGACAAAACCAGCATTTATCAAGATTTAAAAGAGGAAGAAAAGAAACATTGGAATTATGAAGGCGAAACTGGTCCGGAGCATTGGGCAGAAATTGATCAGAATGATTGCGGAGGAAGCGCACAATCACCAATTGATATTGTGGAAACAGAAACGGATAATACTTTACTGCCAATTGATTTTCATTATGACACAAAAACAAGAATCCATGACGTGGTAAACAACGGACATTCGATTCAGTTTGATTTTGAGCCAGGCGATTATATTATGATCGATGGAGATAAATATGAGTTAAAACAATTCCATTTTCATGAACCGGCAGAACATACTATTCGTGGTATTAGATATCCGTTAGTTGTTCACATGGTTCACATGAATAAGGATGGTAAGTATGCCGTAATTGCAATTATGGCTCAGGAAGATAAACAAAGCAATGAAGCTTTTGAATTTCTGGATAAATATTTACCGGCAAAAGTAAATGAAAGTATAAAAATAAATGAAGATTTTAATATAAATAGTGTCTTGCCTGAAAACAGAACATATTATACTTATACAGGTTCGCTTACTACTCCGCCATGTACGGAAGGCGTTCAATGGTATATTTTTAAAAATTCAATTGGAGTTTCTTCAAAAATTATTGAAGATTTAAGAAAAATAATGCCGGTGAATAATTTTAGAAACGTTCAGCCACTAAATGGGCGAATAATCAAGGAATCAATATAAAAGATTATTATATATTAAAGAAGGTCTTTTGACCTTCTTTTTTTGTTTATTAAACGAATTAATTAGTAAAATGAATTAATTTTGATCTAATAAATAAAAACAATGAGCAAAGAACTTCAACTTCAGGCATTCGAAAGATTATTAATTATAATGGATGAACTTCGCGAGCAATGTCCTTGGGATAAAAAGCAAACGTTGCAAACCCTTAGACATCTTACAATCGAAGAAACGTATGAACTAGGAGATGCTATTTTAGATAATGACCTTAACGAAGTAAAAAAAGAATTGGGTGATTTATTATTGCATATTGTTTTTTATGCAAAAATAGGATCAGAAACCAATGATTTTGATATTGCTGATGTTTGTAACGAAATTTGCGAAAAACTAATTCATCGTCATCCTCATATTTATAGTGATACCGTTGTAAAAGATGAAGAAGAAGTAAAGCAAAACTGGGAAAAGTTAAAACTGAAAGAAGGTAAAAAATCTGTTCTGGAAGGAGTTCCTAAAAGTTTACCGGCATTAGTAAAAGCGAGCCGAATTCAGGATAAAGTAAAAGGCGTAGGTTTTGATTGGGAAGAATCGCATCAGGTTTGGGATAAAGTACAGGAAGAACTGCAGGAATTACAAGTTGAAGTAGAAGCAGGAGATCAGGATAAAATTGAAGCCGAATTTGGAGATGTTTTATTCTCTATGATTAATTATGCCCGTTTTTTAAATGTAAATCCTGAAGATGCATTAGAACGTACCAATAAAAAATTCATTAAACGTTTTCAATATCTGGAAAGCAAAGCCGGGGAATTAGGTAAACCTTTAATGGATATGACTTTAGCAGAAATGGATGTGTTTTGGAATGAAGCAAAAAAGCTTTAATTATTCAGCCATTTTTTTTAATGCCTTAATGTTTTTAAGCATAATTTTTTTGCCAACTAATTCAATCAAATCCAGTTTATTAAAATCAGATAATAATCTGATACAACTTTCTGTAGCGGTACCAATAATACCGGCAAGTTCTTCTCTTGTAAGTTGAACTTTTAAAGTTTTATCATCATTCTCACCAAAGGAATCATGCAAATGAAGCAATGTTTCAGCCAAACGTTGTTTTACTGTTTTTTGAACTAAAGCAATTTTATCGTTTTCAGATTCTTTTAAATCTTCGCAAACAGATTGCATCAAATTCATAGAAAACTGATTGTTATTATTAAAAAAGTGTAAAATTTCGCTTTTCGGAATAAAACAAACTTCCATATCTGCAATAGCTTTCGCAGATAAATTTGCAGGTTCATTACTAATCATGGAACGCTGTCCTAAAAGTTCACCTGTTTGTACCAGTTTTACAATCTGTTCTTTTCCGTTTGCACTTAATTTAGAAAGTTTTCCAACACCATCTTTAATACAAAACACGCCGTTTGTTACTTCACCTTCTTCAAAAATTGCATCACCTTTTTTAATTTTATACGTAGTCTTACTATTAGCCAATTTTATAACTTCGTCTTTATTAAGTGCTTTAAGAGAGGAAAGTTGTCGTACGATGCATTGATCACATTTATTCATGGCAAAAAATTTACTGCAAAATTAACCAATATTTGCATTCTAAGGGCTTATTATTACTGAAAATACGAAGAAAAAGAGTATTATTTCTATTTGCTAATTTTAATTCGCTAATTTTAAAATCCGTTTTAAATATAATATGATAATTATCATATTTGAAATCTCGTATTTTTTTAACATTTGCTGTATCTAAAAAAACAAATTTTATGAGTGTGCAGAATTGTTTTCACTGTGGGTTAACCATTGAAAAAAATGAAGAGATCAATTTTGATGAAAAAAAGTTTTGTTGTAATGGATGTAAGACCGTTTACGAAATTTTTAGTCTTAATGATTTAACCTGTTATTATGATTTTGAAAATTCTCCAGGTGCCACTCCAAAAGACATTCAGGGAAAATATGACTTTTTAGACAACGAATCAATATTGTCAAAAATCCTGGAATTTCAGGAAGGAAACACTTCCATAGCTTCCTTAAATATTCCGCACATTCATTGTAGTTCCTGTATCTGGATTCTCGAAAATCTAAACAAACTTCAGCCGGGAATAAGCATTTCACAAGTTAATTTTCCGGAAAAAAGAGTTCGAATTACATTCAACTCAGATCTTGTCTCGCTTAAAACTATTATTTACATGTTAAGTTCAATAGGATATGAACCCTATATAAGTTTAGAAAACTACGAAACAGGTAAAACAAATGTAGACAGAACTTTGACTTATAAATTAGGTGTTGCATTTTTTTGTTTCGGAAATATTATGCTTTTGTCATTTCCGGAATACTTTGAAATTAAAGAATTTTGGTTAGATAATTACAAACCATTTTTTAGAATTTTGATTTTCATTTTGGCATTGCCAAGTTTTTTATATTCGGCAAGTGGTTATTATGTTTCAGCCTATAAAAGCATCAAATCTAAAATGCTGAATATCGATATTCCAATTGCTTTAGGAATAATCGTAATGTTTGTTCGAAGCACTTTTGATATTGTAATGAATTACGGATCAGGTTTTTTTGACAGTTTAACAGGATTGGTTTTCTTTATGCTGCTAGGAAAAATGTTCCAGATTAAAACCTATAGTTTTTTAAGTTTCGAAAGAGATTTCAAATCTTATTTTCCAATTGCTGTAACCAGAATAAACTCAGATACATCAGAAGAAAGTGTACCTATATATGATGTAATCAAAGGCAACAGATTATTGATCAGAAATCAGGAATTAATTCCTGTAGATGGTATCTTAATAAGTGAGAAAGCCGAAATTGATTATAGTTTTGTAACCGGAGAAGCCGTTCCTATTACTAAAAAATCCGGAGATAAAGTTTTTGCCGGAGGAAAACAAATCGGTAAAGTAGTTGAAATGGAAGTTTTGCATTCCGTTTCACAAAGTTACCTTACACAATTGTGGAGCAATGAAATTTTTCAGAAAAAAGTATTTCAAAAACATAAAACCATTACAGATGCAATAAGCCGCTATTTTACACCTATATTATTACTAATTGCTTTTGCAGGTTTTGGATATTGGATATTTATCGATGCCAATACCGCTTTTAATGTTTTTACAGCGGTTTTAATTGTAGCATGTCCTTGCGCATTAGCTTTAACTGCCCCTTTTACTTTCGGAAATATTCTAAGAATTATGGGCAAACAGAAAATGTATCTTAAAAATGCATTAGTAATTGAGCAATTAGCAAAAGTTGACACCATAGTTTTTGATAAAACCGGAACAATTACGACCAATAAAAAATCAAATATTATTTACGAAGGAAATACGATTTCAGATGAAAATTATATTCTGATAAAAAATGTTTTACGTGGCTCAAACCATCCTTTAAGCCGAATGTTATATGATTTTTTAAATGAAACAAAAAAAATTGCCATTGATGATTTTCAGGAAATAACAGGAAAAGGAATTCTGGCTTCGGTTCAAAACAGAATCATTAAAATCGGATCAGCATCATTTGTTGGTAATCCGATTTTAGATACATCAGAAATTGAAAAAACAGCACTTCATATTAAAATTGATGATTTGTATTTAGGCAGGTTTGTTTTTCAAAATAAATATAGAGAAGGACTTGAAAAATTGTTTTTAACGCTCAGTAAAAGTTATCAGATAAAAGTACTTTCCGGAGATAACGATGGAGAAAGAACCAATCTTGAAGCCATTTTACCAAAAGGTACGGAACTGATTTTTAACCAAAAACCGGAACAAAAACTTGATTTTATTAAATACTTGCAGGATCACGGGCAAAATGTAATGATGGTAGGCGATGGCTTGAATGATGCCGGAGCTTTGGCGCAAAGTAATGTCGGAATTTCTATCTCTGAAAATGTCAATGTTTTTTCTCCGGCTTGTGATGCAATTTTAGATGCTTCGGAGTTTTCACGCCTGAATTATTTTTTAAAATTATCTCAAAAGTCAATTTTAATCATCAAAATGAGTTTTGTTTTATCTCTTCTTTACAATATTGTAGGACTTTCTTTTGCGATCACCGGCAACCTCCTGCCTTTGGTAGCCGCTATAATCATGCCTTTGAGTACTATTACCATAGTTAGTTTTGTTACTCTTATGGCTAATTATTTCAAATCCAGTAATTTAAAATAATAATTAACATTTTGTTAAGTATTTTTTCCTACATTTAACATATCGTTCTATTATGATAATTATCATGTTTTTATAGCTGCTGAACTGTTAATTTTGTTAACATAAATCAAGGATATGAGTGTCATTTATCTATTAATTTCAGTAAGCATTTTTGTAGCAATAGGATTCTTTATTGCATTTATTATCGCTGTCAAATCCGGACAATACGATGATGATTATACGCCGTCGGTCAGAATGCTTTTTGATGATGAGACTAAAATTACTCCCCAAAATAATAAATCAACAACAGAAGAAAAACAAGTATAATTATGGAAATGGAACAGTTTTATTACGACAACAAAATTGTAAAAAAATTCATTTACGCCACTATTCTCTTTGGAGTAGTAGGTATGTTAGTAGGGCTAACCTTAGCGGTTATGTACCTTTTTCCCAACATTACAGATGGTATTTCGTGGCTTAGTTACGGCCGTTTAAGACCTTTGCATACTAATGCAGTGATTTTTGCCTTTGTAGGGAATGCTTTTTTTGCAGGTATGTATTATTCAATGCAGCGATTGCTAAAAGCCAGGATGTTCAGTGACTTTTTAAGTAATGTCCATTTTTGGGGTTGGCAGCTTATTATTGTCGCCGCTGCGATAACATTACCTTTAGGATATACTTCATCAAAAGAATATGCTGAATTAGAATGGCCTATCGATATTGCAATTGCTGTTATCTGGGTTGTAATGGGAATCAATATGATTGGTACAATGTTACGTCGTAGAGAACGTCATTTATATGTAGCAATTTGGTTTTATCTGGCAACATTTGTTACTGTAGCTGTATTGCACATCTTTAATAATATCGAAATTCCGGTTTCAGCATTAAAAAGTTATTCTGTTTACGCAGGAGTTCAGGATGCGTTAGTACAATGGTGGTATGGACATAATGCAGTGGCATTTTTCCTTACAACTCCATTTTTAGGATTAATGTATTACTTTATTCCAAAAGTTGCAAATCGTCCTATTTATTCTTATCGTCTTTCTATTATCCACTTTTGGTCCTTGATTTTCATTTATATCTGGGCAGGACCACACCACTTATTATATTCGGCTTTGCCAAGTTGGGCACAAAATTTAGGAGTAGCTTTTTCAGTAATGCTTATCGCGCCGTCTTGGGGAGGTATGATCAACGGACTTTTAACATTAAGAGGCGCATGGGATAAAGTTCGTGAAGAACCGGTTTTAAAATTCTTTGTAGTTGCAATTACAGGTTACGGAATGGCAACTTTTGAGGGACCAATGCTTTCATTAAAAAATGTAAATGCTATAGCACATTACACAGATTGGATTATTGCACACGTACACGTAGGTGCATTAGCGTGGAATGGATTTATGTCATTTGGTATTATCTACTGGTTAATTCCGCGAATGACAAAAAGCAAATTATTCTCAAATAAACTGGCTAATTTTCACTTTTGGATAGGTACTTTAGGAATTATTTTATATACAGTTCCCATGTACGTTGCTGGTTTTCAGCAAGCTTCGATGTGGAAACAATTTAATCCTGACGGAACCTTAACTTACGGTAATTTCCTTGAAACAGTTACAGCAATTATGCCTTTATATTGGATGAGAGCTATTGGAGGTACTTTGTATCTTATTGGAATGCTGACATTGGTTTACAATATTATTATGACTGTTAGAGCAGGAAATGCTATTGAAGACGAATTAGCTCAGGCTCCGGCTTTACAAAGAATAAGCAGCGGTAGGATTAATGGAGAAAAATTCCATTCATGGTTAGAAAGAAAACCAATTCAGTTAACCATTTTAGCGACAATTGCTATTTTAATTGGAGGTATAATTCAAATTGTGCCAACGCTTATGGTGAAATCAAATATACCTACAATTAGCAGCGTAAAACCATATTCGCCTTTAGAACTTGAAGGACGTGATTTATATATTCGAGAAGGTTGTGTAGGTTGTCATTCTCAATCCGTTCGTCCTTTCAGAAGTGAAGTTGAACGTTACGGACCACAAGCAAAAGCAGGTGAGTTTGTTTATGATCACCCATTTCTTTGGGGATCAAAACGTACAGGCCCGGATTTATTAAGAGTAGGAGGAAAGTATAATGACAATTGGCATTTTAATCATTTCTGGAATCCTCAAAGTATTTCAGCAGGTTCAATTATGCCAGGTTATAAATGGCTGTTTGATAATGAGCCAATGGATATTTCATTAACTCAAAAGAAAATGCAGATTATGGTTACACTTGGAGTTCCATATACTGAAGCAGAAGTTGCAAATGCTCAAAAAACATTAAGAACCCAAGCACTTTCAATTGAAAAAAACTTAGAAAATGATCCTGATTTTGTAAAAAGTTACGAAGACAGCAAGAAAAAAGCTGCTGCAAAAGGTGAAAAATTTGTTCCAATGAATGAAAGAGAAATTGTTGCTCTTATAGCTTATATACAAAGACTTGGAACAGATATAAAAGTAAAAGACACTTCAAAATAACAACATTATGTTTGAACAAATAAAACACAATATGGAGAATATATCGGGTATAGAAGTTTACCCGATTCTGTCTCTGCTAATCTTCTTTTTCTTTTTTGTAGGCTTAGGCTTTTGGGTGTTCTCTTATAAAAAAGAAAAAATTCAGGAAATGAGTGAAATTCCTTTAGATGAAGGAGCTGTATAATTTCAAAAGATATTTAAAATGAAAAAATTTTTCCCAGTATATTTAAGAGTGCCACTGATTTTCTTCATCGTTTTTGCTATGATGGAATACTTTATAGATTCAGGTGATCGACCTGCTTTTATAAAATATCCAATGGTTTCAGTATTTCTTTTTGTATTTCTATTTATTTTGATTGCTATCGAAATAACAATGAGCGCAGTAAATCGTGTCATGTATCAATTGATGACTCCGGAAGAAAAGGCAAAATTGGCCTATGAAGATAGTCTGAGTTTACAAGAAAGCACTTGGTACAAAAATTTAATGCAAAAACTTACCAAAACGCAGCCAATAGAAAATGAAGGCGATTTGTTAATGGATCATGATTATGACGGAATTAAGGAGCTAGACAATAATTTGCCGCCTTGGTGGGTGTATTTATTTTATGGGGGAATCATTTTTGGTATGATTTATTTTGCCCGTTACGAAGTTTTTGGTGGTGACGATCAGGAAACCGAATTAAAAACAGAAATGGCTCAGGCAAAAGTTGATGTAGAGGAATATCTAAAAACTGCACCGGATTTAATGGATGAAAAATCAGTTGTTTTACTTACTGATGCTACAGATTTAGCTGCCGGAAAAGAGATTTTTACAACAAATTGTGCCGCTTGTCACAGAGCTGATGCAGGAGGACAAATTGGACCAAACTTAACTGATGATCATTGGATTTTAGGTGGAGGAATAAAAAATGTATTTCACACTATAACAAATGGAGGACGTGACGGTAAAGGAATGGTTTCATGGAAAACAAATGGTTTAAAACCAAAAGAAATTCAAAAAGTTGCCAGTTATATTTTGTCTTTACAAGGAAGTAATCCAAAAGAGCCAAAGGCTCCGGAAGGTGAAATTTGGGTAGATGAAAGTGCGCCAAAAAAAGAGGCCACCGCAAGTACAGTAACGGAAAGTACTGAAGTTAAAAAATAATTACAATAAATCATGTCAAATTTACCAGACGAAGCTTTTAGAGATACCATTGGAACTATTGATGAAGGAGGTAATCGAAAATTTATTTTCCCTAAAAAACCGTCTGGTAAGTTCTATGATTATCGAAAAATAGTTAGTTATATCCTATTGGCTATTTTAGTAGCAAATCCGTTTATGAAAGTAAACGGAAATCAATTTATGATGTTCAATGTAATGGAACGTCGTTTCAATATTTTTGGATTTCCGTTCTGGCCTCAGGATTTTTATTTATTTGTAATATCAATGCTGGTTGGGATTGTTTTTATAATCTTGTTCACGGTGGTTTTTGGAAGGATTTTTTGTGGATGGATTTGTCCTCAGACTATTTTTTTAGAAATGGTTTTTCGCCGAATCGAATATTGGATTGACGGTGATCGCGGAGCGCAATCGCGTTTAGCAAGACAGGAATGGAATGCTGAAAAAATCCGAAAAAGACTTATTAAGTGGACTATTTTTTTCTTGATTTCTTTTGGTATAGCAAATGTTTTCCTGGCATATTTAGTTGGTAGCGATACGTTGTTTTTAATGGTCGAACAAGGACCTATTCTACAAGCAAGTAATTTTATCGCACTACTTATTTTTACCGGAGTTTTCTACTTTGTTTTTGTATGGTTTCGCGAGCAAGTCTGTATAATTGCTTGTCCTTACGGAAGATTGCAGGGAGTACTTTTAGATAATAAATCAATTAATGTAGCGTATGATTTTGTCCGTGGTGAAAAAGAAGAAGGTCGTGCAAAATTTAATAAAAAAGAAGACAGAGCACTTACCGGAAAAGGAGATTGCATTGATTGTCATCAATGTGTTCATGTTTGCCCAATGGGAATTGATATTAGAAACGGAACGCAATTAGAATGCACCAATTGTACCGCTTGTATTGATGAATGTGATACTATAATGGAAACAGTTGGTTTGCCAAAAGGACTTATTCGATACGCATCTGAAGATGAAATCGCTAAAAAAGAGCCATTCAAATTCACCGCCAGAATGAAAGGTTACACCGCAGCTTTATTTATTTTATTAAGTGTTTTTATCGGAATGTTGTTTTTACGTACAAATGTTGAAGCTATAATTCTACGTTTACCCGGACAGCTTTTTCAGCATAAAGGCGATAAAATAAGTAATGTTTATACCTATAAAATTGTCAATAAAACAATGAAAGATTATAATGACATTCATTTTGAATTAATCGATCAGAAAGGGCAAATTAAAAACGTAGGAAAGGAACATTTTAAAATCAAAAAAGAAGGAATTTCACAAGGGACATTATTTATAGAAATAGATAAAGTGCTTTTAGAAAGTGATAAAACCAAAGTTGAAATTGGAGTTTATAATGGCACAGAACTGCTGGAAAAAACTGCTACAAATTTTTTAGGACCAAGAAGTTTTAATTAAAAAGATACTACCATGAAAATCAATTGGGGAACAGGAATTGTTATTGCATTTGCACTCTTTATGACATTTATATTATATTTTGTTTTTGAAGTGCAATCGAATAGTAAATATGATAATGACTTAGTTGTAGAAGAATATTATAAACATGATTCACATTTTCAGGAAGAAATGGCACGGATTCAAAATGCTCATGATTTACAGCAAAAACCTTCAGTAAAGTATTCTGAAGAAGGCGTAAAGGTGACTTTTCCTGTAACGTACGAAACGGATAAAATAAAAGGTAATATACTATTATACAGACCTTCAAATAAAAAATTTGATTTTGATACTCAAATTGCTTTGACAAATTCATCGTTGCTAATTCCTAAAAGTAAATTAATAAAAGGACGTTGGGATGTTAATATGGAATGGCAATACAATGGTAAAAGCTATTTATCGAAAGAGGTTATTTATGTGAATTAATGATTGTGTAGTCCCTACGGGCAATGCCATTAAGTTAAAAAAACCAATAATGTTATGTCGAATAAATCTCTCGCAAAATCGCAAAAGTTTATTATTTCGACCGAGGAGAAATCTCTGTAAGTAACTCCACAACGCAAATCCAATCTTTGTCGAGCTTCTCGCGAAGATTTCTCCTCCGTCGAAATGACAATTTTTGTTTAAACTTTGCGCCTTTACGTCTTTGCGAGGTTAATTCTATTTCTAAAAGTACATTGCCCGTAGGGACTATACTATATTAAATTGGCACTTATATTAAACTGAATTAAAAAATCATTTTAATCCAAATAATCTCTGGAAAAACAAAAAAACAAATGTTATACTCAGCTTTTATATTAGGATTGATTAGTAGCTTACACTGCATTGGCATGTGTGGGCCAATTGCTATGATGTTGCCCGTAGATCATCAAAATGAAGCTAAAAAAGTCACTCAAATAATCACATATCATTTAGGAAGATTGACCGCCTATGCAACAATTGGATTGATTTTTGGATTATTGGGAAGAGGATTTTTTCTGGCAGGAATACAACAAAAAATGTCTGTTATTATTGGTTTAACCATGATTATTGTGGTTTTGATTCCTGAAAAAAATTTTTCAAAATATAACTTTTCAAAACCAGTCTATAGAATTATTTCAAAAGTAAAATCAAGCTTAGGAAACCAGTTTAAAAAGAAAACCTATAAATCACTTTTTACAATAGGATTATTAAACGGCTTTTTACCATGCGGAATGGTTTATGTAGCATTATTTGGCGCAATTGCAATGCAAAGTGCCACCTTTGGAGTTTTATATATGGTTTTATTCGGATTAGGAACTGTGCCTTTAATGACAATTGTTGTTTACGTCCATTCATTATTAAAACTACCTTTTAGAAATAAAATCCAAAAGGCAATTCCATATGTAGCTGTGGTTATTGGTGTGTTATTTATCCTTAGAGGATTAGGTTTAGGAATTCCTTATATTTCTCCATCAAATATGAATTTGTTTGTACAAGCCACTCCTAATTGTCATTAGACCGTCATAGAAAATAAGTTAGTTTCCGGTGATTTTCTTTTTAAATGTAAATCAAAAGCCATACAGATATTACGAACAAAAGGTTTTCCTGCTTCGGTAATTTTTATTTTATCTCCTTCAATTATAATCAATTTATCTTTTTCTATTTCTCTCAAATTTTCCAGAACATTCGTGATTTCTTTAAAATAAAGTGCTTCTTTACTCCAGGAAGTTTCAAATTCGCATGTGAGGTTTAAGATGTGTTTTCTAATAATCAAATCCTCATTGTTTAGAATATGACCTTTTACTACAGGTAATTTGTCGTGTTCTAATAATAGGTAATAATCTTCGATACTTTTTGTGTTTTGCGCAAAGCTGTACCAACTATCACTAATTGAAGAAACTCCTAAACCAATCATTAGTTGCGTTTTTGAGGCGCTATAACCCATGAAATTTCTATGTAATTGTTTGTTTGTTGTAGCTTTGTATAAACTATCAGATTTTAAGGCAAAATGATCCATTCCTATTTCGGTATAACCGTTTTTAGAAAGCATTTGTTTTCCTGTTTCGTAAAGTTTTCTTTTTTCAGCATCTTTAGGAAGATTTTCTTCGTCAAATCCACGTTGTCCGTTTCCTTTTATCCACGGCACATGAGCATAACTGTAAAAAGCCAGACGATCCGGTTTTAAAGAGTTTGTTTTTTCAACTGTATCAATTACATTTTCAATTGTCTGAAAAGGCAAACCAAAAATAATATCATGACCAATTGAAGTATAACCGATTTCCTTTGCCCAAAAAGTTACTTTTGCGACATTATGAAAAGGCTGAATTCTATGAATTGCTTTCTGAACTTTTTCGGCATAATCCTGAACACCAAAACTCACTCGGCGAAAGCCTAAATCATATAACTTTTTAAGCTGATCGTAAGTGGTATTATTAGGATGACCTTCAAAACTAAATTCATAATTTTCAGCTTTGTCTGCTTTACAAAGAATACCGTTTATAAGTTGTTCTAAATTGTTTATTGAGAAAAAAGTTGGAGTTCCTCCGCCTAAATGTATTTCTTTTATGATGGGTTTTTCCGGTAATAATTCGCAGTACAAATCCCATTCCTTAAGAACTGCTTTTATATAAGTTTCTTCGACTGAATGATTTTTGGTAATTCGTTTATTACAGCCGCAAAAAGTACACATGCTTTCGCAGAATGGTAAATGAATGTATAAACTGATTCCGTTTTGAGAATTACTTTCTAAAAATGCTTTCTGAAATGATTCGATCCATTTTTGACTTGTAAAGTCACTTTCGTTCCAGTACGGAACTGTTGGATAACTTGTATATCTGGGACCTGGAACATTGTATTTTTGAGTCAGAGAGATTTTCATAAAGTCGGAATTTGTTTCAAATCAAAATTAGAATTTATGAAGTAGAGATAAAATGACAAATATCATGTATTAGGCAAATAAAAAGAGACTCACTAGGAGCCTCTTTTCTGAATTAAATAACTAACGTGAAATAGAATCTTGAATGATTTTATGCCATTTTTTTGCAAACTGATGATCTTGGTACGCGCTTATTTGTTTGATGCGGTCATCGTCAAAATCATAGAATGGTATTGTGACTTTTTTAGAAGTTTCTTTTTCCAGAAATTCAAAATCAATTTTTACAATAGTGTCGGATGGTCCTTCAGTTGTTAAAACTAATTTACAGGATGAAACACTTTTTAAATCCAGATATATTGATTCTTGCTGATTAGGATTGAAATTCATCAGGATAAATTTTCTATTTTTTTGATCTATTGTAAGCGTTTTGTTGCTTTGAGATTCAGTTAAATCAAAATCTTCCGGATAAGTTGGATTGAACTTCTTTTTTATGTTTAATATTTTTGATTTATTGGCAGCGCTCGATCGTGCTGAAAAATAGATAGGGATTGCTACTATGACCGCGATCACAATACCAATTATGGTTACACTTGTTTCCATTGAATTTTTAAAATTTGGTAATTATTATGAAATATGAAAAAGCTTTCATGAATAGAAAGCATCTCAGGTTGTTAGGAAATAAAATTTGTTTCCTAATTAAAAATTTCATGAGTGACTACCAGAAAAAATGGAAGGGATAGAGCATCAAGAGGACTTTTTTGCTCTGGGCTGCAAACTGATTTGCAAAGTTTGACGTTGATTTAACTGCTTTATGCTGAGGAATAATCATCAATATAGAGTCAAACCATTTTACTATAATAGTGGGATTGCTTTTTATATTTGCAGCAAATTGATAAGCTGCCTGAGGTTGTATAAAAGCAAGAGAATCTGCGTGATCTATAGAAAAATTAGTATCCGTTTTTTGATTTTCAGTTATTTGAATAGTCGATTCATTTGCCTGAACAGCAAAAAAAGCGATTATCAAAAGTGATAAAAATATAACGGTTTTACGAATCCAATTCATGGTGGCGAATTTAGCTCATAAAATACAATTAAAGAAATTTTAAAGAATTAATTAACTTTTGAAGGTATGGTAATTTTTTATCCTCAATATTCCAGAAAGAGATATTGAGGATAAAGAATGTTATTGTTGCATTTTGAAATAGTAATCGGCAGAATGTTTTCCGCTTCCATAAAAAAGAAAGAAAACACAAGCAAGTAAAACTAGTATTGCTAAAATTAAACTTTCAGAATGCATATGTCCCATAAAGTTGATGAGAATTGCTCCAAAAAGTATTGGTAATTGAGCTGCAATTGCCCAACGTGTAAGTAATCCGAAAACGATCATTATCCCGCCAATCATATGTGCCGGTGCAATATAATGCAAAAGAAACATGCCGCCGCCAAATTGATCTATGGGAGAAATCAGATCATGTAAATATTGAATATTTGTTACGAACCAAACTCCCTTCATAAATAAAAAAACACCCAAAACAATACGTACTAAATCTACAGGTAAATAAGTGTGCGAGTTTGCCCATTTATTTAAACTTTTTACATTTTCCATGATACTGTGTGATTAAAAATTACACATTAAAGTTACTGATTTTTAATGATATAATTGTTTTAAGTGTCTGAAAATAAGTTTATTGCTTTTTTAAGTGTTCTTTTTGGCGATTATAGAAATCTTAAACCTGAATAACCCCTAAATTAAATTGTTTTTGAATAGGAGCGTGGTTTGCAGCTTCAATTCCCATAGAAATCCATGTACGGGTATCTAATGGGTCAATAATAGCATCAGTCCACAATCTTGATGCAGCATAATAAGGTGAAGTCTGTTCATCGTAACGTGCTTTTATTTTAGCAAATAATTCAGCTTCTTTCGTTTCGTCTACAATTTCTCCTTTTGCTTTAAGCGAAGAAGCTTCAATTTGTGCTAAAACTTTTGCAGCCTGGGTTCCGCCCATAACGGCAAGTTCTGCACTTGGCCAGGCAAAAATTAATCTTGGATCATAAGCTTTTCCACACATGGCATAATTTCCTGCGCCGTATGAATTACCCACAATAACTGTAAATTTTGGCACAACAGAATTACTTACCGCATTCACCATTTTGGCACCATCTTTTATAATTCCGCCATGTTCAGATTTTGAACCAACCATAAAACCTG
The DNA here is from genome assembly GCF_043722275.1 of Flavobacterium sp. Classification (GTDB taxonomy): domain Bacteria; phylum Bacteroidota; class Bacteroidia; order Flavobacteriales; family Flavobacteriaceae; genus Flavobacterium. Next base: position 7,593 of record NZ_JAYSPC010000194.1, on the reverse strand, counting down.
TAACATCTTGTACAAAGACTAATGGAATTTTTTTCTGGTTACAATTTGCGATAAAACGGGTTGCTTTATCTGCGCTGTCAGAATAAATTACACCGCCAAATTGCATTTCGCCTTTTTTGGTTTTTACTACTTTTCTCTGATTCGCTACAATTCCAACTGCCCAACCATCGATTCTGGCGTAACCTGTAATTATAGTTTGTCCGTAACCATCTTTATACGCTTCAAACTCAGAATTATCGACTAAACGATTGATGATTTCCATCATATCATATTGCTCATTTCTGGCTTTTGGTAAAATCCCGTAAATGTCTTTAGGTTCTAAAGCAGGTTTTTCGGCTTTGATTCGGTTAAAACCTGCCTTATCAAAATCACCTATTTTGTCTACAATATTTTTTATTTTGTCAAGCGCGTCTTTATCATCTTTCGCCTTATAATCAGTCACTCCTGAGATTTCACAATGTGTTGTTGCGCCACCTAAAGTTTCATTATCGATAGATTCACCAATTGCAGCTTTTACAAGATAACTTCCGGCAAGGAAAATACTTCCGGTTTTATCAACGATTAAAGCTTCATCGCTCATAATAGGCAAATATGCGCCACCGGCAACACAACTTCCCATAACTGCCGAAATTTGAGTAATTCCCATACTGCTCATTTGGGCATTGTTTCTAAAGATTCGTCCAAAATGTTCCTTATCAGGAAAAATTTCATCCTGAAGTGGCAAATAAACTCCCGCACTATCTACTAAATAAATAATTGGCAATCTGTTTTCCATTGCAATTTCCTGCGCACGAAGGTTCTTTTTTCCTGTAATAGGAAACCAGGCACCTGCTTTTACGGTAGCATCATTAGCAACAACAATGCATTGTTTTCCTCTAATATATCCTATTTTGATGACAACGCCGCCAGATGGGCAACCGCCATGTTCAGCATACATTCCGTCTCCAACAAATCCTCCAATTTCAATATTTTTTGAACCTTCATCTAACAAATACGCGATACGCTCGCGAGCGGTCATTTTACCTTCGGCATGTAGCTTTTCGATACGTTTTTCTCCACCGCCTAATTTTACTTTGGCAAATCTTTGTTTTAGGTCAGAAAGTAGTAATTTATTGTGATCTTCGTTTTTATTGAAGTTTAAATCCATAATATATTGATGTTTTTACAAAATAGTGTTGGCTAATTTACAAAATCAATTGAAACCCACATAATAAATATTATCATCAGATAAAATAAAAATCAGAGTTTGTAAAATTCAAAATTTCTATTATTTGTACTAAATTCCTGAATTGATCTGAAGTCGTTTTTTTTGTTTTAATTTGTTGATTCATACTAATTAGTATTTTTTATGTCTAAAGCTGCCAATACACGATTTACAATTTTAAACAAAGCATTTGAATTGATTTATTCAAAAGGATATCAAACCACTAGTATTGATGATATTATTGCAACAACACAGGTTACAAAAGGTGCTTTTTACTATCATTTTAAGACAAAAGATGAGATGGGAATTGCCATTATCGAAGAGATTTTGAAACCTGTAATGATGAAAAGTTTTATTTTACCTATTGAAAATTCTATTGACCCTTTAGATGATTTTTATAATATGATTTCTTATTTACTGCTTGAAGATCCTTTTTTGCAGGTAAAATATGGTTGTCCGGTTGGGAATTTAACGCAGGAAATGACACCGTGGAATACTCAGTTTAGTAAAGCTTTATCTGAATTAATTGAGCAATGGAAAAATACTATTGTAAAAGTCATTTCAAATGCTCAGAAAAATAATTTAATAAGGAAAGAGGTAAACGGAGAACAAGTTGCTTTTTTTATCATGTCTGGCTATTGGGGAATACGAAATTTCGGGAAACTTCAGGATAATAATTCGTGTTATAGGGTTTATTTAAAGGAGTTTAGAAATTATTTAAACAGCTTAAAATAAATCTTCATTCAAAAACATACTAATTAGTATGTTTTTGAATATATTTGCATTGTCAATAATCAAAAAACAATGTATCAAACTCTTTTAATTTGCCATTCTTATTTAAGGTGGTTCGTTTTGATAAGCTTATTATATTCTATTTTTAGAGCTTACAAAGGATATTTCCTAAAATTATCTTTCACTAAAACAGATAATTCAGTCCGGCACTGGACAGCAACAATTGCTCATATTCAATTAATTTTTGGGATATTGATTTATGTGCAAAGTCCAATTGTCAAATATTTTTGGTCCAGTTTCGCAATGGCAATTCAAAATTTAGATGCTGCTTTTTTTGGAATCCTTCACATTTTATTAATGCTCACGGCAATTGTTTTTATAACGATTGGTTCGGCTTTAGCAAAAAGAAAAACACTTGACAGCGATAAGTTTAAAACCATGCTGATCTGGTTTTCTATCGCTTTATTGATCATTTTTATTGCCATACCGTGGCCATTTTCATTTTTAGCAAACAGACCTTATTTAAGATAAAATTTTTATGACACACTTATTACAGACAAATACCGGAAGATTACGAATTATTGGTTTTTTAGAAGGAATTTCATTATTGGTTTTGCTTTTTATAGCTGTTCCTTTAAAATATATTTTTGAAATGCCTTTTCTAACAAGACCAGTTGGAACAATTCATGGCGCTTTATTTTTACTTTTTATTTTTAATACTTTAAGCGTGGGTGTAGAGCAAAACTGGAAATTTGCAGCTACAACCTGGAAAGTGCTTTTGGCATGTATAATTCCGTTTGGCACTTTTTATATTGATGCAAAAATTTTAAATAAAATTGAGCAGAAATAGATTGAAAATGCAGTATTAATTCCAAATTAAAAATCAAACAAATGATTTTAGTTTTTAAAACAAATATCGATACCGTTTCTAAAGTGAAACGAATTTCATCAAAATTGAATCAGTTATTTCCAAATTCTAAATGGAATTTTGATCTCGAAGATTGTGATAATATCTTAAGATTTGAATCTGATAATGATATCGTTGCCGAAGTTATGATTCTTATGAAAATCACAGGTTTTGAATGCGAGGCTTTGTAAAGTATTAAGCAAAAAAAAACAGAAGTCGCCTTCTGTTTTTTTATATAATATTATTTTGTTTTGTTTGTTATTTTTTAGAATCACAAACCATTCTTTTTAGAATAGCCCATTGTTTTAAGGCATCACGAGCTTCAACAGCAGGATAACCCAACATTGTTTTTCCGGCAGGAACATCGCCAGTAACACCTGAACCAGCACCTACAACAGCTCCATCGCCAATAGTTGTATGATCTTTTATAGAAGCGCTTCCGCCAATAATAACTCCGTTTCCTAAAGTTACAGATCCGGCTAAACCACTATTTCCGGCCATAATACAAAATTTGCCTAATTTACTATTATGTCCAATTTGAACTAAATTATCAATTTTACATCCGTCACCAAGTACAGTTGAGCTAAATTTTCCGCGATCTACGCAAGTATTAGCACCAATTTCAACTCCGTTTCCTATAATTACATTTCCAATTTGTGGAATTTTCACCAAACCTTTTTCTTTACAAGGACGGAATCCGAAACCATCTGCTCCAATAGTTGCATTAGGATGAATGATACAATCATTGCCTATATGACAACGTTCTCTAACAACAGTTCCTGACCAAATAATGGTGTTTTTACCAATTGTACATTCGTCTAAAATAGTAACATTTGGGTAAATAGTAGCATTTGCACCAATTTCTACTTTTGGACCTATATAACAACCTGCACCAATTCTTGCTCCTTCACCAATAATAGCCGTTTCATCAACATTTGCTGATTTATGAATATTTGTATGAAATATTGGAGTAGGAGGTGCAAAAAGTGCTAAAATTTGAGACATTGCTAAATCAGCATTTTTTACTTTTATAAAAGCACGATTATCTCCGGGTTCAATCGAAATGTCTTCGTTTACAACTGCAATTGAAGCTTTTGAGCTTTCCCATAATTTTTCATATTTTTTATTTCCTATAAATGAAATTTCAGAAGTTGTCGCCTTTTCTAATTGTTCAGTTGCTGTTATACATTGCGAAGTTGTGCCGTAAATTACGCCATTAATAACTTCATTAATTTCTTGAATTGAATAGGATTTCATTGAAAAAATTTATTGATTTGGGGTTATTTTCGGACCAAATAAAATCAATTAGATTCTAATTACCTAATCTTATTTTGAAGTTTTTTAAATAGTGTTATAAATAACAGTTTAAATATTACAAAATTAACATTAAATCTATTAAAATTTTGCGTGTTTTTGAATATCCACGATTTGTATATGTTTTAAAGTGAGGGATTTGTAAGTGTAAAAACACTTTTTTAAACACTTTTTATTTAACATTTAATAAAATTAGGAAGTAGTTATCTTATTTTAAATCAATCGATTTAAGAGTTTTTTTTAGCAGAATATGCGTTGTGGTTGGTTGTCTTAAATATTAGGGTATTTTGTAGGTTTATTTCGCTCTTGTTTTTAAAGATCTTAGTTAGAGAATTTTTAAATGTTAAAATTTGCGATATAATATATTTTTTTCCTTTACTCTCAGTTTAACGTTGTTTATTATTAAAATTGGTAAGTTATATCTTAAATAAAATATTTATCATTTTAAAAAAAACTTTACTTAGTATGTTGTGTAAAAGCAAAAAAGCGATTCTTTTACTTGAAAATGAATCGCTTTTTTATTTATTCTTTTATTTTAGATAATGATATCGCATTTATGCAATAACGTAAACCGCTTGGTTCAGGACCATCCGGGAAAACGTGTCCCAAATGTGCATCACAAGTATTACAAACAACCTCAACCCGAATCATTCCGTATGATTTGTCTGCGTTATACGCAATGGCATTTTCCTTAAGAGGTTGTGTAAACGAAGGCCATCCTGTTCCTGATTCAAATTTTTCGCTTGCATCAAAAAGCAAAGTGCCACAACATTTACATTCATAAATTCCCGGATCGAATAAACTGCAAAGCTCAGAGCTAAAAGATCTTTCGGTACCTTTTAAACGAGTAACCTGAAATTCTTCGGCGGTTAAAGTTTGTTTCCATTCTTCTGGTGTTTTCTCCACTCTTTTGTCCGGAAGTGGATTTCCTTTATTCGTAAAACGAATTATATCTGCCCATTTTATCATAACTTTTTTATTTAGTTTTTCAGTCTCAGTTTTCGGTCTCGGTTTTCAGTCTCAGTCTCAGCTTTCAGTTACTGTGACTGAAAACTGAAACTTAATACTAAAATTATTCCTCTTCCCGTTGTCCCATCATCATTAAAAATGCTTTTAGGAAAGCGTCGATATTTCCGTTCATCACGCCATCAACATCGCTGGTTTCGTAACCTGTTCGAACATCTTTTACTAATTTATAAGGTTGCATTACATAATTACGTATTTGCGAACCCCATTCGATTTTCATTTTTCCGGCTTCGATGTCTGCGCGTTGTGCCTGTTGTTTTTTCAACTCGATTTCGTACAATTGAGAACGTAACATTTGCATGGCGCGTTGTCTGTTATCTTGTTGAGAACGTGTTTCAGAACATTGAATCTGAATTCCGGTTGGTTTGTGAACCAATTGTACTTTGGTTTCAACCTTATTCACATTTTGTCCTCCGGCTCCGCTGGAACGTGATGTTGTAATTTCGATATCGGCTGGATTAATGTCAATTTCGATACTATCATCCACAAGCGGATACACATAAACAGATGCAAACGAAGTATGGCGTTTAGCGTTACTGTCAAAAGGTGAGATTCGAACTAAACGATGAACTCCGTTTTCTCCTTTTAAATATCCAAAAGAATAATCGCCTTCAAACTCCAGCGTAACAGTTTTGATTCCCGCAACCTCGCCAGCCTGAAAGTTAAGTTCTTTTATCTTAAAGCCATAACTTTCTCCCCACATCATGTACATACGCATTAGCATTCCTGCCCAATCACAACTTTCGGTTCCGCCGGCACCAGCAGTAATTTGTACTACGGCACTTAAGCTGTCGCCTTCGTCCGAAAGCATGTTTTTAAACTCGATGTTTTCAAGGTGAGCTTGCGTTGTTTTATAATGCTCGTCTAATTCTTCTCCGGAAAGTTCTCCTTCCTTATAAAAATCATAGGCAAGTTGCAATTCATCTGTAAGTTCGATTGCTTTATTGTAATCTTCGATCCATTTTTTCTTGTTTCGAAGGTTTTTTACAATGACTTCAGCTTCTTTTGCATTGTTCCAAAAGTCGGGTGCGAAAGTTTTTTCTTCCTCGTTAGCGATTTCAATTAGTTTGGCATCAACGTCAAAGATACCTCCTCAACGCACCAAGGCGCTCCACAATACCTTTTATTTGTTCGGTAGTTGTCATAAATTAATAGTAGTTTTATATGTTTTTTATAAATATTACGTTAATTTGGTTGTGTCGTAATTGACAAGTTAAAATTTAATCAAACTTGCAGAAATTAACAAACAGTAATACGTAATTTTGCTGTACAAAAATAAGATATAGTTTTTAGAATATGGAAATAAATTTAATTAGCGATACTATTACCAAACCTACACACGAAATGTTGCAGTATATGTTTAATGCGCATGTTGGCGATGATGTATACAGGCAAGATCCTACGGTTATCGAATTAGAGACTAGAGTGGCGGAGTTTTTTGGTATGGAAGCGGGACTTTTTTTTCCTTCAGGAACTATGGCTAATCAAACTGCTATTAAATTACATACACAACCGGGAGAACAATTAATTGCTGATAAATATGCTCATGTTTATCATTATGAAGGCGGAGGAGTTTCGTTTAATAGTGGAGTTTCGTGCTGTTTAATTGATGGAGATCGCGGAATGATTACTGCAAGTCAGGTTGCAGCAGCGATTAATGATCCTGAGTTTTATCATAGTCCGTTGACGAGTTTAGTTTGTGTAGAAAACACGACTAATAAAGGCGGCGGCGCTTGTTATGAATTAGAAGATTTAAGAGAAATAAAAAAAGTTTGCGATGCTAATAATTTAAAATTCCACCTTGATGGGGCGAGAATTTGGAACGCATTAGTTGCTAAAAGACAAAACCCAAAAGAATTTGGTGCTATTTTCGATACTATTTCCGTTTGTTTGTCAAAAGGATTGGGCGCACCAATTGGTTCTGTCTTATTAGGATCTAAAGCTGATATTCACAGAGCTTTACGAATCAGAAAGATTTTAGGCGGAGGAATGCGTCAGGTAGGTTATTTGGCGGCAGCCGGATTATATGCGTTGGCACATAATATTGAAAGATTAGCCGAAGATCACAGAAGAGCGAAAGAAATTGCGGCTGTTTTGAGTACAAAAACCTGGATATCTGCAATAGAACCTGTGGAAACCAATATTTTAATTTTTTCACTTGCCGAAGGTTATAGCGATCAGCTTTTGATTGAAAAATTAAAACAAAAAAATATTTTAATAAGCTCAATGGGAAACAATAAACTTAGAATTGTAACGCATTTAGATTATAAAGAAGTAATGCATACTTATGTGATTGAAACGTTGCAGAAGTTTTAGGAAAAAGGTTCTGAGTTGCTAAGATCCTAAGTTTCTAAGTTTTAAATTGGAGACTTAGAAGCTTAGTAATTTATTAAAAAAGTTCATCTATTCC
>NZ_JAYSPC010000193.1:0-152713 GCF_043722275.1 Flavobacterium sp. | reverse complement strand
AATTGATCTCTTTCACAAGAATAGGGTGCTCACTTTGAACCGGAATCAATTGCTCTCTTTTACCGGAATGGGGTGCTCACTTTTACCAGAATTTGCAGTAAAAGCAAAAGCCACTGTTAAATAGTGGCTTTTTTTATAAGGAAGAAAGCTCAATTCACTTATACTTAATATCAAATCTATAATTTATAAGTTGTTTTATAAAGTCAATATTAAAATGAGGAATTGTCGTGATCTATTGATATCAGTTTTAATTTAATTTTTCTACATCGAAATAATTAACTACTTTCACCTCTTTTGGTTCAACTAAATAGTATTCTAGACTATTATATTCTCCATCAATCATAACATCTTTGTAATGGCACTCGCCAACAGCTACCTCTTTTATATAACAATTATGTTTTTCAAAATATACTATGGTTGTTTCTATACATTCTCTACGATCTTTTATGTTTTCACTATCGTGTTCTATAATACCACCTAAAAATGTTTCTATTTCTTCTAACAATTCTTTATCCTCGATTTTATACTGTAAATACTCTCCGTCATTTACAAAGTTTCTTAATGATAAATCATTCTCTAAAATTGTTTGAACTATTTTCTTTTCAATTTTCATATTTCTTATTTTTTTGTGAAAATAAAGAAACTATATGAAAAAACAAATTAATGTTTTTGCTTCATAAATGCTTCGCAGTCTTTTTATTTGATATTAATATGGCTTAAGTGAATTAAAATGTATAAAATAATATTATTAATTTATATCATCAAAACGAAATCATCTTAGAGAATAATTATCCATATATTGGCTCACTTACTTCACTTTCAAATATTTCCTGTTGATAAATACTATAAACAAAATGCTCAAGATGTTATAAGTAATCGCATTTCATTCCTTAGATTTGTATATTAACCAGCGATCAGCTCGCAATGAATTATTTTAGTTATATGATACCTAGCAAAAAAGGACAAATAGCAAAATTCCATACAGTTCTTGAAGGAGAAAATCCCGAACAATTGTATGTTGTACTAGATGTTATTGAAGATGATGAAAGACCTAGGGCCGAGATTCAAGCGCTCAACACATCCTTAACATTTCCACCAATTAATACTGTACGTTTAAACGACTTAGAAGTTGTAGAAATCGATACAAATGATTTGATTGGGCATAATGTAACTATTCTTAAATCAGATGAATCATACGTAAAAGGGAAAGTGATAAGTGTTGCACAACAAAAAATCAATCTTGACTTATCAGAAAGCATTTCAGGAGTTGAGACAAATGTGCATCTAACAATTATTGATAGAGATGGAAATAATCACGACGGAATACTTTTTGTAAATTAAATATTTAAACAAAATAATTATCAAATAAGAATATTTCTTAGTATTGTAGACAGAACATTAAAGAACTCTACGAAAATAGATGATAGAGTCAAGATAGAGTTGTGAAGATTATAAAGTGAATCGTTCAACAATAGCAAAAAATAAAATAGAAATATTAGTCTTAGTTTTACTAATACAATTTTGATTTAATAAATGGTTAAAAATCCACCATTCATGCTGTCATTACTATCTTGAATTCTGTCCGATAAAAATTCATTTACATAGTGTTCAGTTGTTGCTATGTTACTATGTCCTAAACTTTTTGAAATCGTGTAAATATCTTTGTTAGTGGTCTCAATCATTAAACTAGTATATGAATGTCTTGCCAAATGACTTGTAAAAGTAACATCCAATTCACATTTCTTCTGTAACTTCTTTAATTGTTTGTTGTAATAAGCAGTTTTTGAAGATAATTGATTGTATTGATATTTTGAAAGTGTGTTTTTTTCGGAATTAAATTTAACATCCTCAAAGATTTTATTGTCAAGAATGGGAAAAATAAACTTATTAGAATTTAACTTTGCGTAGCTTACAATTTCAATAATTAGAGCAGTTTTTAGAGAATGTTTAATTTCATTTATTACTTCCAACCATTGATTTAACAAATCTTCCAATTCAATTAATTTTTGTTTATCTTCTGGTTTTATTGAACTACTTAGAAATATAAATTGCGAAATGTTTTCTTTTCGTAGTTTTTCATAGTGTTTCTCTACTTCTTTATAATTGAAATTATAGCCAACATTGCCTATATTAAAGCTGAATTTTTTATTTAAAATTTTCTTACCAGTTAAAAAGTAATCCGTTAGCCTTAAAAGTATTATGAAGTTTAAAGGGATTTTATGAGGTGTTTTAGTCTTGAACTGGTAAAATATAATATCTCCTGATGTCAGATTTCCCCACCTTAAAGTCATCAAATCGCTTACCCTAATTCCTTGTGCGAAAATTTGAAAAATGAAATAATTTTTACAATTATAAAGAGGGTCTTTTTCTTCAATTGGAACTTTCAAAAGTATTTCAATATCTCTTTTTCCAAGAGTTTTTTTATCTACTGGTGCGGTCTTTCTATTTACAGATAGAAAAGGATTTTTACCTGGAACAAATTTATCTAATTCAACAGCTTTGTTAAATACATTTTTTATTTTTTTTATATACTTTATACAGGTGTTTATGGATATTTTTTGTTCTTTCAAATAGGTTTCAAAATCTCTCATTACGGAAGATGTTAAATCACTAAACAGAAGTCCCTTTCTATTTGTTTTTTCTAAAAAGTTTAAAAGGTGAGTGTAACTTGTAAGATGAGCTTTGTATGATCCGATTTCATTTCTTTTGTCAAAATAATCTAGTTGACTTTTAAAAAATTCTATAAATGAAACCTTTTCATTGCTGACGTTTTCAATAATTACTTCATCAGGTGAGTCAATTCTTTTTAACTCAAGAATTTTTTCTTCTATTTTTTTATTAAGTTCTTTATGATTCGAATGAGTACTGCTAACTGATCCGTTTTTTAATAAATCTTTTACTTTCATTGTGATGCCTAATGAGGAGTAAGTGGATTTTCTATTTTCTGTTCTCCTTATTTGAAGAATTCCAAAATTATCAGCAGAATATTTTTTTTTGACACAGGGATTGTAAGTAATTTTCATATAAAAAGTTTAAAAATCAAATGTAGTGTAAAACAAGTGTGAAACAAAACACATGAATAAATGTTTTTTGATTTTTATATGTAGTTGATTTATAGTTATTTGTGTTTTTGTGTAATTGATTTAGCAGTACAGGTGGGACCACAAAAAGCCTTTACAGTAAAATGTAGAGGCTTTTTTTATTTTACTTCATTAAAAGTATCTTTCTCAAAATCTAAAATGTAAAAATATACGTAAGTATGTGAAATGTGAATTTATATTTTCAGGTTTATTTCTTACGCGATTAAGCAAAGATTATTTCCAAGAAGTTTTTTTGATTAAAAACTTGCTTTTTGCTTAAAATCTTATACATTTGTCGAATAATTAAGCGTAAGCCCCTGTTTTTGTGCGAATTATATTAGAATGAATAAAATTTATCAACCTACCTTGCTGTACAGCAGCATGTTAAAATTATGAAGATAAAGACTGTTTTTTTTGTGTTTTTTTTGACTTTGTTAAATTTGTCAAGTATTATGGCTGCGCCAGTTACACCTCCGCCTGCTCCAATGTCGGTAAATAATACTCCACCTCCTAGTACTGATATTAATCAAAATATAGTTTTATTATTAATATGTGCATTAATTTTTGGTATGCACACGATATATAAATTTAATTTAAAAAGAAAAGCTTCAATATAAATTGAAGCTTTTCTTTTGTAAAGTACTTTTGAATTTTACTTATTGATGGAGTAAAGTCTTGAAATGTATTTTCCCACTACATCAAATTCCAGATTTATTTTTGTTCCAACTTCAAAATTTTTGAAATTAGTATTTTCATAAGTATACGGAATAATTGAAACGCTAAACTCGTTTGTTTTAGAGTTTACAACTGTCAGGCTAACTCCATTTACTGTAATTGATCCTTTTTCAATTGTAATATTACTGAGATTTTTATCATACTCAAAAGTATAATTCCAGCTTCCGTTTGCTTCTTCAATCTTAATGCAAGTTCCGGTTTGATCAACGTGTCCCTGAACAATATGTCCGTCAAGACGATCGCCAAGTTTCATTCCTCTTTCCAGATTTACAATATCGCCGGCTTTCCAGTCTCCAATATTTGTTTTTAAAATTGTTTCGTCAATAGCCGTAACGGTATAAAAAGAATCTTTTATTGCTACAACTGTCAGGCAAATTCCGTTATGCGAAACGCTCTGATCTATTTTTAATTCGTTTGTTATTGTAGAATCTACTGTAATATGAAGATTACTTTGATCTTTTTGAATCTCGTGAATTTTTCCAAGGGTTTCTATAATTCCTGTAAACATTGTCGTTTTATTTTACTTAATGAAGTTTGTTTTTGGGTATTGCCACAAAGTTAGATTAAAAAAGCAAAACGGTAATTGATGTTATGAGATATTTAGTAAATGGATAAATTACAAGCTGTAAAAAAGCTTTAGGCTTTGTAAGGGACGATTGAAGTTCTGAAATGATTTTAAAGTTGCTTTTTTGCAGATTTTTCTATGGTTTGTTAATAAATATTTCAGGTTTTACGGGAACCCTCATTCTTACTTACTCCCCTTTTTTGTATCATTGTATGTTTATAAATATAAATGAGATAATAAAATGGCAATAAATTTACAAAAAGGGCAAAAGATTGATATTGGATTATCAAAAATTACTGTTGGCTTAGGCTGGGACCCAAATGAAGGCACAGGAAACGATTTTGACTTAGATGCATCTGCTATTATGATCAACTCTGATCGTAAACTTCTTGGCGAAGATTATTTTATTTTTTATAACAACTTAACTTCTCCTGACGGCGCTTTAGAACATACGGGAGATGATCCTACAGGCGGCAATAGTGACGGAGATGATGATGAAGCCATAAAAGTTGATTTGCATAAAATTGATGCCAATGTTCAGGAAATTCTTTTTGTGGTGACAATCGAAGATTTTGAAAGAAGAAAACAAAATTTTGGACAAGTTAGAAATTCTTATATCCGAATTGTAGATGATGCAAGCGGACAGGAAATTGCCAAATATGAATTAGACGAAGATTTTTCAATTGAAACAGGAGTAGAGTTTGGAAGATTGTACAAACGAAACGGACAATGGAAATTCGAAGCTTCGGGAATTGGATATAAAGCAGATTTAGGTTTCTTTCTTGAAAAATATTATTCAGGACAAATCATTAAATAAGGTATGTTTGTAAGGTTTAAACTATTTGTAATGCAAATCAAATAGTAATTCGTTATTTAACATGTTGATAATGTGATGAATTTGGATTTGTAAAAAGAAATTGCAAAATTTAGTTGGAAAAAAAATTGAAAAAATATGTTTAAAACAGCATTAAACTTTAATCCAATTAAAAAATTAAACAGGTAATCCTGTTATTATAAAAAATAAGATTTGAAAATAAATTACATAGACTACAGTCATCTTTCATTTGATTTATGGCTTACATTGATAAAATCGCATCCTGAGTTTAAGATCAAAAGAAATCTGATGTTTCGGGATTTTTTCGAAATAGATGCTACAATTGAAAAAGTAAGTGAGGTAATACGATATTATGATGTTCTCTGCAATAATATTAATGAAAAAACGGGATTGAATATCAATACGTATGAAATTTATTATCTAATTTTAAACGCTCTCGAAGTTGATATTAATAAATATGAAACCGATAAATTAAGTCAGTTCTACGATGAAACAGAACGTTTATTTATGGAATACAAACCAGTTTTGATGTTTTCAAATATTAAGGCATTGTTTCATGAAATAACACAGGAAAACAAGTCTATTAATATTTTAAGCAATACCGCTTTTATCAAAGGCAGGACTTTAAGAAAGTTATTGGCGTATTATGAATTAACAGATTATTTTAAGTTTCAGATTTACTCTGATGAGGTTGGTTTTTCAAAGCCTAATAATGAAATTTTTCAATTGGTTTTTGATGAAGTAAATGCATTTAAAAAAACAGAGAAAAAAGAAATATTGCACATTGGTGACAACAGTATTGCAGATTATAACGGTGCGCTGAAATATGGATTTGATGCACATCTATTAAAAATATAAAAGTGAATAAGAGCTACAGTTTACACAAAATTCTCGAAAAAGATAATTGTCCGTTTAGAGAAGAAGAATACAGTAAATTCAAATTTGGAGATAAATTCTATGCAGAGAAATTTGCAAAAGAATTATTTGAAGGATTTGTCAATGAATTTAGAGATTTGATTTTATCAGAGCAGGAAATCGTGATTCTGCCAAGTCCGTATTTATCAATACCCACCGCTTCAAATTTTTTATGTTATTATTTTAAAAAAGAGCTCAACAGCTTTTTGTTTAAAAATAATAAAAAGGCAAGTATTGAATCAAAAATATACCGAAATCAAACGTATGTAACGGATTACGGTAATTTAGATTTTAACGAAAGAGTAAAACTAATTTCAAATGATACGTATTATATTGATCGTAATTTTATTGAAGGCAAACTTTGCATTTTTGTTGATGATATTAAAATAACAGGAAGCCACGAACATACCGTAAATAAAATCCTGGATCAATATAATGTCAATGGAGATTTTGTTTTTGTCTATTTTGCCGAATTAGCAAACAAAGGAATTCATCCTAAAATAGAAAATCACTATAATTATTTTTCGGTTAAAAACGTAGAAGATATTGTTGCGATTATAAACAGCGAACATTTTCAATACAATACCAGAATTGTGAAATTCATTTTAAGCTTAAACGAAGACCAGTTTAATTATTTAGTTGACAATATTTCGACTAAAAACAGTAATGATTTATTTCATCTGGCAATAAGCAATAATTATCATCAAATCTTAGAATACAAAACGAACATTAATGTAATTAAAATAGATTAAAACTATGGCTATCAATTTACAAAAAGGACAACGTGAAAATATTAACGCTCCTAAATTTACAATAGGTTTAGGCTGGGACACAAACAGCAGCAGCACAGGATCAGGTTTTGATCTCGATGCTTCGGTTTTTATATTAGGCGACAATAAAAAAATAATATCTGATGCTCATTTTATCTTTTACAATAACTTAAAATCACCGGACGATTCTGTAATACACACCGGAGATAATTTAACCGGAGACGGAGACGGAGATGACGAACAAGTAAAAATTGACCTGACGAAAATCAATGCGGCAGTAAAAGAAATTTGTATTGTTGTAACGATTCATGATGCTGTAAACAGAAAACAAAATTTTGGTCAGGTTAGGAATTCATTTATCAGAATTGTGGATGACAGCAACAATACTGAAATGGTGAAATACGAATTAGAAGAAGATTTTTCTATTGAAACAGCAGTTGAGTTTGGAAGAATTTACAATAAAGACGGACAATGGAAATTTGAAGCTATTGGCGCAGGAATGAAAGGCGGATTAGAGGATTACTTAAATAAATATAACTAAGATATGGCAATTAATTTAGAAAAAGGACAACGTATTAATCTTGAAAAAAGCAACGGTACTAAATTAGTCAACATTTGTGTTGGTGTAAATTGGGGTGCGATTGAAAAGAAAGGTTTTTTTGGTACAAAAAAAGAACCGGTAGATTTAGATGCAAGTTGTGCAGTTTATGACGATCAAAAAAAACATATTGACTCAGTAAATTTCAAAAAATTAATTTCAAATGATCGCGCTATCAAACATAGCGGTGATGATTTAACAGGAGATTTAAATGGTGATGACGGATTAGATAATGAAGTAATTACATTAGATTTTTCTCAATTGTCACCGGCTGCAAACCACGTTGCATTTTTCATTAATAGTTTCAGAGGTCAGGATTTTAAAGATATTCCGTTTGCATCTATCAGGATTTATGAAGGAACTCCAACAAAAGTAAGCCAGGAATTTGCACGTTACGATATTGCAAATGATGCTTCTTTTGCAGGAAATGTGTCAATGGTTTTAGGCGTTTTTTATAAAAGAAATGACGATTGGAAATTTAGCGCAATTGGAGTTCCAACAAGCGATAAAAAACTGGAGCAAACTATTGTTACCATTCAACAGAATCATTTATAAGATAAATTATGTCAGAAAATCAATTAGTTACTCAGGAAAATACTGCTTTGATTGATAAGGACGGAAATGTGAATTTAACCTCAATTACAGAGGCTGAAGTAAGCAATTACAAATCCATTTCGAATCAGTTAAATGAAAACGACGCCAATTCAATCCTGAATTATGGTGCCGAAATTCAAAATTCGATTGCAAAACAAAGTGATACGTTTTTAACGAATGTCAGAACCTACAATTCTGGTGAAGTAGGAACTTTAATCAATGATTTGCTTACAGAATTAAATTATGTAGATGTTGACCAGTTAGATCAGGGACCGTTTAAACGATTTTTGTCTAAAATTCCGCTTCTTAATAAATTAGTTATTGATGTAAAAAAATTATTCCAGCAATACGATAAGATTACTGTCAATATTGATAAAATCAGTAATAAAGTAAAAGCCGGAATGATCAATTCTGTGAAAGATAACAGCGCGCTTCAAACTATGTTTGATGGTAATGTGAACCTGATCAAAGAAATGGAAAAACACATTATTGCAGGACAAATTCGCTTTAAGGAATTAAACGAAGAACTTGCCGTAATGGAAGGAAATCCTACGCAATATCAGGACTATCAAATATCTGATAAAAGAAATTTCATCAATCGTCTGGACAAACGTTTAGCCGATATGAAAATTGTTCGTTTTATCATGCTTCAGTCTTTGGCACAAATACGGGTTGTACAAAATAACAATACGTCAATTGCCGAAAAAGCACAATCGATTTTAACCACGACAATGCCTGTCTGGAAAAATCAATTAACACTTGCGGTTGCTTTACAAAGACAAAAACAAAACATTGAAATACAACGAAGAGTATCTGAAACAACAAATACTATTTTGCAGAAAAATGCCGAAATGCTGAAACAAAACAGTATTGAAGTAGCAAAAGAAAATGAAAACACTGTCGTTTCTCTGGAAACATTGAAAATGACAACAAAATCATTAATAGATACTTTAACCGAAGTAAAACAAATTCACGATCAGGGTACGGAAACCAGAAGACAATTGGACGCCGGATTACAAAGCCTTGAAATTGAACTTAGAAAAGGGGTTACCAGCTAATTGACCAGAAGAAATTGATTAAATGCAAGAGGAAGAGGAACGGTACGTTCAAATAATAAAAGATAGTAATAGAAAACTTGTGATTTTAGAATTGTTATCCAATTTCTTTAATCACAAGGATTTTGTTGGTGTTTTAATAAAAACAAAAATCATTCATACGCTCTTTGAAAATAATAAAACATTAGATATAAATAAATTAGAACTATTTCACATTCAGTATACAAGTAGTTTTATCGATTTATTTCAGAAATTAAAAAAATCAAAAGAACAGCAATATGTTTTAATTTCTGATGAAATATATATCAATCTGGATATTATATCAAAATTAAAAACAGAGATAGGAGATTCAAAATTTCCTCAATTGTTAAGGACTCATGCTCAAAACATGTCCAAAAAAATTGAAGAGCTTTATCAGATGTTTTCTACTGAAGATGCAGATTTTTTTAATTGGAATGAAATAATAAGTTTTTCGGATAGTATTAAAACAGAATATTACAGAGAAATTAGTATCGATCAGTATGAAAAAATCGCAACTTCAAAGAAAAGTTTATATGAAAATAAATATTCTAAGTTCGAGAAAAAACTTTTAGGAAGATTAAACGTCCTGAATTTTAAAATTAAATTTTCGTGTGGCTTAATTTGTAATAATGAAATTATTGAAGTCTATGAATTTAGGGATTCAAACGACAAATTTGTTTTTATTGCCAATGAAAAAGCATTTTATTTTTTAGAAAGTGAAATGGAAAACGAAATTAATCTCTTAAAAAATGATTCAGTCAAAGGAGAGATTATAACGCAATTGAAAAACAAGAACGCCAGTTTAGAATCAGAATTAAGTACAGTAAAAACATCACTTCCCGAAAACGTCAATGAAGTGCTGAAAGATTATTTAAATAAAATTTCATCAATTGATTTTATTGAAGATTTACAAAATGTCGACGAGCAAACGAACATTTTAAAAACAATGTTAAATATTAATATTAAATAAAAAATATATAAATGGCAATTAATTTAGAAAAAGGTCAAAGACAGAGTATTGATGCTCCAAAATTTATTGTAGGACTTGGCTGGGACAGTAATTCCAGTAGTACAGGTGAAGGATTTGATTTAGACGCTTCGGTTTTTTTAATTGGTGCTAACGGAAAAATTCCAAATGATAACCATTTTGTTTATTATAATAATTTAAAATCACCTGACGGATCAGTAATTCACACGGGAGATAATTTAACAGGCGCCGGTGACGGAGATGATGAGAAAATACAAATCGATTTGTCAACCGTATCACCGGATATTACCGAGATTTCGTTTGTAGTAACAATTCACCATGCTGATACAAGAAGACAAAATTTTGGACAAATTAGAAATTCATTTATCAGAATTGTAGATCAAACCAATACAGAATTAGTAAAATACGAACTTGACGAAGATTTTTCTATAGAAACAGCAGTTGAATTTGGAAGAATTTATAAAAGAAACGACGAGTGGAAATTTGAAGCTGTTGGAATAGGAATGAAAGGTGGCTTACAGGATTATTTAAATAAATACAACTAATTTAAAACGATAAAACAGCATGGCAATTAACTTAACAAAAGGACAGAAAATTGATTTAAGAAAATCAAGCGGTGAATCATTAACAAGTTTTTGCGTTGGTGTAAACTGGGGCGCAATTGAAACCCGTGGATTTTTAGGATTGTCAAAAAACGTTATCAATATTGACTTAGATTTAAGCTGTATCTTAATCGACGATCAAAACAAACTTTGCGATCATTTGTATTCTCCATTATACAGAGCCGAAGTTTTGCAGCAATTTGGTTTACCAATAGGTAAATTGTTAACCGTTGACGGAGCCTTAAAACATACTGGCGATGACCTTGCAGGAGATACAGGTGGAGATGATGGTTTAGACAACGAAATCATAACTGTCGATTTGTCAAAAGTTGATGCTAAAGTTACTCAGATATTTTTCTTTTTAAATAATGCCGGAAAAGAGGATTTCTCTCAAATTCCTTATGCAAAAATCAGAATGTACGAAGGTACGCCTACAAAAGTAGTATCTGAATTTGCCTCTTACAATGTTTCTGCAGATCCTCAATATGTAAACAAACGCTCCATCATTATGGGTAAATTGTATAAGAGAAATAATGAATGGAAATTTAGTGCCATTGGTGACCCAACAGATGATACATTTTTGGGACAAACGATTCACAAAATTATTCAGTCTTACCTATAGTTTAAAATATCATTTAGTCAAATAAACTTTTCATCAATAACATTTTCAGGAAAGTTTATTTGACAAATTGCCGAGTCTGTTTATAAAACATAATCTGTTATTAATTATTTTTTAAGTACTATGAGAAGACTGCCTGTATATTTTTTATTAGATACTTCCGGTTCAATGTACGGAGAACCAATTCAAGCTTTGAATAATGCTTTAAGCGGAATGATTAATACGTTGCGTACTGATGCTCAAGCGCTGGATTCGCTCTGGATTAGTATTATAACTTTTGACAGAGAAGTAAAGGAAATTATTCCTTTGACGGAATTAGTAGATTTTCAGCTTCCGGAAATTATGTGTCCTCAAAGCGGACCAACAAATACGGGCGCAGGTCTTGATTTTGTTATTCAAAAAGTAAAAACCGATGTTATAAAAGGATCTTCAACACAAAAAGGAGATTGGAAACCATTGCTGTTTGTTTTTACAGATGGTAAACCTTCTGATATTCAATTGTACAGACAAAAAATCCAGGAAATAAAAAGTCTCAATTTTGGTGCTGTTGTAGGTTGCGCAGCCGGACATATGGCAAATGATGATATTTTGAAAGAATTAACTGATAATGTCGTACATTTGGCATCGGCTGATAGTGCCGCATTGAAACAGTTTTTCAAATGGGTTTCTGAAACTATAGAACAAGGAAATAAAAGTCAGGGAACCGGAGAAAGTGTGACATTACCGCCTCCGCCAAGTGAAATTATTATAGTGATATAAAGTACAAACATAATTGTGCTTTAATATATGTTAATAACATTTCCTGAAATTTTATTCAGATTCTTGTTTGTTGTACTGTTTTTACTATTCAGAATATTGCCTTACAAAGACAAGTTAAATCCTCAATATCAAAATATTTCTGATTGTTCAAGAGTTTTTTTCCTATTCAATTTTCTAATTATAATAATAAAACCATTTCAGGTTTGATATGACACGGCTTGTATTTTTAATTATTTTTTAATGCTATTAAATTTCCTATAACATGAGAAGATTGCCCATATATTTTTTAATAGATATTTCTGAGTCAATGGTTGGAGAACCAATTCAGCAAGTTGAGGAAGGTTTAGCTACAATCATTCAGGCATTAAAAACAGATCCTCATGCACTTGAAACCGTTTTTGTTTCAATTATAGTATTTGCAGGTCAGCCAAAAACACTAGTTCCGTTACAGGAAATAGTGAGTTTTTATCCGCCTAAATTCCCAATTGGCAGCGGAACATCTTTAAGTAAAGGTTTAGGACATTTGATGTATGAATTAAGAAATAATATTGTTAAAACTACTTATGAAGTAAAAGGCGACTGGAAACCTATTGTTTTTTTATTTACAGATGGAGTTCCTACAGATGATACTCTTGCAGCGATAAACGAATGGAAACAAAACTGGCAGAAAACAGCCAATTTGATTGCGATTTCTTTCGGGAATGAAACAGATACAAAAGTTCTGGGCGAGCTGACAGAAAATGTATTGCATTTTAAAAACACCAATGTGCAATCGTATAAAGAGTTTTTTAGATGGGTTACAGATTCTATAAAAACAAGCAGTATTAGTGTTGAAAATAATTCGACAGGTTTTGAGTTGGCAAAATTAGACGGAGAAACGCTATCAAAAATTGATTTGACTAAAGTAGATCCAAACCGTCAATATGTTGATGATAATTTTGTGGTTTTAAACGGTAAATGTCAAAATACTAAAAGACCTTACTTAATGAAATACCGCAAAACAATTGCAGAATCAATTTATGCAGGAGTCGAATTATCATCTAAAAATTACAAATTAGTTGGCGCATATCAGGTTGATAACGCTTATTTTGAATTAGCAGATACTAGTAATTTTAGTAATAAAGTAAATACTGATGAACTTATTGGCGGACCTACATGTCCTTGCTGTGGCAATCAGGTTGCTTTTGCAGTTTGTGTTTGCGATAAAATACATTGCATTGGTGATGAAAATATAAGTACTTGCCCGTGGTGCGGAAATCAGGGAAGTTATGGCAGTGGCGAAGGCGGATTTGATGTCAATAGAACACAAGGATAATTCATGGACGAAACCAAACGATATATTAAAGCCTTTTTGACGCAAAACAAAATAGAAATTTCATTAGGTAAATTGTCTCTTTTTGAAGAATTTATTGCTGATGAAAACAATGTAAATTCCGTTAAAATAATTCAGGAAAACCAAAGAATGATTATGGAAAATTGGAAGTTGAAAACAAGAATTGACGATATTATGATACAAGCGGTGTCAATACCAAATGGCACGGTAAATAAAAAATATGAAGCAAAACTTGATTTCACTAAACTGGGTTGGGACGATATTGTTTCTTTTGAAACAAAAGGATTAGAGAATACCGGACTTCAATTTGATACAAAAGAAGAAACACTTTCAGGAATTCCGGAAATAAGCGGCGATTTAAAAATAAAAATATTGTTTAGAATTGAAGGCGAGCCCGAAGATGCCGCTTTGAATGAAAAAACACTAACCCTTATTATAAATCCTGATCCCAAATCGCTCTGGAAAAATCTGGAAAGCGATAAAAATGATCCTTTTTGGAAAGAAGATAATATTGCGGTTTCGGCTAAATTTTTAGATAAAAATATTGTAGTAGCTTCAAAACGCGGAAGAAGTCATGCAAATGTTGGTTCCTTTAGAGAAGATGATTTTGCTTTTAAAAACATCAATCAAACAGGTTGGAGTTTATTAGCAGTTTCAGATGGAGCCGGATCAGCACGTTTGTCCAGAAAAGGTTCAAAAATTGCCTGCGGTGCCGTAATTCAATATTTTGAAGAAAATTTTACCGAAGGAAATTTAAAAGAATTTGATGAAACATTATTGCTTCATCATACACAAGAAGATGAAAATACATCTGAAAAAATAAATCATTTTGTTTATAATTCATTATCAAAAGCGGCTCATTTTGCGAATAAGCAAATAGAAGAATTTGCAATAAAAAGTGAAACCGAATTAGCGAATTATCATGCAACGCTTATTTTTGCTTTGGTTAAAAAATATGATTTCGGTTATGCGTTGCTGACATTTGGTGTTGGAGATTGCCCTATCGGATTATTAAATAAAGAATTGACAGAAATAAAACTAATGAACTGGCTGGATATTGGAGATTTTGGTGGTGGAACACGATTTATTACAATGCCCGAAATATTTCAGAGCGATAAGTTTTCTACGCGTTTTGGTTTTAAATTAATCGATGATTTCTCTTATTTGGTATTAATGACAGACGGAATCTATGATCCTAAATTTGTTGTAGAAGCTAATTTGGAAAAAACAGAAAAATGGAATGAATTTTTCGGAGATTTACAAGGAAATAACGAAGAAGGAAATAAAGTCGATTTTAGTACAGGAAATACTGAAGTTGCGAATCAGCTTTCGACGTGGATGGATTTCTGGAGTCCCGGCAATCATGACGACAGAACGCTTGCCATAATTTACTAAAATAATGAATACAATTACAGTAAAATCAATTAACGACACTACAAAATCATATCAATTTATTGATAATGGTGAACCAATGCGTGGTGGCGTAAAAGATGTTTATTTTAGTCCGGACAAAAAATATGTAGTCGCTATTTTTAGAGATAAATTAGATTTTAATCAGAAAGAACGACTTCAAAAAATAACAAATAAATATTTATCCCAAATTCAGAATGGAGATGCCGGCGATTATTATTTAAACGAAGTTTACAGATGGCCAACTGATGTTATTGAATACAAAGGTTTGACCGGAATAATTGTGCCAATTTATAATTCGAGATTTTTCTTTAAAAAAGGATATGCCACAAGCGATCTTATTCAGGGAAAAGAAAAAAACGGAAAGTGGTTTGCCGGACCTAAATTCAGAAATCCGCATTTTCCATTAAGAGTTGCAAATTCAGAGTTGGGAGATTGGCTGAGTTATTTTCAGATTTGTGTTAATTTGACCCGCGGAGTAAAAAAAATGCACGCGATGGGATTGGCGCATTCTGATTTGTCATACAATAATGTATTGATAGATCCGGTAGAAAAATCGGCTTGTATGATTGATCTTGACGGATTAGTAGTGCCCGGTTTGTTTCAGGCTGAGGTTATAGGAACGGCTGAATTTATTGCGCCTGAAGTACTTTCGACCAAACATTTAAATAAAACAGATCCAAACAGAAAATTACCAAACCGTTTAACTGATTTGCATGCTTTGCCAGTTTTAATTTATATGTTTTTACTGCACAGGCATCCTTTAAAAGGAGGAAAAGTACACGATCTTGATACTGAAATAGATGATTTGCTTTCTATGGGCGAAAAAGCAATGTTTATCGAACATCCCACAAATTCTGCAAACAGGCCAAAACTGGATCAGGTTTCTAAATGGGATTTGCCTTGGGCGGATATTGATAAACTTCCTTATACAATTACAGGACCTTATTTGAAAGCATTGTTTGATAAGGTTTTTATAGACGGATTGCACAATCCTATGCAAAGACCAACCGCGGAAGAATGGGAAACAGCATTGCTGAAAACAACCGATTTAATGCAGAAATGCCATAATGTTTACTGCGAGCAAAAATGGTATGTTTTTGATAACACAAATACACCCAAATGTCCGTTTTGCGGAACAGCTCACAAAGGAACACTTCCGGTTTTAGATTTGTATTATCAATTTCAGGAATCAGTCTGGAAACCTGAAAATCATAGGTTAATGGTTTATAACGATCAGTATTTATTTCAGTGGCACGTAAATAGAAATATTACCAGAAACGAAAAAATAACAGCCGCACAAAAAGTTCCTGTAGGTTATTTTACATTTTTTAATAATGCATGGGTATTAGTAAACCAAAAAATGACATCTTTGAAGGATCTTACAGAAGATAAAGAAATTCCTATTGGTTCGATGGTTGAATTAACTGATGGAAAAAAAATCCTGCTTTCAAAAGAAGATGGCGGAAGAGTAATCGTAATAACAATGGCAAATAAATAAAGTAATAATTAATAAATAAAAAATGAATCAACACCCAATTTTTTCGGAACATCCAGGATTAATCGCTGTTTTTGCAGTCGCAGTTCTTATAATGCTATTATTAGACTTAGGTATTTTTAATAAAAAGAGTCATGTTGTAACAAACAAAGAAGCAATTACATGGTCACTGGTTTGGATTAGTTTAGCCATGCTTTTTAGTGGTTTGGTTTACTATTATGCAGGATCGGCTAAGTTTTATGAATTTCAATCAGCATACTGGATCGAGAAAGCACTTTCTGTAGATAATCTTTTTGTGTTTATATTAGTCTTCAAGTTTTTTGATGTAGCCAATCAAAATAAGCATAAAGTATTGTTTTGGGGAATTATTGGAGCATTGGTTTTAAGAGCGATTTTTATATTCTCAGGCGCCTTCTTAATTGAACTTACTTATTTAAACAAGCTTTTAAGTTTAGTAGGAATGCCAGGATTTAAATATGACATTAACTTAATAATGACAGCTTTTGGATTATTCTTAGTGTATGCAGGTATCAAATCATGGTCTGCTGGTGATGAAGATGATGACGAAGATTACAATAATACAAGAGGAGCAAGGTTAATTAGAAGGTTTTTCAGCGTAAGCGATAAATACGACGGAGACAAATTTTTCACATTTGAAAACGGTAAAAAACTGGCAACGCCTTTATTAGTTGTAGTTGCAGTAATAGAATTTACAGATTTGCTTTTTGCAGTAGATTCAATTCCGGCAATTTTTGCAATATCAAATGATCCGTTTATACTTTATACCTCTAATATTTTTGCAATTTTAGGATTAAGAGCATTGTTTTTCTTATTGGATAACTTTATTCATTTATTCAGTAAATTGCAATATGGTTTGGCAATCATATTAGCATTCATTGGTGTAAAAATGATTATTTCTCCGTTTTATCATATCGAGTCACTTTACTCGTTATTGGTTATTGGAGCAGTTCTTATAATATCTGTAATAGCATCAATTTTATTACCGGAGCCAAAAGAAGCATAGTTTAAGAAAGTTTAAAAAAGGATGAAAGTTGTAATAAATTTTCATCCTTTTTTTTGTTTATAAAAGCTTTAATTTAAAATTTGATTTTTATTAGCTGGCTTAAGCGTTATTATTATCCTATTATTTATTCCTATATTTGCAGTCAAAATAGATTTTAAAAGCCACTATCTTTTGTAGGTAATTCTATTTTTGTCTTTAAATCAAAAAATGTTTTTTAAAGGAAAATATAATAAATCATATATAAATAACCTGAGCTCATGAATAAAAAAGCAGAAAATATAATTGTTGGAATTTCAATAGGAGATTTAAACGGTATTGGAAGCGAAGTTATACTCAAAACATTCGAAGATTCACGCATGTTAGAAATGTGTACGCCGGTTATTTTTGCAAATGCCAAAATACTTTCTTTCGTTAAAAAAAGCTTTACATCAACAATTCAGTTTCACGGAATTGATAAGTTAGATCAAATCGTAATTGGAAAAGTAAATGTATTAAATCTTTGGAAAGAAGGAGTTGACATCAATTTAGGAACAAATAATGAAAAAATAGGCGAGTATGCCATAAAATCATTTGTTGCCGCTACAAAGGCTTTAAAAGAGGATTTAATTGATGTTTTAGTAACAGCTCCAATAAATAAATACAATATTCAGTCAGAAGATTTTAAATTTCCCGGACATACAGATTATTTAGATCAGGAATTAGAAGGAAATGCTTTAATGATGATGGTTCAGGATAATTTAAGAGTTGGTTTATTGACAGATCATGTACCGTTAAACGAAGTTTCTGCAAATTTGACCGAAGAGTTAATTACAAGAAAAATCGAAACCATCAGAAAATCGTTAATTCAGGATTTTAGCATTGTTCGACCAAAAATTGCCGTTTTAGGATTAAATCCACATGCTGGTGATGGCGGAGTAATTGGTAAAGAAGACGATCTTGTTTTAAGACCCGCTTTAAAGAAAATATTTGATGCCGGAACAATGGTTTTTGGACCTTTTCCTGCCGATGGATTTTTTGGAAGCGGTCAATATGAAAAATATGATGCAATTGTAGCAACCTATCACGATCAGGGATTAATACCTTTTAAAACATTATCTTTTGGAAAAGGAGTAAATTATACAGCAGGATTAAATAAAATAAGAACATCGCCGGATCACGGTACAGCGTATGATATTGCTGGAAAAGACATGGCAGATTACAATTCATTTAAAGAGGCAATTTATCTTGCAATAGATATTTTTCATGCGAGAAATCAGCATGAAGAGATTACTCAAAAACCTCTTAAAATAAAAGAAAAACAGTTATAAACAAAAAAAGGTGAATAAGATTATTAGTTTTATAATAATTTTATATCTTTGCACCCCAATTCAGGTATCTGATTTTTAGATACGAGTTGACAAAATTGATATTGAGATGAGCAAATCAAAAGAATTTTTAATTCCTTTCATGGGATTAAAGCTGGGAAAACACCATTTTGAGTATCAAATAAGTAACGCGTTCTTTGAGAACTTTGATTACGAAGAATTTCAAAGTTCTGATATCAAAGTAGGTTTAGTTTTAGATAAGAAAAGCAACATGTTAGAGTTGGAATTCAAACACAAAGGAGCTGTAAACGTACCTTGTGATCTGACAGGCGAAGATTTTGATCTTCCTATAAAAGGGAAAATGAAATTAATTGTTCGGTTTGGAGATGAATTTAATAACGATAACGAAGAGTTGTTGATTTTGCCGCACGGAGAACATGAATTAGATGTAGCACAATACATTTATGAAATGATTGCATTATCTGTACCGCTAAAACGAGTTCATCCAGGAGTAAAAGACGGCAGTTTGCAAACTGAAGCCTTGAAAAAACTAAATGAACTAACAGTCAAAGAAGTTAAAGAAGAGAGTAAAAAAGAAGAAGATATTGACCCGCGCTGGGACAAATTAAAAAAACTATTAACGGATAAATAATATAGTAAAATGGCACATCCTAAGAGAAAAATCTCGAAAACAAGAAGAGATAAGAGAAGAACACATTATAAAGCTACTGTAGCTCAAATCGCTACATGTCCTATTACTGGAGAAGCACATTTATACCACAGAGCTTACTGGCATGAAGGTAAAATGTATTACAGAGGGCAAGTTGTTATCGATAAATCTGTAGCGGTTGCTTAATACGTTTTTGTAAATGATACTAGAACTCTCACATAGTGAGAGTTTTTTTTGTTGGTTATAATTTTCTGTTTTTAAGAAAATGCATACAAATTCATTTCGTTTTTTTTTGTAATTTTCAAGTCTTTTAAAAATTTTTCAGATACGGTGTATCTGAAACGAAATAATAGAATATAATGAATACAATCACAGCCGCAATTACCGCTGTTGGAGCTTATGTTCCTGACTTTGTACTTTCGAACAAAGTATTGGAAACTATGGTAGATACCAATGACGAATGGATTACTACTCGTACAGGAATTAAGGAAAGAAGAATCCTTAAAGATGCTGAAAAAGGAACATCGTTTCTTGCAATACAAGCAGCAAAGGATTTGATTGCGAAAGCAAATATTGATCCGTTAGAGATCGATATGATTATAATGGCAACAGCTACAGCAGATATGCCCGTAGCCTCTACAGGAGTTTATGTTGCAACAGAAATTGGCGCTACGAATGCATTTGCATATGATTTGCAGGCGGCGTGTTCAAGTTTCTTATACGGAATGTCGACTGCTGCTGCATACATACAGTCAGGTCGATACAAAAAAGTATTATTAATTGGTGCAGATAAAATGTCATCAATTGTAGATTATACAGACAGAGCAACTTGTATTATTTTTGGAGATGGAGCGGGAGCCGTTCTGTTTGAACCAAATTATGAAGGCTTAGGCTTACAAGATGAATACTTACGAAGCGATGGTGTAGGACGTGATTTTCTTAAAATTCCTGCCGGAGGTTCTCTAATTCCAACTACAGAAGAGACCGTAAAAAACAGACAGCACAATATTATTCAGGACGGAAAAACCGTTTTTAAATATGCTGTAACAAATATGGCTGATGCAAGCGAATTGATTCTGAAAAGAAACAATCTGACTAATGAAGATGTTAGCTGGTTAGTGCCACATCAGGCAAACAAACGTATTATAGATGCTACTGCAAGCAGAATGAATCTTGAAGAATCAAAAGTATTAATGAATATTGAAAAATATGGTAATACAACTTCAGCTACATTGCCTTTAGTATTAAACGATTTTGAACATATGTTCAAAAAAGGAGATAATATTATTTTTGCCGCTTTTGGTGGTGGATTCACTTGGGGATCTATTTACCTAAAATGGGCTTACGATAAGAAATAAATTAAAACTAAAAACAAATCATTATGGATTTAAAAGAAATTCAAAACCTAATCAAATTTGTAGCAAATTCGGGAGTTGCAGAAGTAAAGTTAGAAATGGATGATGTAAAAATCACTATCAGAACAACTTTAGAAGGAAATGTAACTGAAACTACGTATGTACAACAATTACCAGCTCAGGCTGCATTGCCACAAGTTGCTCCACAACAAACATCAGTAGCTTCGAATGTAAATGCTGAAGCACAAGCTCCTGCTGAAGATTCTAAATACGTTATTATTAAATCTCCAATTATTGGAACTTTTTACAGAAAACCATCTCCGGACAAATCAGTTTTTACTGAAGTTGGAAGCACTATTTCAAAAGGTGATGTTCTTTGTGTAATTGAGGCAATGAAATTATTTAACGAAATCGAATCAGAAATTTCAGGTAGAATTGTAAAAATTCTTGTGGACGATATGTCTCCTGTAGAATTTGACCAACCATTATTCTTAGTAGATCCATCTTAATTTTAGGTCGTTAGATTTTTAGATTTTTAGACTTCTTCGAAAGTACTTAAAATCTAATTATCCAATTATCTAATTATCTAATTATCTAATTTTAAAAAGATGTTTAAAAAAATATTAATTGCGAATAGAGGAGAAATTGCACTTCGTGTAATTCGTACATGTAAGGAAATGGGAATCAAAACTGTAGCAGTTTACTCTACAGCCGATGCAGAAAGTCTACATGTTAAGTTTGCTGACGAAGCGGTTTGTATTGGTCCTCCTCCAAGTAACTTATCGTATTTGAAAATGTCAAATATTATTGCCGCTGCAGAAATTACAAATGCAGATGCAATTCATCCGGGTTATGGTTTCCTTTCTGAGAATGCTAAATTCTCAAAAATTTGTCAGGAACACGGAATCAAATTTATTGGTGCCGCTCCTGAAATGATTGATAAAATGGGAGATAAAGCTTCTGCAAAAGCTACAATGAAAGCAGCAGGAGTTCCATGTGTTCCAGGTTCTGAAGGTTTATTAGAATCTTTTGAACAAACACAACAATTAGCAAAAGAATTTGGCTACCCCGTAATGCTTAAAGCAACTGCTGGTGGTGGTGGAAAAGGAATGCGTGCCGTTTGGAAAGAAGAAGAATTATTGAAAGCTTGGGAAAGCGCACGTCAGGAAGCTGCTGCAGCATTTGGAAATGACGGAATGTACATGGAGAAACTTATTGAAGAACCACGTCATATCGAAATTCAGGTTGTTGGAGATTCATACGGAAAAGCATGTCACCTTTCTGAAAGAGATTGTTCAGTTCAGCGTCGTCACCAAAAATTAACTGAAGAAACACCTTCGCCTTTCATGACTGACGAATTGCGTACTGCAATGGGAGAAGCTGCTGTAAAAGCTGCTGAATTCATTAAATACGAAGGAGCAGGAACAGTAGAATTTTTAGTGGACAAACACAGAAATTTCTATTTCATGGAAATGAATACACGTATTCAGGTTGAACACCCAATCACGGAACAAGTTATTGATTACGATTTAATTCGTGAGCAAATTATGGTAGCAGCGGGAATTCCAATTTCCGGAAGAAACTATTTACCTGAATTACACGCTATCGAATGTCGTATTAATGCCGAAGATCCTTACAACGATTTTCGCCCTTCACCAGGAAAAATTACTACACTTCATATGCCGGGAGGTCACGGAGTTCGTTTAGATACTCACGTTTATTCTGGTTATACAATTCCGCCAAATTACGATTCAATGATTGCAAAGTTAATTACAACTGCACAATCTCGTGAAGAAGCAATTAGCAAAATGCGAAGAGCTTTGGATGAATTTGTTATCGAAGGTGTAAAAACGACAATACCTTTCCATAGACAATTAATGGATGATCCAAGATACATTGCAGGAGATTATACAACTGCATTTATGGATACATTTAAAATGAAACCTATAGAGGAATAATATAAAGGCTGTCAATTTTGACAGCTTTTTTTGTTTTACGGCATTTATTTAAACCCGACAGTTTTTAAAAACTTGTCGGGTTTTGTTGTTTAAATCAGTAAGTAAACACTATTTGTGTATACTTTTTACACACTGTTTTAGAATATTACACACTTTTTTACAATCGCGTATTTTGGCACAACTTCTATAAACCCTTTATTTATAAGGGATTTCATGGTTAAGGAGGGAATGTTTGAGTTACGGCATAATAATTTCATTATCTAAAGCGTAAACAACTATATAAATAATTAAAATATACACATTATGAAAAATCTATTTTTATCAGCCGCAATTGTTTTAGGAAGTTTAACTTCATTCGCTTCAACTTCTCCAATTACAAATACAATCGTAAAAACGATTTCAATTGAAGATGAATACACAGAAATCAAATTAGAAGAATTACCAGCTCCAATTGCTGAATCTTTGAAAAAAGCGTATCCGGATGCCGTAATTACTAAAGCATACAAAAACGAAAAATCAGAATACAAATTAGATGTTACCGTTGGTGACAAAGTAGGAAATCTTTTTGCTAATGCAGATGGAACCTGGATTAAAAAATAAGTAGATTCTCGTGAACATTCAAATTCACAATACTAAAATAAAATTAACAATATTAAAATATACACATTATGAAAAATTTATTTTTATCAGCCGCAATCGTTTTGGGAGGTTTAACATCATTTGCTTCAACATCTCAAGCAACAAATACAATCGTAAAAACAATTTCAATTCAGGACGAATACACTGAAGTTAAAGTAGTAGAAGTGCCAGTTGCAATAACTGATGCTCTTAAAAAAGCGTATCCGGATGCAGTTTTGACAAAAGCATACAAAAATGCAAAATCAGAGTATAAACTTGATGTTACAGTAGGTGACAAAGTAGGTTCTCTTTTTGCTAATGCAGATGGAACCTGGATTAAAAAATAATTAAAACTAACCGTAAAAAACTATCACTATGAAAAAGTTAATCTTATCGGCAGCGATCCTGTTAGGAGGGTTGTCAATGCAAGCGAAAAATGTGGACGTGACAAGTTCAATGGTTCAAACAATAAACGTTCAGGACGATTATAAAGAAGTTGATGCTGTTCCGGCAGCGATCAAAACATCATTAGATAATGCTTATCCAGGAGTAAAATTAGATAAAGCATATGTAAACTCTAAAAAAGAATACAAAATAGAAGTAACCGTAAGAGGTGAAAAATCTGTGGTGTATACTGATGCTTCTGGTACTATAATTAAAAAATAATTAAGTAACCCATAAAAAACTATCAATATGAAAAAGTTAATCTTGTCGGCAGCAATCATTCTGGGAGGTTTATCAGTTCAGGCTGGTAATCCTCAAATAAAAACTTCAATGACCCAGTCAGTGAATGTTCAGGATGAATTTACTGAGATTGGTGCAGATGCTGTTCCGGCAGCTGTGAAATCAACTATCGAAAAATCTTTTCCAAACACAAAACTTGAAAAAGCATTTAAAAACGAAAAGAATGAGTACAAAATAGAGATCTCAAGTGGTGACAAAAAGTATACTGTATATACAGATGCTTCAGGAAATATTATAAAAAAATAATTCCCTAATTTTATCAGCTAATACTAATTAAAAAAATCAACATTATGAAAAAATTAATTTTATCAGCTGCAATTATTTTAGGAGGGTTATTTATGAATGCGGAAGCAGCAATATCTAAAAAAGCTGTCTTGAACATTGTAAAATTTCAGGACAGCTATAAAGAAATTAAATTGGATGCTCTTCCTTTAGAAGTAAAAGCTACTTTAGAGAAATCTTTTCCGGGTTCTAAGCTTGTAAAGGCTTATGTAAACCCAAAAAAGCAATATAAATTAGAACTCAATTCGGGCGAAAGCCAGAATCAACATTATGTTTTTACAGATGACAAAGGCGTCATCGCACCAAAATATTAAAAAATAGTATTATGAAAAAGTTGATCTTATCAGTAGCGGTTATTTTAGGAAGTTTATCAATATATGCAAGTACAGTTACAACTCAGGAGCAAACTAAAGTTGCCGTGTCTGTTCAGACAGAGTATACAGAAGTAAGCGCAGAGGCTGTGCCGCCTGCAATAAAAACCGCTTTACAAACTGCTTATCCTGGTGCAAAGCTGGTTAAAGCATTTGTTAATGAAAAAAAAGAGTATAAACTCGAAATATCGGTTGGTGACCAAAAGGCTACTGTTTTTTCAGATGTCAATGGCAACTGGTTGAAGATATAAATTAGGTGAATTTAGATTTATGTTTTTGGTGAAAAAAGAGATTGCGTATCGCAATCTCTTTTTTTTTGCATAATTTTATGAAAAGACAATTTTATTAGTATTATTTTAGCAAAAAAGACCCTAAAAACAAATGCCAAAGATATTACTGATAGAAGATGACATCTCGTTTTGCAAATTATTAGAGAAATTTCTAGTAAAAAAAGCATACGAAGTAACCATTGCTTTTTCTGCTGCAGAAGCAAGAATAGCAATCAAAAAAGAATCGTTTGATTTGATTTTGACAGATCTTCGTTTGCCTGATTCTGACGGTATTGGATTAATGTCTGAATTTAAAGCTGCTTACCCTGAAACTCCTGTAATACTTATGACAGGATACTCAGATGTGAATACTGCCGTTAAAGCAATCAAAAACGGTGCTGCAGATTATATCTCGAAACCTTTCAATCCTGATGAGGTTTTATTGGTAATTACAAATGCTTTAAAAACTTCGGAAACGGAAAAAGAAATTCCCGTAAAGGAAAAGAAAGCTGTTAAGAAGCCAACTGCAAATAATGAAAATGAATTTGTAAAAGGAATTTCTGTAGCTTCAAAAAAATTATTAGATCACATTCATTTGGTAAGTCCAACAGATATGTCGGTTTTGATAATTGGAGAAAGCGGAACCGGAAAAGAAATTATTGCAAAAAGCATTCATCAGCAAAGCACAAGAAAAAACAACAATTTTATTGCCGTAGATTGTGGAGCGATTCCAAAAGAATTGGCAGCAAGTGAATTCTTCGGACATTTAAAAGGATCTTTCACAGGTGCAATTAGCGACAAAATGGGTTATTTTGAAGCTGCTAATGGCGGAACTTTATTTTTGGATGAAATAGGGAATCTGTCATACGAAAATCAAATACAACTATTAAGAGCGCTTCAGGAACGTAAAATCAAACCTGTTGGAAGCAATAAAGAAATAAACGTTGATATCAGAATCATTACGGCTACAAACGAAGATTTACGTGAAGCAGTAAAAAATGGTGAATTTAGAGAAGACTTATACCATAGAATCAATGAATTCTCCATTCAGTCACCATCATTAAAAGACAGAGACGAGGATTTAATGGTTTTTGCCGATTATTTTCTGGAAAAAGCCAATCAGCAATTGAACAAAGATATTATTGGGTTTTCACCCGAAGTTGTTGCGATTTTTCAAAACTATAACTGGCCGGGAAATTTACGTGAATTACAAAACTGCGTGAAACGTGCGACACTTTTATCGCAGGGAGATTTTATAGAAAGCGATGTTTTACCTGCCGAATTTTTTCAGATTCAAAAGCAACAAACCGGTAACGGAAATTTCTCATTGTCTGAAAACGAAAAAGAAGCGATTATTCACGCCTTATCAAAAGCACAGAATAATAAATCTGAAGCGGCAAAATTGCTTAAAATTACCAGAAAAACACTTTACAATAAATTGAAACAATACAATATAGATTAAACTATTTCCTTTTTTAAAGCGTTAAAAAGTATATCTGTTTTTGATTTCAATACTTTAAAAATATCGCTTAAATCAGAAGTTTCAAGATTTTTGTTTTCCAACACCTTTAATATTTCGCCAATTTCACGCGCCTGAATTTGTTTAAACATAGGGGCAATTCGGTGCGCAATTGAATTAATTTCGACCGTATGTTTTTCGATCATGGCGTTTTCCAATAAACTCAGATTTTCGGAGCTGCTTTCTATAAATGATTTTAAAACTTCTTTTAAAGCCTCATCGTCATTGCCTAAAAACTCTTTTAAAGTTTCAAGAGAATATAATTTTGAACTCGTTTTTTGTTCATTTTCATTAATGTCAACATTAGGTAATGTATCATTTTCTAAAATAAGCTGAATTGTTTCCAGTAATATTTTAGGCGAATAAGGTTTTTGAATCACAGTTGTAAAACCGGCTTCACTATAAATAGCAGCATCAAGATCAGTTCTTCCGGTTAAGGCAATTACAGGCTGATTATTATAAGTCGAATATCCTCCGGTTTTTAATTTTTCAAGAAAAGCAAAACCGTCCATTTCCGGCATTTGGATATCGGTAATTACAAAATCAAAATTCGTATTTTGAATTGCTTCTAAAGCTTTTACAGCACTGCTAAACGATAAAACCTGATGTTGTTCCTGTTTTAAAACACCGCTAGTTAAATTTAAAAGATTAATATCGTCATCTAAAACAACAAAAGTTTGTCTTTTACTGTTACGAACCACAGGTTTTTTAACTTCAGGTAAAATAATTGGACTATTATCAAACTGCAACGGAAGCTGAATTTCAAAAGTACTTCCTTTCCCAAAAGTGCTTTCAAGTTTTAAATCTCCGCCTAAAATCGATATTATTTTTTGGCAAATAGCCAATCCTAAACCAGTTCCGCCATATTTTTTTTCAATGTTTTCGTTCGCCTGCGCAAATTCCTCAAAAACTAATTTCAGGTTTTCTTTCTCAATTCCAATTCCTGAATCCTGAATCGTAATAATATAGCTATCGTCGTGATCTGTATAAGCGCTGATTTTTATAAAACCTTCTTCAGTAAATTTATACGCGTTCCCGATTATGTTACTCAAAATTTGTTTGAGACGGAAAGGATCTCCAACAATTCTTGTATTTAGTTTTTCATCGATATTAATAATCAGATCAATATCTTTTTGCTTGTAAACGGTTTGAATGCTCTTTGCAACTCCATCAATAACCTCAGGCAATGAAAACGGTACTTTTTCAATGCTGATTTTTCCCGCTTCAATCTTAGAAAAGTCCAGTAAATCCTGAACCAATTGTGAAATATATTCAGATGAATTTTTAATGTTTTTAATGAAATACGATTGTTTTGTATTCACATCAGAATTCCCTAAAAGCTCAGAATAACCCACAATTGTACTCAAAGGCGTTTTTAAATCGTGACTTACCGTCGAAATTAATTGTTCACGGCTTTTGAGTAAATTCTTTGTTTTGAAATTCGCAATTTCGAGCTGCTTTTTATAAACCTGTGATTTTGAGTAATCGCTCACAATTAATATAGAGAAAAACAAAGTCAAAATCAAACCAATAATAGCCGATGCCGTTACAATCTCATTTACTTTTTTAAGCGATTTTTCTTTTAATGAATTGTTTTTTATTGAGTTGATGATGATTTCTCTTTCGATAATTCGGAGGACTTTTCTAAGTTGGTCCGAAATCGCAATTTCATTCTTTAATAATTTATTTTCTTCAAAATTCAGAGATTCTTTTTTCTTCTCGGCCTTGATTTTTACATTGCTTAAAAGTTTTTTTGAATTTGCCAAAATGGAATCAGATGCTTGTTTACTCAGCGTATTTGTGCTGTCATCCGGAATATTCTGATTCAGATAATCAACATATTTTTGAAGCACATTTCGCTGATAACTTCCTAATTGATTCGGGTTTTTGTTGAAATCCTGAAGTTCTAATTTTCTTAGTTTGAACTCCATTTTAGTAATTTCATCAATAGCAGTATTGACCGAAACTTCATCTTCGGCTTTATTTTTTATAGTTTTTAATTGCTTGATATTTTTCGTCTTTTCAGACAATAAATACGTAACACTATCCAGTAAAGTTTTTTGATATTGCGTAGTAACAATTTGTTTTAAAGTATCAATTCTTGATTTTAAGGAATCGGTTTCAATTAAATAACTTTTAAAATCTGCTTCAGAGTTATTTTGAATTGTTTTTCTCGCCAGACTTTCTGTTTTGTACACATTCGAAAACAATTTACTTACTCTCAGAATTTTGGTTTTTTCGAAAGCAATTTTATTTTCAAGTTTGTTGTAAACTACATTTTCAGAATATAAAAACCATCCAACAGTAACAACCAGAGCCAGTAAAGCAACATAACTGAATAAAACTTTGAGTGCTGTGTAACTTTTTTTGCTCTCCATAATATTTATCTGGGGTTGAGGAAGTTTTTGATGTTGGAATTCCCTGCAATTTATTTAAAAATTTCATTTAAGAAAAGTAAAAGCAAACCAAATATTTATATAATTGAAATGTCCGGAAAATAAAATGGCCGTAGATTATATAAATCTACGGCCATTTTATTATCTTTTATGATTTGATTAAAGAGTCTCGTCTAACCATTTAAAAAATTCACCTTGCCAAACCTGAGCATTTTGAGGATGTAAAACCCAGTGATTTTCATCAGGGAAATATACAAATCTACTTTTGATTCCTCTTAATTGAGCAGCCTGAAAAGCTTCTTGTCCTTGACCAATTGGTACACGGAAATCTTTTCCTCCCTGAAAAATTAAAATAGGTTTATTCCAGTTTTGAACCAATGTTGCAGGGTTAAATGCATTGTAAGTTTTTTGCGCTACAGCATTGTCTTTTTCCCAATATGCACCACCAAAATCCCAGTTGTTAAAGAAAACTTCTTCTGTAGTTCCTAACATACTAACCGTATTGAAAACTCCATCGTGAGCGATAAAAGTCTTGAAACGGTTTTTGTGAATTCCTGCTAAATAAAATACTGAATATCCTCCGTAACTTGCACCAACGCAACCTAAACGAGATTTATCAACGTAGTTTTCTTTAGATACATCATCAATCGCAGAAAGGTAATCGTCCATAACCTGTCCGCCCCAGTCTTTACTAATTTGCTCGTTCCATTCAACACCATGTCCAGGCATTCCGCGACGGTTTGGTGCAACAACAATATAACCTTTTGCAGCCATCAATTGAAAATTCCAACGGAAAGAATACGATTGTGTCAACGGACTTTGAGGTCCTCCCTGACAGAATAATAAAGTTGGATATTTTTTTGAAGCATCAAAATTTGGAGGTAAAATTACCCAAACCAACATTTTTTTGCCATCTGTAGTAGTAACATAACGTTTCTCGGTTTTGCTAACCGCTAATGTTTTATAAGTATCAGTATTTACATTTGATAATTGTTTCCAGCTATTTTTCTTCAGGTTAAAAGAATAAATTTCCGGAGCGTGATTCATATCATTTCTGGTTACAATAATATCATCGCCGGCAAAACCAACTAAATCATTTACATCAAAATCCCCATTTGTCAATTGACGAACCTGAATTGCAATTCTTGTCAATCCTGGAAAATTTACTGTAAAAATTTGTTTTGTACCATCAACCGGAGCTACAAAATATACATTTTTACCATCTTTACTCCAGATAAAATTATCTACAGTTCCGTCCCAATTTGCTGTTAAGTTGGTTTCGATGCCTTTAAATTCAACAATAATGTCATTTTTATCAGCTTCATAACCGTCACGTTTCATTTGTAACCAAGTCAAATTTCCTGTTGGAGAAAATTGCGGCGCCATATCATAACCTAAATTATCTTCGGTTCTGTTGGTGGTTTTTTGAGTTTCTAAATTGTACTCATAAATATTAGTATTGGTAGAAATAGCATATTGTGTTCCTGCTTTTTTCTTGCAAACATATAAAATGCTTTTTCCGTCAGGCGACCAGATATAATCTTCGTCACCACCAAAAGGTTTTTGTGGAGAATCAAAATTTTCACCTTTTAAAAGGTCAATTCCAACAGCTCCATCTTTATTTTCTTTATAAAAAACGTGGTTAAACTTACCTTCATTCCACGTATCCCAATGACGATAATCTAAACCATCGTAGATTTGAGCATCAGATTTGTCCATTTTTGGATAGAAATCCTTACCTAAAACTTTGTCAATTTTCACCTCTTCATTGTACACTAAAAATTTTCCGTCAGGCGAAACATTTTTGTCTGCCAAAACTTCTTTCGTGTCTTTGATTTCAGTTGCATTTCCGCCGGTTACAGGCACAATGAAAAATTTAGAAGACGATTTGTTTTCTTCAATCGAAGGCGTTGAAACCTTAAAAACAACATTTTTCGCATCTTTTGAAAGTCCAAGTGCGCTCACTCGTCCTAATTTCCATAACAATTCCGGAGACATTACATTCTGTCCGATAGCGTTTAAACTCATCATTATTAAGGTTGTAAATAATACTTTTTTCATAATAAAATTCTAATATTCGTGACGCTAAAGTACAAATATATTTTAGCATGTAAATGTTAAAAGAATTGAACCATATAAGTGATATAAGCTCATTTAAATAGTGAGATTGATTATTTTTTTCATTGGGAGGTTAAGAAAAATTAAGCATTGCTTCTTATGTTTTATTTGAGTTAGTCTTATGTAGCGATTGTCACCCTGAGCGAAGTCGAAGGCTCGCTATACTAAAAAGCTTCGACTCCGCTCAGCCTGACAAAATGAAAAATTAAATGAACTTATATCACTTATATGGTTCAAAAAAATCCTTATTTTTATAAAAAATTGACAAATGGAATTAAGTTATTGGGAACTTAAAAATTGGTTTACAAATGTAGATTATACCATCGTAGGCAGTGGCATTGTAGGATTACATGCAGCATTACGCTTACGCGAAAGATTTCCTGTGGCAAAAATTCTGGTGTTAGAAAAAGGAATGTTGCCGCAAGGCGCGAGTACAAAAAATGCGGGTTTTGCGTGTTTCGGAAGTCTTTCTGAAATTATGGAAGATCTAAAAACACATTCAGAAGAAGAAGTAATTAATCTGATTGATAAACGCTGGAAAGGTTTGCAATTACTCCGAAAAAGATTGGGAGATGCCGCAATAGATTTTAAGCCTTACGGAGGATATGAATTATTTCTTAACGAAGATGAAAGCGGATTTACCGAATGTATTTCGAGATTACCGTTTATCAATGAAATATTAAAACCACTTTTTAAAGCCGATGTTTTTACCAAAGAAACAGATCGGTTTGGGTTTAAAAACATTCAGGAATATTTAATTTTTAATCCGTTTGAAGCCCAAATTGATACCGGTAATATGATGCAGGAATTGCTGAGACAAGCGGTTTCTGAAAATATTTTAATCTTAAACCAGCAAACTGTAACTTCTTATGCCGATTTAGGAAATCATGTCGAAATTGTTTTGAACGATTTTAGTTTTAAATCTCAAAAAATACTTTTTGCAACAAATGGTTTTGCAAATGCAATTACAAAGGGAGCTGTAAAACCCGCAAGAGCGCAGGTTTTAATTACAGAACCTATTCCGAATTTAGATATTCGAGGCACTTTTCATCTCGATCGCGGTTATTATTATTTCAGAAATATTGGCGACAGAATTTTACTTGGCGGAGGAAGAAACCTGGATTTTGAAACCGAAACAACAACAGAATTTGGTCAGACGAAAATTGTGCAAAATAAATTGGAGGATTTA
The DNA here is from genome assembly GCF_043722275.1 of Flavobacterium sp. GTDB lineage: Bacteria > Bacteroidota > Bacteroidia > Flavobacteriales > Flavobacteriaceae > Flavobacterium. The sequence continues at coordinate 120,519 of NZ_JAYSPC010000193.1, read as the reverse complement.
CTTAAAAATGTAATTTTACCAAATCAGGATTTCCAGATTGCCCATCGTTGGAGCGGCATTATGGGAATTGGAAACAGTAAGAATCCTGTTGTTGCTCAACTCTCTGAAAACGTGTTTTGTGGAGTGCGTTTAGGCGGAATGGGAGTAGCAATTGGGAGTTTAATAGGAACAGAATTAGCAGATTTAATATAATGGCAGTAACCAGAAAACCAATATCAAAAACAACAACCGCAAACAAACCGAAACCAAAACCGGCTCCAAAAAAAGGCAAACGCTCATTTGGTGAAAAAGTAAAATGGTTTTTTATAAAACTATTTTTATGGTTTTTTGGGATTTCGATTGCATCGGTTATAATTTTTAAATATATCCCAGTTCCTTTTACGCCGTTGATGGTGATTCGTGCTATTGAAAATAAATTTGGCGGAAAAGAAGTTTATTTTGATCACGATTGGGAACCTATCGAGAAAATTTCGATGAATTTACAAAAAGCGGTAATTGCCAGTGAAGACGGAACTTTTTTAACGCACAATGGTTTTGATTTTAAAGCACTTCAAAAAGCATTTAAAAGTAACGAACGCGGACGCCGAATTCGTGGTGGAAGTACAATCTCGCAACAAACAGCCAAAAATGTGTTTTTATGGCAAGGGAAAAGTTATTTCCGTAAAGCCTTAGAAGCTTATTTTACGGTTTTGATTGAAGTAATTTGGGGCAAAGAACGTATTATGGAAGTTTACCTGAATAGTATCGAAATGGGCGATGGAGTTTATGGCGCTTATGCCGCGACAGAACATTGGTACCGTCGTGATGCATCGAGTTTAACGCCAATGCAAGCTGCGGGAATTGCAGCAATCTTGCCAAACCCAAGAAAATTTAAAGCAACAGGATCCTCCAGTTATATCAACAGACGCAAGGAAAGAATTGTTCGTGAAATGCGTGCTGTTGGAAAAATAAACTATAATGCGAAATAAAAAATCTTTTATTGCGCTCTTCTTGTTGGCATTTGCTTTGACATTTGGTCAGGGAAAAACAGCCGAAATAGGTTTTATTACGGACAATGATTTATATACATCATCAAAAAATGATATGTATTATACAAATGGTCTCGAACTTTTTTACCGTTTTTTATCCAAGAACAACAACGAAAAAATCAACAAGGAAATCACCGAATTCCGAATTGGGCAATATATTTATAATCCCAGATTTATTAATAAAACTGCCGTAGATATTAATGATCGCCCTTTTACAGGATATCTTTTTGCCAAAGCGGGCAGAAGCTTTTTCTACCAAAGTGAATCGGTTTTAAAGACAGATTTTCAGTTGGGTTTCATGGGACCGAATGCTTTAGGAAAAGAAACTCAGGAAAGTTTTCATCATCTTATAGGTTACAAAGAAGTTTTTGGTTGGGAAAATCAATTGCATAATGCTTTTGCGGTTCAGGCGCATGTCATGTATTCGAAGAAAATGCTTCCAACAAAACACAATGATTTTATCGATCTTCATTTTCAGTCCGAAGCTAATCTGGGAACTATTTTTGACGGCGTTTCGACAGGTTTCTTAACCCGAATAGGCTTTAAGAAGTTATTACCCATTTACGATTCTAACTTGCATGATGCTTCGGTAAGTTTTCAACCGCAATATAATATCAGAGAATTTTATTGTTATGCAATGCCAAGTGTCAACTATCAGTTTTATGATGCGACGATCCAGGGAAGTATGTTCAGCGACACAAGTCCTGTAACTTTTGATTTACAACCGCTTCGTTTTAATGCTGAGTTTGGTTTAAAATACAGACATAATAACTTCAATATGTCTTATTCTTTTATCTATCGAGGCAAAGAGTTAAAAGATCCTGGTATAAATACAAATTCGGGATATTTTTATGGATCGATTAGGTTTGGGTATTTGTTGAAGTAGGTTGTTTTTAAGTTGCTGAGATTTTTTTATAATATGGACTGAGCGATCGTACTAGTCTTACTTATCGATGATTAATTTTATTTTGATGCCCAATTTGGAAGCACTTAACCGCCAGCATAAAATATAATAATTACTATATTAGCACTTTTAAATCTAAATGAAATAGTCTTAACAAATCACTGAATATGAATAAGAAACTACTTAAATTATTAATTATCACTTTAGGTGTTTTTCAATTTACTTTTTTTAGTTGTTCAAAGGATGACAGTATGCCTGAAGAACAAGTTGTAGTAAAACCAAATGAGCCCAAAGTAGTTCCTAAATCAGAATTAATGAAGCCTGCAATCAAAAACATTAGCTCTTCGGTGAAAACTACTAAAGTATTAGAGGTACAAAAACGTGTCATTAGATCAATAAAATATGCTCAAAATTTTGCCGGAACATCGTATCAATACATGCTTAATAATATGGAAATTGCTGAGTATAGAAATTTACCATCAGAGAATTTATATGATACAAACGAAATTGAATTAAATAAAAATACACCACGTGATTACTTACTTAATTATAATTATAATGATTTAGGTCAGTTGAGTACAATTGAAGCAGGTACTGTTTATACAAATGATGGACATACAAATAATCCCGAACAATTTAGTTTTAAATATGAGAATGGTGCCTTAAATGAAATGACGTCTTCGTATGCATTTGGAAGTAGCTATAGCTACAATAGCAAGGGTTTAATTGATAAAAAAATAGAAAAGGACGGATTTGTTAGTTATGAATACAACTACGATGATGCTGGTAGAATCCTGAGTGTTTATTTTTATATGATGACTCCAAATGGTCGACAACCACAAATACACTATACTTATACATACACAGATGATACGAGTTATATTAAAGGTTGGTATAGCATAAATCCAACTGATCAAAAAGAAACAATGACAAGTTTTGTAGTCTATACATATGATCCGTCAAAAGCCGGTGTGTATAATAAAGAACCATTTTACAGATTAGATAATACTTATCTTCACGTTGTGAAAATAGCTGCACAAATATTAATTAATGGAGCTTGGCAATCTCAGTTTGAAGCTGTACCAAAATATTTTTATGACGCAGATGGTTATTTAATAAAATTTGATGCCGCCGGATTTAATTACACTCAGGATATCACTGTATTTGAGTATCAATAATTTGTTTTTTATAAACTATTTTAAATTAAACTGAATGCAAATCCGGAATTGCAATTTCTACAGAATCAGAACAAAAGTAATTATAAAACCAAACCTCTAATCTAGCCCCAATTGAAACGGCATCCTTTTTACTGTTTTTTCAACAGGAAAAAGATATAGTTGAAAGCGGGACAATTGTTGTTTTGAAAACCGAATTTTCTGCTCCTGATTTTTCAAAAGGCCAATTTATTACTGGTAATTGTTATTGTATTCTATTTTAAAACTATTAGGAAAAATATAATTGAGACAATTAATAAAATTAATCCAATAATAAGCAAAACATCATCTTGGGTTGTGGGAATGTTTTTCTTGATAAGATGAAAACGATGAAATAAAATTCCGATTTCATAACACAATAAAAATGCGATTAAGGCTAATAAACCGTAGAGTTTTTCTAATCCGCCGCTTCCGCTAAAGGCACCTTCATGTCCAAACCAGGCAATAATAAGTGCCAGAGGAATAATTAATAATGCTGATTTTATCATGATATGACTTCCTTTCCAGAACAATAATGCAATCAGTGCGATTATATGAATTAGTAACCAGCGAAGTAATAGTGTCATATTGTTTCGTTTTTTAGTTAATTCTATTGTTTTTTAGCTCTTTACTTTTTAAAATAAATTTAAAAACTATTACCGTAATAATTCATAAAGCCAATACTTAATGTTTTAATAATGTTCTAAAAGTTTAAATTCTTAACTTTATTAAAAATTAAAGTTATGGAAATCAACTGGATACTTATAGGAATTGTAGCCGTGGTAGTAATCGTATTAATCATATTTACAACAAAAAAGAATCAGAAAGAGAAAAAGAAAATGACTGATTTATTTAATAATGATTTCAAGAAGCAGGATGAAGACGAACCGAATCCTGATAATAATGCAGGGGAGAGATAATTGTATAGGAATGTTTTAGCTTTTTTCTTGTATTAAAGCTTCGATATATTTCCTGCTTTTCATTTTTTTGATTTGTAATTCTCTTTTGCAGGCTTCGCTTCGTGTAGGGAAAGTTTCAAAATATTTTAATTCCCAGTCTTTGGCGACTTTGGTAAATTTACTTCTGCTGTTTAAATGATCTTGCAAACGTTGTTCAATATTTTGACAAGAACCAATATAATATTTATTGAGTGTAGTTGAGAATAAGATATAAGTGTAAAACATAATTGTTTATAAATGAAAATACCCAAACATAAATAATATGTTTGGGTATTTTTTTGTAAATATTGTGGAGAATACCGGATTCGAACCGGTCACCCCTTGCCTGCCAGGCAAGTACTCTAGCCAAATGAGCTAATCCCCCTTTTTGTGCTTTTAGGAATTCGAACCGTTACCATCCCGATCAGATCGGGATACTCTAGCCAAATGAGCTAATCCCCCTTTTTGTATGTTTTAGAATTCAAACGGTCGCTTACGATCAGATCCCCCCAAAGTGTTAGCAAATAAAGTCAATTAATTTTCAAAAAACAAATTTCAAATACGCTTCGATTAAAAATAGTTGTCAAAACCGTAACTTTACGATCAAATCTATTTATATGAGTTCAGAAAATCAAAACGGTTCTTTACAAACTACTTTTAATAATGCTGTTGCAACAGTACAATTTGGTCATCCCGCAAGTAATTCTTTTCCAAGGGAATTATTGAATCGGTTAACAAACGAAATTAATTCTTTAAGTCTCAATGAAACTGTTTCGGTTATTATTTTGCAAAGCCAAGGAGCAAAAGTTTTTTGTTCCGGCGCTTCATTTGATGAATTATTGCAAGTAGAAAATGAAGTCCAGGGAACAGAGTTTTTCTCGGGTTTTGCACATTTATTAAATGCAATGCGCAATTGTTCGAAACTCATTATCGGTCGAGTTCAGGGAAAAGCAGTTGGAGGAGGAGTTGGTATTATTTCGGCTTGCGATTATGTTTTGGCTACGCCCGAAAGTGCTATAAAATTATCTGAATTAGCAATAGGAATTGGTCCGTTTGTGATAGAACCAGCCGTTTCACGCAAAATAGGAAAAGCTGCAATGACCGAAATGACTTTGGCTGCACATGAATGGAAATCAGCAGAATGGGCTTTGGAAAATAAGTTGTTTTCGGAAATTCATAGGGCAGAAAATCTCGATAATGCAGTTGCAACTTTTGCTCAAAAACTAAGTTCATACAATCCCGAAGCCTTATCAGAAATGAAAAAAATTATTTGGGAAGGAACTGAACATTGGGAATCATTACTTCTGGAGCGTGCATCAATTACAGGAAAATTAGTTTTATCTGATTTTAGCAGAAATGCTTTGACACAATTTAAAAAATAAGTAAAAAAGGAAATTCAAACAAAAAATTCCAAATTCCAATGACGTTCAGTTCTTATTGGCATTTGGAATTTTTCTTTATTTGGAATTTATTATTTAAACGGTTATTAATTTGTAAATTTGCAACCTAAAATTCAAATCGATGAGTAATATCAGAATTACAAAACAATTTAGTTTCGAAACCGGGCATGCTTTATACGGTTACGACGGAAAATGTAAAAACGTTCACGGGCACAGTTATAAATTATCGGTAACGGTTATTGGTTCACCAATCACGGATCGATCGAATGTGAAATTCGGAATGGTAATTGATTTTTCGGATCTAAAGAAAATTGTAAAAGAAGAAATCGTCGATCAGTTTGATCACGCAACGGTTTTTAACGAAACTACGCCACATTTAGAATTGGCAAATGAATTAAAAAACCGTGGTCATCACGTGATTTTAGTAGATTATCAGCCAACAAGCGAAAATATGGTTGTTGATTTTGCCGATAGAATTATTGCACGTTTACCAAAAGATATTTCGTTGTTTTCACTTAAACTTCAGGAAACAGAATCTTCGTTTGCCGAATGGTACGCGAGTGATAATATCTAGAAATTAAATTCCAATCCCGAAACTTCGGGATAAATTCCAAATTCCAAGTTTTGCAACTCATAACTCTTGACTCATAACTTATAACTTTCAAAAAATCGAATGAAAAAAGTATATTTCGCTTCTGATCAGCATTTTGGCGCTCCAACTCCTGAGTTGAGTTTACCGCGTGAACAAAAATTTGTTGCCTGGTTAGATGTTGTAAAACATGACGCGGAAGCTATTTTTTTGTTAGGTGATTTATTTGATTTTTGGTTCGAATATAAAACGGTTGTTCCAAAGGGTTTTGTGCGTGTTTTAGGCAAATTAGCCGAAATTCGGGATAGTGGTATTCCGATTTACTTTTTCGTGGGAAATCACGATTTATGGATGAATGATTACTTTCAAACCGAATTGAATATTCCGGTTTATCATGATAATAAAGAATTTACCTTTAACGGAAAAACATTCTTAATTGGTCACGGCGACGGAAAAGGTCCTGGCGATAAAGGATATAAGCGAATGAAAAAGGTATTTACAAATCCGTTTTCAAAATGGCTTTTTCGTTGGTTACATCCGGATGTTGGTGTAAGTTTAGCGCAATATTTATCGGTCAAAAACAAACTAATTTCTGGTGCTGAAGATGTAAAGTTTTTAGGTGAAGAAAACGAATGGCTGGTTTTATATGCCAAACGAAAACTCGAAACCAAACATTATAATTACTTTATTTTTGGTCACCGTCATTTACCAATGATAATTCCCGTTGGAGAAGATGCAAAATATGTAAATCTAGGAGATTGGATTGGCTATTTTACCTACGGAGTTTTTGATGGTGAAACATTTGAACTTCAGAAATTTGAACAATAATTACTTTTTATTATTAGGGTAAATTGCCATTTTGTGTGTTCTCAATGAATAACTAGACATTGTTTTACTGTTAGATTGTTGAAAACGAATCGCTTTTGAATCTTGTTTTGGCATATGACATTCTACGCAATTTTGAGCCAATAAATTTGCGGGCATTGTTTTTAATGTGGCAGCATTATGTTGGATTCCTTTATGGCAACTCATACAAATTTTGGAATAGGAAGCCAGATTTTGCGAAGCATTCTCATGCGGATTATGGCATGTCATGCAATCCATAGTCGCACTCTTTTTAAAACATTTGCTTTGAGCAAGTAATCCTAATTGATTGCCGTGAACATCATAATGAATACTGTCATTAGATCCCGGAACACCTCTAAAATATTCTAATAAATCATCTCCCGGCCTATATTCAAAACGGGATTTTACTTTTAGTTTGTCATTTCCGGAATGGCAAACAGCGCATGCATCTAATTTTTGTTGTCGGCTGAGGTTTTTAAACGAAGTGATATTTTGGGCTACTTTTAAATCAGGAAATTTTAAATGTTTTTGAACGTGTTGTTTCGCTGGTCCGTGACAACGTTCACAATCGATTCCGTAAATTAAAGTTTTAGGATTCATGAAATCCTCCACTTCCTGATTTAGAAAATTAATACTATCTGAACTTGTAGTGATGTATCTGCTGGCAATATTTGAGCTATGACAACCATAACATTCCTTATCTATTTTACGCTCAAAATTTACTTTAGAAGCTGAATATCCGGGACTTGTTGCCCAACTATTTAAAGATTTGTAATAAGAAATAGGCAATTCGAAAGTGTAATGATTTTGCCAAAAAGCACTTGTTTGAGCATGTTTTGTTCCAAAAATAACTTCAAACGGATGCGCTTCGACTTCTTTTCCATTTTTATAAAGCACCTGATAAAGACTATCATTGCGTTCTTCCATCACAAGTTTAGTGTCTTTGTCATAAACAAAAGTATTGCGGCCATTTGTAAAATGACCTAAAATATTTTCTTTTGTTGCGGGAGATGTAGCTTTGAAATGCGTACTGTGAAAAGCAGATTCAGATTGTACCTGATGACATTGAATACAGCTTTGAGAACCAGCATAATCTGTTCCTCGTGGATCAATGTAATTGTCGGATTCGTTTTTACAGCTTGAGAGAAAAGCGATCAGAACAACAACGGCAAAAAGAATGCGGTTTTTTTTCATTACTATAAATATACTTTTTTCTAAAGAAAATAAAAATATATTTCAATAATGAAAAGATGATGTTAAAATATTTAGAATGCTTCTTAGTTTAAGCCAACTCCATAAACATATTCATCTAGCTCAATTCTAAATAAAGAACCTTCAACTAAATCCTTAATTGATTTTAATTCTTTGATTGAAACGGCTAAATCTATGGCAGAGCAAGGTGTTTTAAGTAAAAATTTGTGACATGAATTTTTTAATTCACAAGCTTCACAACAAGCATTCTCGATTATGCTGTCTTCGATTAATTCACAAAACTGATTAAGTTCAGAAACAGTAAAGTAAAACCCGGTTTCCTTAAAAACTAACTGTATTTTATCAGTAAGGGTCTCATTTTCCTTTTTCCAGTAAAATGCTATTCCAAAATTATTATGATATAACTGTTCTATTTCTCTCATTAGAAAATCTTTTATTCAACAAATATAAATATTATTTATATTAATTCTAAATAAAAAACTCATAAAATTTAGAGAAATATTTTACCATATAAGTGATATAAGTTCATTTCAAAAAGGCGTTATTTAGCAAACTTATATTTTCTTATATCACTAATATGGTTTGAAAGTTATTTTAACCATTTTTTGATATGAGATAGAAATTTATCTTGTTGATCAACAAAAAGATAGTGAGAACAATTATCTATTAAAGCAAAATGATTTTTACCCGCTAAATCTTTAATGTCGTTGATTTGTGAATTAGAAAAAATGCCATCATCTTTTCCATAAATAGCATAAACAGGAATTCCCTTTTTCTTTATTTCTTTTAAAAAAGATCTGCTGTCAATATTATTTTGCTTTTCGTTTTTATAAAAAAGCAGTGGAGCATTTTTGTTTCGAATATTGGTTTTAAAAAAGTCACTTACTTCATAATTTGCATATAATTTCTTTGATGCTTTTGTTGGATTTGGCATTTTAAAATAATCATTATCACTTGCCAGTTCAAAACAATGTTTTCTATATCCCGCAGAGTTTTTATTGAGTTTCTCCACGTAAGATATTTTATTTAGAGTTTTAGAATCTCCTTTGTGGCTTATCTTTAGAGAATTTAAAATATGATTATACGTTTCCTGTTGAGAAAATAATGCGCCGGTCAAAACAAGTGCATTGACATTTTGGGGATATTTCTCAGTATAAAGAGTTGCTACTAAACCGCCAAAACTATGAGCAAGAAGTATAGCTTTTGTTAAATGATGTTTTTTATAAATAAAATTTAAATCCTGAAAAGCTTCTGCATAAGTAAATGTTGCATTAGTATCTGCAGATCTTCCTTCGCCTCTTCGATCATAAACAACTACATAAAATCCTAGATTTGCTAATTTTTGAGCCGTTGTACTTTCAAAGAGAGTTGAATTTCCACTTGGACCTCCGTGAATAAAAATTATCGTTTTGTCCTTTTTATTTCCGTATGTTTTGATGTACAGATTTTGTCCGTTTGCAAAAACGGACATTATAAAAAAGAAAGACAATAATACTTGTTTCATTATTCCATATTCTGATGATCTTCCATATCTTTTCTCAAATCCAGATTTCTAAATGTAGGTGATTTTATTCCGAAGCCTAAAACAGTTAACAAAGTCATACTTCCGCCAAAAACTACCGAAACTACAGTTCCCATTAATTTAGCCGTTAAACCACTTTCAAAAGCGCCTAATTCATTAGATGAGCCTACAAACATCGAATTTACCGCAGCAACGCGACCACGCATATGATCCGGAGTTTTAAGTTGTAAAATAGTCTGGCGAATTACAACCGAAATTCCATCGGCAAGTCCGCTTAAAAATAATGCTACAACCGAAACCCAAAAAATAGTGGAAACTCCAAATAGAATAATTGATAATCCAAAGATAAAAATAGCAGCTAAAAGTTTCATTCCCGCTTTTTTATATAAAGGAACATAAGCAGAAACTAACATAGTAATAAAAGCTCCAACCGCGGGCGCAGCTCTTAGAACTCCGAAACCTTCGGGTCCTACTTTTAAAATATCTTGTGCAAAAACCGGCAATAAAGCAACAGCTCCACCAAAAAGTACCGCAACCATGTCAAGCGAAAGGACTCCTAAAATAGTTTTATTATTGAATACAAATTTTAATCCTTCTTTTAAGCTTTCCATTATTGGTTCACCAATTTTAGGATTCAAAATTGGTTTTTTACTTATTTGTGATAAGGCAATTAAAGCAAAAAGTGAACAGGCAAATACAGAGCACATCGACCAGTGAACGCCAATATAATTAATAGAAAATCCTGCAATCGCAGGTCCTAAAACCGAACCAATTTGCCAAACCGAACTGCTCCATGTTGCAGCATTTGGATATACTTTTTTAGGTACAATTAAAGATAAAAGCGAGAAAATTGTTGGTCCAAGAAAAGCACGAACCAATCCGCCTAGAAAAACTAAAAAGTAAATAGAATATAAAATTGCATCAGTTGACCAAGTGCCAATTACTTTTGGCCAGGTTAGTAAAAACAGCCCAAAACTAATTACTGAAAATCCCAAAATACATTTTACCAATAATCCTTTTTTCTCTCTTTGATCCACCATATGTCCGGCAAATAATGCCATTGAAACAGCTGGGATTACTTCCATTAAACCGATTAATCCTAACGAAAGCGGATTTTTAGTCAAACTATATACTTCCCATTCTATCACAATAAATTGCATTGACCAGGCAAAAACCATAGCGAAACGCAATAATAAAAACACATTAAATTCTCTGTATCGCAACGCCTGATAAGGATCTTGCTTGTTTGTTTTAGTTGTCATTTGTTCGGATATCTTTAAGCATAAGTTGAGTCGAAACAGTTCCGTTCCACTCATTTTCGGCCAGCGAATAAGCTAACTGAAAAGGTTGTTGATTTTTTACAATGTCTATTTTTTTTCCAAGGCCAAAACCTATTGCGGCAATTCCATCTGAGTTATTCTGTTTAATAAACAATCGCAAATGTTCCTCCTCAGATCCTAAAGTTTTAGCATAACCAGTGTCTTTTGCATTTTTGGTCATGAAAACTGGCGTCATATTTAAAGGGCCATAAGGTTCGAATTGTTTTAAAATCCTGATTAGTTTTGGTGTAATATCAACAAAGTCAATTTCGGCATCAACTTCTATTTCCGGAGTTCGCATTTCGGGTAAAATAGTAACCGAAACCTGTTTTTCAAAAGCTTCTTTAAAAATCACATAATTCTCGGCTTTTAAAGTCATTCCGGCTGCGTACATATGTCCTCCAAATTGTTCTAAATGCTCAGAACAGGCATCCAAGGCATTGTAAACATCAAAACCTTTTACAGATCTTGCAGATGCGGCATATTTATCTCCACTTTTAGTGAAAACCAAAGTAGGACGATAATAAGTTTCAATTAATCTTGAAGCCACAATTCCGATAACGCCTTTGTGCCAGTCTTCCTGAAAAACAACTGTCGAAAATCGTTCCTGTTCCTGATTTTGTATAATTTGCTGAAAAGCTTCTTTTGTAATTTGTTTGTCTAAATCTTTTCGATCTGAGTTATATTGTTCAATTTCTGAAGCAAATTGCTGTGCTTGTTCAAAATTGAATTCCGTTAATAATTCAACCGCATGATTACCGTGTTTAATTCTTCCGGCAGCATTTATTCTAGGCGAAATTATAAAAACAACATCTGTAATATCAAGTGTTTTCTTTTTTACCTGATGAACTAAAGCTTTAATTCCTGGTCTTGGATCTGAGTTGATAACTTGTAATCCAAAATATGCTAAAACCCGATTTTCTCCTGTAATAGGTACAATATCGGCAGCAATTGCTGTTGCAACTAAATCGAGATACGGAATTAAATCTTCGATCGTTTCTCCGCGGTTTGTTCCTAATGCCTGAATCAATTTAAAACCAACGCCGCAACCGCATAATTCATCATAAGGATAAAAACAATCATCCCTTTTTGGATCTAAAACAGCAACCGCATCCGGAAGAAATTCTCCGGGTCTGTGGTGGTCGCAAATAATAAAATCGATGTTTTTTTCTTTCGCGTAAGCGATATGTTCTATTGATTTGATTCCGCAATCGAGTGCAATGATTAAAGAAATTCCGTTATCATCTGCAAAGTCAATTCCTTTAAACGAAATTCCGTAACCTTCAGCATAACGATCCGGAATGTATGTGGCAATATTGGGATAACGTGATTTTAAATAAGAAGAAACCAGAGAAACGGCAGTTGTTCCATCGACATCATAATCGCCAAAAACCATGATGTTTTCCTGATTTTCGATTGCTAGTTCAATTCGGGAAACAGCTTTATCCATGTCCTTCATCAAAAACGGATCATGAAGATGTTCTAGCTTTGGGCGAAAGAAATTTTTAGCATCTTCAAAAGTTTCAATGCCACGCTGAATCAAAAGTGTTGCTACAAAATCTTCTACATTTAAGGCTTGCGCCAAATGTTTGATTTTATCTTCAGAAGGTTTTGTTTTTATTGTCCAACGCATTTTTTTATTGTAGATTTTAGATTTTAGATTTTAGATTGGACCAATCGAAAATCGTTTAATCTGTGAAAAAAATATTCTGTTTTTAACTTGATAAAAGTTCAAGTTTAAATTTGGTCTGACATTCTTGTCATTTCGACGAAGGAGAAATCTCCACAAGAAACTAACGCAAAGTTTGTTTCCTAAATTGTCGAGCTACTAATGGAGATTTCTCCTTTGTCGAAATGACAATACTTGTTGTTATTTTGTGTAAAACTAAAGTTCCTACAGTCTTGGTTTCAAACTTTGATAAAGTTTTTTTAGGATTTAGTAGATTTTAAAAATCTAAAATCTGCATTCTAAAATCTAAAATTATTTTGCTTCCAAAGCACTTCCTTCAAACTGAATTCCGTCCCAGCCTAAATTGATGAAATTTCTAATATTTTGATGATTTGTTCCGTTTGGATCTTTTAAAACTTCTTCAAAATAAAAAGCACCAAAACAAGCTAAAGTTTCATCTTTATTTAGGTTTTGCAATTTCGCGAAAGCAAATAATTTACAAGAACCTGAATTTTCTCCCGCAGCATTGTGGTGAGTTCCGTTTTGAAAAGCTGTTGGAGTAAAGTTGTAGTTTTCCTCGATTACTGCAATAGTTTCCGGGAATGTTATTTCGTTTGGAGTTTGTTTTAATTTTTCTAAAAAGGCTTGAATGCTCATGATATGTATTGTTTGCTGCTTTGCAGTTTAGGTTTTTATGCCACTCCCGATAGCTATCGGGATAAAATGATTAGAATGATTTTTTTTACCGCAAATTTCGCAAATTATCACAAATTAATTTTCACATACTTATTCGCGTTAATTTGTGGAATTCGTGGCAAACTTTTTTATTAATCTGGTAGCGTAAATAATTTTAATTTTCTTCTTCTTCTTCTTCTTCTTCTTCTTCTTCTTGGTCCTTCGAAAACTTACTTTTCTTTGGTTCTTTCATTATTGTTTTTCCAGCAACGACAACGACAATTTCGCCGCGTGGAGCTGTTTTTTCAAAATGTGTTAACACTTCTCTTGCAGTTCCGCGAACATTTTCTTCGTGAAGTTTTGATAATTCACGAGAAACACAAACTTGTCTGTCTTCTCCGAAATAGGTGATAAATTCAGCCAGTGTTTTAACGAGTTTATGCGGAGAAACGTATAAAATCATTGTTCTGGTTTCTTCGGCTAAAGCCAAAAACCGAGTCTGACGTCCTTTTTTATCAGGCAAAAAACCTTCAAAAACAAATTTGTCATTTGGTAATCCGCTATTTACTAAAGCCGGAACAAAAGCTGTTGCACCAGGCAGACATTCTACTTCGATTTTATTTTCGACACAAGCGCGAGTCAATAAAAAACCCGGATCTGAAATTGCCGGAGTTCCTGCATCTGAAATTAAAGCGATGGTTTCACCAGCTTTTAAACGTGCAATTAAATTCTCGGTTGTTTTATGCTCGTTGTGCATATGATGACTGTGCATGTGTGTGCCAATTTCAAAATGCTTCAACAATTTTCCACTGGTTCTGGTGTCTTCCGCCAAGATCAAATCGACTTCTTTTAGAATCCTGATCGCACGAAAAGTCATGTCTTCAAGATTGCCAATTGGCGTGGGAACGATATATAATTTAGACATATTTTTTTCTGAATTCTATTTAATTATAACACTAATTTCACTAATTGACACTAATTTTAAGTGTCTTTAAAATTTCACAAAAATTAATTGGTGTTAATTCGTGAAATCTGTGTTTGTTTTTTTTATGAAAATTTCTTTTCTACAATTGCAAGGAAACGTTCGGCGTAATCATCTTTTCCTTCCCAGTTATTATAATCAGGTTTTACCATGTTTTCTATAAAATCCTGCGCTTCGCTGTAATTATCAAAGGTCAGTAACTGATTTAAAACGCGGCTGTAATCCTCAGAATTATTTCCGAAAAGGTTTTTTGTAAAAGCAATTCTGTCATTCAAATCAACATGAAAACCTTTCGCCAGTTTTTCGTTTAAAGTAGCTGTTTTAGATTCTGTTGATTTTTCGATAACCTTAGTTTCAATGATTTCTTTTTTATTTTCGAATTCATTAATAACCGGAGTTGGAATAGGAGTTACATTTTCATAACTTTCTACTTTTACAAACTGAGCATCTGCATAATTCATTCCAAAATCTTCAAACGAAATTGTAACAGGACTTGGTTTTGAAGGAATTTCGTCTTTTGGTTCTTCTTTCTCAGGTTCTTTTTCTTCTGGTATATCTAATTCAAAAGCGGGTTTAAAGTCCGGAATTGGCTTTAAATCACTTATAGTTCTAAACGAAAGTTCTTCGGTTTCTTTTTTAGTTTCAAAAATTGGTTCTTCGATTTTTTCGAAAGCTGCTTCTTCAACAATTTCAGCAATAGGTTCAGGGATTGTTTCGATTACTGGTTCCGGAATCATTTCTTCAGGAATTTCAGCAACAATTTCTTCCTGCACTTCTTCGGGTTTGACTTCTGTAATTTCCGGTTCAGGAACTTCTTCAATCTGAGTTTCTTCAACTGCAACTGGAGTTTCTGTAGTAACTTCTGCCGGGATTATTTCTTCTTTATCAAATATAGATTCAATTTCAGCGGCTACTTCGCTATGACCAATTGTTGGTTTTGCAGAGTCGAAATGTTCATCGACAAATTTTAAAACGGCTAATTTCTCATATAATTTCTGAGTTTCGAGATACAATTGATTGATATCGGATTTATTTTTAAGCTTTAAAATTCGATGTGCAATGCTGATTAAATCGGCTTCCAATTTTTTTTTCATAACTGTTGAAATTATAGTGAATAGGGTATTTTAGTATATTTTGTATTTGAATATCTTCATTCTTAGAAGAAATCTGAAAGATATTTTTTTATTTCTGTTAATAAGTGTTCGCGAATCTTCGATTTGATAAAAATTTTCTACTTTTGAAAAGTGTAAAACAGCAATTTTTCACGTCGATTTATTACCAGTACAAAGTAATAAAAACTATTCATTTTTAAAGGTAGAAAAATACAAAATGTTTCTCGAAAATACAGTAAATCACAAAGAACAATTTGGTTGGATTGAAGTTATTTGTGGATCAATGTTTTCGGGTAAAACCGAGGAGTTAATCCGCAGATTAAAACGCGCTCAATTTGCCAAACAAAAAGTCGAAATTTTCAAACCCGCTATTGATACCCGCTATCATGACGAAATGGTAGTTTCCCATGATTCTAACGAAATTCGCTCAACTCCCGTTCCCGCTGCTGCTAATATTGCTATTCTGGCACAAGGATGCGATGTTGTTGGTATTGATGAAGCTCAGTTTTTTGATGATGAGATTGTTACAGTTTGTAATGATCTGGCTAATCAGGGAATTCGGGTGATAGTTGCAGGGCTTGATATGGATTTTAAAGGAAATCCCTTTGGTCCAATGCCTGCACTTATGGCAACAGCAGAATATGTGACGAAAGTTCATGCTGTTTGTACCAGAACAGGAAATCTTGCGAATTACAGCTTTCGTAAAACCGACAATGATAAATTAGTTATGCTTGGTGAAACCGAAGAATATGAACCGCTAAGTCGTGCGGCTTATTATAATGCAATGAAAAAAAATCAGGAAAAATAAAAGACTTTTTTCTTTAAAACAAAACAAACTACAAAAATGGAGCAACCCACAAAGAAAAAGAATTTAACTGTTTTAGTAATTAGTGCCGTTGTAGCATTATCGTTGACTTTAATTTTGTATTACTCTTTTAAAGAACCTGTTGCAGACAAAGAAATGATTGAATTAGTGGAGAAATACAATGCAAATTGTCCATTAACAATTCAGCCGGGAATTCGTTTAGATAATGTGACTTTGCCTAAAGATAAAGTTGTTCAGTACAATTTGACTTTATTAAATGTTGAAAAACAAACTGCTGACATTGATACAATAAAATTAAATATTCAGGAGAGTTTAATAAGTACGGTTAAAGCAAATTCCGGGCTTAAAATATTTCGGGACAATAATTTTACCTTGATTTATAATTATGATGATAAAAAGGCGGACTATTTATTTGAGATTACAATAACGCCGGATCAATATAAATAGTTAATCTTTAATATAAAAGGAACCCGACAGATTTTTATGAATTTGTCGGGTTTGTTGTTTGTACGTGTTAAATCGTTATATTTGTACGTATTAAACGAGAGCTATGGATGCGAAATTAACATTGAAATTAGATAAAACGGTAATTGAAAAAGCTAAAATTTATGCTGCGGAGCATCAACATAGTTTATCTCTTTTGGTAGAAAATTATTTGAAAGCAATTACAGAAAAAGAAATATCTACACAAGATTATGAAATAAGTTCTTTTGTAAAAAGCTTTACGATAGGAAAAGGAGAGGTTTCTAATGATTTTGATTATAAAAAGTCTCGCCAAGAATATTTATCCGAAAAATATAAGTAATATGAATTTATTTTTGGATACAAATGTCTTGATTGATTTAATCGATAAAAGAGAACCATTTTATAATGATATTGCCATAATTGCTTCTTTGGCAGAAAACAAAAAGCTCAAATTAGCGTCGTCATCTTTATCTTTTGTAAACACAGTCTATGTAGTTTCAAGAAATATTGAAGAAAAAAAAGTTTTAGATGCTCTGCAAAAGTTTAGAATTATCTGCGAAGTTTCTACGATTGACGAAATTGTTATTGATAAAAGTTTAATTTCAAAGTTTAACGATTTTGAAGATGCTGTACAATACTTTAGTGCTTTGCATCACAAATGTAATTTCATTATAACTCGAAATAAAAAGGATTTTAAAAACTCTGAAATAACTGTGATGACACCTTCAGAATTTCTGGTGTCGCTGTAAAAATAAACCCGACAGGTTTTTAAACCTGTCGGGTTTGCCATACGTTATAAACTTAATTTTTTTAAATCTCTTATTTTTGATTTAAACTGGACTGAAGTCCAGCTCTACAATATGATGTGTTCCTGCGGAACTACAGAAGAGCCTTTGGCTTGGGCTATATTGTAGGGTCGGATTTTAATCCGGTTTAATATGTATATATGTAAATGATAAAACCCGACAGATTTTAAAATCTGTCGGGTTTGCTTTTGATATACAATCTAATTTTTCTTAATCTGTTAATGGTAAAAAAGAAAATCTAAATCTTCTTTCTCATTCTTGCTACCGGAATATCAAGTTGTTCGCGGTATTTTGCAATTGTTCTACGGGCAATTGGATATCCTTTTTCTTTTAAGATATCTGCTAATTGATCGTCTGGTAAAGGTTTCTTTTTGTCTTCTTCTTCAATTGTATTTTTAAGAATCTTTTTAATTTCTAAAGTCGAAACATCTTCACCCTGATCATTTTTCATCGCTTCAGAGAAAAATTCTTTGATCAGTTTCGTTCCGTATGGCGTTTCTACATATTTACTGTTGGCTACACGCGAAATCGTCGAAATATCCAAACCAACCATATCTGCAATATCTTTTAGGATCATTGGTTTAAGTTTGGTTTCGTCGCCGTCTAAAAAGAATTCTTCCTGATAATGCATAATCGCATTCATCGTTACAAAAAGGGTTTCCTGACGTTGTCTGATCGCGTCGATAAACCATTTAGCCGAATCTAATTTTTGCTTGATAAATTGAACCGCATCTTTTTGTGCAGACGATTTATCACGCGAATCTTTATACGTCTGCATCATTTCCTGATAATCTTTAGAAACGTGCAATGACGGAGCATTTCTTCCGTTTAGGGTTAATTCCAGGTCGCCGTCAACAATTCTGATCGCGAAATCAGGAACCACATTTTCGGTCACTTTATTATTTCCAGTATATGATCCTCCCGGTTTTGGGTTTAATCTTTCGATTTCATGAATCGCTTTTTTAAGCTGTTCATTTGAAACACTATATTTTTGAAGCAGTTTATCGTAGTGTTTTTTAGTAAAAGCATCAAATTGATTTTCGATAATATCAATCGCCAGATCAACATATTCCGTTGGCGTTTTATGCTTTAATTGCAACAATAAACATTCCTGCAAATCACGCGCTCCAACTCCGGATGGTTCTAATTCATGAATTACCTGAAGCATTTTTCCAACCATTTTCTCATCCGTATAAATACCCTGAGTAAAAGCCATGTCATCTACAATATCTGCAACGCTTCTGCGGATATACCCCATATCATCAATACTTCCAACAAGGAATTCAGCGATTTCGCGTTCTTCATCGTTCAAAATAAAAGTATTCAGCTGATTGATTAAATCCTGATGAAAACTTATCGGCGAAGCAAACGGTGTTTCGCGTTCTTCATCTTCACTATAATTATTCACCTGAGTTTTATAATCCGGCGTATCGTCATCGCTTAAATACTCGTCAATGTTAATATCGTCCGCTTCGATTCTGTCAGATTCTGCATCATCATAATCATCGTATTCTTCATTAGCGAATTCATCTGCTTCGTATTCGTCTTCTTTTCCAGCTTCAAGAGCCGGATTTTCGTTCATTTCTTCTAATAAACGTTGCTCAAAAGCTTGCGTAGGCAATTGAATTAACTTCATCAACTGAATTTGCTGTGGAGATAATTTTTGGGATAATTTTAAATTTAAAAATTGCTTTAGCATAATAAGGCACTAATTTTTTTAGCCACTAAGACGCGAGGGCGCAAAGTTTTTTTTATTTTTAGCCACGAAGTCACAAAGACGCAATGGTTTTTATTTTGCCATGAAGGCACTAACTTGAAATGTTTAATACTTTCTTTTTGTGTTTATAAATCTTCTAATACCACTTTTAATTAGTGGGACATTAAAATTAATTAAAAAGCCCAAATCTTTATTTAGCAATTTTAATTGACTTATAATTTGTGCTTCCCAAACTGGATTCATTTGTTCAACAGCTTTTATTTCTATGATTATAGAATCTTCAATTAATAAATCTAATCTTAATCCTTCACTAAATTCAATTCCGTCATAAACAATCGGAATATTAACTTGGCGCTTTACATCAAGACCGGTTTTACTAATTTCATGAGCTAAACAAACTTCGTAAACTCTTTCTAATAATCCGGGTCCAAGTTGTTTATGAACTTTAAATGCTGAGTTTACAATTATTCTTCCAATTTCTTCCGTTCTTTCTGAGAGCATTTTTTTGTTGTTTTGCCGCGAAGGCACAAAGACGCAAAGTTAATTTTATTTTGAAAGGCTCTAATTCCTTTTATTAAAAAATGTAAATAATACGTTAGAAATTTGTGTCTTCGTGGTATTATTTAATTTTTCTAGTTTTAGCGCAATTATAAAAAATCTTAGTGTCTTTGTGTCTTCGTGGCAAACTTTATTTTCTAAAACTCTGCATTTCCAGGAGTTCTCGGGAAAGGAATTACGTCTCTAATATTTGTCATTCCGGTTACAAATAATACCAAACGCTCAAATCCAAGTCCGAAACCTGCATGAGTTGCAGAACCGAATCTTCTTGTGTCTAAATACCAAGATAATTCTTCTTCGTCGATTTCTAAGGCTTTCATTTTTTCGATCAAAACGTCGTAACGCTCTTCTCTTTCAGAACCACCAACGATTTCTCCAATTCCCGGGAAAAGGATATCCATTGCACGAACCGTTTCTCTTCCTGGCTCAGTATTGTCGTTCAAACGCATGTAAAACGCTTTGATATTTGCCGGATAATCAAACAAAATTACCGGACATTTAAAGTGTTTCTCCACCAAATAACGTTCGTGTTCTGATTGTAAGTCAGCGCCCCATTCATTGATGATATATTGAAATTTTTTCTTTTTATTCGGCGTTGAATCTCTTAAAATATCAATTGCTTCGGTATAAGAAACTCGTTTAAAGTTGTTCTCTAAAACAAAATTCAATTTTTCTAGTAAAGCCATTTCGCTTCTGTCCGCCTGAGGTTTTGATTTTTCTTCTTCTAAAAGTCTTCCTTCTAAAAATTTCAAATCATCCTGACAATTGTCTAACGCATATTTGATTACATACTGAATAAAATCTTCAGCTAAATCCATGTTGTCATCAAGATCGTTGAAAGCAACTTCCGGCTCAATCATCCAAAACTCTGCAAGGTGACGAGAAGTATTTGAATTTTCTGCTCTAAAAGTTGGTCCAAAAGTATAAATCTGACCCAAAGCCATTGCATAAGTCTCTCCTTCTAATTGTCCCGAAACTGTTAAGTTTGTTTCTTTTTCGAAGAAATCTTCTTTATAATTTACTTTTCCGTCTTCAGTTCTTGGTGTATTGTCGAATGGCAAAGCAGTAACTTTAAACATTTCCCCAGCACCTTCAGCATCAGAACCTGTAATGATTGGCGTATTTACATACACAAAACCTTTTTGTTGAAAATAGTTGTGAACTGCAAATGACAATACCGAACGCACACGCATAATGGCACCAAACATATTCGTACGAACACGTAAATGTGCATTTTCACGCAAGAAATCCAAACTAGGTTTGTTTTTTGGTTGTATTGGGAATTTCTCAGCATCAGAATCTCCTAAGATTTCAAGTTTGTTCACCTGAATTTCATATTTCTGACCCGCACCTTTACTTTCAATCAAAGTTCCAGTTACCGATATTGCAGCTCCGGTAGTAACTCTTTTTAAAATTTCGTCCGGTGTATTTTCAAAATCAACAACACATTGTATATTATTAATGGTAGAACCGTCATTAAGCGCGATGAACTGATTATTTCTAAAAGTTCTCACCCATCCTTTTGCATTAACCTCCTGAAGCGTCGTCGTACTGTTTAATAAGTCTTTAACTTTTGTGTGTTTCATTTTATATGTAATATTGAAATTAAATTATTTGTTGTGTAATAACTGCAAATATAAACGATAATTATTAAAATTAGAAGCTGTTTCCCGCTCTCCGCTGTATCTTTATGTTTTTAAAGAAAAAACATAAAGGATGCCGCTGCGATTGGGGCTAGGGAGAAGAGGAGTATAAGTGAAAAACGTTTTTAGTTTTATAGCATGTCCTTAAATAAAGAAATTAATATAAGAATTTTAAATAAGTTTTGAATTTTTTGCTGTTAGAATATAAGTTGATCTTTTATTTCTTGCGAAATCTGATCTTTTTCTTCTATTTTTTCATAAATTTTTAAAGCTTTCTGTTTCATTTTTTCATCCTTTTTTACTTCAGAAACTTTAAGTAAACACAATGAATAGTGAACTTTAAAATTAAAATCTTTTTTATAGGTTGAATGAACTTTATCTAAGTATTCAAGTCCTTCTTCGTATTTTTCATTGTCTGAAAGTAAAATTCCTTTTAAAAATACAACATCATCATTTATTTTTGAATTTGTGACTTTATATTTTTCTATTGCAATATTTATGTTTTCGAGTCCTTTTTCGGTGTCTCCTAAAATAGAAGAAGTAACGGCAAATCCATAATATCCTTCTGGACTGTCAGGAAACAGCTTAATTATTTCATTGTATTTTTTTCGTGCAATTTTAATAGAGTTTTCTGTTCCATATCTCAAACCTTCCGCCGCGAGATTAGTTTTAAATTCAATTGACTTATTATACAAGCTGTCCGCTAACATGTAGAAAGCTAAAGCTTTTTTGTCATTTAATAATCTTAAAGTGTAACCTGTAAAAAATAATGCATCACAAAAGGTTGTGTCTTGTTCATAAGCTTTAAAAAAAACATTTGAAGTCATTTGAAGGTACTTTTTATTTAGAGATTTATTCAAATAAAGAGTTTCTATCCCAAGGTCAAATAATTTAATTGATTCTGGATTCCCAGATTTACAATATAAATTTTTACCCTCAAAATAGTTTTGAGAAAAAATAAGACTTGTATTTAGGATAAGAAGAATCAGTATTATTTTTTTCATATGATTTTTTTAAATTGTTTGTGTTTATCGCTTAGAATAAAAAACGTACTCCTCCAAGTTCTCTTTCTTAAAATCAAAATAATAACATTGAGCTATTCATTTTCAATCCTCTTTTCAAATATTTCGTGTAATTTTTTCTGTAATAGTTTCTTATCCGGAAGCTGTGTTTTATATTCCGAAACCAAAGTTGGTGATAAGCTTCTGCTTAAAGCATATTCTACAACTTCGTTGTCTTTATCTTTACAAAGTAAAACACCAATACTTGGGTTTTCATTTTGTTTTTTTACATCTCGGTCGAGTGCTTCTAAGTAAAAATTTAATTGTCCCAGATGTTCAGGTTTAAACTTGTCTGTCTTTAATTCAAATGCAACTAAACATTGCAGACCGCGGTGGTAAAATAATAAATCTATATAAAAATCACTGTTTCCTACTTGTAGCTTATATTCTTGATCTATAAATAAAAAATCTTTTCCCAATTCAAGAATGAAATTTTTCATTTGTTTAACGAGACCTCTCTGTAGATCACTTTCATTATGAGATTCAGGAAGATTTAAAAACTCAAAAACATAGTTGTCTTTAAATGAATTAGTTAAATCGGAATCAATTTCTCTCAACACTGTTGAGATTTTTGAATTTCCAATCATTGTTCTTTCAAAAAGACTTGCTGAGATTTGGCGGTCAAGCTCTCTTTTACTGTATGATTCCTGTTTACAAATTTTTAGATAAAATTCTTTTTCTTCTTCAGTTTTAGTCCGCGTAAATATTAATAAATTATTTGTCCAGCTAATTTCTCTCACCAGTGGTGAGAGTTTTGGAAAATCTTTGTAAGCCTCATAAAATTGCTTCATTCTCCAAAGATTTTTATCTGAAAATCCTCTTAAATAGGGTTCAGTATTTTGAATATGTTCAGCTAATTCTTTTACAATAGATTGTCCCCAATTTGATTGCTCTATTTTTAAGTAGATATGTTGACCAATATTCCAATATAGATTTATCAACTCAGAATTAACAATTTTCAATGTGTTAATTCGAGTTTGCTTAATAAGACTTGTAATTTCTGAAAAGCCGTTATCCATATTCTTGTATCCTTTATTGGAAATTAAAAACTCTACCCCTCCAAATTCTCCAAATCCTCTTTCTTAGCTTTCTTTTTCTCAAAAGTCAAAACCAAAGCCGGTAAAACCAATAAATTCGCAAACATAGCAAACGCCAAAGTACAGGAGATTAATCCACCAAGCGCGATTGTTCCGCTAAAGCTGGAAAGCGTGAATGTAGCAAAACCTAAAATCAAAACTACCGAAGTATAAAAAGTACTGATTCCAGTTTCTCTCAAAGCGCTGAAAACAGATTTTTTGACTTTTCCGTTACTTTGAATTAAATCATGTTTGTACTTCGCCATAAACTGAATTGCATTATCAACCGAAATTCCAAATGCAATACTAAACACTAAAATAGTTGAAGGTTTTAAAGGAATCCCGAAATAACCCATTAATCCGGACGTAATACAAAGCGGTAAAACATTTGTAATGACAGACGCCATCACCATTTTAAACGATCTGAATAAGTACAGCATTAATCCGGCAATTACTAAAATGGCAAAAATCAACGATTCGATTAAGTTGTCTACCAAATATGAAGTTCCTTTCTGGAAAACCAATGCTTTTCCTGTCAAAGTTACCTCGTAGCGATCTTTCGGGAAAATTTCAGCAATTTTTGAGCGTAGTTTTTTCTCCACTCTTGCCATTTCCTGAGTTCCAATATCTTTCATGAAAGTCGTGATTCGGGCATATTGTCCGGTCGAATCTACGTAAGCTTTCATTAAATTGTCTTTGCTGTTTTTAGTCGCATTCTTAGCATACGATAAAATAAAAGTCTGTTCCTGCGAAGTTGGCAATTGGTAGTATTCAGGATTTCCGTTATAGAAAGCCTGTTTCGAGTATTTAACCAAATTCACGATAGAAACCGGTTTTGACAATTCAGGAAGTTCAGCAATTGTATTTTGGAGTTCATCCATTTTACGCATTGTAGATATTTTCATAACACCTTTTTTATGTTTGGTGTTAATCATGATTTCCAGCGGCATTACACCGTTGAACTCTTTTTCATAAAACAAAATGTCTTTATAAAACGAAGCACTTTTTGGCATTTCGCCAATCAAACTTCCGGAAACTTTCATTTGTGTAAGCCCAATCACACTAAAAACCAAAAGCAAACCGTAAATGATATAAATTGTTTTGCGTTTGTTTTTTACCACGTTTTCGACAAAGTCCAATAAGGTTGAAATGTAGGTTTTATTCAAATGGTACAAATGTTTTTCTCCCGGAATAGACATGAAACTGTAAATAATTGGTACAATTAAAAGCGTCAGTAAATAAACCGAAATTACATTTATAGAAGTCACCAAACCAAATTCAAAAAGTAAATCATTGCCAGTAATCATAAACGTAGCAAAACCAATAGCCGTAGTTAAATTCGTCATTAAAGTCGAAACCCCAATTTTAGAAATAATACGCTGTAAAGCTTTTGCCTGATTATTGTGCAGTTTAATTTCCTGCTGGTATTTATTAATCAGGAAAATACAATTCGTAATCCCAATTACTATAATCAATGGCGGAATAATAGCCGTTAAAATCGTGATTTTATAATGAAATAATCCAAGTGTCCCAAAAGACCAGATTACACCAATAACAAGAATACAAATCGAGATAAAAGTGGCTCTGAACGAACGGAAAAAGAAAAAGAAAATCAATGAAACCGTAAATAAAGCTGCGCCAATAAAAAGTCCGATTTCGCCTTTCATATTGTCAGCATTAATCGTTCGGATATATGGCATTCCTGAAACTTTTAGATCGATTCCGGTTGTTTTTTCGAATTTATCGATTTTCGGAACCAGATTTTCAAGGATAAAAGTTTTTCTTTCGGCAGTATTTACAAGCGCTTTATTGATGTAAACCGCTGAACGAATACTTCCGCTTTGTTTATTAAACAACAATCCTTCATAAAAAGGCAAATTGTGAAATAAATCGTATTGTATCTTTTTTAGATATTCCGGATCAAGCGCTTTTTTTTGATCAATAAACGGATTCAGAACAAATTTTTCGTTAACCGTATCTTTCTCCAGTTTCTTTAAATCGTTTAGTGAAACGACTAAATCTACCTCTTTAGAATTTTTTAAACCTGTCATTAATTCATTCCACGCGGCATAATTTTTTGGAGTAAAAAATTTTGAGTCCTGAAAACCTATTACTACTAAATTTCCTTCTTCACCAAATTTATCTAAAAACTGTTGGTATTGTCTATTTACGATATGATTTTTCGGAAGCAAGTTTGCTTCAGTATAAGTCATAGCAAGGTTTTTCCATTGATAACCAAGGAAAATCGTTAAAGCAGATAGGATTACTAGTATTACTATTCTGTTTTTAAGTATGATTCGGGCTAGTTTTTCCCAAAATCCAACTTGAACTGCGTTTTTCATAAATTCTTTAAAATGGATGCAAATGTAGTGAAAAGTGCTCTAAATCATAATTTATCGCCTCGGTTTTTACTGTTTATTAACATAGTTGGTATTGTGATTTTTAGGAAAATTTAGATGTTTTGTCCAATTCTACCTTAGCTTTTCTCATATTTGTACTTAATTTAAAAATGAAAAGAAAATGAACTGGATTTTATTAATAATAGCCGGACTTTTTGAAGTTGGATTTGCGTCTTGTTTAGGCAAAGCCAAAGAAAGCACAGGAATAATCTCAACATATTGGATGGTTGGATTTTTTGTTTGTCTTTCTATAAGTATGTTATTGTTGTATAAAGCGACGCAAGTTTTACCAATAGGAACCGCTTATGCCGTGTGGACAGGAATTGGCGCCGTTGGAACTGTTTTAGTCGGGATTTTGGTTTTTAAGGAACCGGCAACTTTCTGGAGAATATTTTTTCTTGCGAGTTTGATCGCTTCAATCATTGGGTTGAAGTTTGTTTCCAGTCATTAGATGGATATAATAAGATCAATAATCTTTCTTATTTTAACATAAAAAATAGTACATTCGCTTTTTAGAAGTATAAAAAAAATTAAGACGCCAGCAAATTGATCATGCATTTCGATATCGAGATGTCAATACTAATGTTAGGAAATAGATGAAGGGTTGTTTATATAATTTACCTTCAAATTTATATTTTATATTCAAGTTATTGTTATTACTTAGTAAGCTTAATACTTGTTTATTTCCTTATTGCTATTTTGCTCTATTGCTATTATTAAATTAATGCTATTTTGCTTTTACTTATGATGGTTTAAAACCTTATACCCTACACAAGAGAATATGGCTGGTGTCTTTTTAAATGATTTATTTAAATCAGAAATTAAAGCGAGATTTGAAAAAATTCGAAACGTTCGAGAGTTTGTATCGCTTTTAAATTATATCGAAAATCAGATTTCAACTTCGACAGAGGAGATTTTTGAACTAACTTTTTCGCACCTCTATTATTTATCGAAATCGAAAGACAATAGATACAGCGAGTTTGTTATTTTAAAGAAAAATGGTAAACTTAGGCAAATAAACTCACCCGATAAATTATTAAAAAGAGTTCAGAGCCTGATCAATCTTTTACTTCAGATTATTTTTGAATCTCACTCACATTATTGTTCAAATGGCTTTTTACTAGGAAAAGATATTAAGAGAAATGCAATTCCACATACAAATAAAAAATTTGTTTTAAATGTAGATATTGAAGATTTTTTTCCATCAATAAACTTTAGACGAGTAAAAGTTGTTTTAGGATTATCACCATTTAATTTGACTAATGAAAGAGAGAAAATAGCCTTTTTAATAGCTAATCTTGGTACTTACAAAAATTATTTACCGCAAGGTTCTCCAATGAGTCCGTTATTATCAAATATTGTTACTCAAAAATTAGATAGAAAAGTTTCAAAATTTTGTATACCAAACAAAATTAAATATTCAAGATATGCAGACGATTTGAGCTTCTCTACAAATAAAAATGTTTTAGATAATCATTTTATTAGTTCAATTAAAAGCATTGTAGAAGATGAGAATTTTAAAGTAAATGAGGGAAAAACTAGATTGCGAACTTCTAGGGAAAGTCAGGAGGTTACAGGATTGATTGTTAATGAAAAAGTAAATGTCAAAAGAGAGTATTTGCAAAAGGTACGCGCAATGCTTAATAATTGGGAAAAAGGAGGACTAAGATTTGCTGAAGAAATATTTAAAAATCATCAATCGAATGATAAATTAAATTATGATTTTAGATCTGTTCTGCTTGGTCATTTGTCTTTTCTTAAGTTGGTTAAAGGTGATGATGATCAAACTGTAAAAAGATTAAGATTGAAATTTTCTTTTTTAAATAATTTAATTGATTATAGTTTTATAGATCACGATGGTGTTAAAAATAGACTAGAAAAAGACAATTTGAAAATGGAAAAAATATTTTTTGAGGAAGGAATTCCAAATGACAAATTTATTTCATTCTGCACTTCTGTTTTTCACCAAATTGAAAATTTGATGAATTATTTTTATTGGAAGAAATTTCCAGATTATGATGATTTGTTAAACGAGTTATTAATCAACAATGAAAGATTTAAAAAAAGATATAAGACACTGGAATACGCTCGAAACAACTGTAAATCTATAAGAAATCTAGATATTAATGTTTTAGTATATCTTTATGAAAAAGAATTTTTTTTTGACAAAAAGAAATATTATAATAAGCATATGACGATGCTTCGTGAAATTAGAAATGATGAATCTCATAGGTGTAGTATATTTGGTGCTGATGTTGATAAATTAATTCATGATTATTCATTAATTGAAATAGAACGCACTCAAAAAAAGAAAAGAAATAAAAACTTTATTCCAAGTGACCTTCAAGCAAAAGTTGAATTAAATTATCATACTTATATATTTTTAGAGGAAAAAAATTATAAAGAAATTAGAAAAAATTTACTTGCTATATGTAATGAAATGAAAAAATCTTTGAGTTCTCAATCAAATTAATTATCAATGCAAGAAAACAACACAATCACTTTTATATTTCTGGCAATACTTTTATTGCTAATCGTTATTATTTGTTTTTTGATGTATCAATTGATGCAATTCAAAAAAGCAAAAGACGATGCCGAAAAGAGTTTTTATGCACTCGAATTGAAAGTGAACGATTTGCAGTTAGAAACTTTAGAATCAAAACTGAATCCGCATTTGTTTAAGAACATTTTAAATTCGATTCAGTCGCATGCTTATCAAACCTATTTTGCATTAGATAAACTAGCCAATGTTTTGGATTATATTTTATACGAAAGCAAAAAGAAATTTGTCACCGCAAAAGAAGAAATCGATTTTGCATTGAATTTAATCGAAATCAATAAAATCAAGATAAGTCCACTTTTTGAATTAAAGATCAAAACCAATATCAATAAAGAAGATAAATTATACGATCAGCCTTTATTAGCGCCTTTAATTTCGATTGATTTAATCGAAAATGCTTTTAAACATGCTGATTTGCAAAGCGCCGATGCTTTTATTTCGGTTGTTTTTGAGTTTAGGGACAATGCTTTTTTTATGACAGTTTCGAATAAAATCTCAGACAAAAAAGTGTTGAAAAAAGAACGAAGCGGTTTTGGTCATGCAACTTTAGAACACCGTTTGCGTATTATTTATAAGAATAACTTCAAACTCGATAAGTTTGTAGAAAATGACGTTTATATTGCTCATCTTAAAATAGATTTACTTGAATACAAAACTGAAATGCTTGCTTCTGGACGATGAGTTACCGGGATTAACGTACCTGAAAATGCTTTGCGAACAAGTTCCCGAAGTTGAAATCGTAAAAACGTACAACAATCCGGAGAAACTTCTGGCTGATATCCCCAATCTCGATTTTGATTTGCTGATATCAGATATCGAAATGCCCGGAATTGATGGTTTGCATCTTGCCGAAATGCTGAATAATAAATTAGTAATTTTCTGCACAGCTTATAAAGAATATGCCGCCGATGCGTTTAATATTGATGCGGTAGATTATATTACAAAACCGGTAAAACTGGAACGTTTGCAAAAAGCGATCTCAAAAGCTTATGAACGTTTTCATAAACCGAATCCGGCAAAAAAGTTTATTCAGCTAAATACAGATAAAGGAAAAACATTGCTTTATTTCAATCAGATTCAACACATAAAAACCGCGGTTAGTGATAGTCGTGATAAAACGGTTTTACTTACGGATGGAAGTTTCCTGAATTTGAAAAACGTAAAATTTGATACGCTTTTAAGCGAATTGCCCGATGCTGATTTTTGTCGGGTAAACAAAAAAGAAATTGTTGCGGTAAAAGCCATTAAATTTTTTAATCATAACGAAATTGTCCTGCATCATTTAGAGAAAAAGGATAAAAACAGCACCTTAATTTTAAGTGAAACCTATCGTTCTGACTTTTTGAAAAAGGTAAAAATCTAGAATTTATTATAAGGTAATGTATGTCAGGTTGAGCTGAATTGCCTCTAGCTTTAGCTGGAGTTTATATGGAATCACTATGAATGGCTTTAGCCAAAAAATGCGAAAATTAGGCTAAAGCCAACTTATTTTTTCAAGGTACCTCCAGTTAAAGCTGGAGGCTAATCAAAATAAATACTTAAAAACCTGACGACTGTTTGCGTAATTTTTTGAAAGCTTAACTTAATGACATTGCATTTGGGAAGAAACCCATTTTGCATAATTAAGCCTTCGATTTTGCTCAGGATGAGATTGGTTTTTTGACAAAGAATCCAACTTATTACAAAGTTTTTCGGACTTGTTACATACATTTAAAATTAGGTTAAAAAATCCTTTTTCACTTAATTTTCACTTCTGATATTTGCACCATTAAAATCAAAAAAACGAGTTATGAATAATATTAAAAACTCTTTGTTTTACGTTACGGTTATTGGCGGTTTTACAGCTCTGATATATTGGGTAATTTCAAAAGGTGCTGCACTCGAAGTGGGGCGCGGAATCGTTCAGAAAAAAATAGAAGGCAATCATTGGAATGACTTTCTTAGTTCTATGGTTGACAATTTAAAACATCCTTTGGCTATTTTACTGGCTCAAATTGTGACTATTATTTTAGTTGCTCGTTTGTTCGGATGGGTTTTTAGAAAAATCGGACAACCATCTGTAATTGGAGAAATGATTGCAGGTGTTGTTTTAGGGCCATCTTTGGTCGGGATGTATTTTCCTGAATTTTCAGCTGCTTTATTTCCAAAAGAATCTTTAGGAAACTTACAATTTTTAAGTCAGATTGGTTTGATTCTTTTCATGTTCGTTATCGGGATGGAATTAGATTTAAAAGTGCTTAAAAATAAAGCGCACGATGCCGTTGTAATTAGTCACGCCAGTATTGTGATTCCTTTTGCATTAGGATTAACATTAGCTTATTTTATATACCACACATTTGCACCGGTTGGAGTTGAGTTTGCATCTTTCGGATTATTTATGGGAATTGCCATGAGTATTACAGCGTTTCCTGTTTTGGCAAGAATTGTGCAGGAGCGAGGCATGCAAAAAACAAAACTGGGAACTATTGCCATAACTTGTGCTGCGGCAGATGATATTACGGCTTGGTGTATTTTAGCCGTTGTAATTGCTATTGTAAAAGCAGGTTCATTTACAAGTGCTTTATATGTAATTGGGTTGGCTATTTTGTATGTAATTGTCATGCTAAAAATTGTTCGTCCGTTCCTGAAACGTGTTGGAGATTTGAATTCAACTCGCGAAAGTTTGAATAAACCAGTTGTTGCGATTTTCTTCCTGACGCTTTTATTTTCTGCATATGCTGCTGAATTAATTGGAATTCACGCTTTATTTGGTGCTTTTCTAGCTGGAGCAATTATGCCGGAAAACAACAAATTCAGAAATATATTTATAGAAAAAGTTGAAGATGTTGCGATCATCGTTTTATTGCCATTATTCTTTGTGTTTACTGGTTTACGTACACAAATAGGTTTGTTAAACGATCCGTATTTATGGAAAGTTACTGCCGTAATTATTGCAGTTGCAGTGGCCGGAAAATTTTTAGGAAGTGCTTTGGCAGCGAAATTTGTGGGACAAAGCTGGAAAGACAGTTTAGCGATTGGAGCCTTAATGAATACGCGTGGTTTAATGGAATTGGTGGTTTTAAATATTGGTTATGATTTAGGGGTTCTTTCTACAGAAATTTTTACCATGATGGTAATTATGGCTTTGATAACCACATTTATGACGGGTCCGGCTTTAGATTTTATAGGTTATATATTTAAAGATAAAGTCACAGCGATTCCTCAGGAAATAGGAAATAAAAGCAAATACAAGATTTTACTTTCGTTTGCAACTCCTGAAAGAGGTAAAAAATTATTGAAAATTGCGAATAGTTTAGTGAAGAAACAAGGCGATAATTCGATTGTAACAGCGATGCATTTGTCATTAAGTACAGAGATACATTCGTTTGATGTCAAAGATCATGAACGTAAAATGTTAGTTCCTGTAATTGAAGAATCAGAGCGATTGAATCAGAATATGGTGAGCGTTTTTAAAGTGACAAATGATATTGATACTGATATTATTGATACCGCAAATCAAGGTGAATATGATTTATTATTAGTTGGTTTAGGGCAATCTATTTTTGATGGAACATTGCTTGGTAAGATTCTTGGTTTTACAACCCGAATCGTTAATCCGGATCGTTTGATTGATAAGTTTACCGGAAAGGAAGGTTTGTTTGAAAATTCTCCTTTTGATGAAAGAACGCGTCATATTATTGCAAAAAGTAAAATGCCGGTCGGGATTTTTATCGATAAAGATTTAGAAGAAGTAGATCAGATTTTTATGCCGATTTTCAGTAAAGAAGATTCTTTTTTAATTGAATATGCTAAAAAACTAATCAATAATAACGGATCTCAAATTACGGTTCTCGATGCAAGTGGCGAAGTGAAAAATACCAGAGATATTCAGGAAACGATTCGCTCGATTGAACAAATTGCACCAAATCATATTATGATTATGCACGACAGAACAATCAAAAAGGAGTTTCTGGAAAATCAGAACCTGATGATTATTAGTTTAGAAAGTTGGAAAAAACTAATAGAATCTCAAAGTACATGGTTGAATAATACACCTTCGGTTTTGATTTTGAAACCGTAAAGAGAAAGGAAATTTCAGTCCCGAAGCCTCGGGATAAATCCCAAATTCCAATTGTTATGATTGGGGTTTGGGATTTTTTTATTACGTATTGTTATTTGCGAGATGGCACGCGGATGACACGGATTCGCTAACGCGAAAATACGGATTTATACGGATTTTTTATAGTAGGTTTTGTTGGCGTATTTCAGACTGAGCGAAGTCGAAGTCTCTCGCGCTGAGTGCGCATTGTTGCGGAATATTGGATGTGATTTCTCGCTTCGGTCGAAATGACAAACTGAATAATCAATCGAAATTTCAACCCTTTTCTTATGAAAACAAAAATCCCTAGCCCTGATAGAAGTGGAAATCCTTTTATGCCGGTGTTCGGCACAAAAGATTGAAACGGATAGCAGGAAATAGCTCCTGACTCTTCGACTTCGCTCAGAGTGACAATAGTTAAAGTTTGTATTTTTTGTCATTTCGAAGAATGAGAAATCACACAATAGATTCCGTTCCTATAGTCTCCAGTCTTTGTCGATTTACGAGTGTGATTTCTCTCTTCGGTCGAAATAACAAAGATTGTCTGTAAAGTTGGAATTTGGAATTTAAAAAATATTGGAATTTTAATCTAAAGCCCTAAATCTAGTACATAAGAAATCTTCACAGCGATATTATCCTCGAATTTCGAGAGCTGATTTGGACCATAGCGATAAAAACCTCCAAGACCAAAACCTTTATAAATCTTGTTTAATTCGATTCCGGATTCGAAGTAACCTTTGTCTAAGGTTTTGTATTCAGGACCAACATGCTGTTCTGGATTTTCCATATGTCCCCAGGCCATTCTGGTCACTAATACTAATGACGGACGAACTTTTTTGAGGATTCTGATTCGGTCAAAACCATGTTTGATCTGGAAAAAGATATATTGACTGGAGAAAAACTCATTAAAAAACATGGTTTCAAAACTATTTCTGCCGGCAAAAGTAATACGCTGAACAACGGTTTCTTTGGTTAAATTATTAGGCATTGTGTTGTACAAATGCGTAAGCGGAACATCGCCAATTGCGTAACCACCTTGTAATAACAAACTCGTTTTTTGACCGTTCAGGTATTTTTTTTCATACTCGGTTTTGAAATCTATTTTACCAAAACTGAAATCATTTCCTAAAACATCAGGCAATGATTGTGTGTATTGAAAGGTAAATCTCGGAAATTTTTTATCAGACTCATTTCTTCCCGTTGGAGTTTGCATGAAATTACTAAATGGCGCCCAAACAATAGAAACCATTGCAGTTGTCATAACATAATGCGAATACAATTGTCCGTTATAATTAAAAAGATAATCAAATTCCGGTTCGACATAAGTTCTTGCCAATTCAAGAACAGCCTCGGTTTTTGGAATAATTTTAGTCTGAACATTTCCTTTCCAGGCGACATATTTGTAGAAAGTACTAATGTTGATTGGGCGAGGATCATAAATTTTAAAAACGCGTTTATCAACAGCAAAAACGGTACTTGCTATTTCCCGAACGTCATCTGTATAATATCCATTTATCCATGTATTAGTGCTTTTGTCTAATAAAACGCCGGCTCCTAAACTGTATTTTACTTCACCATCTTTTGTTCCGTAAGCGGAATATCCTTCCATTCTGAAATTTTTAGAGAATTTGTCATTGGTAATTCCGCCAAGACCTAAACGAAAACCTTCGTAATTGTTATAGCTGATAATCTTTTTCAGATCGAGATCAACGGGTCCAATTGGGATGTAACCATTAATGATTTTTCGTCCAAAACCTAAACGATTTTCTATTTTTTTACTGATGGAAAGGCTGTCTATTAATTGATATGTTTTCTGGCTTTTAAGATCTAAGCTTTCCTTGCGGTATTCATTCCAGAATGTTTCCGGTTTTTTATTGGCATCATCTTTAATTTCGATATAAAGAGACGGATCTTTTATTGGTGTATTTGTGTTGTAATGAATGTCGAAATTATTACTTTCTGAAAGCAAATAGGTGAAATCTGAAGCTGATTTTTTTCTCGTTTCAAAGTTGTCTTCTACATCTCCGTCAAACTGAATCGTTCCGCCCAGAATTTTAATATCATCATCACTTTTTCCTTTTACGATTTTGAAAGTTGTATTGCTCTGAAACCATATTTTTTCACTTGGAACATACTCAAATTCGTGGATTCCGCTAATATCAAGTACGCCTTTTATACGCATTACGGCTTTGGCGACAGCAAAATTTTCCTGATCGATATACAATACGCCTTCTAATCCTGATGATCTCTTTTTTTGTTTGTTTTTAAAGTAAATCATATAGGTTTCGCGACCTTTTATGTTTACAGTATCCAGTAATTTGTAATTGTAATTTTCAGTAGCGCCATTCGAAATTGGGTTTTCATATTTAGTTTCAAACAACTCATATTTAGCGCCATAAATTGAAATTGATTGTAAGTTAAAAGCAATGACTTCGTAAATAGGTTGTTTAAAACCTGCCATTTTTGTACCCAGAATAGTTTCTTTCAGCTTATTATTTCCAAACTGATATTGTGATACTTTTTCGGTTTGAAATAAATGCTGTTTGCTGATTATTTCTTTGAATTTATAATCAGATGAATCTATATTGATGCGTTTTTTATTTAAATCTTTGTAAGTGGCTGTTGAATCAATTCTGCCATCGATAGAATCCGGATTTGCAGTAACAATAAGTTTATTGTAACTTTTATATTCAAAACTGCTCAGTTTTTTTTGCGGATTATTTTTGCTTTTATTCGCAATTACTTTCCTGATAATTGTTAAAGCCGGATTTTCATTAGAAATAATGACTTCTTTTAAATCATCGGTTTTTTGCGAAAGTGAAATTGGATAGTATGTTTTTTCTGTGATGGCAACAATCCTGGTTTGGAAACCAATATAGGAAACTGAAAATGTTGTTGCTTTTTCCGAAGGTTTAAAGATGAACTTTCCGTCAACATCTGTAATTGTATTGATATTGTCAGATGTGGTTATCGTAGCAAAAGGAAGTGGTTTGTTGCTGGAATCAGTTACAATTCCGTTTATTTGAAATTGTGCCTGAATACTAAGCGTGAAAAACAAAGTCAATAAACAAAATAGCCTCATACAGAATGTTATAGTTTCAAAAACGAAAAGAATATAATTTTGGTATGCAAAAGTAGGAATAAAAAAATCCGTCCAGTAACAATTTAACTAAACGGATTTTTATTTTGTGTTGAAAAAGATTACACTTTCATGATTTCAGCTTCTTTGGCAACCAGTAATTCATCAATTTTTCTGATGTAAGTGTTTGTCAAATTCTGAACTTGTTCTTCTGCTGATTTGCAAACGTCTTCAGATGTTCCTTCTTTTTCTAATTTTTTGATATCTGTATTTGCATCTTTACGCACATTACGTACACCAATTTTCGCGTCTTCGGCCTCAGATTTTGCTTGTTTTGCAAGATCTCTACGACGCTCTTCTGTCAAAGGCGGAACGCTGATAATGATCATGTCACCATTATTCATTGGGTTAAAACCAATGTTGGCAACCATAATTGCTTTTTCGATAACATGTAACATGTTTTTTTCAAAAGGCTGCAATGTAATTGTTCTTGCATCAGGAACACTAAGTTTTGCTACTTGCGAAAGCGGTGTTGCCGATCCGTAATAATCAACAAAAACACTTCCAAGCATTGCCGGAGAAGCTTTTCCTGCACGAATGTTAAGAAATTCTTTCTCTAAATGCGCAATCGAACCATTCATTGATTCTTCAGTACTATCTAATATAAATTCTATTTCTTCAGTCATTTCTTTTAGATTTTTAGATTCTTAGACGATTGGATTTTTAGATTCCTAAAAAATGGCTTCGTCTAATTTACTAACTAATATAATTTTATTTTTTTGAATATTCTTTTTAAACGATTGCCTAAATTTAGAGAAATCTAATGATCTGGAAATCTAACAATCCAAGTAGTCTAAATATTTACTACAGTTCCTATGTTTTCGCCTTCACAGATTTTTAATAAATTTCCAATTTTGTTCATATCAAAAACAACAATTGGTAATTTATTTTCCTGACTTAATGTAAAAGCTGTTGTATCCATCACGTTTAATCCTTTTTTAAGAACATCTTCAAACGAGATCATATCGAATTTTACTGCTGATGCATTTTTTTCAGGATCTGAATCATAAACACCATCAACACGAGTTCCTTTTAATATTACATCTGCATTAATTTCAATACCTCTCAAAACAGCAGCGGTATCAGTTGTGAAATACGGATTTCCTGTTCCTGCACCAAAAATTACAATTCTTCCTTTTTCAAGATGACGATCTGCTCTTCTTTTAATATATGGTTCTGCGATTGATTCCATTTTTAAGGCAGTTTGCAAACGGGTTTTCATTCCTTTTTCTTCAAGAGCGCCTTGTAATGCCATTCCGTTAATAACCGTAGCAAGCATTCCCATATAATCGCCTTGTACTCTATCCATACCAGCACTTGCACCTGCAACGCCTCTAAAAATATTTCCTCCTCCAATAACAATAGCAATTTCTACTCCTTTACTGTGAATTTGCTTAATTTCTTCGGCATATTCGGCTAGTCTTTTAGGGTCAATTCCATATTGTAAATCACCCATTAAGGCTTCGCCACTTAGTTTTAGAAGAATTCTTTTATATTTCATGTGTTGTTGCGTTAATTTGTGCAAATATAGACATATTCTGATTTTTAAAAATAATGTTTTAAAAAAAATAGTAGTTCTTTTATATTTAAATTTATAGTGATTTTTCAGGATTTTTTTGAATGTGATAAAAGTCATTCTTTGAGTCTTCTTGAAATGTGTAAATTTATCCAATTCAAAAATTGTACAAATATGAAAAACAGTATCGCCAAAGCATTATTTAAAAGTTACCCGTATTCTGAATATCGAAAATTAGTAACAGATTTATTATCAGAAGGAAAATCAACCGGTAATCAACAATCTGAAAGTCTGACCAATTATAGTAAGCTCAATGATGCGCGAATGAATCGGTTAGATAAAACAACTACAATTGCTGATGAAGTTGTTTCCAAACTGGAAAACCTGGATCATAAATATATTTGGCTTGTAATTTCTGAAGGATGGTGTGGAGATGCGGCTCAAATATTGCCAATACTTAATAAAATGGCTTTAGCATCAAATAAAAAGATTGATTTGAGAATTGTTTTGCGTGATGAAAACGAGGAATTGATGGATCAATATTTGACCAATGGAGGAAGAGCAATCCCAAAAGTTATTGTAATTTGTAAAGAAGCAGGAATTGTGAGATCAGATTGGGGTCCAAGACCAAAAGGAGCAACTGAATTACTGGCGAATTATAAAAAGGAATTTGGCGTTATTGATGAAAAAATCAAAACCGATTTACAATTGTGGTATTTAGCTGACAAGGGAATTGCTGTTCAGGATGAGTTAATGCAAATAATAGAAAATATAAAATATAACCGATTATAGTTTTAATAAAAGCGGTGGATATAATGGTTTAGGAGTTAATGTGTTGATAACAAATGTTATATGATTTAAAAATATGTCAAAATATTTTTTTTATTACAAATAATTTGTAACTTGCTGACTCAATCCCACTTCTATTATTTATTTTTTGATTTACTGTTTTTATTGGTGTCTAATTTAATGTCTAACAATTAAAAATGCACTATTATGAATAAGTTATTCGAAGATTTTTACGATTTAGTTTCAGAGTTATTATTTGGAGGGCAAAACATTCCACATTATTAACTGCGAGAAACACCAATTAAGGAGTAGAAATATCTTAATTAAGAAGTTGGCACATTACTAATAATTTAATTTGTAATGTGCTTTTCGCTTTTATTACTTTAAACTTTCTTCAAATAAAGTAACATCAATAGCCTCTTTTACATCGTAATCACCAATTTTTGTTCGGCGTAAAACAGTTAAATGCGATCCTGAATTCATAGCCTTTCCAAAATCATAAGCTAATGATCGAATATAAGTTCCTTTGCTGCAAACTACTCTAAAATCAATTTCCGGAAGAGCAATCCTTGTAATTTCAAATTCGTGAATAGTAGTTTTTCTACTTTCAATTTCAATCGTTTCTCCGGCGCGGGCGTGTTCATATAACCGAACTCCGTCTTTTTTGATTGCGGAAAAAATAGGCGGTTTTTGATCAATTTCTCCTAAAAATTGTTTCACTGTTTCATGAATCAAAGCTTCATCAATATGTGAAGTTGGAAAAGTTTCGTCAATTTCGGTTTCTAAATCATACGATGGAGTAGTGGCTCCAATATAAAAAGTTCCCGTATATTCTTTAGCCTGACCTTGAAGTTCAGAAATTCGTTTAGTGAATTTTCCGGTACAAATTAATAGTAATCCGGTTGCTAAAGGATCCAGAGTTCCTGCGTGACCAATTTTAAACTTTTTTGGAAGTCCGACATTATTGATCAAAATGTATTTTAATTTATTGACAGCTTGAAACGAACTCCATTTTAAAGGTTTGTCTATCAATAAAATTTGTCCGTTTAAATAATCTTCAGGCGTCATTATATAATGGTAAGAGGATGAATGAAAAAGTGGATCAGCAATAAAACGATTCCGGCGATTATCCTGTAGTAACCAAAAACTTTAAAGCCATTTTTAGTCAAAAATCCAATGAAGGTTTTAATTGCTAAAAGTGCTACAATAAAAGCAATCACATTACCTATAACTAATAAATTGATTTGATCGTGAGATAATACAAAACCATCTTTATAATAATCGTAACATTTTTTTGCTGTTGCGCCTAACATTGTTGGTACAGCTAAAAAAAATGAAAATTCAGCAGCAGTTGTTCTCGATAATTTTTGCGACATTCCGCCCACAATACTTGCTCCGCTTCTTGAAACTCCCGGAATCATCGCGAGACATTGGAACATTCCAATCTTGAAAGCCTGTAAATAGGTGATTTCCTGTGAAGTTTCGGAAGCATTTGGTTTATTGAACCATTCGTCAACTTTCAACAAAATTAATCCTCCTATTAAAAGTGAAACTGCAACTGTAACGGGATTTTCTAATAAACCATCGATAAAATCACTTAATAATAATCCTAAAACTACAGCTGGAATAAACGCAACCAAAAGTTTAAAATAAAAATCAAGTGTTTGAAAGAAACGTTTGAAATATAAAACCACTACAGAAAGGATCGCACCAAGCTGAATGACAATCGTAAAAAGTTTAGTGAAATCTTCGTGAGCAATCCCGAAAAAAGAAGAGGCAATAATCATGTGACCAGTTGAAGAAACAGGTAAAAATTCTGTGATTCCTTCAATTATGGCAAGAACAATAGCTTGTAATGTATTCATTGAGAATTTTAGATTTTAGATTGCAGATTTTAGATTGACAAGACCTTCGACTTCGCTCAGGCTGACAAGAAAAATCATAAATCTATTTATTTTGATTTTTTAAAAATAGAATAAATCGTAATTCCAAAACCAATTAAAACAGTTGTTGGAGCTAAACGAATACGTCTAAAACTAAAAACATCTTCACTAAAAACATTGGGATTATCACTTCCTCCACCAGACATTAAGATAAAACCTAATGCGATAACGCCAATTCCAATTAATAGGATTTTGTAGTTGATACCATCAAAAAGAAATTCT
This sequence comes from Flavobacterium sp., assembly GCF_043722275.1. GTDB lineage: Bacteria > Bacteroidota > Bacteroidia > Flavobacteriales > Flavobacteriaceae > Flavobacterium. The sequence continues at coordinate 80,332 of NZ_JAYSPC010000193.1, read as the reverse complement.
TGTTTTTGTGGATGTTGTTGTGGTTCTTCTTTATAATTACTTTTCATTGTTGTTTATTTGTCAGCCTGAACGAAGTCAAGGCATTTTTTTTAAAAGTCTAAAATCTAAAAATCTGCAATCTAATTAATAAAGATCGTCTGTTCTTAAATTCAGGAAACGTTGTGTTGCAAAATGTGTACTTACCCAGGTAATCAAAACTCCTAATCCGAAAACGGCTAATAATACCAATCCTATCAGGACTTTATCTTCTAAAATTCCTAATCCGGGGAAGTTCGTTTCTACGTAAAATAAAACTCCAATCAAAGCTACAATTGCTAATCCTGCGCCTAACATTCCTAATTTTACGCTTCGCATTACAAAAGGTTTACGGATAAACGATTTTGTTGCTCCAACCATTTGCATAGTTTTAATAATAAAACGATTTGAATGTATGGATAAACGCAATGAACTATTGATTAGTAAAACGGCAATTACAGCCAGGAAACAGCTAATAATCAAAATCCACATACTTACTTTTTTGATGTTGTCATTTACCAGATTTACCAATTGTTTGTCGTAAACAATATCTTCGATCATAGTGTTTTTACGCAATTTGCTTTCAATTTGTAAAATGCTGTCTCTTTCAACATAATCAGCTTTTAAGTGAATGTCGTATGAATTCAATAAGGGATTTTCTCCTAAAAATGTCAGGAAATCTTCTCCAATAATATCAGTATGTTCTTTTGCTGCTTTTTCTTTGGTTACATAAACATAAGATCTCGCGAAAGGAGCTCTTTTTAATTCGGTATTGAAAGCTTTTATTACACTATCATTAGCTTCGTTTTTAAAGAAAACCGTCATGGCGATTTTTTCTTTAAAATCATTGGCCAGTTTTTTAGAATTGATAATGAATAATCCCAGTACTCCTAAAAGGAATAAAACCAGAAATACACTTAGTACAACCGAAAAATAAGAGGAAATTAACCTGCGCTTTTGAAATTTATCAAAGTTAGAACTCATAGTTTGCTTAAATTATGTGGTAAAAATAATAAAGAATTTCTTTATTTGCAGTTAATAACGACCAAAGTTTTGACTTTCGTACTATAAAGATACAATTTAGGATCTGAAATTTTATTTTAACCGCGAAGTTTGCAATGTGATTTTACCGTAAAGTGCGCAAAGTTTTTTTAATGCGTGGTTTTATAAAAGTTCGCAAAGCTTTGAGTTGCTATATCTTTACGCACCTGCAATTTGTTTTACCGCAAAGTGTACAAAGTTTTTTTAATGCGTGGCTTAATAAAACGCAAAGTTCGCAAAGCTTTGCATTGATATAGCTTTGCGAACTTCTTTTTTTTTCACATATTCCTTTAAAAATCTTTGCGCACTTTGCGGTAAAATTTAAAACTTAGTAACTTAGCAACTCAGAGCCTTACTTAACTTATAAACCTGAATGCTTTTTAACCAATAAACATGATGTGGACTTTTTTTTACCGCAAAGTGCACAAAGTTTTTTTAAATGCGTGGCTTAATAAAACGCAAAGTTCGCAAAGCTTTGGATTGATCTAGCTTTGCGAACTTTTTTTTTCACATATTCCTTTAAAAATCTTTGCGCACTTTGCGGTAAAATTTAAACTTAGTAACTTAGAATCTTAGCAACTCAGAACCTTAATGAACTCTATAAACTTCAATACTTTTTAACCAATAAACATGACGCGAACCTGTTTTGATATCATTTTTGCAAATTAAAATCATTTCGCCGTTTTTGACCGGTTTTCCGTTTTCTTCAAAAAGAATATAAGTATTTTCTCCGGTTGGATTATTGAAAATTTCTGCCCATGAAAATGTTGCCATATATCCGTCAGATGCTTTTGCAACAATATAAAAATTACGGTCTTTATGTCCTTTTTGTATGATTTTAGCTTTTTCAAGAATATCTTTTAGTAATACACCTTTGCTAGTTTTATCGTCTTTTTTTATTTCACCGCTTTTGCTTGTTATTTTGAAATTAGAGATTGTGGCCACTTTCATTTTTCTTAAAGAATCAACACTTAATTGCAACGGAAATTCGACTTCGCCTTTTATTTCAATTTGATGATTTACTAATTTTAAACTATCAGCCGGAGATAGTATTTTGTGTTCACTTTCTTTTTCGATCGTAGCAGATTTCTCAATAACTGCTTTATCCTCTTTTTTAGAAGAATTACACATGGTACAAATAAATGCAATGAAAAGGACGAAGATGTAATTTTTTGTTTTCATATAAAGTTAATTTGTTCTTAGATTTTTTTGGTTTCCCAAACTAAAGATAAATAATATAAACCGCCAATTGATGGTCCGCCAAGAATAGAAGTATACGGTTTGTTCAAGATATTAGTTCCGCCAAATTTGGCAATAATCCCTGTTTTTTTGAAATTATAATTTATTTGCGCGTCCATAGACCAATAAGCGGGAACGGTTCCGCTGACTAAAAAAGACACGTAATTAAAATTGTTTTGATAACGTGCCGTGGCGCTTGCACCGAGATTTCGCCAAATATTATCTGCAATTAAAGTTCCGTTAACGTTAAATTCTGGCGTGTTAAAACCATCTTCGAGACCGTCTTTATCATCTGTTCGGTCGAGTTTGGTATAGGTTAAATTGGTTAAAGCGGTAAAAGTTTCATCAAGTCGATGTTTTAAGCCTAAACTTCCGCCGTAATTATAAATTTTACTTTTAGAATTGGTCCATAATCTATAACGGTTTTGGGTATTTTTAGAATATAAAGCCGTCGGAATTTCTGTAGGATATGTTGTATTTGCTATACTTGCCTCAACTTGAGCAATAAAATTTTTATAAGCGTTGTAATAAAAATCAGCATCAATAAAAAGATTTTTATCCAATGCAATTCCTTTAAATCCAAATTCAAACGAATTTACAAATTCAGGCTTTAAATACGTATATGGATTTTTTTGAAGCGTGTTTTTATTCTTTTCAATGGCTTGTGCCTGCGTAATTCCATTTGTGTTTACATCATTATTAACCTGCGACTGAAATTTATCTATAGAAGCTTTAGTATATGAATTCTCAAAAATACCATCAGACATAATCCTTAATCCGCCAACACGTTTTACACCGCCGGAATTGACATTCGAAAAACCTTCAAAAATACTCGGGAAACGATAGCCGTTTTGATACGACGCCCTAAAACTGATCGTTTCTTTTGGCGAATAAACAGCCGTAAATTGCGGTGTGAATTTCACGTCAAAATAATCGGACTTATCAATTCTTAAAGTCGCGCCAAGACGTAATTTATCCTGCAATAAATCTTTGGTTAATTGTGTAAATCCACCCGTTTTTTGATACGTTAGATTTTCAGAAGGATTTACCGGATTGATAAAATAATTTCCGTCAGGAACAATAATATAAGTTCTGTAATCAAAACCGCTTAAAAGTTTTGCATCTATTTTCTCAAAGAAAGAAGTAAAAGCTTTATCCCAATTCAATAAACCTTCGGCATGAACCAAAGTTGATTTTACGCGTAAAGCAGCGCCAATATCCCAATTATTAATATTAATTAATTCGTTTTTCTTTTGCTCATAAGCTTCGGTTCCTGGCTCAAATCGTCCTTTATCAGATGTTGTTCGTGCAATTTTATGAGCATCTGCAATAGCTGAACCGTTTGTTATGGCATTTTTATAAGCCGTGGTATAATCTGCAAACCATTTATCGTCAGACTTATAAGCGCGATCCATATTCTCAGCAAGTGAACGCATATTATATGAGTTTCCCGTATTTTCGGCTGTTGCATAAGCTTTAATCTGAAATATTGGCGTATGATAATCTGCTGAAAATTGATTTAAAGTATAATCGTCTAAGCGAAATCTATTCGAGCGCTGATAAATCGTATTAATTAATGCCGTTTTATAAGTTACGACTAATTCATGGTCTTTTTTCGGACGGAAATATAAACCAATATCTGCTTTGTAATTTTTGATATCATAATCAGAAATATCAGTTTCGCGATAACCGGTTCTGGCAACAACATAATTTTTGCCGTTTAAATTCAGTGTTTTTCTGTTTGCCGATTCATTTCCGTAACCGTTAACTTCATCATAAGCAGGATTATCAGTACCATATAAATTAGTCGAAGCATTGGCATTTGAAGCCAAATCTGTTCGGTCATCTGCAACCCAATCTGTTCCTCCGGTTGAAGAAGCATTTAGTTTTAGCGCGAATTTAGAACTGAATGCTTTGGCAAATCGCAAATTAAATTGCGAATAAACTTTCGGTGAAAACCGGTCAATATTGCCAACATGATTAACGCCGGTTAATTGCTGAATGCTGATTCCCTGATATTCAAAAGGATTTTTTGTCTGAATATTTGCCAAACCGTTTATGGCACTCATTCCGTACAAAGCAGCGGCAGTTCCGGGAATAATTTCGATTTTATCAATATCGAGATCATTTGCGCCAAGTGCATTAGCAATTGGAGCGCCTAAATGTGGTGCCTGATTATCGATTCCGTCCACTAATTGTGCAAAACGTACGTTTGTTGAATTGGCAAAACCTCTTGTATTAATGACTTTAAAACCTAAACTTGGTGTAATGATTTGAACTCCTTTTACATTTTCGAGCGCTTCGTAAATACTTGGCGATCCCATTTTTTTGGCTTCCGCCGATTTTAATTGCTCAATACTTATTGGCGAACGCATGATTTTTTCAGATCGTCGGGAAGCGGTAATTACAATTTCGTTTAAATCTTCTTTTTTGATACTGTCCTGTTTTTTTTTGGAATTTTCTATTTGAGAAAAGCTTTTAAAACTTATAAAAAGCAGGAATATGTAAACATTTAATTTCATAAATCAATTGATATTTTTAGTATGTTTTGAAATGAATACTGATAGTTTAAAATTGGTTTTTAGTTATTTGTTTTTTTAAAATGAATTTGATGTTTTTAAAATTTTAGATTTGAGTTTCCTTCAAGCCAAAATCTAATTCGTTTTTCGATTTCATAACATCTAACAAAAATAAGGATTCTGATGTAAAATTATTCTTTCGATGCTTGTTTTGTGCTGAATTGAAATCCAGCTCTACAATATAATTCGTTCCTATGGAACTTTAATAACCACTGATATTTTACTACGTATTAAAATGCTAATTTAAGTATTTTTACGTATTTAAAAATAAGTATTTTGTTATTTTATTTGTTTGTCAACGAAATAGCTTTGGTACAATCTGTAATAAATGTAAATTTGCGAACTTAAAACTTAGAAACTTAGTTACTCAGTAGCTTAGCAACTCAAAACAAAATGAAATACAATCCAAACGAAATCGAAGCAAAATGGCAAAAATATTGGGCTGAAAACCAAACTTTTGCTGCAGAAAACAATTCTGAAAAACCGAAGCATTATGTGTTAGACATGTTTCCTTATCCGTCAGGTGCAGGATTACACGTTGGGCATCCGCTGGGTTACATTGCTTCAGATGTTTATTCTCGTTTTAAAAGACATCAGGGTTTCAATGTTTTGCACCCAATGGGATACGACAGTTTTGGTTTGCCGGCAGAACAATATGCAATCCAGACAGGGCAGCGTCCTGAAGATACAACGCGCGTAAATATTGACGGCGGAGTTGATAAAGAGGGAAAACAAATTGCCGGATACAGAAAACAATTAGATAAAATAGGATTTTCATTTGACTGGAGTCGTGAAGTACGTACTTCAAATCCTGATTATTATAAACATACACAATGGATTTTTATTCAATTGTTCAATTCCTGGTATTGCCGAAAACAAGGAATCGCATTTGATATTTCTGAGCTTGTAAAAGTTTTTGTTGAAGAGGGAAATGTTTTGGTTGAAGCTGTTTGCGATGATAATGTTGCAATTTTTACTGCAGCAGAATGGAATTCATATTCTGATGATCAGAAAGAAAAAATCCTTTTGCAATACAGAATGACTTATTTGGCTGAAACCGAAGTAAACTGGTGTCCCGGTTTAGGAACTGTTTTAGCAAATGACGAAATTATAAACGGAGTTTCAGAACGTGGAGGATATCCTGTAATTCGTAAAAAAATGACCCAATGGAGCATGCGAATCTCAGCTTATGCAGAACGTTTATTGCAAGGTTTAAATGATATTGACTGGAGTGAATCTATAAAAGAAAGCCAAAGAAACTGGATTGGGAAATCTGTTGGTGCGTTAGTAAAGTTTCAAGTTTCAAGTTTCAAGTCTCAGGGCGAAGCAAGTTACATAGAGGTGTTTACGACTCGCCCCGACACAATTTTTGGAGTGACTTTTATGACTTTGGCTCCGGAACATCCTTTGGTTGCTGAAATCACAACTCCAGAACAAAAAGCAGCTGTTGAGGCTTATATCGAAAAAACAGCAAAACGTTCAGAACGTGAGCGTATGGCGGATGTGAAAACCATTTCTGGCGTATTTACCGGAGCTTATGCGGAGCATCCTTTTACAAAAGAAGCAATTCCGGTTTGGATTGGAGATTACGTTTTGGCAGGTTACGGAACTGGTGCTGTGATGGCGGTTCCTTGTGGAGACGAAAGAGATTATGCTTTTGCAAATTTCTTTAAAGGTCAAAACGGAATGCCGGAAATCAAGAATATTTTTAATAAAGATATTTCCGAAGCTGCTTTTGGAGCTAAAGAAGGATTTGAATTAATAGATTCTGATTTCCTTAATGGATTAAATTATAAAACAGGAACTCAAAAAGTTATTCAAGAATTAGAAAAAATAGGGCAGGGAACAGGAAAAACAAATTACCGTTTGCGTGATGCTGTTTTTTCCCGTCAGCGTTATTGGGGAGAACCTTTTCCGGTTTATTATGTAAACGGTTTGCCAAAGATGATTGATGCGAAGCATTTGCCAATTATCTTGCCGGAAGTAGAAAAATATTTACCAACCGAAGATGGTTTGCCTCCGTTAGGAAATGCAACCGTTTGGGCTTGGGATACAAAAAACAATAAAGTTGTCAATACAGATTTAGTAGATCATGCAACGATTTTTCCATTAGAATTGAACACCATGCCAGGTTGGGCAGGAAGTTCATGGTACTGGATGCGTTATATGGATGCGCATAACGAAACCGAATTTGCGAGCAAGGAAGCTTTGGCTTATTGGGAAAGTGTTGATTTATATATTGGAGGAAGCGAACACGCAACCGGGCATTTATTGTATTCTCGTTTCTGGAATAAATTTTTAAAAGATAAAGGTTTCGCTCCAACGGAAGAACCATTCAAAAAACTGATCAATCAGGGAATGATTTTAGGAACTAGTGCTTTTGTTTATAGAGTGATTCCAGGAATAATAAGTAAAGATAAAACTGTTTTTTTAAGTAAAGGTAAAAAACTACCTCCGATCTATATTTCCAAAAATTATTTAGGAAACTTAACTCAAAATTCCGATAATAAAGAGCTTTCTTATTTTATGAGAGATGAAAAGTCGGAAATAATATTTAAGAAAATTGAAGATTTATTAGAGAAAAGCAAGGAGTATTTTAGAGAAAGTGAAATGGATGATTATGAAATTTCATTCAATTTACAGAATAATTTACACGCTGATGTTTCAATGGTAAATTCTTCAGATGAATTAGATATTCAAAAATTCAAAGCTTGGAGAGAAGATTATGCTGATGCAGAATTTATCACCGATGAAAACGGAAAATACATCGTTGGCCGCGAAGTCGAAAAAATGTCGAAATCAAAATACAATGTTGTAACTCCGGATGATATTTGTAGTGAATATGGAGCTGATACATTACGTTTGTACGAAATGTTTTTAGGTCCTTTAGAACAGGCAAAACCTTGGAATACAGCCGGGATTTCGGGAGTTTTTGGTTTCCTTAAAAAATTATGGAGGTTGTATTTTGATGAAAATAATGGTTTAATTGTAAACAACGACGAACCAACAAAAGACAATTTAAAATCATTGCATAAAACGATCAAAAAAGTAGCCGAAGATATTGAGAGTTTCTCTTTTAATACTTCAGTTTCTCAGTTTATGATTTGTGTGAACGAATTGTCGACTCAAAATTGTCATTCAAGAGCAATTTTAGAACCATTAGCAATTTTAGTTTCGCCTTATGCGCCGCATATTGCTGAGGAATTATGGTCGCAATTAGGAAATACAGGATCAATTTCAACAGTTGTTTTTCCTGTTTTTGAAGCAAAACATTTAGTTGAAACCAATAAAGAATATCCTGTTTCTTTCAACGGAAAAATGCGTTTCACAATCGAATTGCCTTTGGATTTAACCAAAGAACAAATCGAAGAAATTATCATGAAAGATGAAAGAACATTGAAGCAATTAGATGGCAAAACACCAAATAAAGTGATTATTGTTCCTGGAAAAATTATTAACCTTGTAGGGTAATAATTTTAAAAATTCCAATTTAAAAATTCCAAATTCCAACTTTTGTTGGGGTTTGGAATTTTTTTTTAGGTGAGGATTCTCTTTGCGGGAGACGCACTGCTGTGCGTCTCTACGATATAGATGATGTGATATTTTTTGTGATTTTTGCGCAGAGTTTGTCATTCTGAAAAAGGAAAGATCATACAAGAAACTCCTCATGAGAGGCGACAATCTAAGTCGAATTACGTATGGGATTTCTCCTTCGTCGAAATGACAAAAACTTTGCTCCTTCGCGACTTTGTGCGCAATTTTTTAATCGCAAATAGACAAAGTTTTATACACAATATTGTCATCCTGAGCGGAGTCGAAGGACACGAGAAGCTCCGTAAAGTATAGAGTCAATCTTTGTCGATTCTGGACATGAGATTTCTCCTGCGTCGAAATGACAGAACAAACGTTTTTCCGCACAATTTTGTCATCCTGAGGAACGAAGGATCACACACGAAACTCCGCAAAGAGAAGCGCCAATTTGTGTCGGTTCTGGACATGAGATTTCTCCTTCGTCGAAATTGACAAGATTGTAGAGTTTCTTTGACTTTTTTGCCACAAATTACACAAATTTTCACAAATTCAATTCGTGTAATTCGTGAAATTCGTGGCGAAATTTTACTCTGTTCAAATTGCAATTTAGAAATTTTACATAGAAATTTCCCTCGTTAATATTGGGATTTGGAATTTTTTTATTGAAATTTTAATTTCCGTTGTAACATTTTATAATCTCTTGTATCCAAAGGGCGAATTAAATCATTTAAGAACTTAAATCTATTAAAATGAAAAAATGTACTTTATTATTTATCGCTGTGGTAGTTTCATCATTATTTTTAAAAGCTTTTGCACAAACGAAATCATATCCTTTTGACGTTGTCAAAACCGGAAAAGGAAAACAAGCTATTTTATTTATTCCCGGATTTGCGTCATCAGGTGATGTCTGGAATGAAACCAAAGCTAATTTCGAAAAAGATTTTACTTGTTATACTTTTACAATGGCAGGTTTTGCAGGAGTGAAAGCAAAGCAAAATCCTTCTTTTAAAAATTGGGAAGATGAAATTGCCAATTATATCAAAGAAAATAAAATCGAAAAACCAATTGTAGTTGGTCATAGTATGGGTGGCGGGTTAGCATTAGCAATTGCATCAGATTATCCGGAATTAATTAGTAAAATTGTGGTTGTTGATGCTTTACCTTGTTTGGCAGCGCTTATGAATCCTTCTTTTACATCAAAAGTAAATAACGACTGTTCTGCAATGGTCAATCAAATTACTGGATTATCAGATGCTCAGTTTTATGATATGCAAAAACAAACAATGCCAAGACTCCTTGCAGATACTTCAAAACTGGAAATGGTAGTGAATTGGAGTGTAAAATCAGACCGAAAAACTTTTGCCAAGATGTATTGTGATTTTTCGAATACAGATTTAAGAGAGAAAATTGCAGCTATAAAATGTCCGTCATTAATTTTACTGGAGTCTTATTTTGTAAATTTAAAACCTACTATTGAAAGTCAGTATAAAAACCTGAAAACAGCTAATTTTCAATATTCCGGTAAAGGATTGCACTTTATTATGTATGATGATACGGCTTGGTATTTAAATCAGATGAACAACTTTATGAAATCTAAATAATGGAATTTGAAGATATCTATAAAACATATTGGGATAGGATATTCAGGCTTTGCATGGGTTTTGTAAATGATTATGACATTGCGCAGGATCTGGCTCAGGAAACATTTATTATTGTCTGGCAAAAGTTGGAAACCTTTAGAAATGAATCAAACATTGGAACATGGATTTTTAGAATTGCTTCTAATAATTGTTTAAGGCAAATTGAAAAAGAAAAACGTTTCCGAAAATCTGATTTGCCAATTCATTTAAGTGAAGAAAAACAAACCTCGATTGAGCCTCAAATCCAGTTTTTGTATCAATGTATTGCCGAATTACCTGAAATGGACCGAATTATAATTTCATTGGAATTAGAAGATATAAAACAAACAGAAATTGCCAAAATCGTTGGGCTTTCTGAGGCAAATACAAGAGTAAGAATCCATCGAATAAAAGAAAAACTGACTCAAAAATTTAAGGAAAATGGACAATAATAATATAGACTTTAAAGATTTATGGAACAAACAAACCATAAACAAACCGAATATAGAAGATTTATTGCTGAGATTAAAACAGTTTAAAAAAGCAAGTTTACGCTCTTTATGGAAAACTAATATTTTGCTTGCTGCAACAACCACATTTATGATTTTTATTTGGTATTACTGTCAGCCTGAATTTATCTCGACTAAAATAGGAATCATTCTGGGGATTTTAGCAATGGCAATGTATGTAGGCGTTTATAATGGCTTGTTGAGTACGTATAAAAATATCGATTCAACACAAACCAATCAGGAATATTTACAGCAGCTTATAATAATCAGGAAAAAAGAACAATACATGCAGTCAAGAATTTTGAGTTGGTATTTTATTTTATTACTTGTAGGAATCTGTTTGTATATGTATGAATACGCTTCCAGAATGACTGTTTTTTATGCCTTGATAACGTATGGAATAACCTTATTGTGGATTGCTATTAATTGGTTTTATTTTCGTCCAAAACAAATTAAAAAACAACAGTTAAAAATAAATAGTCTGATTGAAAAATTTGAAGAAGTTAACAATCAATTGCAGTCGTAAAAAAAGGAAAAGCTTCGTAGTATTTCTTTTAAATTGATTGAATTTTCAAAATGCCAAAATGACATTTTTTGAAATTGGTTCAGAAATTGCAGTTTGTTTTGTAACTTTAGTAATCAATCAAATAAAAATTATAATATGGGAAGTGAATATTTAATTCTGGCAGGAGCAATTATGTTGTTCAGTTGGATGGTGAGTTCAAAGCTCAAAAGTAAATTTGAATTATACTCGAAATTGCAATTACGAAACGGAATGAGCGGCGCTGAAATTGCCGAAAAAATGTTAGCAGATAATGGAATTACTGATGTTCGTGTAATCTCAACTCCGGGACAATTAACTGATCATTATAATCCTACAGATAAAACTGTGAATTTAAGTGAAGCAGTTTATAATCATCGTAATGCGGCGGCGGCTGCTGTTGCGGCACACGAATGTGGTCACGCTGTACAACATTCCATAGGTTATGAATGGTTAACAATGCGTTCTAAATTAGTACCTATTGTAAATGTTGCATCAAATTATATGCAATGGATTTTATTGGCGGGGATCCTGATGATTAGAACTTTTCCTCAATTGTTATTAGTTGGGATTGTAGTTTTTGCAGTAACAACGTTATTTTCGATTATAACTTTATCTGTAGAATACGATGCGAGCAACAGAGCGCTGGCGTGGTTAGAAAATAAACATATGCTGACACAAGAAGAACAAGCCGGAGCAAAAGATGCATTAAAATGGGCAGCAAGAACTTATTTAGTAGCTGCAATAGGATCAATCGCGACGTTGTTATATTACATCTCCATTTATTCAGGAAGTAGAAGAAACTAAAAGAAAATGTCAATTTTTTTAAAATTCCAAATTCCAAATTTGTTGGAATTTCAAACCTGATAGATTTTTATAAAAAACTTATCGGGTTTTGTTGTTTACATATTAACCAGATTAAAATCCAGCCCAAGCCAAAGGCTCTTTTTCAGTTCCGAAAGAACGCATTATTTTGTAGAGCTGGACTTCAGTCCAGTTTATTTCAGGAACATTAATTAAAAAAGAAATAAACCCAACAGGTTTTTAAAACCTGTCGGTTATCGTTTGTAGATTTTAGAAAATTATCTAATTATCACATTGTCTTATTTATAATTGTATCTGTCTGTCAATTTGCTGATCCAGGGAAATAAACGTTTCAGTTCTTGAAACGCCTTCAATTGCTTGAATTTTAGTATTTAAAAGCTGCATTAAATGTTCGTTGTCGCGACAAATAATTTTTATCAAAACGGACCAGTTTCCTGTTGTATAATGACATTCGAGAACTTCTGGAATTTTTTTTAAATCTTTTACCGCTTCAGAGTTTCTGGAAGCTTTGTCAAGATAAACGCCAATAAATGCCATTGTATTATAACCTAGAACTTTTGGGTTTACAGTAAATTTAGATCCTGAAATTACGCCTGATTGTTCCAGTTTTTTTAAACGCTGATGAATCGCAGCTCCGGAAATACCTATTTTATTGGCAATTTGCAAAATAGGTTTTCGGGCATCATCCATTAAATAACGAAGAATTTCTTTGTCGATTCCGTCAATTTCAATTATAAGGGAGTTTATTTTCATGGATTCTGGTTTGAAACTAATATTGGTTTTTTGGTTTAAAATAGAAATCAAATTTAATGATAAACTTTAGATATATGGAAAAAATGAAGATTTGAATTATTTCTTTAGGTTAATCTTTTTATTTTAGAGATTAAGAAAGTACGCTATTTTTGTCATCGCTATTTCTATGATAAAACCAAATCATTTTTAGGAGCTAATCCCGCTATCCGTTTCAATCTTTTGTGGCGAACCCCGCCACAAAAGGATTTCCACTGCTATCGGGGCTAGTTCAATTATTTTCATAACAATGTTTTCGTATAGTTTGCGTTTAAATCTTAATAGTAAAATTTCAAAGTGACTAAAACGAAAAAATTCCAAATCCCAACAAGAAAGTTGAAATTTGGAATTTTTAATATTGTAATTTAAAGGATTATTTCCCTTTGTTTGCTTCACTAATGTATTTTTCTAAAGCCATTGTCATTGAAGGAGTTTCAGGAGTTGGAGCAAGAATATCGATTCTTAAACCATGATCAAGAGCTTCTTTTTGAGTTGTGCTTCCAAAAACAGCAATTCTGGTATCGTTTTGTTTAAAATCAGGAAAGTTTTTAAACAATGATTTAATTCCGGTTGGACTAAAGAATGCTAAAACATCATAATAAACATCAGCAAGATCAGATAAGTCACTCATTACTGTTTTGTAAAAAATAGCTTGTGCCCAATCAACTTTCAGATTGTTTAATGTTATAGGAGCATCAGCATTTAATTGATCAGATGCCGGAAGCAAAAACTTTTCGTCTTTGTACTTTTTAATTAGAGGTGATAAATCCGCAAAATCTTTTGCTCCAACGTAAATCTTACGCTTTCTATACACAACATACTTTTGCAGGTAAAATGCAACAGCTTCAGATTGGCAGAAATATTTCAATCCTTCAGGAACTTTATAACGCATTTCATCTGCTACTCTAAAAAAATGATCCACCGCGTTACGGCTTGTCAAAATTATTGCAGTATAATGATTAAGATCGATTTTTTGTAATCGTATCTCTTTTGCATTAACCCCTTCCACATGAATAAATGGTCTGAAATCAATTTTTATTTTGTGTTTTTGTTGGAGCTCAAAGTAAGGAGAATTTTCCACTTTAGGTTCAGGCTGTGACACCAAAATTGTTTTCACTTTCATATAATAAACGTTTTCTAAGCACTCCCTTTTGTAATCCAATAATAGAGAAAATAATAAGGTGCTATTTCAAGAGCGCAAAGATATAAAATAAAATAAAATAACTTACCGATTATTGCGTTTTGATATGTTTTTATTGAAATAAAATATGAGTAGAGGCTAATACACAGGGAAATAGCGATTATTACTAACGGTATAACCTGAGGAATATTGTCATAATAAAACAAAATTGCATTAACAGGAAGGATTAAAATGCCAATATAAGTTCTGTATGTAACTTTTTGTAAGTTAAAAAGATCGGCAAATTCATCAATGTTGAATGAAGTTGCTACAATTTTTTCAATTAGAAATTTTGCTAAAATGAAATAAAGTAAAAATGTAGCAATCTGAATAAATAACAGCCAATCCGTTTTATCGGTTTTTCCCGGATATTCAAAAATATGCATCGTTAACTGAATAAAAAAAGCATACGAAATAACTTGTACAAAAAACAAGCCTACGGTAAAACTGCTTCTTAAATGGTTATTATCACGATAAATTTTTGCGTATTTGTCTGAAAAAATAAGCTTGCTAAATTCGCTAAATCTAGTTTCATAAGCTGATTTAGTCATAGCAACAACAGCAAAAGTCAACACAAATAAAAGTGTCGCCCAGTCTTTGTTTTCGATAATTCGAGGGTGAAGTTGTTCAATCATAACGATACAAAATTAGTAATTTTTTGTTTCAATACTTTTATTATAAATTTATTATGGATGAAATGCTATAAAAAGTTTACTTTTGCGATGAAATTTACGCAGAAAAATGAATGATTGTATTGTCATAATTCCCACTTATAACGAAATCGAAAATATTGAAAGTATAGTTAGAGCTGTACTCTCACAACATAAACCTTTTCATCTTTTAATTATCGATGATAATTCTCCGGATCATACGGCTGCTAAGGTAATTGCGTTGCAGGAAGAATTTCCGGACCGATTATTTTTAGAACAAAGAGCCGAAAAATCAGGCTTAGGAACCGCTTATGTTCATGGTTTTAAATGGGCTTTAGAACGCAAATACGATTATATTTTTGAGATGGATGCTGATTTTTCGCACAATCCCAATGATCTTGAAAAATTGTTTGATGCTTGTCATTTTGGCGGAGCACATTTATCAATTGGTTCGCGTTATGTAACAGGTGTAAACGTTGTGAACTGGCCTTTAAGCCGTGTTTTAATGTCTTATTTTGCATCGGTTTACGTAAAGTTTATCACCGGGATGAAGATTCACGACGCTACAGCGGGTTTTGTTTGTTATAAAAGAGAAGTTTTGGAAAAAATCAATCTTAACAAAATAAAATTCGTAGGTTATGCTTTTCAGATTGAAATGAAGTACAGAACTTATTGTGCTAAATTTGAAATTACTGAGGTTCCAATTATTTTTACAGACAGAACTAAAGGAGTTTCGAAAATGAGCAATGCCATTATAAAAGAAGCTATTCTTGGTGTAATATCACTTCGATTAAAAAAATTAGTCAATAAATTATAAATACATAACGATGAATAGGATTTTAATAAAAAATGCGAAAATTGTAAACGAAGGATCTGTTTTTGACGGAGATGTCCTGATCGAAAATGACTTAATTGTTGAAGTTGCAGACAGCATTAGCTTAAAAACATCCGATTGTAAAGTAATTGATGCTGAAGGAAGTTATTTAATTCCCGGTGCAATTGATGATCAGGTACATTTTAGAGAACCCGGATTAACACATAAAGGCGATATCGAATCAGAATCCAGAGCTGCGGTTGCAGGAGGAATTACTTCGTTTATCGAACAGCCTAACACGGTTCCTAATGCTGTTACTCAGGAAATCCTTGAAGATAAATACCAAATTGCTGCCGTAAAATCATTTGCGAATTATTCGTTTATGATGGGCGCAACAAATGACAATCTGGAAGAAGTTTTAAAAACAAATCCAAAAAATGTTGCCGGAATCAAGATTTTTCTAGGTTCTTCAACAGGGAATATGCTGGTGGATAACGAAGCGACTTTAGAAAAAATATTTTCAAGTACGCCAATGTTAATCGCAGTTCATTGTGAAGATGAAACTACAATTCAAAATAATCTTGCAGAATTTAAGGAGAAATATGGCGATGATGTTCCGGTAACGGCACACCATTTGATCCGTAGTGCTGAGGCATGTTATATTTCGTCTTCAAAAGCGGTCGCTTTGGCGAAAAAAACAGGAGCCCGTTTACATATTTTTCACCTTTCGACGGCAAAAGAAATGGAATTGTTTACCAATAAAATTCCTTTAGAAGATAAAAAAATCACCGCTGAAGTTTGTGTACACCATCTTTGGTTTACCGATGAAGATTATAAAACAAAAGGGAATTTTATTAAATGGAATCCTGCTGTTAAAACTGAAAAAGATCGAAAAGCACTTTGGGATGCTTTGAATGATGGTCGTATTGATGTAATTGCTACGGATCACGCGCCACATACTAAGGAAGAAAAAATGCAATCGTATTTAAATGCACCTTCTGGCGGGCCGCTTGTGCAACATGCAGTTGTAGCAATGTTTGAAGCACATCATCAGGGGAAAATTACTGTGGAGAAAATCGTGGAGAAAATGTGCCACAATCCCGCTAAAATTTTCAAAATAGAAAAAAGAGGTTTTATAAAAGAAGGATATTTTGCTGATTTGGTTATTGTAAATCCAAGTTTGCCATGGAGTGTAAAACCAGAGAATATCTTGGCAAAATGTGGATGGTCGCCTTTTGAAAATTATACTTTTAAATCAAGAATTACGCACACTTTTGTGAATGGGGAATTGGTTTACAATAATTTTAAAGTGAAAGATATTCGCAACGGAAAAAGATTATTATTTGATAGATAAAAACTGAAATGAAAAATTTTATAGTAATAGTATTGGTTTTGTTTCTTTGTATAAGTTGTAAAAAAGAGTTGGTAAAACAACCTGCAAAACTTATAGAGAGAGGAAAAATGGTTGATATTATGTATGATTTGTCGCTGTTAGATGCTATGAAATATCAACATCCATTGTCAGCAGATTCTACTGAAACCGATCCTACTAAATTTATTCTGAAAAAATACAAAGTAGATAGTTTGCAGTTTGCACGAAGTAATATGTATTATGCAACTGATTATGAAAACTACAAGGAGATGTTTGATGAAATTGGCAAAAGACTTGCCGTTACTCAAAGAGCTACAGATTCAGTAGTAAAAATTGAAGATAAAAAAGCAGCGAAAGAAAAGAAAAACAAACCGAAAGATTCTATAAAAGATGTTGTTAAAAAACCTTTGAAACATCAGGTAAATATTGATTCAATAAAACAGTTAATTCAATCCAGAAAAAACAAATAGTTTTATAATTTCGAAACGTCTTTTATATATTGATGTACATCTAAAAAAACCGTTCCCAGAGCGGTTTTTATTTTTTCATTAGAATACAAATTTTTAGAATAAGAAGCTTTTGCAGTCGCTTTTGTAATTCTTCTTTTCTGGAAAAACAAAGTGGCGAAAATCAAATCTGCTATCCAGAGAAAATTCATCAATAATGGCTTCGCATGAATAGTAGGTCTTTTTACCTTTAAAGTATCGGCGATTGTGTTTAAAATGTCTCCGAAAACAACATTATCAGCAATTAAAGTAAAACGTTCGTTTTTGATATCACTTTTTATTAATTCGTGCGCAATTTTAACCACATCATTTATTGCTATAAATCCCGTGCTTCCAAGTGTGTAGAATGAAAGTCCGTTAGCTACTTTTGTATAAAGTTCAGCACTTCCTTGTGCGCAAATTTTTGCAGTTGGAATTGGTCCCAGAATCACGCCCGGATTTAAAATAATTACATCAAGACCTTCCTGAAGTCCGCGCCAAACTTCCATTTCGGCACCATATTTAGAAATAGCATAATCACTGTGGGGTTTTTCCGGATTCCAGTCTGTTTCTTCGGTAATGTAAGTTTCGTGTGGCGCAATATCTCCTAATGCTGCAATTGAACTTACAAAACAAAATTTCTTTATGCCTTTAGCAATAGAAAAATTAACAATATTAGCCGTTCCTTCGATATTAGTCTTTCGAAGTGATTCTTCATCCTTTGGATCAAATGAAATTAAAGCCGCACAATGATAAACGTAATCAATATCAATAAAAGCAATTTCTAAAGAAGGAACATCTAAAATATCGGCTTCAAGCCAATTGATTTTCTCGAATAAATCCTCTTTTTTATAAAGCTCAAAAACTGATTTTGTTTTTTGGATATTATTTTGGTTGGGGTAAATTGCCCGAACGTTTTCTCCATTTTCAATTAAATGAAGTAATAAATGCGCGCCTACTAAACCTGTTCCTCCAGTTACTAATACCATTTTGTAAAGATAACTTTTTGGTTGAAAGGCTCAAAGTTGCAAAGGTTTTTTTAACGCAATATTTATATTGCATCTTGATTGCCGTAATAATAGTTATAAAATAAATGTCGAAAATAAAATTCAGTTCTTGATTTTATTTTCGACATTTTAAATTATCAATTTTCAGATTTCTCCTTTAAAAAATAGCATAGGAAAACATCAAATCAATTGTGCTGTAGTCAGATGTAAAAGCAGCGTAATCACGCAGCAAGTTTTTATTTGTGTTCATTCTGATTTCTGCACTTAATTTATTTTTGAAATTATAACCAAGTCCAAACATAAAATTACCCGCTGTTTTACTTTCAAGATTGGTTGGTTTGCTTTTAAATGTAAATTTTCCATTGATATCTACAGCGTATCCTGCATTTATAAATATTTTTGAATTGTTATTCAAGAAGAAATAATGACGCAAACCTACTGGAAGTTGAACTCCGGAATATTTAACTTCTGAGGGATATTTTAATTCTACACCGTTATCAATACCGCTTGTGATACCGTAATCTTGAGAGTCTTCATATTTTTGATAAGTAAGATTTACAAATAAGCTCCATTTGTTTTTGTTAAACGGTAGTATATATTCTGCTTCGAAGCCAATTTTTGGACCAATTTTCGTGTCGTATTCTGCATTTCTATATCCAGAAGATTCGCTGCTGTTTATTGATAAAGATGCATTACTTATACCCGCCGTTATTTTAAATAAATAAATGTTTTTGGTCTCATTATTTATTTTTTTCTTAATGGCATCAGGCTCAGTATTATTATATTCCAGGAAATATTTCATCAATTGATCTTTTTTATATTGTATTCTTTTTATGTCATTTTGTGTTGTGTTTTCCCCTTTTACATAATTATAAAGCTGTTGTTTGTAAAAATTATTTTCTTCAGTTTTCGCTCCGTTTGCATCATTGACAAGATATTCTTTTTGTATTAGTTGTTCTAAAGGTTTTTCTTTGGTTTCGTAAAAAAATCGGGAAACATCTTCTCCTGTATATTGATATAAATTAGCATCGCCTTGAACTAATACTTTTAAAAAGACTGTTTTGTCTTTCCATATAGGATTTTTATCTGTTGAAATGTATTCTATTTTATTGTTTGAGATGTCAATTTTGACTTTAGCTCTTTTATACGTCGTGTTGTTCTCAATTCCAAATTCCTGAACATTTGTAATTGTTTCGGTTTTACTATCGTTGTTTTCTATGTTGATTTTGTATTTAAAGTCAATTGGATTGGAATTCCATTCCAGGTTTTTTATAAAACACTCAGTTCGTGTTCCGTTATTGGTAATGAAATATCCTTTTTCAAAAGAAATCTGGGCATTAATAAAAGTGTAAGAAAATAAGAGTGCAATAAGTAATAGTTTTTTCATGAGGTCTTTTTTGATTGCGCCAAAAATAGCTAAAAAGGAATACGTTTTTATGTTGGAAGTAGATTATTCTTAGTAATATTTAAAATGATATTTATTATTGTGATTGCTTTTGTTATTTGCCTTTTGATATTGCAATTCACAATCGTTATATTTGCACAAATTATTTTAAAAATGAAGAATCTAGTTGAAGAATTAAAGTGGCGCGGGTTATATCATGATAGCATGCCAGGAACGGAAGAACAATTGCTTAAAGAAGTAACTACGGCATATATAGGTTTTGATCCAACGGCAGATTCACTACATATTGGTAGTATGGTTCAGATTATTTTATTGGTTCACTTAAACAGAACGGGGCATAAAGCGATCGCTTTAGTTGGTGGCGCAACCGGAATGATTGGTGATCCATCTGGTAAATCTGATGAGAGAAATTTACTGAACGAAGAAACTCTGGCTAAAAATGTTGCTGGAATCAAAAGTGTTTTGTCTCGTTTTCTGGACTTTAATTCAAAAGATGAAAATGCTCCTGTTTTGGTGAACAACTATGACTGGATGAAAGAATTTTCGTTTATTGATTTTGCACGTGAAGTTGGAAAACGTATCACGGTAAATTATATGATGGCGAAAGATTCTGTTAAAAAGAGACTTGCCGGAGAAGGCGAAGGAATGTCTTTTACAGAGTTTACGTACCAATTAATTCAAGGTTACGATTTTTATCATTTATATAAAAATAACAATTGCGTTTTGCAAATGGGAGGTTCTGATCAATGGGGTAATATTACTACCGGAACTGAATTAGTGCGCAGAATGGGAGGAGAAAATGCGAAAGCCTTTGCTTTAACAACACCTTTGATTACAAAAGCAGACGGTTCTAAATTCGGGAAATCCGAAGGTGGAAATGTTTGGCTTGATGCCGATAAAACTTCGGTATATAAATTTTACCAATTTTGGGTAAATGCTACAGATGTTGATGCTGAGAAATACATTAAAATCTTTACTTTCTTGGATAAAGAAACCATTGATGCTTTAATCGAAGAGCACAAAACGGCTCCGCATTTAAGAGTTTTACAAAAGAAACTGGCTGAAGAAATTACGATTTTTGTTCATTCTGAAGAAGAACTGGAAAAAGCAATTCAGGCTTCGAATATTTTATTTGGAAATTCTACTGCTGACGATTTAAAGAAATTAGATGAAACTACTTTTTTAGAAGTTTTTGACGGTGTTCCTCAAGCTGAAATTGCAAAAGCAGATCTTGAAAACGGATTGGATATTATCACAGTTTTAAACGAAAAAACGGGTTTTTTTAAATCAAACGGTGGAGCAAGACGTGCTTTAGCGGCGAACTCAATTTCGGTAAACAGAGAAAAAATAAAAGAAGATTTTGTATTAACATCAAATGATTTAATCAACGATCAGTTTGTGTTATTACAAAGTGGAAGGAGAAATTATTTTGTTATTAGAGCAAAATAATTATCTAACTTTACTGTAGTATTTTTAGATTATGAAAACACAATTTATAACAGATGAAAAAGGAAATAGAACAGCTGTTTTATTACCGATTAAGCCATACAATAAACTTCTGGAAAAATTGGAAGATTTAGAGGATGTAAAGTTGTATGATGAAGCCAAGAGAAATGATGATGGTTTTAGAATTTCTATTGATGAGGCTTTTAAAATTATCGAGGAAAAGCGAAAAATTGCCGATTAATAAGGCTTATAATATTGAATTTAGAAGTAAGGTATTGAAAGTTTTAGTCAAAATTAATGAGCCTTATTATTCAGCAATTAAAAAGCATATTTATGAATTAGATCAAGATCCCATACCAAAAGGTTATAAAAAGTTAAAAGGAAGACCAGGTTATAGAATAAGAATAGGCGATTATAGATTTATTTATAAAATATTCGACGATATACTTTTAATTGATGTCGTTGATTTAGGACATCAAAAAGATATTTACTAGTAAAACATAAATATTAAATTATAGCCAAATAAATACAATATCAAAAACGTCCCAATAGTTCGAAAGAGTTATTGGGATTTTTTTATTTATATGCTGAAAAAATACATCTTAGGTAAAACGGAAGATGTATTTTATTTTATTAAGTTTATTGCCTAAACAAAAAAACAAATGCTTGGACTTTTTTTTATGTATTGGATTTGGAAAGCATTTAGCAATTTGGCTAGTGAATATCGTAAAAGTAAATGGAAATATTTCTTTTTGGGTCTAGGTTCCTATTATGTAGTTGCTGTTTTATCGGTATTTGTTGTGGTCATTGTGGGAATCGTTAGTGGTTTTTATGATGTTGAAAGTCAAAATTTTGACAGTGGTGAATGGAATTTATTTTATCTTTTATCCGGAGCTTCGGGTTGTTATGGATGTTATAAGTTTCTCGAACATAAATCTCAAAAAGAAAGAGAATTATCAAACCAATATGAAATAGAAAGTATTGGTGCAATAGAGGAAAATTAAAGATTTTGTTTGATTTTGATCGATTTAACAAATCAATAAATTTAACGATTAAACTAAACTATAACACCATTAGGTTACAACCACGAATATCAGAATTATCAAAACGCCCCAATACTTCAAAAGAGTTGTTGGGATTTTTTTTGCCCAAATCCTGCGTGGCAATAAACGAGCATGAGTTGATATTAGCTAAATCAATAACGTTGATTCCGCCAGTTTTTCCATCTTTTACATAAGTGAGCGCATCTTCGGGATCGCGAACTAAAATGTGCATCCATGAAGGACATTCAAAAACACCTTCGCCTAAAGAGTAAGCTTGTCCCAAAAGTTCAGTCATTCCATATTCTGAATGAATGGCTGAAACTCCAAAACCTTTGCAAAGCTGTTCGTGTAATTCTTCGCGAATCATTTCTTTACGTCTGCCTTTCATCCCGCCAGTTTCCATAATAATGGTATTCTGAAGTTGAAATTGATACTTTTCAATCAAATCTAATAAAGCATATGTAACGCCAATCAAAATAACATTTTGCCCGGATTCATCAAGATCTGTCAATTTTTTAATAAGATCGTCGTGATTGTGTAAATAGAATCCGCTTTCAGGATGATTGGATAGTTTTATAAGATCTTCGACCATATAAATTAACGAAGACCCATCGCGTTCCAGATAAGACGGCAAAAGGGCTAAAACAACATAATTTTCGATGTTTCCATAGAATTGCGAAAAACCATTGCGGTAACTTTCCTCATATAGGGAAACATTGGTCACTAAATGTCGGCTGGTAATCATTCCGGTTGTTCCGCTGCTGGTAAAAGTAACCTGTGCACGATCATTATTAGAAACAACATCATGACTTTTAAAAAACTGAATAGGTAAAAACGGAATTTGTTCCAATGATTTTACCTGTTGTGGATTTACTTTTAAAAAATCGCAGAAATCACGATATACTTTGTTATTCTCATGCTGAAAACGAAACACTTTTAATGCTGTTTTTTCAAATTGTTTCTGACTCGAAATTGTGAATATATCGTTAGCTGTGATCAAAACTTTTTTCTACAAAGATATTCTTTTTAGTTTTCAGTCACAGTTTTTCAGTCGCAGTTTTTGATAGGTAGTGAAACTGGAAACTGTGACTGATACTGAAAACAAAAAAAGCTCCTAAAGGAGCTTTTTTTGTTGTATTTTACTTATCGAATAATAAGCTTTCGGGTTGCAGAAGCATTTTCTTCGCTTATTTTAATGATGTAAACGCCGGGAACAAGATCTGAAACGTTTAATTCTCTCGAACTTAAATGCGTTTGAAGTATTTTTTTACCCAGAATATCAAAAATTATAATTTCTTTTTCTAAATCATTTTTAGACGAAATATTTACTTTTCCGTTAGTGACTGGATTAGGGTACAAGCTCAAACCCTCAATGGTAGTTGCATCTTGAGGTTTTGGTAATTGCTTACTATCTTGTGCCGAGACACTTATAGTAAAGAAAAAAGCCAATAAGAATGTAATATAAAAGTAGTTTTTTGCCATCGCGTTATTTTGATTAGTGTAAATATATACAAAAAAAATTACAAAAACTACGCCAAAAAAAAACATCCTAAATATTTAGGATGTTTTTAACAATTTATATGATATGCTTATTTGATCAAGCTCACGCCATCAACAGTAGCCCAAGCACCAGGAGTTAATGTAGCTCCGGTAGCTGTAGTACTAGTTGACCAGTTTGTTGCAGGAAGAAAGCTAGCGGCAGATAATGTAAAAGTAGCCTGTCCTGAAATGAAGATAATAGGAGAGTTAGTAATTTTTACATTGTTTAATTTGATTTTTCCACCAGCAACTTGATGATCGTAAGTAACTTTATCTAGTATTTGTAATACACCACCATTAAATGCTGTAGGCGTAGTTTGACTAACATAACCATCGATTACGATATTACTGTAGTCTCCATTTCCTTCTTTTTTAAATTGAATAGCGTCCAATTGAATTTCTTTTTGTTCTTCTGTAACCGTACCTGCAGCTCTTTTTAGAGTGATATTAGTTACTTTTGGAAAAAACGCATTGTCATTTGAAGAAGCTTCAATTTCCATACCATAGTTTCCTTTATCAACTTGGTAAGCATACCAGTTTGTATTTGCTTGACCTTGCCATCCATCTTGCCAGTCGAATGAATCATCATAGTTACCATAAGAGATAGCATTAGTCATACTTACAGTTCCTCCAAAAAATTCGAATCCGTCATCAGCACCTTTGTAAGATACTAAGTGATCTAAAGTTGTTCCTGAACCTACTGAGTAAAATGTAAAACCATTGTTTTCTTTTTGACCGTCAGCTAATTTTGAACCTGCGTATTCAACTCTTGTGTAAACTAATGATCCACCATTGTGAGTAGCATTTGCACCTCCGTAAGTTGTGTTATTTCCGTCTTCAGATGTCGAAGTCGATCCTCCACCAGCTACTTTTACAGGAGCATCACCATACATAATGATTCCCCCCCAAGATCCTGGAACTTTTGATTTTTCTGTAAATACTACAGGTTTCTCTGCAGTACCGTTTGTGATTAATTTTCCACCGTTTAAAACAACTAATGCGTTGTCTCCAGTAGATTTGTCTATAGTAATAGTTGATCCTGCATCAAAAGTTACAGTTACGCCTGAGTTAATTTTTACAATTCCTTTTAAAGTGTAGTTACCATAAGCGTAAGTTTTGTTTGCAGTGATTGTACCTGAGATTTCGCCTGTTGCAGGTGTAGGTGCAGGAGTTGGATCATCACTACTTGAGCAAGAATTTAAAAATAATCCTGTAGCAAGTGCTAAAGCAAAAAGTTTAGTTTTCATAGTTGTGTTATTATGTGTTTTTATTTTTGTCAAAATTAGAACGATAATCTTTTTCGGGTGTTATCTGAACATTACATTACGGTTACCAAAAACAAACTAAAATGTGAAGAGAATGTTAAGAGATTTTTTGCAATAGTTTATAAATAAAAAAAGCTCCAAATAAAATTCGGAGCTTTGATTTTAAATACATTATAATTTTATTGATATAAAATTTTTCCAGATTTAACTTCTTTATTGCCAGATATAACTTTATAGTAGTATATCCCTTTTGAATAGTTTGATGGGATATTCCATTTTATAATTTGATTGGGAGTGGAAGTGCCTTTAAAAACGGATTGAGCGTTTCTTAATCCTTCAGAATAAACAATGATTTCCATTTCTTGATTACTGGAAGAACTTGTTGTGAAATTTACTGAGTCTGATGTAGGATTTGGATAAACAGTAGATACTGTCATACTATTAAGACTTAATCCAGAGTTATGCGGCATTACAACATAATTACTAAATGAACGTGTAGTTCCTGAATATACAATTCTTGTTAGTTTAAAAGTTTTAGGTGAATTGATATAGTTAGTAAAAGCAGGGTCAGAAAACATTACATTTTGCGATGATATAGCAGTTAGTTCGCTAAAGTCTCCATCTTCATCAAGGATACCCCAAGTATAGGTGTAGCCACCAATTCCTCCCGTGGGGATGCTTCCTATTACTTGGTTGTTATTTATTGAAAGAGTGTTGTTTTGTATGTCAGAATTATGTGGCATTACAACATAATTACTAAATGAACGTATAGTTCCTGAATATACAATTCTTGTTAGTTGAAAAGTTTTAGGCGAATTGATATAGTTTTTAAAAGCTGGGTTAGAAAATATTACATTTTGCGATGATACAGCAGTTAGTTCGCTAAAGTCTCCATCTTCATCAAGAATACCCCAAGTATAGGTATAGCTTCCTGTTCCTCCCGTAGGAGAACTACCATCAACGCTTGTTCCATTAATTGTGATTATATTATTTTGTATAATTGGAACAGGAATAACCGTAACAGTTACTTCATTACTTACACTTGAAAAGGTTGCTGATGAAACATTTCGACGATATGATGTTGTTGCGACAGGAATACCTGGTGAGTAACTAGTGCTAGTGGCACCTGAAATAATAGTCCATGAACCACTTCCAACCTTTTTTTGCCATGAATAAGTAAAAGTTCCATTGCCACCTGACGGAGTAGATCCACTTATTATACTGGCAGATTGGCCTTCATAAATGTTTTGATTGCCTGAGATAGTATTATTAGTTATAGCAGTAGCTGGTGCAGCTTTGTAGTTAACAGTAATTTTAATCATTTTAGATTCATCCTGAAAACAGCTGCCATCTGTAGAAAACTTATAAGCAATTTGAGTATTTGCGGTCACTGTTTTTTTAAACTTGTATCTTATGGTGGTACTTTGCCCAGGTGTTAGTATACTTCCATTTGTATAGCTTGTTGAAAGTATACCGTCATTATTTGCACATGATTGCATTGCATTAAGAAATACAGATTCGCTTGTGCTTCCATAACAATTGACCAACACGTCAACGGTTCCTTCTACTCCTGAATTAACATCAATTGTTTTTGATATAGGACTGTAGGTAACATAATTTTGAGAAAATCCAATTTCTGCCAAAAAAAGCAGAGACATCATAAATAGTAATTTTACATTTTTCATAAGTTGTTGTTTAAAATTCCAGATAAAATTAGCAGGATAATTTTTACAACATGTTATGTAGGTATTACATTATGGTTACATAAAAGACATTTAAATATCAGAAAAATGCTATGAGTTTTTTTCAAGGATGTATAAATAAAAAAAAGCTCCAGATATCTGGAGCTTTCATTTTTATATTTATTTGGATGGGTACTAAAAAGTATATCCTAGTTTTACAGAGAAACCAACTCCTTTTTTATAGCTGTTTGCTAGTAAAGAGGATTCATCTACTTTTATAGTTCCTTCGTTTCCAAATTCACGTTTTCTCCATGAATTCAAAATGTTATCGGCAGTGAACTTCACATCAAAGTGCTCAGAAAGTTTGCTTCCCCATACAAAATCCAATTGCTGTACAGGCAACTCATAGATATTGTCTTGTCCATTGGTTCCTACAGCATATATTCTTTTTCCAAAAACACCATAAACAAGAGACATAGTATTTGTCATGTCTTTTCCTAAATTAAATTCATATTTTAAATCTGAATTTACTAACCAGTTTGATGCTCCCTGCAGTGATCTTGATTGATGCGTTTCAATGGAAGGTTTTACGGTAATTACCCCGTCCTCATCGATAGATTCAAAAGTTGGGCTTACAGTAACTTTTGATGACATCAAAGTAGCATTTAATCCCCATGAAAAATTATCTAAGTTTTCGCTGATTCTTTCTAAACCAACAAGTAATTCAGCTTCTATTCCAAATACGTTGGCACTTTCAGAATTTAGAAAAGTAGTAACTGTTCCTGTTGTTGCGTTTGAGATGAAAGTTTTTTCAATTGGATTGATAAGGTGTTTTCCAAATATTCCAACAGCAATCATTTCTTTACTCGTTGGGAACAGTTCATATTTTAAGTCAGCATTGTAATTGTCGCTGTTTTTCAAAATTGAATTTCCTTGAGTTGAAGTTCCGTCAGCATTGATGAAAGATATAGGGAAAGCCTCCATAATAACTGGTTTGGTGTATGTTTTGCTTGCTGCAAAACGAATGTTAGCGCTGTCAGTCAGCAAATACTTAAGATTTACTGATGGTAAAAAATAGGCATTATCATACTTTAATATTTTGAAAGCAGCATCAAAAGAACCTAGTGGTCTGTAATGCGTTTCTTTAAGAGTGCTTTCAAATCGAATTCCTGCGTTTACTTCAAGTTTCTCCCCAAATTTTAAAAACAAATTAGCATACCCTGCATTAGCCATTTCGTCAAGTTTAACTTTGTAAGTAGCATTAGAGTTTTCGCTAAAAGTCATTTTATTCGCTAAAATGTCGTTGGTTATTTGAGTATCTATATTATTTATGCTTGAAGTAAAACCATCATTACCGGTACTTGAAACAAAACGGTATGAAGATTCCATCTTAGATCCGTTGCCATTATATCCAACGGTTAATTTGTTTTGTTTGTCATTTTTTCCGAATTTCAAATTATACTCTACTAATGCTGAATAAAAAGAATTACCATCGACAGTCAAATATTGACGCAGGAAATTATTTGCTCCATAAGAAGCGCTTATCATATCATCGCCTTCTTTAAGACCAGAGAAAAACTTTCTATCTGGCTGCTCATATTTTGTAGTAGCAAATGAAGCTCCAGCTTTAATAGTCTGGTTTTTGTCTTTGGTTATTGCGTATTCCCCTAATAATTGGGCATTCAAATAATCACTTTTGTCTAATTGATTGGTACGGATAAATCCATTTTCAGCAGCTGTCCCTCCTGATGGTCCATACTGATCTTTTATAGAGTTTAAGTTAGTTCTGATGTATAATGTGTTGAACGATAACTTAAGCCTGTCATTGCTGTAGTTTAAACCAACTAATGCTGAGTTTGTGGTTTTGAAACGATAATCAGTGGTGATAAAATTGTTTACATATTTAGATCCGGAAGACTGTAAATCGATAGTTCTGTCAACTCCTTCTCTTATTGAAAAATTATTGTCGTAATTTATAGAAAGCAGGTACGAGAAAACTTGATTATTATTCAAATCGAATTTCTCGGCATGCAAAAGGTTGATACTTGTATTTAAAGGACTTTTAGTTTCATTTACATTAAAACCTTTATCGTTACTTACTGAGTTTAAAGCCTGGTCAGTTGTGAAAGTTTGTCTCGTTGCCTGACTGCCAAGAAAACTTGGTAATTGTCTGTCTTTACCATTAAATCCCAAAAAGCCTGTTGCTGTATCTGCATCATTTGATAATAAGAAATCTTTAAAGCTGTTTCCGGTTGTATAACCTGCTCCAACAGTTATCTTCGTAATACTTTTTGTTGGCTTTGAAGTTTGAATATTGAAAGTACCTCCGGCAAAATCACCATATATATTTGGATTAAATGTTTTGTACACATCAATTACTCCAACAATATTCGTTGGGAACAAATCCAAAGCAATAATTTTAGTGAATGGGCTGTTTGTTGGTGCAGCCAAATCATTAATCAATAAATTATTATATCGGTCTTCCAGTCCACGTACAAATATTCCACGGGAATCTACTTTGCTAATTCCGGTAATTTTAGTTAAACCTTCCTCTACATCACTAACGCCTTTTCTTGACATTTCCTGCGCGCCAATACTTTGTTTGATAACAACAGCATTTTTTTGATCTAGTAATAATGCGGTTTCTTTTTCTTTGTTTGCAGTCGATTTTACAACAACATCTTTTAATGTATAACCTCCTGATGAAAGTACTTGATTAACAGTAATAGTTTCGTTTGCTTTAACTATTACCGGTTGTTCTACAGATTCATATCCTACGAAACTAAAAATAATAATATAATTTCCCGGATTTACACTTAACGAATATTTTCCGTCAATGTCAGTGTTTGCGCTAATGTTTGTACCTTTAAGTAAAACATTTGCAAAAGGTAAAACTTCATTGTTGGTTTCTTTGTCGGTTAATACACCAGAAATCGTACCTTTGGTTTGCGCGATCGAAATCGTACAGATAAATAATGTGATAAATAGAAATTTTAAATTGAATTTCATTTCAGTGTTGTGTTTAATTTATTTTTGTGCAAAGAAAGAAACGCTGTGTAAAGTTCATGTTAGGCACTTGTTATGTTTTTGTGTCTTGTAGATTATCAAATTGTTACCACATTAAATTACCGTTAACCGTAATTTTTAACAGTTGTTTTGTTAGTATATTTACGCTGTGAAATAAAAAACATCGAATGTATAATGAAAAAAATTTGATGTAAAAATCTCAATTTTTGCTATTTATGAAAAAAACACAAACCAAGATTTTATTAGTTGACGATGAACCAGATATCTTAGAAATCGTTGGCTATAACCTTGCTCAGGAAGGCTATCAAATTGTAACGGCTTCAAATGGAAAAGAAGCTATCGCAAAGGCTCAAAAAGAATTGCCGGACCTAATTATTATGGATGTGATGATGGCCGAAATGGATGGAATGGAAGCTTGCGAACACATCAGAAAAATTCCTGAATTAAATAATGTTATCATAACATTCTTGACAGCAAGAAGCGAAGATTACTCACAAGTAGCTGGTTTTGATGCAGGTGCAGATGATTATATCACAAAACCAATAAAACCAAAATTATTGGTAAGCAAAGTAAAGGCTTTGTTAAGAAGGTTAAAAGAACAAGAAGTTGTTAGCGATACCTTAAATGTAGGCGGAATCGAGATTAATCGCGAAGAATACAAGATCATTAAAGGCAATGTCGAAATTGCTTTACCAAGAAAAGAATTCGAATTATTTTATTTATTAGCTTCAAAACCCGGTAAAGTTTTTAAAAGAGACGAAATCTTGGATAAAGTTTGGGGTAATGAAGTTGTAGTAGGAGGACGAACAATTGATGTTCACATTAGAAAACTACGAGAAAAAATAGGAGAAGAGCTTTTTAAAACCATCAAAGGTGTTGGTTATAAATTTGAAGTTTAAAAGTCAGTAAAAATTTGAACCATATAAGTTATATAAGTTCATTTAAATTATAGGGCGTACTTTTGTAATACAATATTAAGTTCATCTTTGTCAAAACTCAACACTTTGATAAAGATGAACTTTTTAAATTCATATTATTTATATAGAGAATAAGCTTTACTTTTAAATGAACTTATATCACTTATATGGTAAAAAATAATCTCTTAATGGTTAAATAATTTCAATGAAAATTAATTTTAAAAAAACATACAAGTTTGCTGTAAAATCAGCATTATATATCAGTCTTTTCGGGACAGGATTTGTGTTGATATTGATGAACTTATTCTATAAAAATCAATTAAAACATCAAGTTGCATTTGGAATAATATTTATTATTTCGATTTATATTTTCTCATTTCTGGTTGTACAATATCGGGTAGAACGCTTTATTTATCGACGAGTTAAAAAAATCTACGATGATGTTTCATTATTAGAATCTTCAACACTTATCAATCAGCCCATAACTACGGATATGGAAACGCTTTCACGCGAAGTAAAAAAGTTTGCAACAGATAAAAAGCTGGAAATCGAAATGCTTGAAATTCGGGAACAATACCGAAGAGAGTTTTTAGGCAACGTTTCGCACGAACTTAAAACACCTTTATTTACCGTTCAGGGTTATGTTTCTACTTTATTAGATGGAGCAATGGACGATAAAACGATCCGAAAAAAATATTTAAAACGTGCCGAAAAAGGAGTTGAACGACTAATTTATATCGTTGAAGATTTAGATATGATTACCAAATTAGAATCAGGTGATTTAGATTTAAATATAACCGATTTTAATATCGTGGAATTGATTCAGAATGTTTTTGATTTATTAGAAATGAAAGCTGATAAAAAGAAAATCAAACTGGCATTTGAAAGTAAAAATGTGCAATCGATTATCGTGCGTGGAGATCAGGACAGAATCCAGCAAGTTTTAGAAAATCTGCTTGTAAACTCCGTTAAATATGGTAAAGACGGCGGTTTAACCGAAGTTGGAGTTGTAAATTTAACCAAGAAAAAAGTTCTGATTCGTATTAGTGATAATGGAGAAGGCGTAGAGAAACAAAATATACCAAGACTTTTTGAACGTTTTTACAGAGTTGATAAAAGCGGAACCCGTTCTGAAGGCGGTTCTGGTTTAGGATTAGCAATTGTAAAACACATTATCGAAGCTCATAAAGAGAAAGTATATGTAGAAAGTGAATTCGGAATTGGTTCTGAATTTTCGTTTACACTCGAAAAAGCATTTAAAGCACAAAAAGCTGAGGTTAAAAAATTGTAACCTGATATTTGTAAAGTCCCGTAAAATATGGCGTTTTAACAATTAAGCAATTTACGCCTGAAGTTGGTAACATTAAATTTTTATTATAGTAACATCTTGTTAATGATTTCTTAACATTGATGCTACATCTTTGTATCCTGAAATTAAGGGATATTACAGAAAAGATGATGAAAACAAAATTAGTTGCCATTTTATTGCTGATAAATTTTGCAGCAAACGCTCAGGATTTGAATAAACAGGATGTAAAAAACGAAGTAATGCGTATTTTAGATTCCATCAACAAAGCAAAACTTCCGGATACAAAATCCGGAGTTAGCGGTGAAGAACATTGGTACGACAAAATTTCCTTAAGAGGTTATGCACAAATACGTTACAATGGTTTATTCTCTACAAATGATAAAGTTTCCTGCGAACAATGTGATAAATCATGGGGAACAACTTCTACAGAACCAGATGCAAAATCAAATAACGGACTTTTTATCCGTCGTGCGCGTTTAGTGTTTTCAGGTCAGGTACATCCAAATGTGTTTTTCTATTTCCAACCGGATTTTGCCAGTTCGCCAAGTACTGGAATCCAGAATTTTGTTCAGATTCGTGATTTATATTTCGACCTTTCTTTTGATAAGAAAAAGGAATATCGCGTGCGTGTTGGGCAAAGTAAAATTCCTTATGGTTTTGAAAACATGCAATCAAGTTCGCAGCGATTGGCTTTAGATCGTAACGATGCCATGAATAGTGCCATATTAAATGAACGTGATTTAGGATTATTCTTTTATTGGGCTCCAGCCGAAATCAGAGAGCGTTTTGCCATGTTAGTAAAAGATGGCTACAAAGGTTCAGGCGATTTTGGAGTTTTTGCCTTTGGAGTTTACAATGGGCAAATTGCCAATAAACTTGATGGTAACAGAGATCTTAATGTTGTTGCCAGAGTAACATATCCGTTTGTAATAGGAAGTCAGATTATCGAACCCGGAATTCAGGCATATACAGGAAAATGGGCTTTTACAGGCGAAATTTCACCAGGAGTAAAAGTAAATGATCCGCAATATATAAAAGACCAAAGAGTAGGCGCAACTTTTGTTTTATATCCGAGGCCTTTTGGGATTCAAACCGAATATAATATTGGTACAGGACCTCGATACAATAAAGTAACAAATACGGTTGACGAAACGGATTTAAATGGAGGTTATGTTTTGTTGAATTATAAATTAGATATAAAAAAACAGCATATTTACCCTTTCGCCAAATTTCAATATTATGACGGAGGAAAAAAATATGAGAAAGATGCCAGAAGTTACGTCGTTCGCGATTATGAAATTGGCATAGAATGGCAGCCCTTCAAAGCCTTTGAATTTACAGCAGAATATGTAATTGCAGATCGTACTTTTGAAGATAGCGTGCTTCCAATTAATCGTCAACAAGGAAATTTGTTACGATTACAGGCACAGTTTAATTTTTAAAAATAGGACACGGATAAAACTGATTCGCTTTCGCGAAGACGCGGATAAAAACGGATTTTTTCAGATATAATTTATAGTTATACTTTAAAAAATCCGTTTTTATCCGCGTTTTGCTTTAGCAATCCGTGTGATCCGCGTTCAATTATCTTGTTGTATTATCTTCAAAAACGGTAAACAAAGAATCCCAGTCGATATCTTCGTTAAACTGAGTTAAACCTTTAAACGACTTTACTTTTGAAAGATCTTCAATAGTAAAGTCGTCTTGCATTGCGTACGGTACTAAGTTTTCTTGCTGAAGTTTCACGGCTAAATATTCTTGCTCATATTGTCCCGGAGTTGGAATAAAAAAAGCTTTTTTGCCTAATTTAGCCAAATCCATTACGGTCGTATAACCGGAACGGCACAAAACAAAATCACTTTCGTTAAAAGTTTGTTCCAGTTGTTTAGTGTTCATGAAATTATAATACGTCACATTTCCGGCTTGCCATTTAGTTTGCACTTTCTCTACAATACCTTGTACAAAGACAACTTTACCATCATATTCAGTAATTTGCTTTTGAAGTTTGTCATCTAAAAAAGTACGTTGAGGTTCCGGTCCGGATAAAATAATCATCAAATCATATAATTTTGGCGTTTCCTTTTTACGCATTCTGCTCAAAGGACCAATATATTTTAAATTAAGATCATTAGTTTTAAGATGTCCAAGTTCACCCGTTAAATTTGTAGCGTCATTAGTATCAGGAACCCAGCATTCTGTATATTTTTTTATAATATGTTGATGGCATTTACTCGTAAACCAAGTCGTATTTCCCGTCATGACATTCAATTGATGCGTCATAAATACCGAAGGAACTTTTTTGCTAAAAACACCCAAACGATTATCTGAAATGATACCGTCAATACTATGTTTTTTGATCCAGCTTTTTACCATTTTTTTCTCGTCAAGAATAGCGACAATCATTTTAGGCAGGTTTTTAATCAGTTTCCATTTAAAGTTTTTCGCATTCTTGGCATATTCAATATGATAAGAAGGCAATTCCAGCGTTTGAATATATGGAAATTCTTTTCGTAATAACGCCAATGCAACACCATCAGAAGCTATTATGGGAATATAATTATTTTCCTGAAGCGCTTTTATAATAGGGATACATCTCGTGGCATGGCCTAATCCCCA
Organism: Flavobacterium sp.; assembly: GCF_043722275.1. Taxonomy (GTDB): domain Bacteria; phylum Bacteroidota; class Bacteroidia; order Flavobacteriales; family Flavobacteriaceae; genus Flavobacterium. The sequence continues at coordinate 45,887 of NZ_JAYSPC010000193.1, read as the reverse complement.
GTTTAATGGAGCAACTAAAATTGTTTTGTTCGCAGAATAGTCAATGCTCATAGTTTAACGCTTTTTAAAAACGAAGATAGACAAATATGTTTTTTATGATATTTCGCACATATTACTAAATTATTAAGTCTATATTTTTTAAGGTTCTAAGGTGCAAAGATTCTAAGATTCTAAGTTTTTTGCCTGCAAAAATAAAAAGCCGAACGTAAGTTCGGCTTCAAAGTTTATACCTTATAATCTAAGCATCTTAGAACCTTAGTTCCTTAGCGCCTTAGTACCTTTCGCTATTCCTGAATGTACGTTTTGTTTCCGTTTTTATTAATGTAGTATTTACCACCTTTTGGTCCCGTATATACTTTTTTACCATTATATTCTCCGGTAACTTTATCCGCTACTTTTGGAGCTTTTTCAGTAGTTTCCTTTAATGTTTTAGTAGTTGTAGCATCTTTTTTAGCTGTTTTAGCAGCTGCATCAGCTTTTTTTACGTCAGCTTTTGTACCATCTGCTGCTGCGGTTGCTTTTTTAGAAGCTTTAGTTGCATCGCTTTTTGCTTTAGCCGCTTCTTTGTCGGCAGCTTTTTTAGTTGCTGTGGCACTTTCTTTTTTTGCTGTTGTCGAAGCGTCAGTTGCATCTTTCGCTGCTTTTTTTGATTTTGTTGCTTCTTTTTTAGCATCTGTTGCCGCTTTGTCAGCAGTTGCTTTTTTCTTTTTAGCAGCAGTTTCTGTTTTGCTCTTCGTATCTTTTACAGTAGTTTCCTGAGCATAGAAATTAGAGGACAAAACAACCATAAAACAAAGTAATAATAATTTTTTCATAAGGTTACATGTTTAAATTTCAATTAAAATTAATCAATTTATTAATACGTTTTTCGTAAAGTATTAAAAATAAGCGCGAAGCTGAATATTACCTGTATGAACAACAGATCCGGTCTCACTTTTGCGTCCCTGATAGTTCACATTTACATCTAAAAACTGTGTGATATTCTTCTGTAAAAGTAATTTCCAGACTAAATTTTGTCCTTGCTGAAGTCCTTCAAGCATTTGAAATCCTACAGATGAAAATTCGTTTCCTGTAAATTTATTTTGGTAAAAAGAAAACTCTCCGTTTAAGGTTACTTTTTTCTCACCGGCAAATGAAAACGAAGTTCCAATCCTGTTTTGAACCAAAGTTTCGAAATTACCAATCTGATTTTCCTTATTCTGAAATTCATAAAAGAAATCTAAACTTGTGTTTTTAGAAAACAGATAACTAATTTTTGGAGCCACCTGATATCCTTTTAAATCATAGTTTTTTTCGACAAAATCTTCAGAAACTAAAGTAGTGCTAATCGTTTTTGTAAAGAAGTTGAACAACCAGCTTTTTTGATACAAATGCGTGTATTGCAATTGATTCGAACTGTTTTTGACATTTTGTGATCCAATCGAAAGCAGATTTTTACCTTTATTAATAAGATAAGTATACGTTACAGAATGTTTTTGTTTGCCGCGATTGTAGTACAAACTATTTCTAAAACTCGAATTTAATCCCAAAATATTTTCTTCAGATGAATCAAACGGATTCAGTTCTAAACGCTCGCCCTGACTTTTCACTTTTCGATCCATAATAAACGAAGTCTGATTGTAAAAGTAAGAAGCTATTTTTGTGAAACCGGTTTTATTTTGCCATTGTAACGGATTCAAAGCAACGGATTGCGAAAATTTATTCTGATTTGTTTTAATATAAATCTGATTCGGTAAAAAGATCCGGACATATCTCGCCTGATCTGCAAAAGCAGCGATTTCAAATTCATTCAATTCCTGAATTCCGTTACCGTTATAATCATTCCAGGTATAAACGCCTTGTCCCGTAGGAACTTCAATATAGGTGAATTCCTGTTGCGCAATAGTTCCCGAACTGGTTTCATAAGCCGAACCAATTTGCATGAATTGATTAAAAAACCGATCATTATAAAGTATTCTCGAATTCAATGAAGGTTCATTTTTTCGGGATGAATCCGTGAAATCTAAATTACGATAACTTGCATAAACGGCTAAATCAGTTGTTTTATTCTGAATCAGTTTCGATCTTAAATAATAGGTTTGCGAATTGTTTACATGTTGTAATAATCCGTTTTGTAAACTATCATTTCGACGTTGCAAATACCCAATTTCAACAAAAACATTTGTACTGTCTCCGCGACCGATAAAAGTACCATATTCTGTGAATCTTTGGCTTAAAGCCGAAAACTGATTAGTTACTTTGTTTTTTTGCTGATTGTCCTCGATTTGCATACTCGCGCCAATCCAGTTTTTGCCAAAATGATATTTCGTTCTTGTTTGATTTCTAATAAATTTTGAAGTAGAACTTGTCGCATCGCTATTCAAAAAACTGCCTTGATTTTCAATCGTCCATTGTTTTAATTTGAAAATTGCAGTTGTAGTATGTCTCGCTCCGGAATAACTTTCGGAATAATCTAATTTCTCAAATTGATAAGTAAATAAACCAATGTTTGACGTTTCCTTTTTTGCAAATAAATCAAAATTTAATCCTGTAGCTATTAAACTTTGATTGCCCAAAAGGGTTTCGTTCAAATTCCAGTCCCGGTTAAATTCGATATTAAACAATCGTTCAACAGACCTGAAATCTTCCTGAACAAATTGATAATTAGCAAAAGCATCTAAAGTCCAATTCTTTGTAAAAAGGCGTTTTTTAATATTAGTTTTAAGCGCAATTCCGCCATTGTCGCCGTCGTCAATTTTCGAAAATAAATTTTTATCATTGTTACTTATTGCAAGTTCAAAGTCAACCAAAGTTTTTTCGTCAGGATTATATTTTCCTAAAAAAGTTGCAACCTGAAGTTTTATTGGCGCAACCAAATTGACAAGAGGTTCATAATTTCCTTGCGAAATTCCATTAATTGGCGCGATATATTCATAAATGCGTTCTACCGAATTATTATTCTGAATGATGTAATTTCCCAGATTATTTCCAACAAGACTAAACTTTACATTGTATAATACGTTGCTCGCATCATTTGAATATTCATAAGCTTCAACCGAATTAACGGATATCTTTTTATACAATATTTTATTATCTGCATAAGCATCTTCATAAGCAGATGGTGCTTTCATTAAATTAGGATTATCTCCCGCCTGACTTAAAATCTGAACTTGTTCTGTAGAAAGATTTTGCTGCAAAGGTTGATTTTTCATATCATTTTCAGAATAGATATAACCGCCAAAACTCCAGCTTTTATTTTCGTGCGTTGCACCCGCATATGTAACTAATCTATTGTAATTTCGTTCAGAATATTGGTATTCAACGTTAATTCGCATTTCAGAAGTAATTGTAAAAAGCGAAGTGAAAGTGATTTCTCCGGCATTATAATCAATTACATAATCATTGTTTTCACCACGTTTCAGCAAAACACCATTTATATAAACACGCTCAGATCCTGAAATAACCAGAACATACAATTCGCCATTTTGTCCTTTTAATTTATACGGACCCTGATTTCCTTCCTGACCGGTAAACGTACTTTTAGCATATTGTCCTTTTACAAAAGCAACCGAAGCAAAAATATTAGTTTTACTTTCATCAGTTCCAAAATTAAAACTCGTTGAAAGTCCCTGAACTTTTTTATTGAAATTTAGAAATTGAGTTTTTCGGTTTTCTAAAAAAACATCACCGGCACGAATGTTCCAGTTATCGCTAAAAAGTTCCATGAAAATATTATCAAACTGATCGAGTTTTTGTGAATAACCGCCATCCTGTAACGGAATATTACTGTCCTGAAGTGAGGCCCGCAAACTAATTTTATCTGATATTTTTCCGGTAATCTGTAAATCTAAATTAGAATTTAAAACCGTGTTTTGATTATTCCCAACCGTAAGACCGCGCGTGATACTTCCGGAAGTATTCAAACCATCAAAAGGCGCGACTTTTTTTATAGCTGTATTTTCTATTTTGTAGAGTTTTTCAGAACCAACATCATTTGTAACAACTTGATCTGATTTGTAAAAACTGTATTCTTTAGTTAGAAAATCCGGGTATTTTAAATAATTTACAATTAAAGTATCAGAAATTGAACCTGATTTTTCGTTTAAGATCAAAGTTCCTTTTTGGAAATCAATCTTATAAAAAGTAGAATCAAGAATCTCATTTTTAGTATTTAAAATTTCGAAAAAACTCGAATTAATACTAAATTCTTCCAGATGAATCGTGTCACGCGTTACAATTACTTTTTTGGTTTTATACGAGGATTCCGTTTCCTGTGCCTGAAGCCCGGAATACCAGATTAAAACCGTTAAAAACAGTAATTTTTTCAACATAAATACTTTAACTCTAAAAAATCAAAAGTAGTATTTATAATCCGGAAATCTTAAGTCTGAGATTTGAGTCTTAAATGTTTATCTGCGAGCTATTTTCTGCTCCTTATCTGATGGTACATTGATACGGAAATTGAAAGCGCCAATGCCATTGAAGTTCCCATTTTTATCAAATTGTCAATTTGATGAGAGTTATAAAAAAAGTAAGCTAAATAAAGACAGCTAATAATTGCCATACTATATTTGAATATAAAGAATTTCATGTTAAGAGATAGAATAAATTAATTAAGCAAATCGCTTTTTTTTGAACAGGATTTTTTAGAATAATTATCGAATAATAAGAATAATTGCAATTATAAAAATGAACATAACTACAGAATTTGGATGAGCGAAATTAATTGTCCATCCCAATTCTTTTATCCTTTTTGGAGGAAATAATCTAATGTCTTTCGGGTTAAAATAGAAAAATCCCCAAATCCAGTAGTTTGGGTTATTACGCCATTCATTTTGCGTTTCTTTGGTAGGTTTGTTATTGTACATTACGGATACTTTTTACTGAATTTATATCCCAACGCAATAATAATCACAAGAAGAGATAAGAGTAATGCAGAATTAATCATGACTTTTTAGTGGTTTGTTTTTGGCATGCCTAAATTACCAATTTGTAAGTATTTGTATTATGCGTTTATCGGGTAATTTGAATAAGTAATCATAATAGTTTTTTTATAACTAAAAATAATGGCATTTTTGTGAGTATATTTTTATAAAACTGTCCTCTATAGCTTTGTAAGGAAAAATTTTGCTCATTATGAATATTGTTGTTGGTAATAAACTTAAGGAACTTCGGAAAATAAAAAATTTGTCACAAGAACAAGTGGCAGATTATCTTTGTATTTCACAATCTGCTTACGCCAGAATAGAAAGCGGAGAAAGTCATTCATGGGCAAGTCACATTTTAAAAATATGTACAATTTTTGAAATAACACCCGAAGAATTATTTCATTTAGATGGTCAGAAAAATATATCTTCCGGAGAAACAATTTACCAGTTATCTGAGGATATAATTGAACAATATGAAGAAAAGATAAAAGAACTAAGAAAAGTAATTAAGGATTTGAAGAAGAGAGGGAAGGTGTGAGAACAATAATTAACGATGTTCTTTCCAATAGTCACTATAAAAATTAGAAGTTTGCATCAGTTTTTCATGATTTCCCCATTCTTTAATAGTTTTGTTTTCTAAAATATAAGTTACATCTGCTGAGTTTTTTAACATATTTAAACGGTGCGAAATAAATAAAATAGCACAATTTGGTTTAATTTTTTGAAACAATTTCATAGTAAAATTTTCAGTATTTCTATCCATTGCTGATGTTGCCTCATCAAGAATTAGAAATTGTGGTTTCTTATATAAAACTCTTGCCAAAGCAATAATTTGCTTTTGACCTCCACTCAGATTGATTTCCTCTTCTCCTAGAATCGTTGATAATCCTTGTGGTAATTGATTGAAGTAAATTTCAAAATCATATTCGTGAATAAAATGTAATATATTTTGTGATGTTTCATTACATCCTAGTAAAATATTATCAATTACGTTTCCATTGAAAATTGTGATTTCCTGCGGAATTACTCCTAATAATCCCGATAACTTTTAAGCTCTACTTCTTGCAGTTGAAATTTACTGTTGAGTATTATATTTCCATTTTCAAATAGGTAAAAACGTTGTGCCTGATATTTAAAATTATTATTCATGAAGGAATAATAATTTTAGTTATAGATAAGATTAATTTTTAAAGTTATTATTTTTTAATTTCTTCTTTTAACGCTGCGATATAGGACATAAAAAGAGCTAGGGATGATAAAAAAGATCCAATGCTGTATTTAAAATCGGAAAAAGTGATGCTGTTTAAATTTTCTTTTTCAAATAGCCAGCTTAAATTAAGACCTAAAAAGAATAAGGAAAGAACAAGTACAATTAATAATACGTTTTTTTTAATTTTCATAATTTGAACTAATAAATTTGAATGAACTTGTCTTTAAATTTTAGATTAGTAATAAAATTTTGTTTAAGACATAAAATATTAAAAATATATTTCACTAAATAAGGCTTCCTATTGCAAGTAACATTCCCGAAGCACTAAAACTAAATAAAAAATAATAATTATTAGTTTGTAAATATCTGTAGATATTATAACCTGCAAATCCAGAGGATATATACAAATAATAAAGTATAGCCATTTTTAAATTGTAGATTCTGTTTTTTCATTTAATGGGGTTACATTATTAGAGGTTTTTTAAAAAATATTTTCAACTTGTCTCAAAGCGTTAAATAGTTATTCTTTTTTGTTTAAAAATCTGTAACCCAATGCGATTATTATAATAACAAGTGTTGCAGTAAAGGCAGAATCATTCATTGTTTGTCGATCAATTATTAAAATTATATTTCTTTAAATTTACAACCAAAGTGAATAAAGTCTTATGCGAAAATAGAGTAATGATCTTTTAATTTGAATAAGGTTTAAATTTTATGCAAACAAAAAAAAGCCTCACCAATAAGTGAAGCTTCTTTTAAATATGTTTGAATTGTATAATTAACCTAATAAAAAAGATTTAGTTCATCTCTTTAGTAACGATTTGCATTGTTTCACGGCTTACTTGTTTTAGTAAAACCACTTTATTTTCTTCAACCGTTGATGCAGCTTGTTCTGTAAAGTGACGAATTGTATATAAAGTCACATTTTCGTTATAATCTACCTTGAACTTTTTTGATAGAATTGCATTCAATTCGTTGAAATTTTCAAATTTATCCTCCACACAAACAGAAAAACTAATTGCCGAGTTTTGAATCAGGTTTACTTTTAGTTTAAACTGATGAAAAAGCCCGAAGATCTCACTAATATTTTCCTCCATTATAAAGGAGAAATCTATCGATGAAAGCGAAATCAAAAGTTGGTTTCTCTTTACAATAAAACAAGGATATTGTGGCTCTAAATCAGCACCTTTAGAAACGCAGGTTCCTTTTAATAATGGGTTGATAAACGATTTTACATACAACGGAATTTCTTTTTTCTGTAAAGGCTGTAATGTTTTTGGGTGAATTACGGTTGCGCCATAAAAAGCCAGTTCAATTGCTTCACGATACGAAATTTGGTTTAGCAAACTTGCATTTTCAAAATAACGGGGATCGGCGTTCATAACTCCCGGAACATCTTTCCAGATAGTAACACTTTCAGCATTTAAGCAATAAGCAAAAATTCCCGCAGTATAATCAGAACCTTCACGACCTAGAGTTGTAGTAAAGTTATTTGCGTCAGCACCTAAAAATCCTTGCGTAATATTTAATATTTTACGTTTTACATTTTTACCAATAAGTTGTTGCGTAATTTCCCAATCTACTTCGGCATCTCTGTAATTCGCATTTGTTTTAATAAAATTACGAACATCAAGCCATTGCGTCTGAATACCTCTGTAATTCATATAATGACTTAAGATTGTAGTCGAAATTAATTCTCCAAAACTTACAATCTGATCATAAACAAAATTATAATTTGGCGATTTATTATGCGCTAAGAAATATTCTAATTCTGAAAACTGAGCGCTTACCGCAGTAAAAACCTCCTGTTTTTCATCTTCAAATAAATCTAATAATATTTGATTGTGATATTTTTTTATTTCCTCTACAGATGAATTTAACTCTGTCGATTTATCAAAATAATTCTTGATAACAACTTCAAGAGCATTTGTAGTTTTCCCCATCGCCGAAACGACCAAAATTACATCTTCATATCCTACTTTTTGTAAAACGTCGTATACGTTTTTAATTCCATCAGCGTCTTTAACAGATGCGCCACCAAATTTAAATACTCTCATTTTTTTATATGCTGCTATTTTTTTATAAAATTCCAATTTTTTAAATTCCAAATTCCAATTCCGGTTGGATTGGTAGAGGCGCACAGTAGTGCGTCTTTTTTTTTTTGCCACAGATTAAAATGATTTTCCTTGATTTTTTTGCCACGAAATTACACGAATTAATTTGTGCTAATTTGTGTAATTCGTGGCGAACAAGACAAAGATTTAAAAATCATTTAATCCTTTAAATCTGTGGCAAAATATATTTTGATTATTTTTCCAGAAAAGAATTAATTCCCGCTTCATCCATTTGAACAACTCGCCATTCCTCAAGGATTTTTGCTCCTGAATTTTCGTAGAATTTTACTGCCGGAGTATTCCAGTCGAGAACATTCCATTCTATTCTTCGAACATTATCTTTTTTTCCTTGCTTCATAATTTCAGAATAAAGCGCAGATCCCAAACCGGTTCCTCGCATTTTATCCTTTACAATTAAATCTTCAAGATGTATTGTTTTTCCTTTCCAGGTTGAATAACGGTAATAATAAAGAGCAATTCCCACAATTTCCTGTTCAACTTCGGCAACAAAAACATGAAACAGTGGGTTTTCACCAAAGCCATCACGCACTAAATCATCAACAGTTATTACAACAGCTTCCGGTTCTTTTTCGAATATTGCCAACTCCTGTATTAATCCCAAAACCGATTCCATGTCTTCAGGATTTCCTTTTCTGATATTCATATTCTGTAAATATTTATTTTTTAATTTTATGATATCGCTTTCTTATTTAAGGTGTTTGTCTGCACAAAACATTTTGTAAGGGCAATTCATATATTCGTATTATTAAACGTTTATTAGCTAAAAAAGTATTCTTTTATTCGGTACTTGTTGTCTTTAATTAGCAAATATACAATAGTGGCAAACTAACGAAATAATTTTTAAATCATTCTCACAAAAAAAACGATATTTGTGACTTAAAATTAAAACTACAACGATATAGTAATGGAAGAACGCAATAAAACACTAGGAGAGTTTATTATTGAGAACCAAAAAGCATTTCAGTATTCGTCGGGAGAGCTTTCCCGAATTATCAACTCTATACGTTTGGCGGCAAAAGTTGTCAACTATAAAGTCAACAAAGCCGGATTAGTGGATATTATTGGCGCAGCAGGCGAACAAAATATTCAGGGAGAAGACCAGCAAAAATTAGATGTGTATGCAAACGAAGTATTTATCCAGACGTTAATAAACCGTGAGATTGTCTGTGGAATTGCTTCAGAAGAAAACGACGATTTTATTACTGTTCAGGGGAGCGACAACAGTCATAATAATAAGTACGTGATCTTAATGGATCCGCTTGACGGATCATCAAACATTGATGTAAATGTTTCTGTGGGAACTATTTTTTCGGTTTTTAGGCGAATTACCCCAATAGGAACTCCGGTTACAAGCGAGGATTTTTTACAACCGGGAATCAATCAGGTAGCAGCAGGGTATGTAATTTATGGAACTTCGACGATGTTGGTTTATACAACAGGTCATGGCGTAAATGGTTTTACATTAAATCCGGCAATCGGAACATTTTATTTGTCACATCCAAATATGCAATTTCCAAAAAACGGAAATATATATTCGGTAAACGAAGGGAATTATGTTCATTTTCCACAGGGAGTAAAAAACTACATTAAATATTGCCAGAGAGAAGAAGAAGACAGACCATATACTTCAAGATATATTGGAAGTCTGGTTTCTGATTTTCATCGAAATATGATCAAAGGCGGAATTTATTTATATCCAACAAGCACAAAAGCACCAAAAGGGAAATTGCGTTTATTATATGAATGTAATCCAATGGCATTTATTGCAGAACAAGCAGGAGGAAAAGCAACAGATGGTTTTGGAAGAATTATGGAAATCCAGCCAACAGAATTACACCAAAGAGTTCCATTTTTCTGCGGAAGCTATAATATGGTAGAAAAAGCGGAGGAATTTATGGCAGCTGAGTAAGGCTCAGTCTCAGACAACCTAACAGGTTTTTAAAACCTGTTAGGTTTATTTTGGAATAAATAGATTTTTCGTTTTAGTTTAAAAACAGCAAACCCGACAGATTTTTAAAACCTGTCGGGTTTATTTGTTAAGTTCAAGTTTACAAATTTTTTAATTTCCAGCCAAAAACTGAAAACTGCGACTGCAAACTGAATACTTTTTTATTTGTTCATATTTTCCATTTCGAAAAGGAAAGTATCTAAATCTACTTTTTTATCTACTAAAGACAATGCTTTTCTAACAATATAATTTACGTTTCCTGGAGTAAACCCTAAAGCTAATCCCATACGGGTTAACATAACTTCCTGCTGATCACCTAAATGGTGGTCAACGTGAACCATTCTTGCTAAATCATACAAACGCTCTAAACGTTGTGTATATAAATAAGGTGGGTTTATTGGATGTTTCCACGGATCTGAAAGAATTTCTGTGTATTCATCTTCTGAAATTTGTAATGTAGATGCTAATTTATCTAAAAAGTCTTTTTCCTCTGGACTTACTTTGCCGTCCGCAAAAGCTACACGAACAATTGCAGAGAAATGACCCCTGTTTCTTTGTTTGAATTCGTTATCAAATAATTCTGAAAATGCCATAATCTATTAGTTTTTTATTGGGCAAAGATAAATCTTATTTTAATTTAACAAATTTAAATTTCTCATAAAATTTAACTTATTGATTTAATATTTTGCACCGTTAATTTTTCAAAATAAATCGTAAGTTTACAACCCCTAATCATTTAATAGTAGTACCAGTATGTCAGAATTTTGGATTTATTTTCAAATAGGATTAAAGCACGTTTTAGATATTCACGCTTACGATCACGTTCTTTTTTTAATCGCATTAACAACGCCTTATTTGTTTAAAGACTGGAAACGTATTTTACTCTTAGTTTCTGTTTTTACAATAGGTCATACAGTAGCTTTATTGCTTTCGGTTTATGGAATCATTGCCATAAAAGTGAATACAGTCGAATTTCTAATTCCGATAACAATTTTAATAACCGCCATATTCAATCTCTTTTCGGCAGGAAAAGCATCTAAGAGCGATGGTTTGAATTTAGTGTTTTTTGTAACCCTGTTTTTTGGAATTATACACGGACTTGGATTCTCAAATTATTTCAAAACTATTTTAGGAGGATCACCTAGTTCAAAATTACTACCTTTAGGCGAGTTTGCATTAGGAATCGAAGCAGCTCAGTTAGTTGTAGTTTTCGTGGTTCTGATAATCTCATATATTGTGCAAACCGTATTTCGTTTTTCAAAACGCGATTGGGCACTTGTAATGTCGGCTTTTATTATAGGAGTAGTAGTTCCTATGATTATCGAAAGCCCAATTTGGAACAGATAAATAAATGGAAGAAAAGAAATTAAATAAATACGATAAAGCTTATTTGAGAATTGCCAAAGAATGGGGCGCGCTCTCGTATTGTAAACGAAAACAAGTAGGCGCAATTATCGTAAAAGACAGAATGATTATTTCTGACGGATACAATGGAACTCCATCCGGATTTGAAAATTGCTGCGAAGATGAAGACGGATTAACACGCTGGGATGTTTTACATGCCGAAGCAAATGCGATTTTAAAAGTAGCCAGATCAACACAATCATGTGAAGGTGCAACTTTATACATTACGCTTTCGCCTTGCAAGGAATGCAGTAAATTAATACATCAATCAGGAATAAAAAGAGTAGTTTATCAAAACGGATATCGCGATGATTCCGGAATTCAATTTTTAATAAAAGCAGGTATTGAAGTCGAACATATTCCTGTTTCAGAAGAATAAATGAAATTTAATCCAAAATATTTGCCAATCATCGTTGGAGGGACTTTTGCCCTCGGAATTGTTCTCGGAAGCGTTATGAATGCTCCCGTAGATGAACAGCTTTTGGCTAAAAATTACTCGAAAACAAAGCTGAACAAACTAATTGATTTTATCAACAATGAATATGTTGACAGCATCAATACAGATTCTATTGTAAACCTTACAGTTGATAATATTCTATCAAAATTAGATCCGCATTCCGTTTATATTCCGCCAACAGAACAAGCAGAAGTAGCCGAAAGTATGAAAGGAGATTTTGTGGGAATCGGAATCAATTTTTATATGTATAAAGATTCTGTTGCGATTATAAAACCTATTGAAAACGGACCTTCGGCGAAAGCAGGAATAAAATCTGGTGACCGAATTTTATTTGCAGGAAAAACAAAATTGTTTGGAAGAAGATTGCCTTCGGATAGTTTATTTTCGAAATTAAAAGGATTAAAAGGTTCTGAAATTGAATTGACTGTTTTTAGAAAATCAGAACAAAAGAAACTTAAGTTTAAAGTAAAAAGAGATATTATTCCGATAAAAAGTGTTGATGCATCATTATTGCTCGACAATAAAACCGGTTATATAAAAATCAACCGTTTTGCCGAAACTACTTTTAATGAATTCAAAACCGGTTTAACAAGATTGAAACAAAACGGAATTGAATCGCTGGTAATTGATCTTCGTGATAATGGCGGAGGTTATATGGAAGAAGCGATTGCAATTGCCGATGAGTTTTTGAAAGACAAACAGCTAATCGTTTTTACAAAAAATAAAAACGGAACAACCGAAAAAACATTTGCGACAAAAGCCGGAAGTTTTGAAACCGGAAAAGTATATGTTTTAATTAACGAAAATAGCGCATCTGCAAGTGAAATCCTGGCTGGAGCACTTCAGGATAGTGATCGCGGTACTATTGTGGGTCGCCGTTCTTTTGGAAAAGGATTGGTACAGCGCGAAATGGATTTCAACGACGGATCTGCGGTAAGATTAACCGTGGCAAGATATTACACGCCAACCGGAAGATCAATTCAAAAACCGTATAAAAAAGGAAACGAAGAATATTTTAAAGAATCAGAATCACGTGTGAAATCAGGTGAACTTTATGCAAAAGACAGCATTAAAGTAGCAGATTCTTTAAAATTCAAAACTCCAAAAGGAAAAATTGTATACGGTGGCGGCGGAATTGTTCCGGATATTTTTGTGCCAATTGAAGCCGAACACGGAAATGAAAATGTTGCTTATTTAATGCAAACCGGAATCGTTGGGCATTTTGTTTTTGAAGAATTAGATAAAAACAGAGATGCTTTTAAAGGACTTCATTTTAATGAATTTTTGGCTAAGATGAAAAACTCTGATGCGTATTTTAAAAAGTTCAGAACTTATATTTTAATGACAGGTTTAGACTTGAAATTAGATAAAACCAAAGCTTTGGTAAATCGTTACATCACAGCAGAATTTGCCCGTCAACTTTATGGCGAATTGTATTATTATGATGTTATCCTGAAAGAAGACGCGATGATCAAAGCAGTTTTGAATCCGAAAAAGTAATCCTTAATTTTGAATCAGATGAAAATAGAAAATATTGTAAATGCTGAAATCGAACTTTTAACGGCAATTAAAACGGCAAATATTCCAACTTTGGATAAAATGCTGCACGATGATTTGCTTTTTAATTTACCGGATGGACAAACCATTACTAAGAAATTTGATTTAGAATCTTATCGATCGGGTAAAATGAAAATCGATGTATTAGAAGCTTCGGATCAGCTTATTAATATAATTGATGATACGGCTGTAGTTGCGGTAACGATTATGCTCAAAGGAACTTATGAAGGCAATATCTTAAATGGTGCATTTAGGTATATCAGAGTTTGGAAACAATTTGAAGAAAATGTAAAAGTGATTGCGGGAAGTTGCGCGGCTTTACAATAAAATAATAATAATTTTTTAAAATATAATGTAATAGATCTTCTTGAAAATGAGCGAGCTTTACATAAAATATAAAATATGAAAAATCTAAAAAGAGTAAGTTTTCTAATAGTTCTAATGACATTTGTAATTTCTTGCGCAAGTATGAAAAAGGATAATACAGTTACAGGAAAAGTAGATTCGATAGAATTTGGGAAAGACGGTTATACTGCAAAAGTAACTACTGATAAAAAAGAAGTTTATTTTGCCGTAATCAGCATTGTAAATGTTGGCGGACCGCAAAATTACAAGAAATTAAAAACAGGTGATGAGGTTTCGTTAAAAGGAGAAATCTGGAAAACTGAAACTGAAAAACATATGACAGTTAGAGAAATTGTTTCGGTAAAGTAAATTCTGAACATTAATTCTTTTTAAACCATTAAGATATTAAGTTTATTAAGCTTTGCGGCTAAATTCCTTAATCTCTTAATGGTTTAATTTTTTATAAACTTTGCTTTTTCTATTAATTGGTTAAGTGAAGTTCAAGTCATAGCTTAATAAACTTAATCTCTTAATGGTAAAATAAAAAACTAATGTTTTAAATTCTATCGAATACTATCGTGAGCGTGAGTTTGTACGCCGTTATTCCATAAAGTAAGAATATCTGTGGCAACTGCAGCGCCACTTCCGGCAGCAATTGCCAATTGGCTTCTCCAGCCTGCTAAAGTTCCTATAACATAAATACCATCGGATACTTTATGATCGTCGTTTTTAAGCTGAATACGTTGTTTTTCGGGAAGTGCTTTTTTGTGAGGTTCAATATATTGCGTTAAACCCTCAATATCAAAAGTATTTGCAGAACCAATTCCTACGACTATACTTTTTGTTTTATAAGAGTTTTTATTTGTAGTAACCGTAAATTCAGGATAAGATCCTTCAACTTTAATTACCTTTTCATTAGCAATCTGGGAAATATGCGGATAAGCCGTTGCTAAATCCTGCGTGCTTTCTAATAGTAAATCAGATCCTAATTTACCTGGCGTTATGCCATAAGCATTGTAGAAAATTGCTTCTTGTAAAGAAGAATTTTTTTGGTGCGTAAAAATTCCGATTTTTTTATCGGTAACAAAAGCTTTGTTTTTGGCTGAGCCTAAAACCAGTGCACAAGACATGCCTGAAACGCCTCCGCCAATAATTAAAACGTCAAACATATTATCGACCGTTTGTTTTTTCTTCGATTCTTTTAGAAATTCTAAAAATCAAAAGAATTAAAACGGCACAAAATGAAGCTGCAATTCCAATAAAAGCAACTACACTGTCTCCTTGAAAAGGATTTTTGAAGTCTAGCAACGTAATATTAAAAACAATTAAAGCTAATGCCAGAAGCACTAAGATTGAAGTAAAAATTTTCATAATGGTTGTTTGTTTGTCTAAAATATTAAAGTAAACCTGAAGAGTTGTAAAATGTCCTTAAGTTGTGTTTTTAAAATTTTTGTGGGGTAAATTTATAAAAATAATTGTTAGACGAACAAACCTTTAACATTAGCAGCGAATAATTTAACAGCAATTGCTAAAAGTATGACTCCAAATGTCTTGCGGACAACGCCAAGTCCGTTTTCTCCTAATAAAGTCTCGATTTTTTTAGACGATTTTAAAACAATATAAACCAAAATTATATTCAATAAAATTGCAATAATGATATTAATGGTGTGAAATTGAGATCGCAGTGAAAGTAAAGTCGTCATAGTTCCTGCTCCGGCAATTAACGGAAACGCCAAAGGAACGATTGAAGCTGATCCCGGTTCTTCGTCACGATAGATTCTGATTCCTAAAATCATTTCTAAAGCAAGAAAAAATAAAACGAATGAACCCGCAACTGCAAAAGAATGCACATCAATACCTATAAGGCTCAAAAAACCTTCTCCCACAAATAGAAAAACAATCATAATAAGTCCGGCAACAATTGAAGCTTTTTCAGATTCTATATGCCCAACTTTGGATCTTAGATTTACAATAATAGGAATTGAACCTACGATATCAATTACGGCAAAAAGAACCATTCCAACAGTGATAATTTCCTTATAATCAATTTGTAGCATAATTTTTCTTTTAGTGTTTAACGATGTGCAAATGTAGATAATAAAGTTAGGGCTTTTTTTGACACAATGCACTTTTGTTATAAAAACATGGTTTTGTAGTTAAAAAAGTGTTTTTTGTAACAATTGTTGTTTTTGGTTTAGAGTATTGCAATGATTTTTGTAAAGATTCAAAAAGCTTGAATTGTAAAAAGATTAAAAAAGGCTAAATATTCCTTGTGGATATTTGCGAATACTTTATGAGTCTTTGAGGCAGATTATTTTTTACGAGGATTTTGCATATTCGAACAGCTTTATAAGATTGTGTATTCTATAAAGCTTTGGGAACTTTGAAAATATTTTTTCAATTATCCTTCATAAAATTAAACTTTGCGATTCTTTGCTAAAAAACTTTGTGTACTCTGCGGTAAAATTCAACATATTTCATGCGTTAAACCGACATGAAAAAAAGAATAAAAATATATCTGTTTTCTTTGTCTATCTTTGCACTTTATAAATTTCAGTACTTTATTATCATGTTTCAACTAGGAAAAACCATTATTTCAGAAGATATTCTTGAAAAAGAATTTGTGTGCAACTTGTCAGCTTGTAAAGGAGCTTGCTGTGTTGACGGAGATGCGGGCGCTCCTTTAAGTGAAGAAGAAACCAGAATAATGGAAGAAATTTATCCTAAAGTAAAACCTTTTTTACGCAAAGAAGGGATTGCTGCCATTGAAGCGCAAGGAGCTTGGGTAAAAGGAACCGATGGTGATCTTGAAACGCCGTTAATCGACGAAAAAGATTGTGCTTATGTTATTTTTGACGGCAAAACCGCACTTTGCGGAATCGAACAAGCATATAATCAGGGAATCATAGATTGGAAAAAACCAGTTTCTTGTCATTTATATCCAATCAGAGTAAAAGACTTTACAGAATTTGCTGGGGTCAATTACGACAAATGGGATATTTGCGATGACGCCTGTTCTTTAGGAAAAGAGTTGGAAGTTCCGGTTTATAAATTTGTCAAAGAAGCGTTGATTCGCCGTTTTGGTCAGGACTGGTATTTAGAGCTTGAAAAAGTTGCTGAAGAACTTAAAAAAAAGTAAAAATTCAGGCGCTATAGTTACCGCTTTTTAAAGATGTATTTTAACTCAAAAAATAAAGTTTTAACTCAAAAAAAACTTTTCAAAACAATTAAAATTTTCTTGCTTTTTATTCCAAAAAATCTATATTCTACGGGACTTTAGGTGTAAATTACTATATTAAATGTCTCATTTACAAATAATTAATAATTGTCTGAAAAATATCTCATTTTTCTGCGTTGTTAAAAACTATGTCGAATTGTGAATAAGTTTGGCTTTCATTTTTAGCGATAAATGACAATCTTTGTATTCGTATTAAATTAGTAAAATTCAGTACAAAAATTAAACAAAAATTACCATGTCACAAGTCGAACCAATATTACAAGAAAATAAAAATCGTTTCGTTATTTTTCCTATCAAACATCATGATATTTGGGAATGGTATAAAAAAATGGAAGCTAGTTTCTGGACTGCTGAAGAAATCGATTTGCACCAAGACTTGACAGACTGGAATAATAAATTGAGTGAGGACGAAAGATATTTCATTAAACACATATTAGCATTTTTTGCAGCTTCTGACGGGATCGTAAATGAAAACCTAGCTGAGAATTTTGTTAACGAAGTTCAATACGCTGAAGCAAAGTTTTTCTATGGTTTTCAAATCATGATGGAAAACATTCATAGTGAAACTTATTCTTTATTAATTGACACTTACGTGAAAGATGAAGCAGAGAAAGCAGAATTGTTTAATGCTTTAGAAGTTTTTCCTGCAATTAAGAAAAAAGCAGACTGGGCTTTAAAATGGATCGACTCTGATTCGTTTGCCGAAAGACTAATTGCTTTTGCTGCGGTTGAAGGAATTTTCTTTTCAGGTGCTTTCTGTTCTATTTATTGGTTAAAAAAACGTGGTTTAATGCCAGGTTTGACTTTTTCAAACGAATTGATTTCTCGTGACGAAGGTGTTCACTGTGACTTTGCAGTACACTTACACAATCATCACTTAATTAACAAAGTGCCAAAAGAAAGAATCAAAGAAATTATCGTTGATGCTTTAGCGATTGAAAGAGAGTTTGTTACAGAATCTCTTCCAGTAAGTTTAATTGGTATGAACGCTGTTTTGATGACGCAATACTTAGAATTTGTTGCGGATAGATTATTAGTAGAATTAAATTGTGAACGTGTATATGGATCATCGAATCCGTTTGACTTTATGGACATGATCTCACTTCAGGGAAAAACCAATTTCTTTGAAAAACGTGTTGCCGAGTATCAAAAATCTGGTGTGATGAACACAGATAGCGATGCTCAGAAAATTTCATTTGATGCAGATTTTTAGCGCAAGTATATTTTAGCGTTACCTCGAAACGCTATTAAAGATTAATTTATAACAGTACAATTTTCAAGATTGAATCTCATTCCCAAATCGAAGATTCAAACAATTTTTAATGCCTTTTCAGTCTATTTTTAGTCTGGAATACACAACTATTGAGAATCCTGCAATTCTCAAAAAATAATTTAAAAACACACAATGTTTAAGACCTGGAAGTCGTTATTCCAGTGTCTTTCATTTTTTCAATAACTAAAAAAGTAAGCTTATGTATGTAGTAAAAAGAGATGGCCACAAAGAGCCCGTAATGTTTGATAAGATTACAGAAAGAATCAAAAAATTGTGTTACGGTTTAAATGAACTTGTAGATCCTGTTAAGGTAGCGATGCGTGTTATCGAAGGATTGTATGATGGGGTTTCAACTTCTGAACTAGATAATCTTGCGGCAGAAACGGCGGCTTCTATGACAATTGCGCATCCTGATTATGCACAATTAGCAGCGCGTGTGGCGATTTCGAACCTACATTCAAATACAAAAAAATCGTTTTCAGAAACGATGAAAGATATGTACTTATACGTAAATCCAAGAAATGGACAAGAAGCGCCATTACTTTCGGATGAAGTATTTAAAGTAATTCAGGAAAACTCAGAGTTCTTGGATTCTCATATTATTTATACAAGAGATTTTAATTACGATTACTTTGGTTTCAAAACTTTAGAGCGTTCGTATTTGCTAAAAATAAACGGAAAAATCGTCGAAAGACCACAACATATGTTGATGCGTGTTTCGGTTGGTATTCACCTTGACGATTTAAAATCGGTAATTGAAACTTACGATTTAATGTCTAAAAAGTTCTTCACGCACGCAACGCCAACGTTGTTCAATGCCGGAACTCCAAAACCACAAATGTCTTCTTGTTTCCTTTTGGCAATGCAGGATGATAGTATTGATGGTATTTATGACACATTAAAACAAACGGCTAAAATCTCGCAATCAGCAGGAGGAATTGGTCTTTCTATTCATAACGTTCGTGCAACAGGATCTTATATTCGTGGTACAAACGGAACTTCAAACGGAATAGTGCCAATGTTGAGAGTATTCAACGATACGGCGCGTTACGTAGATCAGGGTGGAGGAAAACGTAAAGGAAGTTTTGCGATTTATATCGAAACATGGCATGCGGATATCTTCGACTTTTTGGATTTAAAGAAAAATACAGGAAAAGAAGAAATGCGTGCAAGAGATTTATTCTTCGCAATGTGGACTTCAGATTTATTCATGAAACGCGTTCAGGAAGATGCATCATGGACTTTAATGTGTCCTAATGAATGTCCGGGATTATATGACGTTTACGGAGAAGAATTCGAAGCAATGTATCTTGATTATGAATTTAGAGGAAAAGGCAGAAAAACAATTCGTGCACGTGAATTATGGGAGAAAATCCTTGAATCACAAATCGAAACTGGAACACCTTATATGTTGTACAAAGATGCAGCAAACCGTAAATCAAACCACAAGAATTTAGGAACAATTCGTTCGTCAAACTTGTGTACTGAGATTATGGAGTACACATCTAAAGATGAAATCGCGGTTTGTAACTTAGCTTCTATTTCATTACCAATGTTTATTGAAAATGGAAAATTCGATCATCAGGCGCTTTACAATGTTACAAAACGTGTAACCCGTAACCTAAACAAAGTAATTGACAGAAACTACTATCCGGTAAAAGAAGCTGAAAATTCTAACTTACGTCACCGTCCGGTAGGATTAGGAGTTCAAGGTTTAGCAGATGCTTTTATCATGTTGCGTATGCCGTTTACAAGTGATGAAGCAAAAGTATTGAATCAGGAAATTTTCGAAACATTATACTTCGCAGCCGTAACCGCTTCTATGGAAATGGCAAAAGAAGAAGGTCCATATTCAACATTTGAAGGATCTCCAATGTCAAAAGGAGAATTTCAATACAATATGTGGGGAATGAAAGATGAAGAATTATCTGGTCGTTGGGACTGGGCTTCATTAAGAAAAGAAGTAATGGAACACGGAGTTCGTAATTCATTATTAGTTGCTCCAATGCCAACTGCTTCAACTTCGCAAATTTTAGGAAACAACGAAGCTTTCGAACCCTATACATCAAACATTTACACACGTCGTGTATTGTCCGGAGAATTTATCGTAGTAAACAAACATTTACTTCATGATTTAGTAGACAGAGGTTTGTGGAACGAAACGTTGAAACAAGAAATCATGCGTCACAACGGATCAGTTCAAAACATTGATGTGATTCCGCAAGACCTGAAAGAATTATACAAAACAGTTTGGGAAATGTCTATGAAAGACATTATCGATATGTCTCGTCAAAGAGGTTATTTCATTGACCAATCACAATCATTGAACTTGTTCATGCAAGATGCAAACTATTCTAAACTTACGTCAATGCACTTCTATGCATGGCAATCAGGTTTAAAAACAGGAATGTATTACCTAAGAACAAAATCTGCGGTTGATGCGATTAAATTTACATTAAACAACGATAAAAAAGAAGAAGATGCACCAACAGCAGTTTTAGTTCCTGAAACTGAATCAATCAGTGTTGAGGATTACAAAGCAATGTTGCTAAAAGCACAAGCCGGAGATCCTGAAGATTGTGAAATGTGTGGGTCTTAAATTTTTTAGAAGAAAGAAGATAGAATAAAAAGGAAAGATTTTATTCTTAATTTATAGAAAGCAGTTATCGTTATGGTAGCTGCTTTTGTTTTTTTAGGAGCTATTTCCCGCTTTTCGTTGCAATCTTTTTTATTTTTAAAGAAAAATAAAAAAGGATTTCCACTTCAATCGGGGCTAGGAAAAAAAATAAAATAGATATTTATGACAAAAGTAATAATGGAGAGTTGGAGATATGGACTAGAAAAAGTTTCTCTCACTAAATTACAATACGAGAAACTTGGAATGTCTTTAAAAGATTCAAAAACAAATACTGACATGCTTTTAGATGATAATGTCATAATTTTAGAAATTGAAGATGAAAATGTAGTCCAAGAGTTTTTAAAAGAAGCAGATAGAATTGGTGTAAATTGTAAAATATTAGAATAATAAATGAATTTGCATAAAAGCATTATTGAAAACAAAGAAGAGTTTTACAACCTAGCTATTCAGTATTACACTAACATTGATAAAGAACATTTAGGAGAATGTTTAATAGTCCTAAAATCGATTTCCATATTAATCGATCATCAATTTATTGCAACTCCTTGTGTTGAAATAAAATTAGAACTCAGAGATCAGGATAGTCAAAAAAGTATTGGTAATTACTTTTTGTACATTGATGAAAGGAGAAATTTTGTTGACGAATTTCTTATTTTTCATTAAATCTTGTTTTTTTTGTCATTCCGAAGAATGAGGAATCTCCGCAAGTAGCTCGATAAAGATGAGCGACTTGTTTAACATAGCCCAAGGTTGAAACCTTGGGCTATGTTATTGTAAATTTTTAATAATATTTCCAAAATTTCCCCGTTTTAATTAATACAAAAGATTTTTAAACCTTAGCCCCTTAGTATCTCAGTACCTTAGAAACTTCCTCAAATTAAACCTTTAGGAAAAAACAAAGTCTTATTTCAAACAAATTCCTGCGTTATGAAAAAAAGCAATCTTTGGTCGTTACGATTGGGTTTTTCCGGAAAAGAATCCGATACAATTGAGAAACTAGGACTGGAAAAATTTCTAAAACATTCCTATGATTCAAAATTCGACACACAACTTCCTGCTTTTTTAAACGACGATCCCAAAACACTTCTTGAACTTAAGGAATTACGCGAATCCATAAAAACCGCTGATTCAGAAGAAAAGAAAAAGGTTCTCAAAAAAGAAATCTATTCAGCCGTTGAATTAAAAAAATGGTGGATTGCCAAAATCCGAAACGACGAATTTCCGTTACGCGAAAACATGGTTTGTTTCTGGCACAATCATTTTGTTTCTACGACTCAAAAAGTAAAAGTCAATTATTGGATTTACCAACACAATATGATTTTGCGCGAAAATGCTTTTGGGAACTTTAAAGAACTCACGAAGCAAATCGTAAAATCGAATGCAATGGTCAAATACTTAGACAACGTGGATAATAAAAAAGGAAAATACAACGAAAATCTAAGTCGAGAATTATTGGAATTATTCACCATCGGGATTGGGAATTATACTGAAAGCGATATTAAAAACGGTGCAAGAGCTTTGGCCGGACTAAATTACGGAGATGAAGGAGCGGTTTATAGAAAATTTGCAGAAGATAATAGCGATAAAACTTATTTCGGGAAAACCGGAAATTTAAAAGCAGATGATCTTGTTGATATTATTTTCGAACAAAAAGAAATCCCATATTTAATTACCCGAAAAATCCTTAAATGGTTTGTTTATGATAATCCGTCAGAAGAATTAGTAAAATATTACGGAGATTATTTCAGAAAAGTAAAGTTTGAAATCGAACCATTATTAACTAAAATTTTTACCGAAGAATATAAGAAAGAGACTTCGGGAACTAAAATAAAAGATCCGTTAGTTTATATATTACAGCTTTTGGATGAATTGCATATCGATGATCTTGATGATGGTATGGTTATGTTTTTCCTGAAACAGCAAGGAATGGATTTGTACAATCAGGTAAATGTAAAAGGTTGGGATGGCGGAAATTCCTGGCTGACTTCGCAGATTTATTTGCAACGCAATAATACGGCAGATTTACTTTGCAGCGGAAGAAGCATCACCAGAAAAGTATTAAATACGATGACTTCTGAAACTGAAAAGCCAAAATCAGAATTCGAGAAAATCGACATAAAAATTGATTTTGATCCTGACGGAAATAACAAAACTATTATCACCGAATTGTCTAACCGATTATTATTTAAAGTAAATGATTCGATGCAAAAAGACATGGAAAATTTGCTCAAATACGATTTTGACCCAAAAGAGGAACACGCCAATTTTGCCGTACTAAGACTGTTTAATTACATCACAAAACTACCCGAATATCAATTAATTTAGAAAGCTAAAGCAATGAACAGAAGGAATTTTCTAACACTTACAGGAACTTTTACAGGCGGAATGCTTGTGCTTCCTGATTTTTTACATGCTTTTGGTACGCAAAATAATTTGGTAATTGGAGAGCAGTGTATTGTATTTATTCAATTGAATGGAGGAAATGACGGATTGAATACTTTTATTCCGTACGATAATCCATTGTATTATGATTTACGAACTAAAATTGCTTTGAATAAAGATGCGGTTATTGGAAAAAATAACGGAATGGCATTTCATCCTTCGTTAAAAGATTTTGCCCAAATGCAGCAAAACGGGGATTTAACCGTAATTCAGAATGTGGGATATCCGGAACCTATTCGATCTCATTTTCGCAGTCAGGAAATTTGGCAAACCGCAACAGATTCTAATAAATACATTAACGAAGGCTGGTTAGGTCGTTATCTTGATTTGCAATGCAACGGACATCAGGCAACGGCAGGAATAAATCTGGACTCGATAGATAATCTGGCTTTAAAAGGGATGGAACCCAATTCGATAACCGTAAAAGATCCAAATAGATTTAAAGTAAAATCAGATAAAGAAGAGGATGTAACCTTATCTGATAATCCGCAATTAGATTTTGTTCGGAAAATCGCCAATTCAGTAACAGAAGGATCTGATGAAATTCAGAAAGCATTGGCGAAATCAAAATCAGAAATCAGTTATCCAAAAACTGATTTGTCTAAAAACCTCGAATGGATTGGCCGATTGATAAAAGGGAATCTGAATTCAAAAGTATATTATACTTCCCTTGGCGGATTTGATACGCATGATAATCAACTTGCGATTCACGAGAAAAAATTAGCCGATTTAAATGACGCCTTATATAGTTTTTACCAGGATTTAAAACAAGCGCAATTACTTCAAAATGTTACCATTGTTGTGTTTTCGGAATTTGGGCGACGGGTAAAAGATAACGGAAACGGAACGGATCATGGAACCGCAGCACCAATGTTTATTATTGGAGGAAATAACAAGGGAACTATCCTGGGAAATAATCCGGATTTAGCGAACTTAGATAATGGTGATTTAAAATATGAAATTGATTTCAGGAGTGTTTATGCTTCATTATTACAGCAAAAGATGAATTTCGATTATGCTAAAATTGGAATTAGAAATATGCCGGTTTCGGGATTGTTTTAAATAAATAGAAGTAAAACAATATATAATGTAGCTTTTTTCGTATAATTGCTGTTTGAAAGTGAAATTGCAAATAAACATGTTTCACTTTAAAACAACTTTTATATATTTGCATGAATAGTAATTTAAAATTTAGATCTGTCTTTCTCTTTAAAGATTATTTTCGAAAATTCTACGAGAAACAACAAGATAAAGTTAAGCAGAAAATACTTTGGACAATAAGATTAGTTGAATATGTCGATAGAGTTCCAGTAACATATTTGAAATATATCGAAAATACAGATGGGCTTTTTGAAATGAGAATTCAAGTGGGAACTGATATTTTTAGGATTTTTTGTTTTTTTGAGAGAGAGAAATTAGTTGTTCTTACTAATGGCTTTCAAAAGAAAACTCAAAAAACACCAAAAAAAGAAATTGAAAAAGCATTAAGAATAAAAAAAGAATATGAAAGCGAAAAATAAAAACTTAACAAGCCTCGATGAATTTATTGAAATTGAGTATGGCAAAATTGGGACATTAAAACGTGACGAATTTGAAGCAGGTTTTGAAAGTTTTAAAATTGGAGCCATGATCCATGAAGCAAGGCTTCAAAAAGGAATGACTCAGGAAGAACTTGCCGCAAAAGCAGGTACAACAAAATCATATATATCTAAGATTGAAAATAATGTTAAAGAAGCAAGATTTTCAACACTTCAAAAAATTGTAGAACTTGGTCTGGGAGGGCATTTAGAGCTGTCAATTAAATTTTAAGATCCAAAATCTTAATATCTTAATAACCGAATGCTCAAAACCAATTACCTAAATCGTATTTTAAGGCTGATTTATTATAATATCCTACAAAACCAATAGATTTTGTTAAGAAATCCTTTTTTGTTTCATAAAATGCAATATTTGTTTTGGTGCGGTAAAAATAATTTATACATTCGCAAAGAATTTATTGAAAAACACAAACAAAATGTCTAATAACCGTTTTTATTTTAGCAACTCTTTTTATTTCTTCTTTAGTAGAAGTGAGGATTGTGCTATGGTTATTTGAGAAATTAAAAAAGACAAATAAAACTAATATACAATCCTGATGAAAATCAGGATTTTTTTTTGAATATATGACAACTAAAATTGCAATACAAGGTATTAAAGGTTCTTTTCATCATCAGGTTGTGAAAGAGTATTTCTCTGAAAATGTGGAAATTGATGAATGTTTGTCTTTTGAAGAATTGGTCGATAGCCTGATTTCAGGAAAATCTGATCAGGCGGTAATGGCGATTGAAAATTCGATTGCAGGACCAATTATTCCGAATTATGCCTTGATTGACAAGAATAATTTACACATTATTGGAGAGCATTATTTGAGCATTCACCAAAATTTAATGGCTTTAAAAGGGCAGAAAATCGAGGATATAAAAGAAGTTCATTCGCACCCAATGGCAATTTTGCAATGCATGGATTTCTTAAAACAATATCCGAACATTAAATTGGTTGAAGATAAAGATACGGCTGAAACCGCAAGAAGAATTCAGGAAAAACAATTAACCGGAATTGCAGCAATTGCAAGCAAAACGGCTTCTGAAATGTATGATCTTGAGATTATTGCGCCTGAAATTCAAACGATCAAAAATAACATGACTCGTTTTGTGATTATCAAAAAACAGAATTCATTTTTGCCGGAAAACGAAATCAACAGAGCGTCAATCAAATTTGAATTAGATCACAAAAGAGGAAGTTTAGCAGCGGTTTTAAATGTAATGAGCGATTGCAAACTGAATTTAACCAAAATTCAGTCATTACCAAAAATTGAAACTCCCTGGAAATATTCGTTTTTCGTAGATGTGACATTCGAGAAATACGAGGATTTTGCAAAAGCCAAGTCGCTACTAAATATAATGGCAGAATATTTAAAAGTATTGGGAGAATATAAGAATACAAAACCGTTAAGTCAGTCTTAAAGTTGGAAAGCCGAAAGTTTGAAAGTAACAATAAGAGAGCATAAAGCTTACGGCCTAAAACCCAAAGCAAAATATAAATAAAAATCATGATTACAACAGCAAAAAGATTAGATACAGTTGAAGAATACTATTTCTCATCAAAATTGAGAGAAGTTCGTCAACTACAATCTGAAGGAAAATCGATCATCAATATGGGAATTGGAAGCCCTGATTTGAGTCCGTCCAAAGCAGTAATTGAAGCAGTTGCTGCAGCAATTCTGGATGAAAACGGACATGGTTATCAGAGCTATCAGGGATTACCGGAATTGAGAAAAGGGATGGCAGATTTTTATCAGAATCAGTTTGGTGTTGAGTTGAATCCGAATAATGAGATTTTGCCTTTGATGGGTTCGAAAGAAGGAATTATGCATATTTCGTTAGCCTTTTTAAATGAAGGCGATCACGTTTTGATTCCGAATCCGGGTTATCCAACGTATACTTCGGTAACTAATTTGGTTGGGGCGGTTCCGGTTTATTATGATCTGAAAGAAGCAAATGCATGGGAACCGGATTTTGAAGCATTGGAAAAACTGGATCTTTCGAAAGTAAAAATTATGTGGCTGGGTTATCCGCACATGCCAACAGGAGCGAGAGGAAGTTTGGCATTATTTGAAAAATTGGTTGCTTTTGCTAAAAAACACAACATATTATTGGTTAACGATAATCCGTATAGTTTTGTTTTGAATGATAACCCAATGAGTTTATTACAGGTTGAAGGTGCGAAAGATGTGGCTTTAGAATTAAATTCACTTAGTAAAACATTCAATATGGCAGGTTGGAGAGTTGGAATGGTTTTAGGAAATCCTGAAATTATCGATGCTGTCCTAAAAGTAAAAAGCAACATGGACAGCGGAATGTTCTATGGAATTCAGAAAGGTGCAATTGCAGCTTTGAATTGTGATAAATCCTGGTTTGAAGACCAAAACAAAATTTACAGACGCCGTCGTGAACTAACAGAAAAATTAGCAGAAAAATTAGGCTGCGAAGTTTATAAAGAAGGTGTTGGCCTTTTTGTTTGGGCAAAATTGCCGGAAGGAATTAAATCATCAGAAAAGTTCATTGACGAAATATTATACGAGAAACATATTTTTATCACTCCGGGAACTATTTTCGGAAGTAATGGTGAAGGATATATTAGGTTTTCGTTGTGTGTAAAAGAAGAAAAAGTACAAGAAGCGATAGACAGGTTTTAAATTTTAGATTTCCTGCAAGGTTTTCGAAACCTTGTAGGTATTAATCAAAAGTTCTTGGAAAAACGAGAAGCCCTAGCCCTGATAGAAGTGGAAATCCTTTTTTGAGGTTTTTACCGAAAAAAAGATTGAAACGGATAGCAGGAAATAGCTTCTAATAAAAATAAATATGAAAGTATACGTAATAGGAATAGGGTTAATAGGCGGTTCGATGGTGCTGGACATCAAAGAAAAACATCCTGACGCTACTATTTTTGGAATTGACAATAACGAAAAACACTTGCAGGAAGCGATTGATCTTGGCGTTATCGATAAGGCGGGAAGTTTTGAAGATTTGGCGGAAGCTGATTTTGTAATTGTTTCGGTTCCTGTTGATGTGGCGCTGGTAGTTTTGCCTAAAGTGCTGGATTTGGTTGGAGATCAAACAATTGTTTTTGAAGTAGGTTCGACTAAAAAGCCAATTTGTGATGCTGTTGCCAGTCACCCGAAAAGAAGAAATTTTATTGCAACACATCCAATTGCAGGAACGGAGTTCTCAGGACCTTCGGCGGCGATAAAAGGTTTGTTTCAGGGGAAAACAAACATTATTTGTGAGGTGGAAAAAACCACTTTCAAATTGCAGGAAAAGGCGTTAAAGCTTTTTAGCGAAATAGGAATGAGAATTCGATATATGGACCCAATTTCGCACGACAAACATATTGCTTACGTTTCACATTTGTCGCACATCAGTTCGTTTATGTTGGGGAAAACCGTAATGAATAAGGAAAAAGACGAACAGGATATTTTTGATATGGCGGGAAGTGGATTTGAAAGTACGGTTCGTTTGGCAAAAAGTTCACCCGCAATGTGGACACCAATTTTTAAGCAAAACAAGGAACACGTTATTGAAACGTTAGAAGAATACATCTCAAATCTGAGTCGGTTTAGGGATTTGTTGAAAGAAGAAAATTACGACGCCATTTTTGAAGAAATGGAAAGCACGAATAAAATCAGGGAGATATTAAACGGATTAACAATTAAAAAATAAAAATAAACTAAAAATTAAGATGGAAAATAATAAACAAATGAGAAAGTGGTTAGATGATTTCAATTTAAATCACCCACTTGTGATAGCAGGACCATGTAGTGCAGAAACGGAAGATCAGGTATTGAAAATTGCGCATGAATTGAAAGATTCAAAAGTTAGTGTATTCAGAGCTGGAATCTGGAAACCAAGAACGCGTCCGGGAGGATTTGAAGGAGTTGGAGAAATTGGTTTAAAATGGCTGCAAAAAGCTAAAAAAGAAACTGGTTTATTAATGGGAACTGAAGTTGCAACTGCAGCGCATTGTAAGTTGGCTTTAGAGCATGATATCGACGTTTTATGGGTTGGTGCTCGTACAACTGCAAACCCTTTTGCGGTTCAGGAAATTGCTGATACTTTGAAAGGAACTGATAAAATCGTTTTGGTTAAAAACCCTGTAAACCCTGATTTAGCTTTATGGTTAGGTGGTGTTGAGCGTTTACATATGGCTGGAATCGAGAAATTAGGAGTTATTCACAGAGGATTCTCTACTTACGAGAAAACAAAATACAGAAACATTCCGGAATGGCAAATTGCTATCGAATTGCAAAATAAATTCCCTGATTTACCTTTAATCATCGATCCATCTCACATTACCGGAGATCGTAAAATGATTTTTGAAGTAACTCAAGAGGCTTTAGATTTGAATTACGATGGTATGATTATCGAAACGCATTACGATCCGGACAATGCCTGGTCTGATGCTGCTCAACAAGTTACTCCGGATGCTTTGAAACAAATCATTAAAGATTTGACAATTAGAAAAACGGATGATACTACAGATCAGTACACTCAAAAAATGACTAAACTAAGAGCTAACATCGACGTTCTTGATGCTAACTTATTAGAGTTATTAGGAAAACGTATGAAAGTTGCTGACGAAATTGGTCAGGTGAAAAAAGATGCAAACGTAGCGATTCTTCAAAATAATCGTTGGAATGAAATTTTAGGAAAAATGATTCTTGAAGGGGAGAAAAAAGGTCTTACTGAAGAGTTTGTTTTGAAAATGTTCAAAGCAATTCACCAGGAAAGTATTGGTCATCAGGAAAAGGTAATCAACTCGTAATATTTTTTAAACCATATAAGTGATAT
This sequence comes from Flavobacterium sp., assembly GCF_043722275.1. Taxonomy (GTDB): domain Bacteria; phylum Bacteroidota; class Bacteroidia; order Flavobacteriales; family Flavobacteriaceae; genus Flavobacterium. Next base: position 15,947 of record NZ_JAYSPC010000193.1, on the reverse strand, counting down.
AAGTAAATTTAAGTTTTTGTTTACATTGAATTTAGGTTTTATTATATCACTTTTGGCAATTCTCTATTAAATCTCCATGTTTCGTTGAAACGTGGAGATTTTTTGTTTTATTAACTATCATAAACAGAATCTAAATATTCAGGCTTATTTATATTCTCTTATATAACTTATATGGTTAAAATTATTAATTTATCTTTGCAAAGATTTACAGTTTAAATCTATCCCGTCCCGAAGCTTCGGGATCGGGACTAAAATCTAAAATTAAAGAATGACAGGACTCGTATATAAATCTACAGGAAGTTGGTACACTGTAAAATCTGAAAAAGGCGATTTTATAGAATGCCGTATGAAAGGGAAGTTTAGGATGAAAGGTATTAAGAGTACTAATCCTATTGCTGTAGGTGATATTGTAGATTATGAACTTGAAGAAACTTCGGATACTGTAACGGGAACGATTTTTAATATTCACGAAAGAAAAAATTACATCGTTCGTAAATCCGTTAATTTGTCGCATCAAATGCATATTATCGCATCGAATATTGATCGCGTATTTTTATTGATTACGATTAATAATCCGCCAACGACATTCAATTTTATAGATCGCTTTTTAGTAACTGCCGAAGCTTATAATATTGAAACGATTTTGGTTTTTAATAAAATAGATACTTTTGATGAACCTACTTTAGACGATCAATTGTATATGCAATATGTGTATCAGCAAATTGGGTATAAATGTCTTCGCGTTTCTTCGACAGAAATGAAGGGTATTGACGAATTAAAAGAAATGATGATTGGTAAGGTAAGTATGTTTTCCGGGCATTCGGGTGTTGGAAAATCGACTTTGGTAAACGCCATGGAGCCTTCTTTACATCTTAAAACCAAAACCATTTCTGAAGCCAGTAAACAAGGTCAGCACACAACTACTTTTGCAGAAATGTATGATTTGTCTTTTGATGCAAAAATCATCGACACACCAGGAATTAAAGGTTTTGGAATCGTTGATATGGAAAAAGAAGAAATCAGCGGATATTTTCCGGAATTCTTCAAACTAAAAGATCAATGCAAGTTTAACAATTGCCTGCATAAAGAAGAACCACATTGCGCCATTAAAGTTGCTTTAGAAAGAGACGAGATTGCGTGGTCACGTTATAATAGTTACCTGAAAATCCTTGAAGGTGATGACGAAAATTATCGTACAGATAATTATGATGAAGATCGAAAAGCAAGCGATGAACTGAGAAAGTAATTGAATAATTGTTGATGGTTAATTGTTAATTATTGATTACAAAGCTTGCCTGATCAAATTTAATTGCCAGAATAATTTCTCAAACAATAATCGTCAGAATAATTAACAATTAACAATTTACAATTCATAATTAACCATTAACATGAAAGTAGTTCTTCAAAGAGTTTCTCAAGCATCAGTAACGATTGACAATCAAAAAGTTGCTGATATTCAAAAAGGTTTATTGATTTTGGTAGGAATTGAAGATTTAGATACTCACGAAGATATTGATTGGTTGGTTGGTAAAATCATCAAAATGAGAATTTTTGGTGATGAAAATGATGTTATGAATTGTTCTGTTCAGGATATTGATGGCGATATTATTGTAGTAAGTCAATTTACACTTCATGCTTCTACAAAAAAAGGAAATCGCCCTTCGTACTTAAAAGCTTCAAAACCGGAATTTGCGATCCCAATGTATGAGAATTTTGTTAATTCTCTGGAAAAGGAATTCGGCAAGAAAATTCAAACCGGAATTTTTGGCGCAGATATGAAAGTTAATTTGCTGAATGACGGACCTGTAACAATATTAATAGACAGTAAAAACAGAGATTAAAATTTTATTAGACAAATGTTAAAAATTTCTAAAAATAATATATATTTGACGAAATTACTTACTAATGAAAAAGCACTTTTTTGCGCTGTTTTTTTTCTTCCTTACCTTTATTTCTTCTGCTCAAAAGAGCGAATTTGTTTTTACACCAATTTCAGATAGTCTTATCGAAAATGCCAATGCGGTTGTTCGTTTGAATCAATTGGATATTAATATTGTTTCGCAAAGAGAGATGAGCATGAAAACTCAGCGCATTGTAACTGTTATAAATGAAAAAGGTTTAAGGGAAATCGATGCATATCAGTATTATGATAAAAGAACTACCGTAAAAAATATCGAAGCAATAATTTACGATGCTTCCGGTAAGGAAATTAAAAAAATAAAACGCAAAGATTTTATAGATGAAAGTTCGGCAAGCGGAAGCACTCTTTTTTCGGATAACCGTTATTTGTATTTAGATTATACTCCAATTTCATACCCGTTCAGCGTAATTTTTAATTGCGAAATTCAAACTTCAACAACAGCATTTATTCCGGCATGGTTTCCTTTGTCAGGTTACTTTTTAAGTATTGAAAAAAGTGTCCTGAATGTTACATACCCTAATAAACTTGGATTTAGGAAAAAAGAATCTCAATTTTCTGTATTTAATATAAAGAAAACTTCAGATACAGATACTAAGCTTTCCTATGTAACAACTAATATTTTAGCGCAAAAACCCGAAGATTATAGTCCTGCCTTTAGAGATTTATATCCAAAAGTGGTAATGAGTTTAGAATATTTTAACTTAGAAGGTGTTGACGGCAACGCAAAGGATTGGAAGGAATATGGGAAGTGGTTTTCTGATAAAATTTTAACAGGAACTACAGTATTATCCGCAGAAACAATAGCTAAAATAAAAGCTGTTGTAGGCAATGAGACAGATCCTATAAAAAAAGCAAAAATTGTTTATCAATTTATGCAGGAAAAATCCAGATATGTAAGCATTCAAGTAGGAATTGGTGGTTGGAAACCTATGTTGGCCGGAGATGTGGACAGATTAGGTTATGGTGATTGTAAGGCACTTTCTAATTATACAAGAGCATTATTAGATGCAGTTGGAGTCCCGTCTTATTATACTGAATTATATGGTGATTCAGATTTAATGGATATCGATGAGGATTTCTTTTCAATACAAGGAAATCACGCCATTTTATGTGTTCCCGACAAGGATAAATATGTTTTTTTAGAATGTACAAGTCAAAGTGATCCTTTTGGATATCAGGCAAATTTCACTGATAATAGAAAAGTCATCGTAATTAAACCTGATGGCGGAGAAATAATAAGAACAAAAATTTATGATCCAATAGAAAATAAACAATATAGTAAAGGAAGTTTCGCGATAGATGAAAATGGATTTTTTTCGGGTAAAATAAATATTCTTTCTGAAGGTTCGCAATATGGAATAAGAGAAAGAGTTGAAAAGTTACAGCCAACAGAAAAAGAATCACATTACAAAAATTATTGGAACAATATCAATAATTTAAAACTCGGAAAAATAACTTTTACTAACGATAAGGATAATATTCGTTTTACCGAAGAAGCACAAATAAGCGCAATTGATTACGGAAATATTGCAGCCAATAAGATGATTTTTACCGTTGATGCTTTCAATCAGAGTTCGGTTAATATAAAAAGAATCAGAAACAGAAAAAATCCATTTCAAATTCAGCGAGGTTATTTAGATTCAGATGAAATCGAAATTAATTTGCCAACGGGATTTACGATCGAATTTTTGCCTTCAAATTTTGAGTTGAAAGGAAAGTTTGGAGAATATAAAACGGAAATCATTAAGAAAGAAAATAATAAACTTACCTATAAACGATCGATGCTTTTAAATAAAGGGAAATATTCTAATAAAGAGTATGATGAATATCGCCTTTTTATGGAACAGATTTCAAGAAACGATAATGCCAAAATCATATTAATCAAGAATTAAACAATAACCAAGTACATGAAATTTATTAAACCTTTAAGTCTTTTAATGTTTTTGCTTTTTATATCAAAAGTAACAGCGCAGGAATTTAAATTAGGAAAAGTATCAATTGCCGAATTAGAGCAAAAGGTACATCCTAAAGATTCATCGGCAGTAGCTGCGATATTGTATACAAGAGGGAGGACCAGAATTGAGTACGATCTAAATGATGGTTTTATTACTTTGACAGAAGTAGAAACCAGAATTAAGATTTATAAAAAAGAAGGGTATAATTGGGCAAATCGAAGTGTATGGTATTATAATCAGAATGGCTTTAAGGAAAAAGTGAGTTTTGATGATGCGGTGACTTATAATTTAGTAAATGGTAAAATCGAAAAAACAAAATTGAAAAGTGATGGTACTTTTGATGAAATAGTAAATAAATTAAGAAGCCAGAAAAAAATAACAATGCCTAATGTTAAGGAAGGTTCTGTTATTGAATTTAGTTATCTCGTTAGAAGTCCTAGTGACACAGGGATTAGAAAGTGGGATTTTCAAAGCAGTATTCCGGTAAATTATTCTGAGTTTTCAACTTATGTTCCGGAATATTATGTTTTTAATTCAAGACAAAAAGGATATATTTTCCCTAAAGTTACCTCTCAAAAAAATCCGAAATCCATTACTTTCACAAATAAGGAAAGAAGTGAAGGTGGACATTCTAAAACTATTTTTTCCACAAGTAAATTAGATTATATGGAAACGCAGACCACTTATTTGGCTGTAGATTTTCCTGCTATAAAAGATGAAGCTTTTGTGAATAATATTGATAATTATACCTCAAGTATTCAGCATGAACTTTCGATGACGAAATCTCCAAGTTCGAAAATGAAAATGTATTCCACAGATTGGAATTCGGTAGTAAAAACAATTTATGATTACGATGATTTTGGTCCTGAATTAAACAAAACAGGTTATTTTGAAGAAGATTTAAAAAAATTGCTCGAAGGGAAAACTACAAGCGATGAAAAAATACTAGCTATTTTAAATCATGTAAAAACCAATGTAAAATGGAATGATTACGCAGGATATAGTTGTGACAATGGTGTTAAAAAAGCATACAAAGAAAAAACAGGAAATATTGCTGATATTAATTTAATGCTAACCGCAATGTTACGTTATGCAGGCTTAACGGCAAATCCGGTTTTAGTAAGTACACGTTCTAATGGAATTGCGATTTTCCCTAACAGAAATGCTTTTAACTACGTGATTGCTGCGGTTGAAACTCCAAACGGAAATATTTTATTAGATGCTTCGGATAAATTTTCAACTCCAAATATTTTACCACTCAGAGCTTTAAACTGGTCAGGAAGATTAATTAGAAAAGACGGAAGTTCTGAAGAAGTTGATTTAATGCCTAAAAAAGCTTCAAATGATATTGTATTTTTGAGTTACAGTATTGATGCAGAAGGTAACGTAAAAGGAAAAACCAGAAGACAAAGTACAGATTACAATGCATTAATTACCAGAGAGAATATTAGCGACTTAAAAGAGGAAGAATATTTAGAGAAATTAGAAAATCAAAATAGTAAAATTGAAATAAGCGATTATTTAAGAACAAACGAAAAAGAAATTTTATTGCCTATGATGGAAACATATTCGTTTGCAGGTAATAATTTATGCGAAATAATAGGAGGAAAAATATACGTAAGTCCGATGTTGTTTTTTACAAATGAAAAAAATCCGTTTAAACAGGAAGTTAGGGAATATCCGGTAGATTTTGGATTTCCATTTTCTGACAAATACAATATTACACTTACAATACCTGATGGATTTATTGCTGAAACACTACCGGCACCGGTTGTAATTAATATGGAGGATAATTTAGGAAGCTTTAAGTTTAATATTGTTGCAAATGATAATAAGTTACAAATTAGTATTCAGCATCAGATTAATGAAGCAATTGTTACAACAGAAAAATATGAAATGCTTAAGGAATACTATAAAGGCATGATTGCAAAAGAAACCGAAAAAATTGTATTAAAAAGAATATAATATGAAGTTTCAAAACTTAGTAATAGTTATTTTTTTATTTCTGGGAATTTCAAATGCCAAAGCCCAAAATTATGAACTGGGAAAAGTAACTATTACTGAATTAAAAGAAAAATCAAATCCAAAAGATACAACCGCTCCGGCTACAATTTTATTTAAAAAAGCCAGAACCTATTTCACTTACGATAAAGACAAAGGCTTTTATGCCAATCACGTTTATGAATTTAAGATTAAAATTTATAAAAAAGAAGGATTAAAATGGGCAGATCAAAAAGTGCGTTTCTATATTGGTTATGAATCGCTGAATGAGGATCGATTAGAGTTTTCAAATGCAGTTACATACAATCTGGAAAACGAATCAATTGTAAAAACAAAACTCGATAATCAAGGAACTTTCAAGAAAAAAGTAAATAAATTCTGGAACGAAAAAACAATAACATTGCCTAATGTCAAAGTAGGTTCTATTATAGAATACAGATATATTCTAAAATCAGAGAACATTGTAAAATTACCTGATTTTGATTTTCAATTTGATATTCCCGTTAGCTACTTTGAATACAAGACAGATATTCCGGAATACTATATTTATAAGCCTATTTTAACTGGAAGTCATAAAATTGAAGCTGAATCAAAATTCACTAATGCAAATCAGTCTTTTACGGATGAGCATAATATGACCAAGTCAATATCATACAAGCAAATTAGTGCTTTTTATAAAGGAAAAGATATTCCGGCATTAACAAATGAGCCGTTTGTAGATAATATCCAAAATTATACAGGATCTATTCATCATGAATTAGAAAGAGTTAGATATCCGGATCAGCCGGTGAAAGATTATGCGATGACCTGGGAAGGCGTTGCTACCAATATTTTTAAAAGTGAAAATTTTGGAAAAGAACTCAGTGAAAAAAGCTTTTTATTAGATGATGTAAAACGGTTGCTAACAAATGTTGAATCTCAAAATGAAAGATTAAATATCATTTTCAAATTCGTTCAAAGTAAAATGAACTGGAACGAAGTAAATGATTGTTTCACAGATAAAGGTGTAAAAAAAGCATACGCCGATCAATTGGGAAATACAGCCGAGATCAATTTTATTTTAATCAATATGTTAAAATTGGGAGGCATTGACGTAAATCCGGTTTTAGTAAGTACGATCGAAAATGGAGTACCGGTTTATCCCACAAGAACCGGTTTTAATTATGTAATTGCAGCCGCTGAAATTGACGGAAAACAAATTTTGTTAGATGCATCTCATAAATTTACCTATCCAGGAATTTTGCCATTAAACATTTTAAACTGGAAAGGCAGATTAATTAAGAATGATGGAACTTCGACAGAAATTAATTTAGTTCCTATTAAAATATCAAAAGAAGCTTCGACTTTGCTGGTGAAAATTGATGATCTGGGTAAAATAGAAGGTAAAATCAAAATTCAAAGAACAGATTACAATGCTTATCTCTTTAGAATCGAAAATGCGAATAAAGCTCAGGAAAATTATCTCGAAAAATTAGAAGAGCAAATGGGAGATTTAAAAATTTCCAATTATACAATTGAGAATAAGAAAACGAATTTTCAAGATCCGGTAATAGAAACATTTAGTTTAATTTCAGAAAACCGTGTGGACATTATAGGGGGCAAGATTTTCATAAATCCATTGTTGTTTTTTACAAGATCTAAAAATCCTTTTAATCAGGAAACAAGACAAATGCCGGTTTATTTTGGATATCCAACTCAGGAAAAAATAAACGTAAACTTAGAAATTCCTGAAGGCTATATAGTAGAATCATTGCCGACGCCTGTTAGGATTGTGTCCGAAAATAAAGAAATTGTTTATCTGTTAAATATATCAAACGAAGGAAACAAAATTCAAATAAGTAGTTCAAAAGAAATTAACAATAGTATTTTTGCAGCTGATCAATATGAAGGATTAAAAAATATTTTTCAGAAAATGATCGCGAGTCAAAACGAAAAAATTGTTCTAAAAAAAATATAACTTATGGACTTGAAAAATGCCCAACTTGATGTAGATACCTGGATAAAAGAACACGGTGTTCGCTATTTTAACGAGCTTACAAATATGGCACAACTTACAGAAGAAGTAGGGGAAGTGGCCAGAATAATTGCCCGCAGATATGGAGAACAATCCGAAAAAGAAAGCGATAAAAACAAAGATTTAGGCGAAGAATTAGCCGATGTTGTTTTTGTAGTTTTATGTCTGGCTAACCAAACCGGAATTGATTTACAAACTGCTTTTGATAAAAAAATGGATTTGAAATCAATTCGCGATAAGGATCGTCATAAAAACAATGATAAATTGAAATAATTGTGAAATATCACTCATAAGTTTTGAATTATGAGTTTTGAATTTTGAATTATGAATGGGGAGTGGTAAATTGCGTGGCGAATTACGTCTCTAACCATAATTCATAATTTTCAACTTACAATTAAAAATGAATTTATTACTTCAAACAACTCAACATAATTTACAAGGACAAATTGCAGTAACAGGATCAAAAAGCGAAACAAATCGTTTATTGTTACTAAAAGCATTATTCCCCAATATTACATTAGCAAACACTTCAAATTCTGATGATAGCGAGGTAATGCAAAAAGCGTTATTAGGCGATGACGAAATTGTAGACATACATCACGCCGGAACGGCAATGCGATTTTTAACCGCTTATTTTGCTGTAAACGAAGGTCGTGACGTTATTATGACAGGCTCAAGCAGAATGCAGGAACGTCCGATCAAGATTCTAGTAGAAGCTTTAGGACAATTAGGAGTTGAAATCTCTTATGAAAAAGAAGAAGGTTATCCGCCAATCAAAATCCAAGGAAAAAAAGTAACTGCTTCAAAAGTAACTTTGGCAGCAAATGTAAGCAGTCAATATATTTCGGCACTTTTATTAGTAGCTTCAAAGTTAGAAAATGGTTTAGAGCTTACTTTAGAAGGAGAAATTACTTCGATTCCATATATTAAAATGACATTAGCTTTGCTTAAAGATTTAGATATTCAGACTAGTTTTGAAGGAAATGTAATTAAAGTTTATCCGAAAGCTGAAGTTGCGTCAAAAGAAATGGTCGTAGAATCTGATTGGAGTTCAGCGTCTTACTTTTTTAGTTTAGTAGCTTTGGCCGATACAGCTTCAATAACTTTAAGCAGTTACAAAGAAAATAGTTTACAAGGAGATTCTGAATTAGTATCGCTTTATGAGAAATTAGGAGTTCAGACTACTTTTCAGGACAATAAAATGACATTGGTTAAACAAGAGAATTTTCAATTTGGAACAATAAATTTTGAACTAAATAATACGCCGGATATTGCGCAGACAATTGTTGTAACTTGTTTAGGTTTAGGAATTGGCTGTCATTTAACGGGTCTTCATACTCTAAAAATCAAGGAAACCGACAGACTTGAAGCGCTTAGAATTGAATTAACGAAATTAGGAGCTAATATTTCGGTTACAAATGATAGTTTGACTTTGACAGCATCAGAAAACATCAATCATAATGTAAAAATTGCTACATACAACGATCACCGTATGGCAATGGCATTTGCTCCATTAGCGTTAAAAGTGCCAATTATTATTGAAAATGCTGAAGTAGTTTCTAAATCATATCCTGATTTTTGGAATGACCTGAAAGCTTTAGATTTTCAAGTTTCAGAATTGTAAAAATTAAACCATATAAGTAATATAAGTTCATTTAAATAAAATGTGCTTAATTTGAATAGCCTCCAGTTTTAACTGGAGGTTTTTTTAATGTCTTAGTTTTTGGCTTTAGCCAAATAAAAATAATAGGATTTTTTAAACCATATAAGTAATATAAGTTCATTTAAATAAATGTGCTTACTTTGAATAGCCTCCAGTTTTAACTGGAGGTTTTTTTAATGTCTTAGTTTTCGGCTTTAGCCAAATAAAAATAATAGGATTTTTTAAACCATATAAGTAATATAAGTTCGTTTAAATAAAATGTGCTTAATTTGAATAACCTCCAGTTTTAACTGGAGGTTTTTTTATGTTTAGATTTTCGGCTTTAGCCAAATAAAATAATAGAATTTTTTAAACCATATAAGTAATATAAGTTCATTTAAATAAAATGTGCTTAATTTGAATAGCCTCCAGTTTTAACTGGAGGTTTTTATGTTTAGATTTTCGGCTTTAGCCAAATAAAAATAATAGAATTTTTTAAACCATATAAGTAATATAAGTTCGTTTAAATAAAATGTGCTTAATTTGAATAACCTCCGGTTTTAACTGGAGGTATTTTTAATGTCTTAGTTTTCGGCTTTAGCCAAATAAAAAACACCAACAATTTTTTGCAGCATCCTAATTAAATGAACTTATATTACTTATATGGTAAAAAAACATTTTTTTATGTTGTTAAAACGCCACTAAATCAACGACTTTTAAAAATAAACATCAAAACACTTGACAACGCCTATCTCACAATCGTATATTTGCACACGATTAAAAATCAGGTCTTCAAATAATCCTGATCGAAATCTATAACTCATAACTTTCTCAAATGAAATTATCACATTTTCAATTTAATTTACCGAAAGAACTTTTAGCGGAATTCCCAGCAGAAAACAGAGACGAATCTCGTTTAATGGTAATCGATCGTCAAAAACAAACTATAGAGCACAAAATGTTCAAAGATGTTATCAACTATTTTGATGACGGAGATGTTTTGATTCTTAATAATACTAAAGTTTTCCCTGCACGTTTGTACGGAAACAAAGAAAAAACAGGAGCAAGAATTGAAGTTTTCTTATTAAGAGAATTAAATTCAGAGCAACGCCTTTGGGATGTTTTAGTTGATCCGGCTCGTAAAATCAGAATTGGTAATAAACTTTATTTTGGTGACGACGATTCGTTAGTTGCTGAGGTAATCGACAACACGACTTCTCGTGGTAGAACTTTACGTTTTTTATATGATGGTTCTTACGAAGAATTCAGAAATAAATTAACAGAACTTGGAGAAACTCCAATTCCTAAATACATCAGTAGAGAAGTAACACCTGAAGATGCTGAAAGATACCAAACTATTTATGCAAAAGAAGAAGGAGCTGTAGCTGCACCAACTGCAGGTTTACATTTCTCAAAACACCTTTTGAAAAAATTAGAAATCAAAGGAATTAACTTTGCTGAAGTAACATTACACGTTGGTTTAGGAACTTTTAATCCAGTTGAGGTTGAAGATTTATCGAAACACAAAATGGATTCTGAGGAATTGATTATCAAACAAGAAGCTTGTGATATTGTAAATGCAGCTAAAATTGCTAAAAAACGTATCTGTGCTGTTGGAACAACTTCGATGCGTGCTATCGAAAGTTCAGTTTCATCTCAAAATACTTTAAATCCTTTTGAAGGATGGACAAATAAATTTATTTTCCCTCCTCATGATTTTAGTATTGCAAACTGTATGATTACAAATTTCCACACACCAAAATCAACATTATTAATGATGATTTCTGCTTTCTGTGGGCACGATTTAATGAAAAGAGCATACGAAGAAGCAATCAAAGAAGAATACAAATTCTATTCTTACGGAGATGCGATGTTAATCATCTAATTCGTCAAGCGAAATAAATATGGAAAACCTGTCAGTGATGACGGGTTTTTTTATTTAAAATTGGTTTCAAGTTTTTTTTGTTTCAGGTTTCAAGTTTTGCAGAACGTTAAACTTGAAACCTGAAACTTGAAACAAAAAAAACATTTCCTATTTTTACGATTCAAAATAAAAAAAATGACTTTTCAAAATACACGCGAATTTGCGAAACAACTTGACGCAGAAGATACCTTAAATCAATATCAGGATCAATTTATATTTCCGAAAGTAAATGACAAACGAGTAATTTATTTTACAGGAAATTCATTGGGATTACAGCCTAAACGTACCAAAGCATATATTGATGAAGTAATGAATGATTGGGCAGATCTTGCTGTTGAAGGCCATTTTTATGCTGAAAAACCCTGGTGGGATTATCAGGAAAGATTTGCAGAACCATTGAGTAAAATTGTTGGTGCTTTACCATCAGAAGTTACAGTTATGAATACTTTGACCGTAAATCTTCATTTATTAATGGTTTCGTTTTATCAGCCAAAAGGGAAACGTTACAAAATTATTTGTGAAGAAAAAGCTTTTCCTTCAGATCAATATATGTTCCAAAGTCAAGTGCATTTTCATGGATATAAAACAGAAGATGCAATTGTAGAAATTAAACGTCGCGATGGCGAACACAATATTCGTCTGGAAGATGTTCTGGCAAAAATTAAAGAAGTTGGTGATGAACTGGCTCTGGTTTTAATAGGTGGAGTAAATTATTATACCGGACAAGTTTTTGATATTAAAACAATTACCGAAGCCGGACAAAAAGCAGGAGCAAAAGTAGGATGGGATTTAGCACATGCTGCCGGAAACATCAAACTTGAACTTCATAATTGGAATGTAGATTTTGCTGCGTGGTGCAGTTATAAATATATGAATTCAGGACCTGGAAATGCTTCAGGTTGTTTTGTACACGAAAAACATCATAATGATCCTGATTTACCAAGATTTGCAGGTTGGTGGGGACATAACAAAGAACGCCGTTTTAAAATGGAACCTAATTTTGATCCGGTTCATGGAGCTGATGGCTGGCAGATTAGTAATTTACCCGTACTTTCTTTGGCGCCTTATTTAGCTTCGGTTGAAATGTTTGCTGAGATAGGAATGGATGCTTTAATTGCTAAAAGAGATAAAATTACATCTTACTTAGAATTTATTTTACATGAAATTGATCAGGAAGTAAAAGGTAATTTCGAAATTATCACACCTTCAAATCCTGAAGAAAGAGCGTCGCAATTATCAGTTTTTTTACATGGAGAAGGACGTAGCTTATTTGATTATTTAATGAAAAACGGAGTAATCACAGATTGGAGAGAACCTAATGTAATTCGTCTTGCGCCAGTTCCGTTGTATTGTTCTTATGAAGATATGTATGATTTTGGACAAATTCTGAAAAAAGGAATTTTAGGGAAGTAAAAAAAAATCTCTCGCAAGTCTTAGAGGTGCAAAGTTTTTAATTAGACAAGTAGTGCTGTTTGTCATTTCGACCGAAGGGAGAAATCACACTAACATTCCGTAAAGAATGTCGCCAATCTTTGTAGATCTTCTAGTGTGATTTCTCCTGCGTCGAATGACATAAAGTGAGAAAAAACTTAACGACGTGGCGTCTTTGCGGGATTGTTTTTTAGATACAATTTAAAAAAATCTGCTTAAATCTGTGAAAATATGTGTAAAAAATCATTCAGCTAATTGAAGGAAATCCGTTTTAAATCCGCGTTCAAATTTATTACAATCATCAAATTTTATAACCTTTCTCCTAAATCATGTAACATCATTAATATATATCTTCTTTAATTTGTAGAGTATAAATTTTTAAAACTACAATCATGAAAAGCTTATGTATTATATTAGTTGCTTTATCTATCGTTTCTTGTCAAAATCAAGGAAAAGGGGATATTAATAAAGCAAAACAAGCTAGCATTGATTCGATGAGAGTTGAAATTGATAAACAAAAAGTTATTGATTCAATGAAGACAGAAATGGCTAAGATGAAAGAGGAACAAAAAGTAGAATCCCAAAAAGTTGTCGTAGTACATGAACAACAGGCTAACGGAACTTCAACTGCAACTACCACAACTACCAAAAAGAAAAAAGGCTGGAGCGCTACTGCTAAAGGTGCCGTAATTGGTGCTGGAGTTGGTGCTGCAACTGGAGCAATTGTGAGTAAGAAAAAAGGCGAAGGTGCCATTATTGGTGGTTTAGCCGGTGCTGCTTTAGGAACCGGAACTGGTGCTGTCATCGATAGTAAAAAGAAAAAAGAATAGACTAAATCTATCATTATAAAAAAAACAGGCTGTCCGTATGGGCAGCCTGTTTTTTATAACAATTTGTCAATTCCGAGGAACAAGGAATCTTCGCAAGTACCTCACGTAAAGAAAAACTATTTCATTCCTTAAATTATACTAATTCCAAACTTGGAATCTTAATTTCTGCTAATTCTGATTTATAAAAATCGAAATCTTTTTTAATCTTGCTCAAATCATTTCTGAAATATAATGATGACGAAAGTAAGTTGTCATAATATTCAATTCCTTCAAAAATATTGGATTTAAAAGTATTCCATTTTTTTAGCTGAGAATTGGTAATATCACCGGAAATATTTTCGATTTCATTTCTAAAATAATCAACATACATTTTTAATTCTTTTACAAATAAGTTCGGTCTGTTTTCCGTTCTTAAAACCGAATTATTTCCATAAATATGACCCAACATATCAGATAAAGAAACTTCTTGGTCAAAATAAGCCATATTTGGCCCAGGACAGATTATTACGCCTTGTGCCTGACCTTTTATTTTAATATCATTCTCTAAATACGAAGCATTGGCTAAACCAACACATAAGCATGATTTTTCGGTAATATCAAATTTTGCTTTTTCAAAAGCTTTGACTGACATTGTTTCTTTTACGTTTTCTAATTCCTCCAGTTTATGATCCTGGAATTTTTTCGAAGCGCTGCAAATTCCTTGTGGATCATATTCTTTGCTTAAAGCAAGGAATTTCTTCGGACAAGAACTTCCGGCTTTGTTTTGATCTATTCTTTTTTGTCTTAAAATTTCATTTGTAGTTCCTCTCAAAGTGTTAAACGGAACTCCTAATGGCGAAATATGACTTAAATATAAATCCTCTTCTTTTGCATTTATCAATAATTCGCGTGTTGCTTTATCTACCGAAGTTGCTTCCGGAACCAATAAAAATGGCGTTCCCCAACCTACAGAATCAACTTTGTAATTTTCTAACAAAAACTCATGTTCTTCAGCAGTTCCTACGCCGCCCTGAACCGTAATTTTTAGAGGTAAAGGACTTTTTGGTGTGTGAAATTGTTTTTGCTGTAATACTTTTGTCATCAACTCATGCGCAGATTGAATAAGCTGATCTTTTTTTTCTTTGAATTCTTCTAATATCGGACCTAATAAAAGTCCGTCAGTAGCAAAAGCATGTCCGCCGCAATTTAATCCGGATTCAATTCTGTACTCAGAAACCCATAATCCTTTTTTAGCAAGGAAATTTCCCTGAATCATTGCAGATCTAAAATCACTTACCTTTAAGGTAATTTTCTTTTTTAGTTCATTATTTAAATTCGGAAAAAAATCTGAAAAATTTTCAAAATAACTAAATAATCTCGGATTCATTCCCGCAGAAAGTACAACAGAAGATTCAAGATTACTATTCGCAAAACCTCTTAAAGCTGCATGAGCATCATTGAATTCGATTGGTAATTGTTCATTTTTATCAAAATTATCTTTGTCCAGTTTCGTCATGATATTCACATCAATTAATCCAGGAGAAAGATGTGACTCAATATAATTTTGAATGTTTTCCTTAAAAGAAATTCCATCATCCAGTAGATTTTGAAAACCCTTTTTGATATCTGAAGTATTAGGCAGCATCGCAATATAATTTTCTACAGCAGTTTTGCTTTCTATAAGTTCAGTTTTGAAATTCTCAAACTTTTCTTTTACAATTTTGTCTACTAAATTTAGATATGAAGTAATTCTTTGTGCTCTGTAATCGTGAAATTTTTGAGTTATTTCTTCGTATGGTAAATTGAATTTTGTGCTGTAAAAATTACGCATTTTTTCAATTAAATCATCATCGGCTATTGAAACCACAGATGAAATCCCATATTGTGCCACTCTTATTGGGCTGTCGATTGTATATGCGAGCCCCATTACAGGAATATGAAAGGTATGTAAAGGCTTTTTTGTCATTTGTTTTTAAATTAAAATAAAAGCAAATGTTGGAAAATAAATTATTTTAAAACCTGATAATTGTCAGGTTTAAAATGGTTGAGAAATGTTTGCCGTGAATTGCCCGAATTTTTATTTGAAGTAAAGTTTAGTCCCTGTGGGCAATGTCATTAAATTAAGGGGAAATCTATAAAATTACTTAACAATTTAATCAAGAAAGTAATTAGAAAAATCCGTTTTTATCAGCGTTTTCGCTTTAGCGAATCAGTAAAATCAGCGTCTAATTTTGACGCGGATAAAACAGA
>NZ_JAYSPC010000192.1:0-7800 GCF_043722275.1 Flavobacterium sp. | reverse complement strand
TCCGACAGATGTTTCCGCGCTGAGCATTACAGCATCTGCGCCATCGATAACTGAATTAGCGACATCATTTACTTCTGCTCTCGTCGGTGTATAATTGGTGATCATACTTTCCATCATTTGCGTAGCAATGATAACAGGCTTGGATGCCTGGATACATTTATTCACAAGCATTTTCTGAATGAGAGGTACTTCTTCCATTGGTAATTCAACACCCAGGTCGCCTCGTGCAACCATTAATGCATCTGTTTCATGTATAATATGATCGATTTCATCGAGGGCTTCGGGCTTCTCTATTTTTGCGATTACTCTGCATTTCTTTCCGGCTTGTGCTATGCGGTTTTTCAGATCGATAATATCATTAACAGTGCGTACAAATGAAAGCCCTATCCAGTCTACTTCCTGGTCCATAGCAAATTTCAAATCCTGAAGGTCTTTCGGAGTCAGGCTTGGCAGGGATACTTTTGTTTTAGGAAGATTCACTCCTTTTCTTGAAGATAAATTTCCTCCGCTTTCAACACGTGCAATGACTTCGTCTTTGCGATTGGTTCCGGTTACATTCAATACTATTTTTCCATCGTCGAGAAGTATTTTATCACCGATGGCAACATCAGAAGGAAATTGCAGGTAGTTTATACTCAGACGTTTCGTATTACCGATACTTTCATGTGTGGAGAAGACAACTTCTGAATCGTTTTCAAGAACAATTAAATTATTTTCAACCTCACCAATACGAATTTTCGGCCCCTGCAGATCGACAAGAATAGAAACATTTGTATTTAATTCTGCGTTGATTTTTCGTATGGTATCTATTACATTTTTTTGTAAGACTTCATCACCATGAGATAAATTCAGCCGGCAAACATCTACACCTGCCAGGATCATATTTTTAAGAACATCATACGTAGATGATGCAGGGCCTATCGTTGCAACGATTTTTGTTTTATTGTAGATGATCATTATTATTTATTTCCTAGGCTAATCACTGTAAATTGAAAATTAAGTACTCTAATTTTTAATGCTGCGAGTTGCTTGTTTTAGGGTGTTGCCGCTGAGTTTTTTTTAATTTATACAATAATAGTTTATAATGATGTTTCTGCAGTACCATTATAAGCGGTTGGCTAATGCCTATTGTTACTTCGACCAATTAGCAATTTCTAAGCCTTTAATTCTTTTAAAATGATTTGTGTTGTTTATTACAAACTGTAATTTATTTGCAATTGCGATACCAGCTATCAGAGTATCTGCATGTCCAATTTCTCTTCCTTTCTTACGAAGTTCTGCTTGAATATTTGCAGCCAGTTTAGTGGACTTTAATGTCAAAAGTAAAACATTGTTAAGGACTATAAAATTTTCAAACTTTTTGAGTTGTTTTTTTGCATCTTTATATAAAAGTCCATTTAGGATTTCATAATAGGTTATTATACTCAAACTAATGATTCCAAATTCCTTTAAATATTCATCAACATTCTTAACTACTTTTGTATTTCCTCTCAAAAATTCCGAAAGAATATCAGTGTCAAACATTGATGGGCTCATAAGTCCGCATTACGATTAAAAAGGTTAGTCCTGGTTTTCTTAGTTTGCTTGAGATAATCGTTATAATCTTTTTTACTCATATCACTGAATGAACCACCGAATGTTAATATTTTTTTTCTCAACTTCTCAGATCCCCTTTTCTTTGGATTAAGGGAGTGAATAAACTGATATAACTCCTCAAGTCTGTCAGAAGGAATATCTTTTAATTTTTTTAATATGGAGTTAAATGTCATTGTTGCAAACGGATTCATTTGTCTAATGTACAACTTTCAAATCAAAGAAAAAATCTCTCAAGTTGCGATTGCTTGCAGGCAATGTTATGAGAAGGCAAACTATTTTAATTTTTGAAATTCATTAATATTGCGTTTAATAATTGGTTGATACTCATCATATGATTCCTTATTTGTAACAAACTCGTGAAACCAAGCAGCAGGTTGCCAATCGCCAGTTACTGAATTGTCATATTTATGAAAATTGTTTTTTGCCTTTTCTATTTTATCAAGCCAAATTTTATCAGGGTTAATTATTAATTCAAATTGCCGAATTTGATTTATACCAACTATAGAATAGCCAATTCTATTTTTTGAATTTTGTAATATGTCCATAGTGTCAAGAAATGATTGCAATGTTAAATCATAATAAATAATTAGAGAATCTTTTAGGCGATAGTGGAGTTCATTATTATTTATGTTTACTATAGAATCCTCCTTATTTTTATAGAAATCCTCTATCCATTCAAATAACTTAATTTGCCTATCCTCACTTACTTTTATAATTGGTTTGTTTGATTTATCAATAGTCGAGCATTCAATTGTGGAATCTGTAAAATGAATACTTCGGAAATCTAAATCAAAAAATATTTGCTGATCTTGTCGCGGCTGAACTTTTAATTCTTCAACATTAAATCCATTGATCCAAATTCCATTTCCGCCAATGGCCAATTTAATAAAACCATCAATAGTTTTACCGTTAGTCAATGTTATTCTACATACTGCTTGAATCCAAGGTGGACCAGCGTCTGCTTTTACAAATTGAGTAAAAAGAATGAAGAGAAATAAAAGTTTATATCTCATTATTATGTAGCCATTGCTTTCGCATAACGGTATGGCATTGGCGATGTGGCGGCATTCATTGCTCGTCCAGCCAGATACCGATGGTGAATAAAATTACAAAAGTTCATTGTTCATTTTGTAGTTCGGCGTTATTCGTCTGCCGAAACCGAAGTTGATTAGCGATATATCGCTGATTGTTCTTGAGTCACCCCGCCATATTGCCAATGCAATGTTAGCGGCATGTCATCATCTTTTCAATTAAGTATATGTCCTGTCAAAAATTATCCAATGCAAATTTTATTTGACCGGAGCAACCAAATCTTCGGCTGCAACTATTTGCCACTTGTCATTTCGCAACACCCATGTGTCTGTCCAAACAAAACGTCCAGTAAGTTGTTGTCCAGAATAGCGAACCCATGTTTCATCACCCTGAGCTACAGCGGCATTACCGTAAAAACGAATTTTAACATCATTAAGATGATTTGACTTAAAATATTTTTGTGCATTTCTGGTATCATGAACCATTTGTTGCTTGTTGTATTGCTTGCCCTCAGGGTCAACACCAATAAAATCATCTGCTAAAATTCTTTCAATCACAGTTGAATCACCCGAACCAACAGATTCAGCCCATTGTTTCTCGGATTCCTTAATGAAATCTTCAGCTTTTTTATAGTCAATCGTGGTAATTGTCGGTTGAGTATTGTTACAACCTGTCAATAAATAAATCCAGGTTATTAGTCCAAAAAGTTTTATTAATTTTCTCATTTCTGTATTAAGTTGGTTATATGTTTGCCTTTTCAAAGTTAATACTGTCTCCACGAGATTATGACTAACGTTTTGCGGGTTTAAGAAGTGCGGGATTTCGGAGTACTGAACTGTCTGCCAGCAAAAATGTTTTATTGAAATACAACCGCTCAATTACGCACTGTCCCCCGCATTTATTAAACCGCTGTTGTGCGTTCGCTCTTCTTTTCTGTCCGTGACCATTGAATTATTTTGATGTTGTTTCTGTGTCGTTAAGGATTACTTGTTTAATCTCATCTTTGTCTTTATTGTTGTCAGACATAATAAATAATTTGTCACCCTGCACTATGGTAGTTGTACCGCTTGGCGTGATATATTTATCATTGCGGTTAATCAATACAATAAGTGATGTTTTCGGAAATTTGAGTTGAAAAATTTGTCTGCCGACAGCGTTTGAACTTTCTTTTATTTCTATTTCAAAAAGTTCATTTTTAAAATTGTCAGACATTTCCAGTTCCAGCGGATAACGGGTTTTTAATTTTACAGGTTTAAATAAATAAAGCCGCTTTGCGACAATAGGGATAGTCGTTCCTTGCAGTATTACAGAAGCAAGCACAATGAAAAATACGATATTGAAAATCATAGCCGATTTTTCAACACCCTGAAGAAGCGGATAAGTTGCAAATATAATTGGAACGGCACCTCTCAACCCGACCCACGAAACAAGCAGGCGTTCCCTGTTTTTTATTTTGAAAAATAAAAGGCAAAGAAATACTGCAAGCGGTCTTGCTACAAACATTAAAAAAAGAGCAATGACCAGTCCTGTCCCAATGAAAGGCAGTATTTGTTTCGGAAATACAAGCAGTCCAAGAGTGATAAACATTACAATTTGCATCAACCACGCTTGCCCGTCATAAAACCGTATAATACTTTTTTTATGAATAAAATTCTGATTGCCAAGAATAATGGCTGAAAGATATACGGCAAGAAAACCATTGCCGTTAAAAAAAGTTGTAATGCTATAAGTGAAAAAAACGAGAGCCAATGTCAGAACAGGGTAAAGACCGTCATAATCAAGATTGATTTTATTCAATGTCCAGGTCATAAATTTGCCAAGCAGGAAACCTGCAATTGCACCGATAATCATTTGCTGAAAAAATAAGGGGATTAAGGAAGCAAATGATGTGTCTTTATGCACGAGCAAAGATGTAATACCAATAGTAAGGAAATATGCCATCGGGTCATTGCTTCCCGACTCCAATTCCAACAATGGCCGTAAATTTCCTTTTAGTCCAATGCTTTTAGAGCGAAGAATAGAGAATACCGCAGCAGCGTCAGTGGACGATACAATAGCACCGATTAAAAGTCCTTCAGTAAGTGTAAAGTCAGAAATATAGGAAATGAAAAGACCTAAAGAACTAGCCGTGAGCAATACTCCCAAAGTTGATAGCGTAACCCCCTGCCACAAAACAGGTTTTACACTTTCCCATTTTGTTTCCAGTCCGCCAGAAAACAAAATAAAAGACAGGGCAATAACACCAAGTGATTGTGCAAGATTGGGGTCGTCAAAGTGGATGCCGCCAATTCCGTCTGAACCTGCAAGCATACCCACTACCAGAAAAATAATAAGCGTAGGAATGCCAAGTTTCCCTATTGCCTTGCTGGCAAGAATACTTAACAATAAAAGTATTGAGCCGATTAGAAGTATATTTTCCGATGTTAGTGTCATTTGTCATTTCAAGTCAGTAAAGTTAAAATTTTGTCCGCAATTCTGTTTCTTTTACTTCATCAGTGTCCACAAAGACAAGAATAACAATTTTGAAGTAAAACAATTTCATGAAAAGTATGGCTTTGATTTGCAAGCAGCAGTGGATAAATTTCCTATAACAGATTTAAACAATACTGATAAAGAAAAGGCGTTAATGCAATCGCTTCAAAAAGGGAATGTGCAACAATCTGTTACCATCGAAAAAGATGGTAGCAGCCATAAAATGTTTATTGAAGCCGACCCTCAATTCAAAAAGGTAAATCTATATGATTCCAATATGAAGCTGGTGGCAAAAGAATCGGTTGAGAAGTACCACTCTGTTGAACAAACTGCAGCAACAAAAGCAGTTAAAGAAGAACAGGGAAATGATAAAAAAAAAGAGTTGAAGCAGGAACTTAAATTAGGGAAAGAAAAGGTAGAAAAGAGAAATGATAAAACGCTTTTACCTAAGAAAAGAGAAAGTAGTAAAAAAGGTTTAGGGTATCTTAACAGAAACCCTAAATCCATTTTTCATTTTAAAAATTAGCATCATGAATATTGAAAACATTTCGGCTTTAATGAGGCAATTAGAATCATTAGGTTTTGAAAATTCAGGCTATTCATTATTAAAGCGAATCAGTTTTAAGCCAGAAAACTTTATCCTTTCTCAAAAAATAGAGATGGGCAAAAACAAGTTAAGCTTACAACTATTCTTTGAAAAGGATATCAAACAAGACATTTATGTGTTGTCGTATTATGATGCTATTCTTCAAAAGGAAACGCCTTTAATTGATGCTGCCATTAATGGCATTAATACCGCTAACCTGGAAAAATCAATGATGGAAATTGATTGGAAAAATGCTTTCGATTTTGTTACAAAAAAGCAATTGAATTTGGAAGATAAAACAAGCTGGGAAAAAGAACTGAAAGTTGAATCGGTGATAGATGGTCTTTCGGAGTTAGAAAAATCGGAAGATGGTAAAATTGTTGCCGTAGGGCTTAAACTAAAATATTGGGCTGGTATTTCATACCAGGAGTTGTTTGGTAATATCAGCCCTTTAAAAAACAAGTCTGAAGTAAGCCAGCGGTTTTATTTTTTTGAAGGCCAAACCGGCATATCAGTAGATGAGGCATATGGGTTTTTACAAAATCGTTGGTTGGAGAAACAGATGCAGGCAAAAAGAAAACAAACGGATGGTACAGAAATTAGTGAAACAGAAAAGGACAGCCACGCTTCATCTGGTAGCGGACTGCTAAAAAAGAAACGTTTGGGAAGTTCCAGGACTGTTAAGCCAAATAAGTCGGTTCTGAGCTAAATAATAGTATAGGCATTTCCGACCATCGTAGATGGATGAAAATCCTAAATGGGAAAATGAAAATATGACTTTTAAAATATGACTTTATGGAGACATTATTTATTCCGAATGAAAACGACTTTAAGAGATGGATTAAAGAAGCAGTGAAAGATTTTCTTCAGGAATTTACGAAAAAGAAATTGAAGGAGGAGCATAATGAGGAAGATCTGCTTAACCGAAAAGAGATTGCGAAGTTTCTAAGAGTATCATTGCCAACTTTAACTGATTGGATAAAAAGGGGGTTACCTTCTCATAAACCAAGAGGCCGGGTTTATTTTGACAAAACTGAAGTGATAAAATATATCAAGGAAAACAAAATAGGGCAGTTAAAATTTGGTTCCCGGTTTGAAAGATTGAGGCAGGAAATTGGATAGAATAGCTGATTGGTTGTGATAACCCAAATATTTATTTGCCGATATTTTTTTGAAAATAGTTGACCTTTATTGCATATTAGTTCTTTCACTTTCCTGTTAAAATGTTTTCAAATTCGATTGGGCAAATTATTAGATGGCGTTTGTTTGCAAATTGTTTGCAAATCTCAAAAAAAGCCGATTTAAGAAGACGAATACAGCCTAAATTTTTTAAGAAAAATCATCATACAAAGATGGGAAAAAATAAAAAATTGACCAGTTTCATTAAAGCATTAGCCTCATAACAAATTGAAAATCAGTTAAATTAGTATTGGTTAAATAATTATCTAATACTCGTAAAAAAACCTCACATTTCTGTGAGGCTTTGTGGGAGTTCGCGGGTTCGAACCGCGGACCCTCCCGATTTAACCGGGATGTTCTAATTCAACTTAGCTTTTGTTATAAGTTGCTCAATATATTTTCGTGATTTTTGATCTTTAATATATTTCTCTCTTTTTAAAGCATCAGATTTTGTATCAAATATTTCCTCATGCACCAAAATCCAATCTCCGGTTTTACCAGTAAACCCTTTATGATTTGTATTATGTTTTCTAATACGTTCATTTATATCATCGCCTGTACAACCAACATAATACCGGTTTTTAATTTTGCTGAATAATATATAGACCTTGAATAACATATACATTCCTGAAAACAAAAATACCTCACATCTCTGTGAGGCTTTAAGTGGGAGTTCGCGGGTTCGAACCGCGGACCCTCTGCTTGTAAGTTAGAAAACGAGTGATGATGAATGATTTTTACTAATCGGGTATAATAACGAAATGCAATGTTGAAAGGGGTTTTAATTACAAACAATAATAAATAATTAATAATAATAATTATATTTGTGATGCAACGGTGACGCAATCTGAAAAAAGTAATTGTTCTAATAATGAATGTTAATAAAGCTAAAGCTATAATATTCTTAAATAAAACCCACCCTAAACAAAATGGGG
>NZ_JAYSPC010000191.1:0-9888 GCF_043722275.1 Flavobacterium sp. | reverse complement strand
CACGCAGATTCTACAGATTAAAGCAGATTTTATTTTAGATTTTTATTAAATTAATCTGCACATATCTGCTTAAATCTTTTTTAAATCTGCGTGAAATTCATATAAATAATGTGTGAAAATCTTTTTAATCTGTGGCTAAAAAAAAAATCTCACGCAGATTTGGCAGATTTAGCAGATTTTTTTTGACAAAGACTAAAAAAAAACCGCGTCAATCTGTTTAATCCGTAAAATCCGTGGGCAAAAATACTTTGCGTCGTAGCGCCTTCGTGGTAAAAATAATTCCCAATAAAACAAAATCGTTTTATATATTTGAAATCAGGATAATTTTTGCATTATTTGCAAAATAAAACCACAAAGACCGAAATATATTAATTTATAAAGCAAACTCACATATGGCATTATCAGGTTTATTCCGAAAAAAAACGGTACAGGATATTCTGAAACAAGTTGCAAAAAACGAAGCAGATGGTCATAATGCATTAGGAAAGCATTTAACGACCAAAGATTTAACCGCTTTCGGGATTGCTGCTATTGTAGGAGCAGGAATTTTTAGTACCATCGGGAAAGCCAGTGCCGACGGAGGTCCAGCTGTAATTTTCTTGTTTTTATTCACCGCATTAGCCTGTAGTTTTGCAGCATTTGCTTACGCCGAATTTGCCTCAATGGTTCCGGTTTCAGGAAGTGCTTACACATACTCATATGTAGCTTTTGGAGAAATCATTGCATGGATAATTGGTTGGGCATTAATTATGGAATATGCTGTAGGGAATATAACGGTCGCAATATCGTGGAGCGATTATTTTACAGGACTGCTTCAGAGTGGCGGAATTCATCTCCCGCAATGGATTCAGATGGATTATTTAACCGCTTCAAACGGATTTAAAGATGCTACAGCTTTAATGCAAGGCGGAAAAACATTCGATAATTTAGGCAGAGGTTTACAAGATGCTTACACAGCCTGGACAACAGCGCCAACAATTGGTTCTTTTCATTTAGTGGCTGATTTACCGGCTTTATTCATCATTGTTTTAATTACGGCTTTGGTTTACAGAGGAATGAAAGAATCTCGTAATGCGAGTAATTTAATGGTTATTGTAAAACTTTGCATCGTACTTTTAGTAATTGCAGTTGGAGTTTTTTATGTAGATACAGCAAATTGGCATCCGTTTGCGCCAAATGGAGTTAGCGGAGTTTTAAAAGGAGTTTCGGCTGTTTTCTTTGCTTATATTGGTTTTGATGCCATTTCAACAACTGCTGAGGAATGTAAAAATCCGCAGCGCGATTTACCACGAGGTATGATGTGGGCAATTATTATTTGTACAGTTTTATATATTGCCATTGCCTTGGTTTTAACCGGGATGGTGCGTTATAACGAATTAAATGTTGGAGATCCTCTTGCGTTTGTTTTCGATAAATTAAACCTAAAATGGATGTCGGGAATTATTGCCGTAAGTGCTGTAGTGGCAATGGCGAGCGTTTTGTTGGTTTTCCAGATGGGTCAGCCACGTATCTGGATGAGTATGAGCCGTGATGGTTTATTGCCAAAGAAATTTTCTACCGTTCACCCAAAATTCAAAACACCATCTTTTGCAACAATTGTAACCGGTTTTGTGGTTGCAGTTCCGGCTTTGTTCCTGAACCTGACAATGGTAACAGATTTATGTAGTATCGGGACATTATTTGCCTTTGTATTGGTTTGCGCCGGAGTTTTGGTTTTACAAAATAAACCGGAAATTCCACGAGGAAAATTCAAAACACCTTATGTCAATTCAAAATATATTCTGCCGGTTTTAATGATTGCCGGATTGTATTATGCTTTTGCATTCAACAATAAAGCGACAATGGCTTTCATTAATAATGATGCGCAAACAAACGACGCAACTACTATTATTACGTCATTAGATAAAGAAGAATCAGCTAAAGTTTTCAATTATTTAGAAAGTATCGATGTTCACAATAAAACTGCCGAAACCGGTGATTTAGAACATTTACTAAGTCAATATCAAGACGACGATGCAAAATATGCTTCGGTTGTAAAAGGATTGCCAATCAATGATTCCTTAAAATATGAATCAGGTTTTAGTTTATTCAAACACAAAATCCCAATGTGGATATTTTTACTAGTATTAGTTGGATTAGCCGTTTGGTCGTTCAGACAAAATTTATCGTTAATTCCGCTTTTAGGATTAATCTGCTGTCTTTATATGATGGCCGAATTAAGCGTTTGGAACTGGATTTACTTTACAATCTGGTTGTTAATAGGACTTGTGATTTATTTTACTTATAGTCGAAAAAATAGTAAACTGAACTTTGTAGAGAAAGTATAAGTTTTAAATTATATTGAAAAACCGTTCTGATAATATTCTCAGAGCGGTTTTTTTATGAATAAATCGTAAATATTTTTATATAAAAATTTTCTTACGCTGTAAAATTTTCTTTAATTTGTTTTATAGTAAATATTAAATTTAAATTTTTAAATGCATGAGTTTTTTCAAAAACATATTTAGTAAAAAAGAAGTTGCAATTACGTCATACAATGATTTTTGGGACTGGTTTTTACAACATGAAAAAGATTTTTTTAAAATCGTTAAGAGTAGAGGAAATATTGAGCAGGATTTTTTTAATAAAATTGCTCCAAAGCTTAATGAGATTCAAAAAGGATTTTATTTTTTAACGGGAATGTACGATGATGATACAGTTGAATTTATTTTCACGCCCGAAGGAGTAATAAAAAACATCTATTTTGTAGAAGAGTTAGTTAAGGCAGCGCCCAGAATCGAAGGATGGAAATTTACAGCCTTAAAACCTGCGGCAGATATGACAGACTTTGGAATCAAAATGGAAGAATTTGAGTTTAACAAAGAGAACATAAAATTTTATTCAAACGATCATAAAGAGTATTCGGATAAAATTGATCTGACAATAGTGTATGATGATTTTATCGAAGAAAAAAGACCTTCTATAACAAACGGAATTTATATTTTTCTGGATAATTTTCTAGGAGAGCTGGACTCATTAACAATAATAGATAATTTAACCATTATTGGAAAAGAGGGAATTTCAAAAGAACTAATTCCGGTTGAAAAGTTGAAGGATTATCTAATTTGGAGAGAAAAAGAGTTTGTCGAAAAATATGAAGCTGTCAGGCATAATACAGAAAACGATAGTTATGCATGTCTGGAAACCAACACAGAAAACGGACCTTTATTAGCCGTTATAAATACAGATCTTGTTAATTGGGATGCTAAAATGTCACATCCGTGGATCACAATTGTTACCGTATTTTTTGATGGTAAAAGTAATAACGGAATGCCGGATGAAAAAATGTATAAATTCCTCGATAATTTTGAAGACGAATTAACAAGTGAATTGAGGGATTTTGAAGGATATTTAAATATTGGCAGAGAAACAGGAAATAATAAACGTGAGATTTATTTTGCCTGTAAAGATTTTAGAAAACCCTCAAAAATCTTTAAGCGAAATTGAAACCAAATATTCAAAAGAATTAAAAGTTACTTCAGAAATCTATAAAGATAAATATTGGGCATCTTTTAGACATTTTGAACAAAATTAAACCGCAAAAGCCGTTCTGAATAATGTCAGAACGGCTTTTTTATTTTTTTATCGCATTTTGTGTCATTTCGACGCAGGAGAAATCTCCGTAAGTAACTCCGCAATGAAAATCCAATCTTTGTCTAGCTTCTCGCGGAGATTTCTCCTTGCGTCGAAATGACAAATAAGTACGAACTATTTATTAGTTTAATTAAAAATCGCCACGAATTCACAAATTAATTGTTTTAAAAATTCGTGAATTCATAGCGAAAAAAATAAAACTAAAAACCTGCGTAAATCAGTTTAAACCTGCATAATCCGTGGGCTAAAAACTATAAAATCCCAAGTTCCACCATACAAGCTTTCATCATTTCATAAGTACGCTCAATATCATTATCCAGTCCGATCGAGAAACGGATCAAACCATCCGTCAATCCCATTTCTTGTTGCTCTTCTAACGGAATCTCACTTGAAGTCGACGTTCCCGGAGCGCTGAATAATGTTTTATAAAACCCTAAACTTACCGCAAGATATCCTAAGTTTCGCGCTTGCATTAATTCCATTAATTCATTGGCTTTAGCCAAAGTTCCAACATCAATTGTCATCATTCCGCCAAAACCATATTCCGGATTAATCATCGTTTTGTACAATTCATGACTCGGGTGACTTTTCAATCCCGGATAAACCGTTTTAAGTCCATCAGCTTGAAATTTATCCGCCAGAATATGTGCATTATGGCTGTGTTGTTTGATACGAATATGAAGCGTGCGAAGGTTTTTCATCACACTTGCAGATCTCAGACTATCCATTGTTGGACCTAAAAGCATACTTGCTCCCGAGTTTACATTTTTCAAAGCATTGATAAATTCCTTCGAACCACAAGTCACACCGCCAACCGTATCACTGCTTCCGTTAATATATTTTGTCAAACTATGAATCACGATATCCGCACCTAATTTAGCAGGAGAAACAGATAAAGGTGAGAACGTATTATCCACAACCAATTGCAAATTATGTCTTTTTGCAATTTGAGCTAAACCAGCAATATCAGCCACTTCCAATAGCGGATTACTCACCGTTTCACAATACAAAACTTTCGTTTTTGGCGTAATTGCAGCTTCCACAATATCCAACTTCGTGATGTCAACAAAGCTCGTTTCAATCCCAAATCTTGGAGTAAAATTCTTCAAAAAAGCATAAGTTCCGCCATAAATCGTTCGGCTTGAAACAATGTGATCGCCCGCACCGCAAAGCTGTAATAAAGTAGGCGTAATCGCGCCCATTCCAGAAGCCGAAACATTTGCAGTTTCCGTTCCTTCCATCGCTGCCAAAGCCTGATCCAGATACAAATTACTAGGCGACGAATGGCGCGAATACAAATAACAGCCTTCCATATTTCCTTCAAATGTATCAAACATCGTTTTAGCCGAAAGAAAAGTATATGTAGAAGAATCAGAAATTGAAGGATTCACACCACCAAATTCACCAAAGTATTGCAAATCCTGAATTTTATCAGCTGGATTAAAGTTTTTCATTTATTGTTGTTTTTTTAGTTTCAAGTTTCAGGTTTCAAGTTGTTGGAACCGATTAATCAAACTTTAATTTTTAACCATTTTCATTGGAATTTGGAATTTAAAATTTGGAATTTAATTTTGTCATCCTGAGCGAAGTCGAAGGAGCTATTCCTGCTATCCGTTCAAGTCCTCATAAAAAATGCAAGTTTCTAATGTTCTAAAAAGAGCTTCCGTTGGTCGCTTTTTTAGAACAGGAAACTTTTGCCTTTTTTACTCCGGGCTTTCCACTTCTATCAGGGCTAGGACACTCATTTTCAAAATAAAACCTATTCAAAATAACATCTTATTAGAAAATTAATCAATCATAAAGTCAATAATTAGATTTTAAAACTATAAATTATATTTTTACACGATTAATTATCTAAATTTGATTTAGAAAACTCAATTCAATAGATTTTCTTTCATCTCACAAAACCAACAAAATGACTTTAGACGCCACCGACAAAAAACTGCTGGTTTTATTACAAACCGACAGTAAAAAGACAACCAAAGAATTATCCTTAAAACTCAATCTTTCGGTAACAGCAGTTTACGAACGAATCAAAAAGTTAGAGCGCGAAGGCATAATTAAAAACTACGTCGCATTAGTCGATAAAACAAAAATCGATAAAGGTTTCGTCGTTTTCTGCCATTTAAAACTCATTCAGCACACCAAAGAATTTCTAACCAAATTCGAAAGCGAAGTCATCAAACTCAACGAAGTTCTGGAATGCCATCACGTAAGTGGAGATTACGATTATATCCTGAAAGTCCTAGTAAAAGACATGGAAGCTTACCGGGAATTTCTCGTAACCAAATTAACTTCGTTGCAACATATAGGCAGTACACAAAGTATGTTTATGATTAGTGAGGTGAAGAATTCGACAGTGATTTTTTAGGCATGTTTTTGCCGCGAAGGCATAAAGACACAAAGTTTTTTAATCTCGCAATGTCGTGGAGTCGCAAAGTTTTTTATGAATTGCCTCCAGCTTCAGCTGGAGGTTTAGGATAAGGGAAAGAGAGGGGCTTTAGCCAAACTTTACTGATTTGGCTAAAGCCATTTATATTTACAATATTTTCCATCCAGCTAAAGCTGGACGCTATTCAAGCTTAGTTATCAAAAAAACTTTGCGCCTCTGCGACTATTCGAGAAACAAAAAATCTGCTTTATCTGCA
Source organism: Flavobacterium sp. (assembly GCF_043722275.1). GTDB lineage: Bacteria > Bacteroidota > Bacteroidia > Flavobacteriales > Flavobacteriaceae > Flavobacterium. The sequence continues at coordinate 3,607 of NZ_JAYSPC010000191.1, read as the reverse complement.
AAATCTGCGTAAAACCAAAAAAAAATTAGAGATAATTAGTGCAATTTGTGGCGAAAAAAAACTTTGTGCCTTCGAGTCTTCGTGGCAAAAAAAATAAAACTTTGCGGTTAAACCTCCAACCCAAAATTTCACACAAAAAACATTGAGATTTAAACTTTAAACAAAACTTTATTCCTTAATTTTGTATCGCTAAAAATAAAATAGACAAACTATGAGTTCATTTGACGTAGTCATTATAGGTTCAGGACCGGGCGGATATGTATCAGCAATTCGTTGCGCACAATTAGGTTTCAAAACAGCCATTGTAGAAAAGTATAACTCTCTTGGCGGAACTTGCCTAAACGTAGGTTGTATTCCATCAAAAGCATTATTATCATCTTCACATCATTATGCTGAAATTGCACATTTTGCAGATCACGGAATCGAAGTTTCCGGAGATGTAAAAATCAATTTAGAGAAAATGATCGCGCGCAAACAAGCCGTTGTAGATCAAACCGTAGGTGGAATCAACTACTTAATGGATAAAAATAAAATTACTGTTTTCACCGGTTTAGGTTCGTTCGTAGACGCAACGCACATTGCAGTTGCAAAAGCCGACGGAACATCTGAAACTATTGAAGCAAAATATACTGTAATTGCTACAGGTTCAAAACCATCTTCTTTACCTTTTATCAAAATTGACAAAGAAAGAATCATCACTTCTACAGAAGCTTTAGCTTTAAAAGAAGTTCCAAAACACTTAGTAATTATTGGTGGTGGAGTTATCGGAATCGAGCTTGGACAAGTTTACTTGCGTTTAGGAGCACAGGTTTCAGTAGTAGAATTTATGGACAGAATCATTCCTGGAATGGATGCTTCTTTGTCTAAAGAATTAACTAAAGTATTGAAAAAACAAGGAATGAAATTCTACGTTTCTCACAAAGTAAAATCAGTAGAAAGAAACGGCGATGCTGTTGTGGTTCAGGCTGAAAATGCAAAAGGAGAAACAATCACCCTTGAAGGAGATTATTCATTAGTTTCTGTTGGTCGTCGTCCTTACACAGACGGATTAAACGCTGACAAAGCAGGAGTGAAAATTTCAGACAGAGGACAAGTTGAAGTAAACGATCATTTGCAAACTAATGTTCCTAATATTTATGCAATTGGAGATGTTGTTCGTGGAGCAATGTTAGCACACAAAGCAGAAGAAGAAGGAACTATGGTTGCTGAAATCTTAGCAGGTCAAAAACCACATATCGATTATAACTTAATTCCTGGTGTTGTTTACACATGGCCGGAAGTTGCAGCAGTTGGACAAACTGAAGAGCAGGTTAAAGCTTCTGGAACTGAATATAAAGTAGGAAGTTTTCCTTTCAAAGCTTTAGGACGTGCAAGAGCAAGTGGAGATTTAGACGGATTTGTAAAAATCATCGCTGATGCTAAAACTGATGAGGTTTTAGGAGTTCACATGATTGGAGCACGTACAGCTGATTTAATTGCAGAAGCAGTTACAGCAATGGAATTCAAAGCTTCGGCGGAAGATATTTCAAGAATGAGCCACGCACACCCAACTTTTGCAGAAGCAGTAAAAGAAGCAGCATTAGCCGCTACAGATAATAGAGCAATACACGTATAATCTACGTTAAATCATATTTAGAGACCGTTAGAATTTATTTTCTGACGGTTTTTTTATTGCCTTAATATTTGTTTTTCTACCTATATTTAGCTCCTATCGAAATGAGCTATCACAAAAAAATTATATCTCGAAAAGATTACATGTCCGTAGAAAATATAGTTTCCAGTCATTTTGCCCCGTAGGCAATGTCATTAAATTAAGAAAAAACAATAATTTTATGCCAAATAAATGTTTCGCAAAATTGTAAAGGTTGTCATTTCGACGAAGGAGAAATCGCATTAGAAACTCCGCAATCAAAATCGCCAATCTTTGTCGAATCTCATGTGTGATTTCTCCTTCGTCGAAATGACAATACTGCGTTTAAACTTTCCGTCTTAGAATCTTTGCGAGATTAATTTAATTTATAAATTATCTTAAAACCAGAAAAATATAAAATCTGCAAAAAATCTTGTAAATTAAATATGCAATTCTCATACTACCTTTATGTATATGTAAAGACACATTATGAAAAATAGATATATAACTCCAATTTTAGTTGGAGCAGGAATAGCATTAGCACTTTATTCTTGTGGTTCTACCATTCCTAAAAGCGCTGTTGCAGTCACAAATTTTGACAAATCAAAATATTTAGGAAAATGGTACGAAATTGCCAGATTAGATTTTAAATATGAAAAAGGACTAAATAACGTTACAGCCGAATATTCCCTAAACGATAACGGAACTATAAAAGTTGATAATAAGGGCTACAATGTCAAAAAAGACAAATGGGAAGAAAGCATAGGAAAAGCCAAATTCGTCAAAAAAGACGATGTTGGTATGCTTAAAGTCTCATTTTTTGGTCCTTTTTATGCAGGATATAATATAATTGCAATTGATTCAGATTATAAATATGCACTTGTTGCCGGCGAAAGCCTAAAATATTTATGGATACTTTCAAGAGAAACTTCAATACCGGAAAACATCAAATTAGATTACCTTAGAAAAGCTCAGGAAATAGGTTATGATACTTCTGACTTAGTTTGGGTAAAACACGATAAAGCAAATTAATAACGATCGAACTTATTATATGACAAACCCGACAGGTTTTAAAATCTGTCGGGTTTGCTATTATGTTTAAAATGAATGTAAAATTATCTCGTGAAAACACTTCTGTAATTACCCCAATATCTGTAAATCAAAAATAAGTTAGCCAGAAACAATAATGCTGCAATAGGCAAACCCTCCGGAGCAAGGAAATAATTAATAAACAAAATATTTACCGTAATTGGTAAGATCAAAATATTCGCTAATGTTACATAACGTCCCGTTACAAATGCAATTCCGCAAAGCAATTCGATTGATTTTGCCAAAGGAATCAAATAAGTAGAAGCCATTAAACCAACATTAAAAGCTTTGAAATTTCCTGTCGTTTCTTGTTCAGGCATCAGATGAAAAAAATAACTGATCGAAGCAAAAAGTAGTAAAAGACCAATTAAAACACGGACAACAATAGTAGCAATTTTCATAATACTTAAAATTTTAGATAGGTTAAAAAAGTATAGTTTATTTATTGAAAACGTTATAATGAAATTCTCTAATAAAAGGAAAATCAATTTTAGAAAACTGACCTATTGAGAATTTTACAGTCTTTACAATCCTATTTTAGGATTTATATAATGCTATATCAAATATAACGAATTTTTTCTTATGAAATTGCTATTTTATTAACAGTTTACTGTTTCTTTCCGTATTTTTTATAAACGAGAAAACCACCAAATCCAATCAAAATAAAAGGCCAAAGATTAATAAGAAATACAAAAATTGCTTCAAGAATATACCAGCCACTTTTTAAAGAATCCACAATTTGAATTCCTAAATGAGGTTTATAGGCATTGCTGTCTTTTTCGCTTGCCATTTTTTCTTGTTTAATCGTTTCGTTTTGATAAAGTTGTAAAGTAATCGTGCTAAAATTTACCTGGTCCTGAAGCGATAAATTGTCGATGGCAGTATTGT
>NZ_JAYSPC010000190.1:0-42141 GCF_043722275.1 Flavobacterium sp. | reverse complement strand
TTAATTAAAATCTGCCGGGTTTGTGTTTTTTGTCATTTCGAGGAATGAGCAATCACACCCGTAATTCCGCAAACAAAATAGCCAATCTTTGTAGAGTTTCTAGTGTGATTTCTCCTTCCGTCGAAATGACAAACTTTTAATATTACCTATGCATCGTGAAACCCGACAGGTTTTAAAACCTGTCGGGTTTTGTGTTTTTTGTCATTTCGAGGAACGAGAAATTACACTCGTAATTCCGCAAACAAATTCGCCAATCTTTGTAGAATTTCTAGTGTGATTTCTCCTTCCGTAGAAATGACAAATTTTACGTAAATCCTTTTAAAAACAACAAACCCGACAGGTTCTAAAAACCTGTCGGGTTGTGGGTAAGAAATCATACGTTATGTTAGGAGTGGACGATCCTTTATATTTTCTTCGAATTTTCGATTTAATAGATATCAAAAAAAAGCGACTACTAAGTAGCCGCTTTGATTGTTTTAAGAAAAAATCTTATTTTATAATTAGTTTCTGAATAGATGTGTTTCCATCTTGTTCTACCTTTATTATATATACTCCGGTTGGTAAACCAGAAAGATTTAATTCATTCTTTTCTGTTTGAACTGAAAGTAGTTTTTTTCCAGACATATCAGAGATCAAAATACTCTTTGTACTTCCTGATGCTGTTTCTATATGTACTTTCTCTTCTGTAACAGGATTTGGATACAATACAAAACCGTTTATGGCATTTGCAGGCAATCCTAAAGAGCATACAGTGCTTGAAACATTTACTAAACGAGTTACGATTGTTTCATTTAGTAATGCATCTTTAACAGTATAAATTAAAGTATATTGACCCGTTGTATTTACGTCAACAGTACCTGAAACTACAACCGAAGCTGTTAAGTCTGTATTTAAATTATCAGTTGCTGTATAACCTGGCTCAACAAATACGCAACCTTTATCGATTGTTATTGTTGGATCACCTAACAGAGTTATTGTTGGTTTAGCAACTTCAATTGTAACAGTCCAGTTTTCTACAGTTCCGTTTTGAGCAGTTACATTATAAACTACTGGTGCTGTATAATTTAGAGTTGTTACTCCGCTATTCTGAATATAAGTTCCAATACGCAATGTAGCGAAATCTGAAAGCTGAACATTAGGAACCAATGCGCTTAAATTAGCATTATTATTTACCAAAACTTTTATAGTTTTCAATGCTGGATCTATAACGCTTGTTCCTACTTGGTTTGCAACTGAATAACTGATAATACTTGCTTCTGAATTTTTAGCATTTATAGTTACAGTGTAATTCGTTTGCGAAAGTTTATTTTCTGAAACTACAGTTACAAGGAAACTATTAGTATAATCTGAAGCAGTTACTTTTGAATTTAACTGTTTTACTCCATCAATATATAATTCTGCTCCCGGAGAAACCGCGAAATCTGCTACTAAATTTGATACATTGTAACCAAATGGTACTGTTTTGGTAGCATTATTTCCAACTATATCAGTATTGATTTCTTGTAATAGACCAGGATTTGAAACTGTTTTAAAGTCATAAGCAAGCAATTTACTTTCATTACTTAAACCTGTCATTACCTTAATAGTATATGTTTCGGTGATTCCGGTATTGAAACCAACACCTTCTACTGTTAAAGTAACCGGATTTGTAAAGTCATTTGTTGTAACTCCGTTAACTTGAGTAGTTCCGTTTATTTTTGCAATACTTTTCATTCCTAATGAATAATTAGCAACTGCAGCAGTAATATCAGCTCCATCATTTAACAGAATTGAAAATGTTTTAGTCGGAATATCATAAGAAGACGAAAGTTGATTTACAAATTCTAATTTTTGTAACAACACCGGTACATTCCAAAATTTCCCTTCTCCTAAACCATTCGTATCTGCGTTTGTAACTACAGCCGTGTTATCACTAACTGTGCTGTCAAAAACAAATTGTTTGTCCCCTTCTGAAAAAGAGTAATAAGCTAATAATCCAGGTTCATTTCCAACATATTTTGTCATTGCATTAGCCTCAATTGTAGCCTGATCGCGAACACCTGACCAAATACGAAGTTCGTCTATATTACCATTTAAACCACGTGCTAAACCTGCATTATTACCTATGTATGCCGCAGCCGTCGCATTTGAAGAAGCTGCATTTGCAGTACCTGTACTTGTAAATGGAACAGCAACTCCATCAATATAAACCGTGTAAACATTTGCAGCACTTACTGTGTAAGCAATATGATGCCAGGTATTTTGCTTGATCGAATTTACTGCTGTATTAATTACATATGAACCTGTAGGAGTTGTAATTGAAACAACTAAACTGTTCTCTTTATAAATAGCTAAGTTGCTATTATTATGTATAAAGGCTAATACTGTACTTTTATCTAAAAGTCTGCCAAATACAGTTGTGGCTTTTTGATTTACCCAAGTTTCAAATGTATAATTATTGGTAAGATTTAAAGCTGGAGTAACATCTGTTTTGATAAAATCATTTACCCCATCAAAAGTTCCTGTAACATTTGTTGCATAATTTGCAGCATGTGAAAGTGTGATTGATTTAGTATCATTTGTAACATCTGTATCTCCCACTAATTGTGTATAAACATCAATTGTATAATCTCCGGGAGCTCCTAAATCAGCTTTTGCAGTAAATGCAAAGTTAGCTGTTGCTCCTGCAGCGATAGAACCTGTAAAAGTTTCTACTACTTCTGTACCTCCGTTAATTTTATACGCTACAGGGAAATTAGTAATTGCCGTAGTTGAATAATTACGAATCACAGCAGCAACTGTAACTGGTGCATTACCAGGTTTAATAGGTGCTGTAATTCTGTCTACACTTGCGTCAGCAGCCGTAAAAGGCAATACATTAATTGTATATTCTTCTACTTCAAAATCGCTTCTTGAACTTGTTAATCCGTCAAAAGTTGGTCCTAAATTAACATTATAATATTCTGATGGCGAACGGAACATGTGTATCACACGCATTAATTTTTCGCCCCCAACTGTTCCTGCCGGAATTGTCAACCCTCCTGCTAAGGTAGAATTATTTCTAAAATAGTGGGTATTTGTTGATGAAGGTATTGCCGGTGATGCAGAAGTTGGTGTTGTATTTACCCAAAAAGTTCCTGCATAAAATTCATCTGTCAAATTACCATCTCCGTTCAAATCAATAACAATCATGGTAAATACTCCTACTGCCGATGCTGATTGATCTCTTGTAATTGGTGTTTCCGGTTTTGTAATTGTTACTTCAGGCTGATAAGTAAATCCTGCGTAAACTGGAATTTTGATTGCTTTAAAATCAGAATATGCAGTAGTTCCAGAAGTATTTACAACGTCATTCCATTTTAACTTAGCAATTGCGTATCCATTTGTATTAGTATGAACTGGCAATTCATTTTTGTTATAAACAACTTTTTCACGTGTATCATTAGTTGCATTATCATCTGCAATATCAACTCCGCTTTTGATTGTATAAGTTGCATCAACAATTGATAAATCTGCTTTTGTTGCAAAAGTAAAACTTACAGTTGCATAAGCCGCAATAGTAGGAACAACATCAGTAACTTTTGCTCCGCCATTTACCTGATAAAATACAGGATAATTTGTTAAAACATTTGGTCCTAAATTACTTACTCTGATAGTGATATCCTGTGCATTTGTCTTTTTACCAAGAACTTCAGGAGTAACTATAGAAGCGATCGTTGCATCATTAACTACCGGTTTTGCAACACAAGTAATATCTGCAATCCATCCTCTTGCGTTTTCAATATCATCAGAAACAAATCTGAATGTTAATTCTCCTCCAACAGCCGTAGATGTCAATGATGGAGGTAAATCGCCTGCAGTAAAAGCACCTAATAATGTAGCTGCAGTTGTTGGACCGTTATAAATATATAAATAGTCATAATTTGGTTCTAAATCGAAGTCTGTAAAATTTACATTAATACTGCTTCCAATTGTTGCAGGTTTAAATGTAATTACTTGCGTAAGTTGATCTCCATAATTTGCATAACGAGTTCCGCCATCAGTAAATGCCGCAGAACAAGTTGTTACAGAAGCTATTGTTCCCATTAAGACATCAGTTCCTGCATTTGTAACTGCTTTTTCAATAGTATTATTAGCAATAACAGCATCACCTGGATAATTTACTTTTCCAATAACTGTGTAAACACCCGCAGCTGAAAAATCTGCTTTCTGTACAAAATCATATGATACTTCGCTCAAAGGATTTACTGGACCAGGAATAGTTTCAACTACTTCTGCTCCACCATTTATTTTATAAGAAACCGGAATATTGCTTATTGCAACCGGAGAGTGATTGTACACTTTTACTTTTACAGTTTCGGCAGCTGTAAGTCCTGTATTAGGAATTAAAGAGGACAATTCAAGATCTGTAGCTGTAGCTTCAAAAAGCGAAACATTATCTATAAATACTGAACTATAAACATTCTCACTACTTACTACGATAACATCATTATCAATAACCGACTCAAAAGCGATGCTAAATGTAGTTCCCGCATAAGAAGATAAATCATATATTAATTCTGTATTTCCTGCTAAAGCAGTTCCACCATAAACGCCTACATTTTCATAGCTGTTTATTGGAGTTCCGTTTACTACAAGTCTGAAAAAGTTTTTGTTTACCGGTCCAACACTGTTCCAGATTAAATTAAATTTTAAACGAAGTGCTTTTCCTGCAAGTGTTGAAGCATCAATATCACAAAAAGATACTTTTTTAATGAAATTTGGGTTATTTGCAAAAGCATTTGCAGATGTACTGGCAACCCACGGAGATGCAGATACATCACCAGATCCAGCCATTTTTGCTCCATCTAAGAAATCTGGATCAATATATTCGTATTTTACAGTTCCTGTAGTTCCTTTTGAAAAAACGTAATTAGTCGCTTTTCTTGAGTTAAAGTTTTCTACAAAAGGTAAAGTTACTGCATTGATTACAGGTGCAGAAACTGGTTCTACATTTACAGCCCTAACTCTTTCAGAAACAATTCCTGTTGCAATATCTACCGTTCTTACAGAAAACCAGTTATCAGTGCCGGCAGTAAGATTTGTAAAAGTATAAGTAGGATCCGTAACAGTTGCTACAACATCAAACTTGTATCCGTTCATTTTTAAAACTTCATATTTAGCCCCCACAATTGGGTCCCAATCCATTTTATAAGATGACGTACCACAAACAGATGGTGCAATAACTAAATTTTTAGGTTCTGTTATAATATTAAAAACATTTGTTGAAGCATCAACTTTTGTTCCTGCAATAACTCTGATTTTTGCATTAGCAACAATTCCTGCCGGAACTTTCCATGCAAAATTTCTTGCTGCTGATGGAATGTCTTTAGCAATTAATTGATAGTTAATTCCTCCATCAACTGAATATTCAAGAGTAAAGTTTTTAGGTTCTCCTTCATAATCCCAACGGATATATTCTGTAGTTTCTGTATTGAATTTTTCTCCTCCAATAGGATAAGTCAAAATTAATTCAGGAGCTACATAATCATAAACTACCGAAAATTCCTGAGTAGCAAGAGGCACTCTCGTACCTGTAACGATAATTTTATACGTTCCTGCTGCAGGATTATCTAAAGTTATTTGCTCAATATTATTCATATTGTCAACTCCGCGTGTCGCATTTGCATTTGGTGCAGTTGGATTTAAAACCCATGGCAAAGTCGTTATACCATCTTTTACGATTTTAATATCCAAATCATTTATCTGAATCGAAGTTGCTCCGGGCGTACCTTGCAAATCTGAATATGCTAACATAACTTTTAATGTAACAAGTCCAGCAGGAACTACGATATCTTTTTCGTAAGTCGCTGCATTAGCTACACTTGCAGTATAAAATAATTTGTTATCTAAAGCCTTAACAGCTCTAAGACCATTTAAGTTTCCAAATCCATATTTATAATCAGGACCAGGATTACCGGCATCTTTAGCAGTATTTGTAACCAAAGCTTTCATTAAAGAAGCCAAAGGTTTTGTACCGTAAATATTTTTATATCTTTCATAAAGCAAAGCCACAGTTCCCGTAGTTCCGGGTGTAGCCATAGATGTTCCGCTCATTACCTGATAAGAGTTACTGTAATCTAGTGAATAAACATCACTACCAACAGCAGCGATTTGAGGTACTAAACGTCCATCAATCGTAGGTCCGAAACTACTGTAACTACTAATTAAATCATCCGGATTATTTGCAGCGACATGCAATGCATTTTTTGAATTTTTTGTAGAAGTATTAAAACCTCCCGGATATGCAGTTTGTGAATTTCCGTTAGAATATATTGTTAAAAGATAAGGAAATAAAGTCGTAACATTATCATCACCACGATCTCCTGCATCATAACGCCTGGTATTATATCCAGAAGTTAAATTTACTCCAAAAGAATTTGACGTAATCTCAATTCCATCCTGAGTAGCAGAGATAACTCTTTCCTGCTGAACACTTAAACCATTTGACTGAGTATTAAAATTCCATCCGTACATTTGTACTTCCGGCGCCATTCCTCTCGCTCTTGGATCTAATAAACCAGCTCCGCCTATAGTTCCTGAAACGTGATCTCCATGTGAAGAATTATATTCGTATTCTTTGTTAACAACACGTCCGGTATGATCTTTATGTTGTTCAAGATTTCCATCCCAAATACCTACTTTAACACCTTTTCCAGTTAATCCATATCCTAATCCAGGAATAACAGATCCTAAAACATTCGCTTTATGTGAAGTTAAACCCGGTTTATTATCGCTTTCAACAGGAGCAGGAACTAATTCGATATTTTGTACCCAATTTAGTTTTGCAATTTCTTCAAGTTTCTCTTTAGTAGCCTGTATGTAAACTTCATTAAAAGAAGTATCGTTTTTACTGCTTTTAATAAATAAAGCGGCTAAATCTTTCGAAATAACTTTATCATCAACACCTTCAAAATAGCTAATAACAACTTTGATTCCGTTACCGCCTTCTGCTGCATAATCCGGAATAGCATTATCAACAATCATTGGATCTAATTTATAATGCGGATCGATTGCAATTGTTGCTCTTATATTATCAGACGCGGTGCTTTTGCTGTAAAAGTTAGAAGATATTGCAGCATAATAAGCATTATTAGACAAATAACTAAGCAAAGTAATTCCCTGACTTTTTAATTTTTGCTGCTCATCTACAGATGGAATTTTTGTAAACTGCAACAAAGTATACTCTGTTTTGGGATTTTGCTTGCTTGTAATTTTTTTCTCTTTAAACTGTTGTTTAAAATTAGCTGTAGTTGGAATCCTATTTCCATTAATGGAGATAGTAAAATCAGCATCAGTTCCCTTCTGAGCCCATAAGGGAATGATTAATAATAACATAAATAAACGAAGTAATTTTATTCTCATAATGTATTATATTTTGGTTAACAAATGGTTGCGAAGAGTAAACCTACAAATTATACCTTTAACTACAAATTTTATCGATAAATAATTTGTTAAATAAACGCAATAAAAACACCTTCGTAAAGAATATTATAACAAAAACGCAGTATTTACCGCATATCAAGGCAGAAATAAAATTTACGAATTAAGTAGGTAAATTCTTTTAATTCAAAATTATTCGTAATCTGGAAATTGTAATCCAAAAAAAAACTTACAAATAATTTGTAAGTTTTTTTTAATGTAAAGTTTATGATATAAAATAATATATTATCGATCCGCTTTAACCTCTTTAACCTGTTTTGCCTTAGATTCCCAGTGATTCATAAGGTCGTCATAATTTACAGGGTTTGCCGGTTTTTGATTCACTAAACGTCCGGATTCAAATCCCCTTAAAAGGATTGTTTCAATCAAATAATCTTCATTTGATTCAAAAGGTTTGTATTCGGTTTTTAAGCTAATATCAAATAAATTTGCTGTTGTATTAGACACAAAAGCTTTAAAACCGCTTTTTAAGGTTTTTATGAGTTCATAAGTTGTAATTCCAGTCTGTCGATGCACCAGTTTTACTAAAATTTGACCTTGCTTTCGGGATAGCTTTTTTAAACGCGCTTCAAATTCATTATTAAGATAATCTTCAACAATCTTAAAATATTTTTTCTTTTCACGATTCGTTTTCAAACGCGCCATTCCGCTATTTAAAGCAGTAAGTCTGTCCGCGGCTAATTTTGCATACGGATATACTTTATAAACCCTATTTTGCAGAATCAGAAATTGCTTTTGCGATTCCGGATCTAGTCTTTCCTTAGAAATAATAATCTCCGGCAACTCTATTGTATCGTTTAAAATAGAATCCTGTTCCGTCAATATATACCCCATTTGTTGGTTTTCCTTGGGCGTGACCTGAGCCTGACTTGTAAACGAAATCAGTATAAAGAATAAAATGCAGTAAGTAAATCTCATTGAATCATAATTTAAGTGTAAAATTATATATTTATATACAACTCTAATACCAAATTTATAAATTAGCAAAAAAATATTTTTATGAGCACAGAATCTATCTTAAAAGATACCTCAATTGCTTTCCTGGAAAGCTACCTAAATAACGCCTCTCCTACCGGATATGAAAGCGAAGGCCAAAAACTCTGGATGAATTATTTAAAACCATATGTTGACACTTTTATTACAGATACTTATGGAACAGCCGTGGGAGTTATTAATCCTGATGCACCATTTAAAGTCGTGATTGAAGGTCACGCCGATGAAATTTCATGGTACGTAAACTATATTACAGATGATGGTTTATTATATGTTATTAGAAACGGTGGTTCTGACCATCAAATTGCGCCATCAAAAAGAGTCCATATTCATACTAAAAAAGGAATTGTAAAAGGAGTTTTTGGATGGCCGGCGATTCACACACGTTTACGCGATAAGGAAGAATCACCAAAAATCAGCAATATTTTTATCGATTTAGGTTGCGAAACCAAAGAACAAGTACTGGAAATGGGCGTCCATGTAGGTTGTGTAATCACATATCCTGACGAATTTATGATCTTAAACGGAAATAAATTTGTTTGTCGCGCCATTGACAACAGAATGGGCGGTTTTATGATTGCCGAAGTTGCCCGTTTATTACAGGAAAACAAAAAAACACTTCCGTTTGGTTTATATATCGTCAACTCAGTTCAGGAAGAAATTGGTCTTCGCGGAGCCGAAATGATTGCACAAACCATTAAACCAAATATTGCCATTGTAACAGATGTTTGTCACGATACAACAACGCCAATGATCGATAAAAAAGTCGAAGGCGATCTTAAAATGGGTAAAGGCCCAGTAATTGCATATGCTCCCGCAGTTCAAAATAAATTACGCGATATGATTATTGATACAGCCGAAGAAAATAAAATTCCGTTTCAGCGTCATGCAACTTCCAGAGCAACAGGAACAGATACAGATGCTTTTGCGTACAGTAACGGCGGCGTAGCATCGGCATTGATATCTTTGCCTTTGCGTTATATGCATACAACTGTTGAAATGGTTCATAGAGAAGATGTTGAAAACGTAATTAAGCTTATTTATGAGTCTTTATTGAAAATTGAAAACAATGAAACGTTTTCTTATTTTAAATAAGATATATTCTAAAAATGCAAATTCGGTCATTTTTTAATACCGAATTTGCTAATAAAAATCGAAATGAAAATACTATTACTCGAAGACGATTTTACTTTATCCAAAGAAATTTCAGCATTTTTTACTTCAAAACAATTCGAGTGTTTTCCTTATTATGATGGCTCATTATTACTTAAAAAATATTTTCCGTACCAATATGATTTAATTATTCTGGACATCAATGTTCCCGGAATAAACGGAATCGATGTTTGCAAAGGAATTAGGGAAATTGATAAAAAAACGCCTATTATAATGTTAACCGCTTTTAGCGAAATAGAAGATAAACTGGCATCTTTTGATAATGGCGCAGACGATTATCTGGTAAAACCATTTCATTTTCAGGAATTATATGCCCGAATAACGTCTCTTTTACGACGAAAAGAAATTCCGCAGCAAACAGAGAAAAAAATTATAATACAGGATTTAGAAATTCTCGAAGAGGATATGAAAGTATTTCGTTCCGGCGAAGAAATCAAACTTACACCAAAAGAGTTTAAACTCATCTTAATTTTGGCTCAAGCCAAAGGAAAAGTATTATCAAAGCAATTTATAGCCGAAAAACTGTGGGATTATCATATTGAAACCAATCAGAATACGATAGAAGTTTACATTAATTTTCTAAGAAAAAAAATAGACAAAGATCACGAAACAAAACTCATCCGAACCAAAATAGGCTACGGATATTATCTAAGCGATCACGAATGACTTTAAAAAACCGAATATCATTATTAGTAAGTTTATTATTTACAATCCTTTACGGATTGGCATCTACATTGATATTCATTTTATATTCTAATTTTAGAAAAGACGAGTTTCGGGATCGGCTGGAAATCAAGGCACTTTCAAACATTAAACTTTTAGTAAATGTAAAAGAAGTTGACAATCAGCTTTTAAAAATGATCGATCAAAACTCGATTAATAAATTGTACGACGAAAAAACATTAGTTTTTGATTCTAAATACCACCTTATTTACAGCAGTATTGACGATGCAAAAATTAAATGGTCAATTGAAGATCTTAAATACTTAAAAAAGAATAAAACTTTTTTCAAGCAACAAGGAAATTACGAAGTTTATGGTGTTTTTTATGATACTAAAGACAGGGATTTTTATGCTTTAATATCAGCAACAGATAATTTCGGACAACGACGATTGCTTTTTTTAAGATATACCTTAGTAGCGTCTTATATATTTTTTACTTGTCTTTGCTGGGTTATAACCTCAATAGCCGTCAAAAAGTTAATGAATCCGTTAAATACCTTCCATCAAAAAATAAAAAATATAAACGAAAATAACCTTGATATGCGTGTCGAATCAAAAAGCAATAAAAACGAAATTGATTTAATTGCCAACGAGTTCAATTTTATGATGGACAGAATCGAAATTTCCTATCAAAAGCAAAAAGAATTTACCGCACACGCTTCTCACGAATTGCGAACTCCTTTATCCAGAATTACTTCGCAAATAGAAAATGTCATCGCCGATACTAAAACAAGTGATGAAAAAAGAAGTTTTCTAACCAATATTTTATCTGATGTAAATCAATTGACCGAATTAATCAATTCACTTTTGATTTTATCTAAAATTGACAATAAAAATCATGAAAACAATGAAATCCATCGTATGGATGAAATACTGTTCTCGGCAATAGAAAACTTAAATAAAAGCTTTCCTGAATTTCTTATTTTATTCGAAATCGAAGAAAGTGAAAATTTAGATACCGCATTAGAAATAAAAGGAAACAAGAATTTATTAGAAATTGCAATAAGCAACGTTCTTAAAAATGCCTGCGTTTACTCAGACAACAAACAAGCAAAAGTCATTATAAGTACTCAGGAAGATTCTCTGATTATCTCAATTTCAAATACGGGCGACACATTAAATAAAGAGGAACAAAAAATTCTTTTTGAGCCCTTTATGCGAGGTCAAAATTCTAAAGGAACTTCAGGTTTTGGACTGGGTTTACGCATCGTTCAACGCATTTTGACTCTTCATAATGCAACCATAACTTACAGTGTTCCAAAAATTAACACGAATTTATTTCACTTATTTTTCCATTTGTAACTTTTTTTAAGGTATTTTTAAGGTAGATTTTAAGGCATCTTAAAGTCTGGTGATAGCATATTTGTATAATTAAAAATGATACAATGAGAAAACTATGTGCATGCCTACTTGTACTTTTCGGTCCGGTAGTTTTGGCTCAAAACACAATTACCCTTCAAGACTGTGAAAGCCAATTTCTTAAAAATAATCTCTTTTTATTAGCATCGCAATACAACATCGATGCATCTAAGGCACTTACAATTCAGTCCGGAATTTGGGATAATCCCACAATTACGGCAGAATTAAATGCTTATAATCCAGAAAGAAACCAATATTTTGATATTGCAAAACAAGGACAAAAAGTATTTGGTATCGAGCAATTAATTTATTTAGGCGGAAAAAAACGCAACGAAATAAAACTGGCTCAAACCAATGAAAAATTAGCCGAATTACAATTCAATGATTTGCTGAGAACGCTAAAACTACAACTCCGAAAGAGTTTTTTCACCGTTTATTACAATACAAAAAGTCTTGAAACCACAGATAATCAACTGGCTCATATCGAAGATTTGATCAACTCATATTCTGTACAGGTACAAAAAGGCAATATTCCGTTAAGAGATCTTGTTCGTTTACAATCGTTGTATCTCAATTTTAAAAACGAGCGTATGGAAGTTGTAAATGACAATATTGAAGAACAAGCCAACTTAAAATTGTTATTAAATTCTGCCGAAAATGTAGTTCCGGAAGTTACTAAGGAAGATTTTAATAAATATACCAAAACAATTCCGTTTGATCTAAAAGCATTTCAGGACGATGCAATTGCCAATCGCCCGGATTATTTAATCAAACAAAAAGATATTGAAGCCAACGAAATAAACATAAAATGGCAAAAATCACTTTCTATTCCAGATATTACTGTTGGAGCAAATTACGATCAGCGAAGCGGAGCTTTTAATAAAGAAGCTAATTTGATACTTGGAATTCCGTTACCGCTTTGGAACAAAAACAAAGGAAATATTAAATACGCACAAACAATTTTAGAACAGTCAAAAGTTGAAAAACAAAATTTTGACTTGCAATTACAAACCGAAATAACATCGGCATGGAACAAATGGGATGAATCCCGCAAAAACTATGTTGTAATAAAACCTACTGTAAATTCAGACTTTGAAGCCGTTTACAACGGAATCCTGACCAACTTTCAAAAACGAAATATTAGTTTATTAGAATTTACTGATTTTATGGAAAGTTACAATCAGGCTTCGATTCAGATAAATGAATTAAAGAAAAAAGTAGTGCTTTCAGGCGAAGAATTAAATAGTACCATCAACAAAGACTTATTCTAAAACGAAACAAAATGAAATATAAATTAATCATAGCAATTGCACTTGTGAGCTTAACAATTGCAAGCTGCAAAAAAGAAGTTGAAAATCCTGACACCAATACATCATTTGCTTTAAGCGATTCAATGCTTAAAACTACTACAACAGAACCAGCGAAAACACAACCCGTAAAAAATGTATTGAGTTTTTACGGAAAAATTACCGCCGATAACAATAAAATGATCGACGTTTATCCGCTTGTTGGAGGAAATGTAGTAAAGGTAAACGTAGAACTGGGAGATTATGTTCGCAAAGGACAAGTTCTTGCCACCATAAAAAGTACTGATATTGCCGATTTTGAAAAACAATCCATCGATGCCAAAAATGATTTATTAGTAGCAAAAAACCACATGAAAGTTGCTCAGGAATTATTTGACGGAAAATTGAATTCTGAAAGTGATGTACTTCAGGCAAAATCCGAAGTCAATAAAGCACAATCGCAATTGAGCAAAGTTCAGGAAACCTATAAAATTTACAACATTAAAGCAGGTTCAATTTATGAAGTTACGGCACCAATAAGTGGTTTTATCATTCAAAAAAGTATCAATCAGGATATGCTTTTAAGAAACGACCGATCTGAAAATATCTTTGATATTGCTGAGATCAGCGAAGTCTGGGCATTGGCAAACATAAATGAAATTGATATTAATAAAGTAAAACTGGGAATTGACGCAGATGTAACCACATTGAGTTATCCCGATAAAATTTTTAAAGGAAAAGTCGATAAAATCTTCAACGTAATCGATCCGGAAACTAAAGCCATGCAAGCGCGTATAAAATTGCAGAATCCCGGATATATGCTAAAACCGGATATGAACGCTAATATTAAACTGTCATTTAGTGAAGGTGAATCTATGATAGCCGTACCTAGTAAATCAATTGTTTTTGACAAAAGTAAAAATTTTGTAATGGTATTTAAAGACCGTAACAATATAGAAACCAGACAAGTTGAAGTTTACAGAGTTGTGGGAGAAACTACTTATATCTCAAGTGGTTTAAAAGAAAATGAGAAAGTTATTGCCAATAATCAGTTATTTATTTATCGCGCTTTAAACGAATAAGACATGAACAAATTTATAAGAAATATTATTGCTTTTTCACTTAAGAACAAAGCATTTACCTTTTTTTGGGTAGGATTATTGGCGGTTGCCGGCTTTATTTCTTTCAAGAATATGCCAATTGATGCTTTTCCTGATGTAACAAATACGCAGATTATTATCATTACACAATGGAACGGAAAAAGTGCCGAAGAAGTAGAACGTTTCGTGACTTCACCAATCGAAATCTCCATGAACTCGGTACAAAAAAAGACCAGCGTTCGCAGTATAACCATGTTTGGTTTATCTGTAATTAAAATTATTTTTGATGATGGAGTCGACGATCAGTTTGCGCGTTTGCAGGTAAATAATTTATTAAAAAATGTTTCACTTCCTGATGATGTAGAGCCGGATGTTCAGCCACCTTATGGACCTACGGGTGAAATTTTCAGATACATTGTAAAAAGTAACAGCAGAGATAGCAGGGAATTATTAACCTATCAAAACTGGGTAATTGACAAACAATTGCGTTCAGTTCCGGGTGTTGCCGATTTGAATGTTTTTGGCGGACAAACTAAAACCTATGAAGTTGGAGTTGATCCTATAAAATTAGCCAAATACAACATTACGCCGCTTCAGGTTTTTAATGCCGTTAACGGAGGAAATCTAAATGTTGGTGGTGATATTATCGAAAAAAACGGACAAGCTTTTGTAGTTCGCGGAGTTGGACTTCTAAAATCGATTCAGGATATTGAAAATATTATCGTCGATGATGCAAACGGAAACCCGATTCTTGTCAAAAACCTCGCGACAGTTTACGAAAGTGCAATGCCAAGAGTTGGACAAACCGGATTAGGCAAAAATGATGATGCCGTTGAAGGAATTGTTGTAATGCGTAAAGGAGAAAATCCGCAGGAAACATTAGCTTTAATCAAAGCAAAAATCAAAGATTTGAACGATAATGTACTTCCTAAAGACATTAAAATTGAAACCTTTTATGACCGTGATAATTTAATGAATTTCACGACCGAAACCGTAATACACAATTTATTCGAAGGAATAATTCTCGTTACCTGCGTCGTATTCCTTTTCATGGCCGACTGGAGAACTACTTTTACCGTTTCAATTGTGATTCCGTTATCCTTATTATTTGCTTTTTTATGCCTGAAAATGATGGGAATGAGCGCCAACTTACTGAGTTTAGGCGCAGTCGATTTCGGGATTATCATCGACGGTGCCGTCGTTATGGTCGAAGGATTATTTGTGGTATTAGATCACAGGGCGCATCAATTAGGAATGACAGCTTATAACAAAATTGCAAAAGGAAGCTTAATTAAAAAAACCGGAGCAGAAATGGGGAAAGCCATCTTCTTTTCTAAATTAATCATTATCACAGCATTATTACCCATATTTTCATTCCAGAAAGTCGAAGGAAAAATGTTCTCTCCCCTAGCCTACACATTAGGTTTTGCCTTAATGGGAGCATTACTTTTTACCTTGACATTAGTTCCGGTTTTATCACATATACTTTTAAATAAAAATGTAAAAGAAAAAAATAATCCGTTTGTAAATTTCTGGGATCGAACTGTGAGTAAAAGTTTCGCCTGGACATTCAAACATAAAGTTCAAACCCTTATTGGTTCAATGGTGCTTTTAGTTGTGGTTTTCTTTTCCGCAACATTTTTAGGAACAGAATTTTTACCTCAGTTAAATGAAGGCGCTTTATGGGTAACTGCCGAATTACCAATGAGTAGTTCTTTACCCGAAAGCGTAAAAACCGCCTCAATAATCCGTAAAGATTTAGAAAGTTTTCCCGAAGTCAAAAATGTTTTATCGCAAACCGGACGAAGCAATGACGGAACCGACCCAAATGGTTTTGGTTTTATCCAGCTTCAGGTAGATTTAAAACCAAAATCAGAATGGACGCGAAAAATCAGCATGGACGATTTGATTAACGAAATGGATCAAAAACTAAAAGTGCATCAGGGAATCACCTATAATTATTCACAGCCCGTTATTGATAACGTAGCCGAATCTGTTGCAGGTTTCAAAGCATCAAACGCTGTAAAAATTTATGGAGATGATCTTGATAAATTAGATGAATTATCGAATGAAGTTCTGGCTCAGATAAAAAACATTCCAGGAATAAAAGATGCCGGAATTCTGCGAAATGTTGGTCAGCCGGAAATCAGCGTTGTTCTTGATCGCGATAAAATGGCAGCTTATGGCGTAACATTAAGTGATGCTCAGGCAGTTTTAGAACTTGCTTTTGGAGGAAAAACAGCCACTCAAAAGTATGAAGACGACAAGAAATTTGATGTCAGAGTTCGTTTTTCACAAGAATACAGAAAAGATGAAAATGATATCGCCGAACTTAAAGTACCAACAATCAGCGGAATCAAAATTCCATTAAAAGAAATTTCTGACTTAAAAACAATTACTGGTCCCGCTTTTATTTACAGAGATAATACAAAACGTTTTATTGGCGTAAAATTCTCTGTTCGTGATCGCGATTTAGGAAGTACAATTGCCGAAGCTCAGGCAAAAGTTGCCAAAATGAAACTTCCGGCAGGATATACCGTAGGATGGACAGGAGAATTTGAAAATCAGGTTCGTGCCAGCGCGCGTTTGGCTCAGGTAGTTCCAATAAGTTTAATTGGGATATTTGTATTGCTGTTCATTTTATTCGGAAACATTAAAGATTCATTATTGGTTTTAGCCAATGTTCCTTTTGCCATTATCGGCGGAATCATCGCATTGCATCTTACCAGAATGAACTTCGGAATCTCGGCAGGTGTTGGATTTATTGCCTTACTCGGAATTTGCATTCAAAACGGAGTAATCCTGATATCCGAATTCCATCATAATCTAAAAGCAAAATTCACCCTCGAAGAATCCATTTTTATGGGAGTAAAAGCAAGAACAAGAGCCGTAGTAATGACCGCACTTATGGCATCGATAGGTTTAATGCCCGCAGCAATTTCCACCGGAATTGGTTCAGAATCGCAAAAACCATTAGCAATCGTAATTATTGGAGGTTTAATTACTGCAACTGTTTTAACCCTGTTGGTTTTTCCAATTATATTCTGGGTATTCAACCGTAAAAAACACGTTCCTATCGAATAAAACATTGAAGACTAATTAATTGGTTAAATTAATTTGATTAGGTTTGACGAAAGCATCATTATTTTAATGGTGCTTTTTTTATTTTGGTTAATATGTATTCTGTTTTTGTAAGCACACAATCTTGTCATCCCGATTTCTATGATAAAACCAATTTTTTTCAGGAGCCAATCCCGCTCCCGAAGCCTCGGGACGTTTCAATCTTTTGTGGCTCCCGAAGCCTCGGGACCGCCACAAAAGGATTTTCACTTCTATCGGGGCTAGGACAATCATTTTCATAACACTATTTTCGTATAGTTTGTCATCCTGAGCGAAGTCGAAGGACACGAGTGATAGCGAACTGGCGAAGCAATCTCCGCGAGTAACTCCGAAAAGTTTGTCATTTCGACGCAAGGAGAAATCACATCCAGTATTCGACAAAGATTGACATATTAGGAACGGAGTTTCTTGTGTGATTTCTCTTTGCGTCGAAATGAAAAAAATAGGAGCTATTCCCGCTGTCCTTCCAATCTTTTACTTTTTGAAAAAAAGTAAAAGGATTTTCCCTCCCATCTGGCAATGTCATTAAGTTAAGGGGAAATCTATAAAATTACTTAACAGTTTAATCAAGAGAGTAATTAGACAAATCCGTTTTTATCAGCGTTTTCGCGTTAGCGAATCAGTAAAATCAGCGTCTAATTTTGACGCGGATAAAACAGATTTACTTCGTAAAAACGCGAATAAAAACGGATTTGATTTGCAATAATTTTATTTTTTAAAAGCTTAACTTAATGATATTGCCCATCGGGGCTAAATAAAATAAAAAACGACCTTCTGCTCAAGAAGGTCGTTTTTTATACTAACTTAAAACTGTATTTAAACTATTATTTTTTTGACAAAATAGCAATAGCTTCTTTTGCGTTTGATAATTGTGCAAATTTCAATGCCGTGAAACCTTTTTCATTTTTAGCAGATGCATTTGCACCATTTGCTAATAAAAGGTTTATTATCTCTACCTTATTATAACGTGCTGCGATCATTAACGGTGATAAATCTTCAGATATCTCGTTAACATCTGCGCCATATTCTATAAGTTTTTTAACAAAATCAAGATCTCCTTTACTAACAGCCACATTTAGTGGTGTAGAAAAACTGTTTACGATTTCCATTTGTGGTTGTACAAATGATGTTTGATTTGAAGCCATTGAAACATTTGCAAATGCTACTAAAGCTACTCCTAAATAAATAATTGAATTTTTCATAATGATTGATTGTTTTAATTGTTGATTTGATTAATGATGATTTTTAAATTCTTTGTAAATGTAATTCTATTCGATGTATTATGTATAACAAAGTACTATGTTTTAACTAATTCTTAACATTTTCTTAATAAATGCCCCTGAAACTTAAAATTTATGTTATCTCACTTAATGCTTCTGTACAATAGACGCTATAAAACCAAAATTGTTACACTAAAATGAAAATTAATATAAAAAATCATCAAAAAATTTTAAATTCGATAATTCAAAACTTTTCTTCTTTAACTTTACTACACATAATAAGCCTAATAATTAACATATTACAACAACCACAAAAACAAAAATATTTAATAACCTTAAAACAAAAAAATTATGGGAATCCTTAAAAAAATACTCATCGTCCTCATTTTAATTATTGCACTTCTGCTCACGGCCGCTTTTTTTATGCCAAAAAGTTACGCTGTTGAAAGAGAAATTATGATTAACAAACCCATCGATCATGTTTTTAATTATGTGAAGTATCTAAAAAATCAAAACGAATTTAGCGTTTGGGCTAATATTGATCCCAAAATGAAATCTACTTATTCAGGAATTGACGGAACGGTAGGATCAAAATCAGCCTGGGAAAGTGATGTGAAAGAAGTTGGCGTTGGCGAACAGGAAATCACAAAAATAACAGAAGGGGAACGAATAGATTTCGCATTGCGCTTTAAAAAACCAATGGAAGATACAGCCGTAGGTTTCATGTCAACTGAAAATGCACCAGGAAACAAAACTAAAGTAAAATGGGGAATCAATGGCGTTATACCTTATCCAATGAATATTATGTTGCCTATGATGAAAATGGATAAAATGATTGGAAACGATCTGCAAAAAGGTCTGGAGAATTTAAAAACTACAATGGAAGATTAGTTTCTTTGAGTTTTAGTCACAGTCTTATGTGGCAGTTTTCAGTTTAAAAACATTACCTAAAAGTAATTTCGTTGAACATAAGTTAAATGAAAATGCCTTACTATTTATGATAGTAAGGCATTTTTTAATTGTAATAAGGAATAGTTTAATACTTGGAAACTATTATTTATCTAAAAGATATTCTTTTACATTTTTATCAATGCGCTGATCGATATTAGCGATATCAGCTTTCACAAATTTCTCTCCCAAGATATTCTCGTATAATTCAATATATCTTTCAGAAACAGATTCAATATAAGCATCAGTCATTTCTGGAATTTGTTGGCCGTCCTGCCCTTGAAAACCATTTTCAATCAACCAGCGACGTACAAATTCTTTAGACAATTGTTTTTGTTCTTCCCCTTTATCCTGTCTTTCCTGATATCCGTCAGCGTAGAAATAACGAGAAGAATCCGGTGTATGAATTTCATCAATTAAAACAATAACACCATCTTTAGTTTTCCCAAATTCATATTTAGTATCCACTAAAATTAAACCGCGATCAGCAGCAATTTCAGTTCCTCTTTGAAATAAATCGTGAGTATATTTTTCTAAAACGATATAATCTTCTTCGGTAACAATTGCTTTTGCTAAAATATCTTCACGAGAAATATCCTCGTCATGAGAACCATTATCAGCTTTTGTGGTTGGAGTAATAATTGGCTCAGGAAACTTATCATTTTCCTTTAAACCTTCAGTCATTGTTACACCACAAATTTGTCTTCTTCCGGCAGCATATTCACGAGCAGCATGTCCTGAAAGATAACCACGAATAACCATTTCTACCTTAAAAGGATCACATAAATGACCCACAGCAACGTTTGGATCCGGAGTTGCAATCAACCAGTTTGGTACAATATCTTCCGTCAATTCCATGAATCTTGTTGCAATCTGATTTAAAATTTGCCCTTTATACGGAATACCTTTTGGTAAAACCACATCAAAAGCCGAAAGTCTGTCTGTTGCCACCATTACCAAAAGATCGTCGTTGATGTTATAAACCTCCCTAACTTTTCCGCGGTAAACTGATTTCTGATCTGGAAAATTAAAATTTGTAGTTGTGATTGTATTGCTCATTATTGTTTGTTGTGTTGTTTTTTATGAATGCAAATTTAAAACTAATTAAAAGAGCAAGCAAGAAAGTTTTTTAGTTTTCAGTCTCGGTTTTCAGTCTCAGTTTTCTCAAAAGTTTATATTTAAAATTGGTTTACGCATTTTTGTCAATTCCGAGGAACGAGGAATCTTCGCAAGTAGCTCGACAATTTAGGAAAAATGCTTTGCGTTAGTTTCTTGCGGAAATTCCTCGTTCCTCGGAATGACAATGATTGTGGCTATTCTGTGTGATATATCTTTTTAATCTTTGTCACAATTTTGCTATAAAATTCCTTACATTATTGGTTTAAGTTTTTAACAGCTGTAAACTGAAAACTGCGACTGCAAACTTATTTCTTAAGAAGAGTAGCATTAAATAAATTCAAAATTCTGCTGTATTCATCAATCCATGAATATGTTTCTTTAAATCCATGTGATTCAACAGGGAACGAAGCCAGGCTCCAATTCTTTTTCTGTAATTCTATAAAACGCTGTGATAAACGTACAATGTCCTTATATCCAACATTATCATCCACCATTCCGTGTAACATTACAAGGTTTCCTTTTAAATTATCTGCATAATAAATAGGAGAACTTTTTTTGTAAGCTTCAGGATCAGTTTCAGGGAAATTCAGGATATTTCCTGTATATCCGTGATTATAATGCGCCCAATCAGTAACAGAACGCAAAGCAGCGCCCGAAGCGAATTCACCAGGAGTTGTCAACATTCCCATTAAAGTAATAAATCCACCGTAAGAACCACCGTAAATCCCTACTCTATTCGCGTCGATTCCGTATTTTTCAACCAGAACTTTCTTTCCATCAAGGTGATCAGATAAATCTTTTCCACCCATAAAACGGTAAATTCCAGTTCTAAAATCACGTCCGTAACCATCACTTCCTCTATAATCAATGTCCAAAACAGTATAACCCAAATCAGTCAACAAATTATGAAACATATATTCTCTATAATAAGTACTCCAATAATTGTGTGCATTTTGTAAATATCCTGCACCGTGAACAAAAATCACAGCCGCTTTATTTGCAGTTTCCGCATTTGGAGTGTACAATCTCGCATTTATTGGCGTTCCGTCTTCCGCTTTAAACGTAATAACTTCAGGTTCTCTCCATTTGTAGTTTTTAAAACTTGCAGTTGTTGAAGAAGAAATTTGCTGTAAAGTTGTGTTCTTTTTATTGTCGGCAATATAAAAATCCCAAGGAATATTTTTATATGAATAACGAACCAAAAGTGATTTTTCATCAGGAGAAACTACAACTTCATGCGCACCATCTTTAGTTAAAATTGGTTCTAAAGCTCCGCCAACAGCAGCAAGTTTATAGAAATTTCTATTTCCGGGATGTGTAGTATTTGTTGTTAAGTAAAATGTTTTTTTATCTTTAGATAACTGCACATCGCGAACTTCCCAATTTCCTTTTGTCAATTGCGTTTTAGTACCTGATTTTAAATTATAAGTATACAAATGCGAATATCCTGTAGCTTCAGACTGGAAATAAATCGTTTCGTTATCTGCTAAAAAACCGAGAGTTCCTGAATCAAAAGAATATGACGGAATTCCGGGACCGGCAATCCAAGCATCATCATGTTGATGTTCGATTTCCTTAAAAGTTCCGTTTTCAGGATTTAAACTCACCAACCATCTGTCTTTATTGTCCTGACTTCTGATTTCAACAATACCAAAAGTTCCATCTTCATTATAAACCGGAGGCTGCGCCATAATTAGTTTATCTTCTTTGGGTTTGCTTTTTAGATTATCATAATTTTCATAGTACTTTGGAGCATCCTGAATATGACTTAAAGTCGAAAAATTCACAAAGTAAACAGTATCTTTTGCAACAGAATAAATTCCGAATTTTGTTTTTACCAAGTTTGCCGTAGATACTTTTTCCTTAGTATCCGGAGTTTGATTATAACCATCATCTGTTATAATAACTTCCATTTTTTCCTTTTTATCATCAGATTGTTCGATGAGACTAAATGTTGCAAAATTTCCGTTCGGGTTTGCTTTTAGATTAAAGAAATTGTCTTTTCCATAAAAATATTCTTTTGCAAAATCAGATTTAACCGCTTTGTTTTTAGCAACATTCCATTGTTTTTTAGCTTCTTTATCTCTAATAAATAGGAACAATTCTTTTTGTTGTGTTTTTAAGAAAGACTCTTTTTCAGGAGTTTTTTCCTTTTTAGTTCCTTTAGAAAAATTAGTTATTTGTAAAACAGTTCCTTCTTTAGCATTGTATTTAAAAAGATTATCATTTTGTTCAAAAAATAATATTCCGGTTGCTGTACCTAATTCCAGATTTGAAACCGGAGCACTTTGCTGAATGATTTTCTTAACTGCTTTTGTGCTAATTGTATAGGAATATAAACCTCCTTTATCTGTGTAATAAACAAGATCAGAATTTGGTTTTCTTTTAAAATCAAGTTTTGAGAAAACAGCTTCTTTTGGTTCTACCAAAACTGGCTTTGCTGCTCCTTTTTGCCAGGAATATGTATTTTGACCTAAATCATCTGTCGGATTCCATTCAAAATAAACTTTTTTACCATCTAAAGACCAGCGTCCGTTTGTTGGTTGATTTCCAATAAAAGATTCGCCTTTCATTATTTCTTCTAATTTCAAAGTCTGGCTTTTGCCTGATATTGAAAAAATTAGAAAGGCAAGAATAAAAATGTTTTTTGTCATGGTAGTAGTTTTTTGAGAAAACAAAAATACACTTTGAAAATTATTAAAAAAATGTTTTTGTCATTAGCTTACGAAATTCTTTGCGTATTATTCATTTAACAGAAAAAATCCCTGAAGAATTATCTTCAGGGACCTGATTTTTATCAAAACTCTAAAATTTGAATTTCAGACTTTCAACTATTTAAAATTTAGCTTGCAGCGAATTCTTTATTTAGAATACTTGATGCAATATATTTTGCAACACCATCTTCGGCATTTGTTTTAATTACTTCTAAGTCAGGTAAAGTTTCCTTTAATAAAGCCGGAGCATTTCCCATAATCAAACCTTTTCCTGACGCAGATAACATTTGGACATCATTAAATCCGTCGCCAAATGAAACCGCCTGATCTAAAGTGTAACCTAATTTTTCAAGTACCATCTCGATTGCAACTGCTTTATCGATAGACTTATCCATAAATTCTAAACAAGTTGGCAAACTAAAAGCATGATGTAAATGCTCTGAAGAATTGGCTAAAATATCATCTTTTAATTTTACTAATTTCTCATGATTATCACATGAAAAGAATATTTTTATTGCGCCAAAATCTTCCAGCGTTTTATAATCAACCAATTCTGGATGATATTCTAATTTGGCTTGAAAAGCATTCAGTTTTTCGCTTAATTTATTCGTTTGCCAAACATTTTCCTTGAATAAGACAACTGTAATTTCAGGATCTATTTCAACATTTAATGCCGCTTTTACAACGTCACTATTTAAGTTGAAGGCAAAAAGTTCTTTTTTCTCAGGCGAATGAATTCTCGCACCGTTTGAACTTACAAGATAAACCGGAACTTCAAGCGTTTCTATAATCGCCATAGCATCAAGATGATGACGTCCTGTAGCAACGAGAATAAGATAATCCTGATTGTGAAGTTCCTGAAAAATTGATTTGGTATAATCTGATATTCTGTGTTGTGGGTTGAGTAAAGTTCCGTCTAAATCGCTAACGACAACTTTTATATTTTTAAGATTTGAATTCATATTAAAGATCAAGTATTTATGATGTGCAAATTTACGGTTTTAAGCCTAAAAGAACAAAGATTGCAAGCGTTAAAAGCCCAAAATAAAGCAAGTTTATTATTTATTTAACTATTTAATTAAATACCGCTTTTTAAATAATTTAAACTTTGATAATTCCCGATTTATATAAATTTAAAGCTTTCTGCAAGACTTTTTCAATTTGTTCCATAGGCAAATCTTTATCAGAATCCAACATCATAATTTTCATTCTCGAACGATTTTCCTGAATCAAAAAAGCTTCTTCAAAATATTTCCCTTCCACAATTCCGATATAAGGCTGTTGGAGTTTTTTATGAATCCATAAATAACAGAACATTTTTCCTTTGTAGCAAAAAAATGGCATTCCGTATTTAAGGACGTTTGTAATGCCTTTGTCTTGTTTAAGAATAATTTCTTTTAACGCAAGCAAAGTCCCTTTTATAGGTTCTTGTTGGTTTAGGTAGAAATCATCTAATTGTTTCATTTTCTTATTATTTCTAAATTCAAATACTTACTTGTCTTTACTTGCGGGAGCTTCGACTCCGCTCAGCCTGACAAACTGCATTTTAAAAGGGATTAAAAAAAATATTCGTTTTATACATTTCCATAAAGAACATATATAAAACGAATATCACTTTCTTTTTTGCCACTGATTAAAAGATTAAAATGATTTTAAAATCTTGTTGTCTGCCACGAATTCACTAATTAATTTGTGGTAAAAAATCTGTGTAAATCATTTTAATCGGCAAAATTCATTTCACATTTTATCAAAATCATTTCATAACTTAATCGTGATTTTCTATTTGTTTATAAGCGTCAATCACCTTTTTCACCAATCTGTGACGAACGATATCCTTATCATCAAGATAAATAATTCCAATTCCGTCAACGTCTTTCAAGACTAAAATAGCTTCTTTCAGACCAGAAATAGTTCTGCGTGGTAAATCGACCTGTCCAGGATCACCCGTAATCATGAATTTGGCATTTTTCCCCATACGGGTCAAAAACATTTTCATTTGCGAATGCGTTGTATTTTGCGCTTCATCCAGAATTACAAAGGCATTATCAAGCGTACGACCACGCATAAATGCCAATGGCGCAATTTGTATGATTCCTTTTAAAATGTAATCTTCGAGCTTTTCGTTGGGCAGCATATCGCGCAAAGCATCATAAAGAGGCTGCATATAAGGATCCAGTTTTTCTTTCATATCGCCGGGTAAAAAACCAAGATTTTCTCCTGCTTCTACCGCTGGTCGCGTTAGTATAATCCTTTTTACTTCTTTGTCTTTAAGTGCTTTAACGGCCATTGCAACACCCGTGTACGTTTTTCCTGTTCCAGCGGGACCTACAGCAAATACCATATCATTTTTCTTGATGGTATCTACTAGTAGTTGCTGGTTAGGCGTCATGGCTTTAATTAATTTACCGCCAACTCCATGAACTAATATTTTGTCATGATCGTATGATTTTTTTTCATCCTGACCATCACTCATAATTACACGTTCAATCACATTATCGTCAATGTTGTTATATCGGGTAAAATGAAGCATAAGCCTCTGAAATCTTTTTTCGAATTCATCTAAAACTTCTTTTTCGCCAAATGCTTTCAAAGTGGTACCTCTCGCTACGATTTTAAGCTTTGGGTAATACTTTTTAATTATTTCAAGATGAGTGTCTTGAGCGCCCCAAAAGTCTTTTGGAGCGATGTCTATGAGCTCGATAATTCTTTCGTTCAAATGAGATAGTTTTAAATTAAAAATAAATCAGTTTATAATTAGTGGTTGTCGGGTATTATTTAGTTTACAGTTTACGATCGCAGTTCTCAGTCGCAGTCTAAATTTACAATTCTAAAACTGAAAACGGAGACTATTTCACCTTTTTTTATCGAATAAAATCGCTTTTGTTAAAACACTGAAAACTGAAACTGGAAACTGAGACTACTATATATTTATTGTAAATTGTCTTTGCTTTCTTTCATTTTGCATTTACTATTATTAGCTTTGCATTTCTCAAATTTAATGAAAATTAGATTTAAATACTACCAATAGTTATAAACAAAATTATGTCAATAATTACCCTTACTACCGATTACGGCTTAAAAGACCACTTTGTTGGTTCGCTTAAGGGTAAAATTTTATCTGAGTATTCAGAAGCTACAATTGTTGACATTTCGCACGACGTCGATCCATTTAACACTGCCGAAGCAAGTTACATTCTTGGCGCCTCCTATTTAAGCTTTCCAAAAGGAACTGTTCACCTTATTGGCGTTGATATAGAACGCAATAAAGAGAATCAGCATATTGCAATGGAATGGAACGATCACTACTTTATATGTGCTGATAATGGTATTTTGAGCATGCTTACGCAGAAAATTGTTCCGCAAAAAATTGTTGCCATAAACATACATGATCGATTTGCGAGTGAATCTTCTGATTTAGATATTTTTATCCAAGTTGCCTGTCACATTGCAAAAGGCGGTTTATTGAATGTTATTGGTAAAGAAATTACAGCAATCAAAGAAATTACCGAGTTGCAACCTGTGATTTCAAATGATGGAAATTCACTTAAAGGATACGTAATTTATATTGATCATTTCGGAAATATCGTAACAAACATTTCTAAACAGCAATTTTTAGAAGTCGCAAAAGGTCGTCCGTATGAAATTGTGATGAAACCCAAAAGTATCAAAACTATTTTGCCTAATTATTCCGCAATTGCAACTTCTGATAAATATCCAATTAAAACGTATGAAGGAGAAAAACTGGCTATTTTTAATGAAGCCGGATTTCTTGAAATCGCGATTTTCAGAAGTAATCCTTCAAAAGTTGGTTCTGCAAATAGTTTATTGGGATTGAATTATCGCGATGTTATTACGATTCAATTTTCGTAAAATTTTAGATTTTAGATTGAAATGGCACACAGATTTAACTGATTTAGCAGATATACACAGATTTTTTTGTTGTTTTGTCATTTCGACCGAAGGGAGAAATCACACTCGTAGCTCGACAAAGATTGGTGACATTCGTTACGGAGTTTCTCGTGTGATCTCTCCTATGTCGAGATGACAATATTGTGGTAAAAACTATACTTTTAGATTATTTTATTTTTTCTTAAAAAGAACAATCAATTTTGGTATTTTTGCGCACCTGAAATGCTTTTAGAATTCAACATTCTAAAATCTGCAATCTAAAATCTAAAATTAAAATATGTTTGTTAGAATAGTAAAAATGAGTTTTCACGAAGAAAAAATTCCGGATTTTCTGGAAAATTTTGAAACCGTGAAAGACAAAATACGAAATGCAGAAGGAAATCGTTTTTTAGAATTGTATCAGGATAAAAATGACAAATGCATCTTTTTTACTTACAGTTATTGGGAAACCGAAGAGGATTTGGAGAATTACAGACAATCTGAACTTTTTAATACCGTTTGGAGTTTTACAAAAAAGCTTTTTAATGCAAAACCGGAAGCTTGGAGTGTGGAGAAGTTAGTTAGTTTGAATTAATTTGTTTCAAGTTTCAGGTTTCAAGTTGTATGCTGAATCTGAAAATTGACACGAAATTAACCGCAAAGAACGCAAAGAATATATTTAAAAGGTTTTAGAAAACACAAAGTTCGTAAAGCTGTGCGAACTTGAAACCTGAAACAAAAAAAACTTGAAACAAAAAGACAAATGAAATCAATCATTTTACGAGAAATAAAATCCTTTTTTGGCTCTCCTATTGGCTATTTGGTCATTGCTATTTTCTTAATTAGCAACGGACTATTTTTATGGGTTTTCGAAGGAGATTATAACATATTGAATACTGGTTATGCTGATTTGACTCCGTTTTTCACTTTAGCGCCGTGGATTTTAATTTTCCTGATTCCGGCAGTTACAATGAGAAGTTTCTCTGATGAAAAAAAACAAGGAACGCTTGAATTGCTTTTAACCAAACCATTATCGATTTGGGAAATTGTAAACGGAAAATTTCTGGGTTCGCTCCTATTAATTGTTTTGGCAATTATTCCAACATTTATTTACGTAAAAGTAATTTCAAATTTAGGTTCTCCCGAAGGAAATATAGATATGGGAAGCACCATTGGTTCTTATTTTGGATTATTGTTTTTAATCGCGGCATATTCTGCAATCGGAATCTTCACTTCTACGCTTTCAGAAAATCAAATTGTAGCTTTTATTATTGCGGTTTTCTTGTGTTTTATCTTTTATTTTGGCTTTGAAGGTTTGGCTACATTACTTCCCGGATATTCAAATATTATTTCATTATTTGGTATGCAGGATCATTTTAAAAGCATGAGTCGGGGCGTTATTGATACACGCGATGTTATTTATTTTTTGAGCATCACCGTATTATTTCTGTCTTTTACTGTTTATCAATTAAAATCTTTTAAAGCGTAATGAAAGCATCTACTCAACAAAATATCAAAACATTAGGTATTACTGTTTTTGTTTTAATCGTTTTAAATGTATTGGGAACTTTATTTTTTCACCGATTCGATTTAACAAAAGACAAACGATATACTTTATCCCAAACCTCTTTACAAATCGTAAAACAGGTTAAAAATCCGTTGTCGATCAAGATTTATATGCAAGGTGATTTGCCGGCAGATTTCAAACGTTTACAACAAGAAACCAGACAATTACTGGAAGAATTTCAGGCGTACAACAGCAATATTGTTTTCGAATTTGTAAACCCAATGGAAAACAAAGACGAAAGCTCGGATGTTGTAAAATCTTTATTTCAAAAAGGGCTTACGCCAATAAACATCACTGTTGATGATAAAGGAAAACAATCTCAGGCAATGGTTTTTCCTTGGGCAGTTGCCGTTTACAACAATAAAGAAGTCAATATTCCTTTATTGAAAAATATAATGGGCGCTTCGACAACTCAAAAAGTTATTGGATCGATTCAGCATTTAGAATATTCGATTGCCGATGCAATAAATAAAATTTCAAAAGACCGACAAAAGAAAGTCGCCATCATTAAAGGAAACGGGGAATTATCAGAAATTCACATTGCTAAATTATTACAGCAAATCCGCGAAAGCTATTATATTGGACCTTTTACATTAGATTCTGTAGCTAAAAATCCAACAGGAACTTTAGATGCGCTAAACAAATATGACTTAGCGATTATCACAAAACCAACTGAAACTTTTTCTGACGAAGAAAAACAGGTTTTAGATCAGTTCATTATGCATGGCGGAAAAACCTTGTGGTTAATCGATCAGGTTGCCGCCGATATGGACAGTTTATACAATCAATCCGGTGCGACTCTGGCTTATCCAAGAGATCTGAATTTGAACGATATGTTCTTTAAATACGGATTCAGAATTAATCCTGATTTAATAAAAGATGAGCAAGGAAGTCCAATAAAATTGGTAACTGGCGAGCAAGGAAGCGCAACACAATATCAGGATTTTGTCTGGAAATATGCTCCACAAGTGTATCCAACTAGTCAACACCCGATTGTAAAAAATCTAGGTGGAATTAAATTTGATTTCGCAAGCCCGATTGATACTTTAAAAAACGGAATCAAAAAAACGGTTTTATTACAATCGTCTCAATATTCAAAAGTAGTGGGAACGCCGGTTGAAATCAATTTAAATATTGTAACCGAAAAAACTTCTCCACAAGATTATCTGAACAAAGGAAATATTCCACTTTCTGTTTTATTAGAAGGAAATTTTCATTCGGCTTTTGAGAATCGTGTTTTGCCTTTTAAAGAAAATTCATTTTTAGCAAAAGGAAAACCGAACAAAATGATCGTAATCGCCGATGGTGATTTGGCGAGAAATCAATTGGATAAAAACATGATGCCAGTTGAATTGGGTTATGATCAGCGTACTGGAAACCTTTATGACAACAAAGATTTCATAATGAATTGCGTTAATTATTTGCTGGATGATACCGGACTTATTAACATTAGAAGCAAAGATGTCAATTTACCTTTATTAGACAAAGAGAAAGTTTATGAAAATTACAGTATGACACAATTCATAACTATCGGACTTCCAATTCTAATTTTATTAGTTTTTGGATTGGCATTTACTTACATCCGAAAAAGAAAATACAGCAAATAGATGTTAATAAAAAAATTGCGAAACTAAGATTGTTTACGATATATTTGTAAAATCTATCTTAGTGAAAGAAAAACTAAGAAAAAGAGCAAAAAAATAAAACAAAAGAGATGAAATTTATAGTATCGAGTTCGTACTTATTAAAACAATTACAAGTTTTAGGTAGTGTAATTAACAGTAACAATACGTTGCCTATTTTAGATAACTTTTTATTTGAACTAGACAATGAAGCGTTGACAGTTTCGTCTTCGGATCTTGAAACAACAATGTCTGCTACATTATCAATCGATTCTACAAGTAAAGGAAGCGTTGCTGTACCGGCAAAACTTTTGCTTGAAATTTTAAAAACGTTTCCGGAACAACCTTTAACTTTTACAGTTGAAGAAAATAATACGGTTGAAATTAGTTCAAACTCAGGAAAATATGCCTTAGCATATGCTGCCGGAGAAGAATTTCCTAAATCAGTACATCTTGAAGAGCCATCTGTAACGCTTGTTCCTGCTGATGTTTTAGCAACAGCGGTAAGCAAAACTATCTTTGCTGCCGGAAATGATGATTTACGTCCGGTAATGTCCGGAGTTTTCTTTCAGTTCTCGCCAGAAGGATTAACTTTTGTTGCAACAGACGCTCATAAATTAGTAAAATACGCCCGTACAGATGTAAAAGCATCTCAGGTTGCAGATTTTATTATGCCAAAGAAACCTTTAAATATCTTAAAAAGTATTTTAGGAAGTTCTGATGCCGAAGTAAAAATTGAATACAACGATTCAAATGCAACTTTCTCATTTGATAATTACATATTAATGTGTCGTTTAATTGACGGGAAATACCCTAATTACGAAGCAGTAATTCCAAAAGAAAATCCAAATAAATTAATGATTGACCGTTCTTTATTTTTAAGTTCAGTTAAGCGTGTTGCGATTTTCTCTAACAAAACAACACACCAAATTCGTTTGAAAATCGCTGGAGCTGAATTAAATGTTTCTGCTGAAGATATCGATTATTCAAACAAGGCAGAAGAAAGACTGACTTGTGATTATCAAGGAGATGATCTTCAAATTGGTTTTAACTCTCGTTTTTTAACTGAGATGTTAACCAACTTACAATCAGATATGATTATGTTAGAAATGTCATTACCAAACAGAGCCGGAATTCTTACGCCAGTTGATGGTTTAGAAGAAGGTGAAACTGTTACTATGTTGGTAATGCCCGTGATGTTAAATAGTTAACATCAAAAGTTCTTTTTGTTACAGGGATCTTTTTTAGTTTCAAATTAAAGACATATCATTGTAAAAAAAAATCGCTATTAACCAACCATTTTTTATACCTAGAAACCGCAACTCTTTCAAAAGAGTTGCGGTTTTTTATTTTCATGTAATTATGAATTAAACCCGACAGGTTTTAAAAACCTGTCGGGTTGCGCGAACTTGTCATTTCGACGCAAGGAGAAATCACTCACGTAACTCGACAAAGATTGATAATATACTGTGCGGAGATTCTAGTGTGATTTCTCCTTCCGTCGAAATGACAAACTAGTATGAAAAACCTCCAAACTTCACGACAATGTAAACCCGACAGGTTTTAAAAACCTGTCGGGTTTGTTGATCAGAGAAAAACCTGAAACTTGAAACTTCAAACCTGAAACATTTTTTTCTTATTTTTGTACTATGAAAATAGAAATTTGGTCGGACATCATGTGTCCGTTTTGTTATATCGGAAAAAGACAACTGGAAACAGCTTTAGCTGAATTTCCAAATGATGAATTTGAAATTGAATGGAAAAGCTTTCAACTTGATCCAACGATTACGCCACAATCAGGTAAAGATGTTTATACGTTTTTAGCCGAGCGAAAAGGGATTTCAGTTGAACAATCAATAGAAATGCACAAAGGTGTTGTAGAACGCGCAAAAAGCGTTGGGTTAGATTATCATTTTGATAAAGCTATTATTTCGAACTCTTTGACGTCACATCGTATTATACAATTGGCTAAAACCAAAAAATTAGGCGACACAATGGAAGAAATTTTCTTTAAAGCTTATTTTACTGAAGGAAGAGATTTAAATGATGGACCAACTTTAATTGAATTAGCAATGAAAGCTGGTTTAGATCAGAATTTGATTTTAGAAGTTCTAAAAGATGAAAACTTATTTTTAAAAGAGGTTCAAAATGATATTACCGAAGCTCAGGAAATTGGCGTTCAAGGCGTTCCTTTCTTCGTTTTTGACAGGAAATATGCAGTTTCCGGAGCGCAGCCTGTTGAGGCTTTTGTGAATACTATTAAAGAAATGCAGAAGTAACCGCGATCTTGTCATCCCGAGGAACGAGGGATCTCCGTAAGTAGCTCGACAAAGATTGTGTATTTTGATTACGGAGTTTCTTGCGGAGATCCCTCGTTCCTCGGGATGACAAGATTGTGTTTGCGTTGCGAGAGATGGATTAAAATCCATCCTACAATATGTTTCGTTCCTCTGGAACTTCTTAAAAAAAACTAGATATGACAAACTATTGTATAAGTCGTTACTATTTTCGACATCGCTAAGAATGACAATACAGATCAAACTCTATAATCTAAAATCTTTACTCTTCGTTCTAATCTTTGTTCTCTAATCTAAAATCTAAATTTCTAAATAACTCCCATTTTTTGCATTAAAAATGTCGCGCTTTTATTTTTACAGATTCCATTCCGGAGTTTGTAATCAAAATGGAGTTCATTGTTTTGAATTTCAACTTCAAAACATTGATTGGTTAAAGTTTGAGGATATTCATTTGTTGTTAGACAAACTTCGATATCGTGTGTGGCAATTGCTCCAATTGCATTTTTTGCTATGATTTTTTTAACTACTTCAATTGTTCCGTTTCGCTTGTCATCAGAGTTTGTTCCTCTTAAAATTTCATCTAATAAAACAAAAGCGGGCTGATCTTCGAGTGCGTCCATAATTTGTTTCAAACGCTTAATTTCGGCAAAGAAATAAGATTCGCTATCCGCTAAAGAATCTGATAATCGCATTGAAACTAAAACTGGAAGTGGATGAATGTTAGCATTTGAAGCACAAACAACTGAACCTATTCCGCCAAGAACCATATTGATTCCTAAACTTCTTAGAAAAGTACTTTTTCCCGACATATTAGAACCCGTTAAAATCATAAATGATTCCGGATAAAAATGTGTATTATTCCCTACTCTTGTCGATGGATTTAGCAATGGATGACTTAAATTTGAAAAGCCAATTTTATAGTCGGAATTGATTTCAGGGAAAACGAAATCGGGATTATTGTATGCTAAATTTGCTAAACTATTTAAGGCTTCAAATTCGCCAATAACAGTAATCCAATTTTCCAGTTCGGTTGAGTAATTGTCTTTCCATTTTAAAAGCGCTTTTAAAACGTGAAGATTAAACAAAAATGTTCCGTTAAACACAATTGCCGTGACCAGATTACTGATTGTATCCATTCGCGAGAACAACTCTGATAAATCTTTTAAGTGTTTGCTTGCGGTTGCATTTCTAAAAATAAGTTGTTGTTGTAAATTGATTAATTTTTTAGATTGAAAAGTTTCTGTTTCAATTTTCTGAACCAATAAACTATATTGTTTGATAATTTTATCGACGTTATCGGCTTTTGCAATTTCGGACTGAATTCTTTTAAATGACTTTCCTAAAACGACCATGTTCGCAATAAAAACATATGTTAGATAGGAAAGTAAAATAGTTTTGGAAGTTATAAAATAAGCCGTTAAAAGTCCAAAAAATAAAGCTGGAAGTATAATTGATAATGCAACTAAAACTTTAGGTAATGCATTATTTTTAAATGAATTCCAATAGAGTAGCGAGTCATATGAATTTTTAGAATCATT
The DNA here is from genome assembly GCF_043722275.1 of Flavobacterium sp. Lineage (GTDB taxonomy): Bacteria > Bacteroidota > Bacteroidia > Flavobacteriales > Flavobacteriaceae > Flavobacterium. Next base: position 8,014 of record NZ_JAYSPC010000190.1, on the reverse strand, counting down.
ACTAATCATTGCTAAAGCCAGGAAATCCTGGCGCCAGTCAATTTTAGTTTTTAGTTCATTAATCGCTTCCTGATTATCAAGAATTGTTTCCTGAGATAACAAGTTCAATAATTGATTTGCTAATGTTTTTTTTCCGATAAAAGTGGCGGTTCTGTTTATATTCTGGAATAATGAATGTTCCCCAAATATATCAAGATCATAAGCGTACGGATGATGAAAATCATTGAATTCAATTCCGGTTTCAAAAGGGATTTTTTCTCTTTTTAGATATGTAATCTCATTTTGATTTAGTTTTAAAATTGCAGTTGTAAGGTTCTTTTGAAAAGACAATTTTGAATGAATCCGCATTAAAAAAATAAAACCAACAAAAGATAGAAAAGCAAAAATTGCGTAAAGGATTTCATTTGTTTTTATATAATAAAATAGTAAAAACAAACAAAGAAAAATACTTAAAAGACGCAGAATACTTATGCTGTTGTATCTTTTATTGATTTTATGAAAAATTGTAGTGTAATATTCAACTTTATTTTGATATGCTTCCATTTTTTAAATTTAATGAAATACAAATATAGGTTTTAGACGTACAAATGTACTATCAAAACAGAATTTTAGGTTTCATGCATTACTAAAACCGGTACAGAAACTTCTTTGGTTATTTTTTTTGTAAAACTGGATTCAAAAATGCTTTCAAAGAAGGATCTTTTATGTGTAATTGTGGTTAAAATATCGATGTCTTTATATAGTATAAAATCTAAAATAGTTTCTTTTACTTCATCACTTGGCAAAACCAGAAATTCTACATTTTCGTTTGCAAATTCGTTTTCCCATTCTTTAATTGTTACATCAGAAACATCTGAAGATGAAGTCTTAACATACAGGCTTTTTACTTTTGCATTTGTTTTTCTTGCAATTTCTAATACTTTTCTTAATTCGACTTTATCTTTTTCGCGATAACGGGTTGTGAAGCCAATAGTTTTTATTTTTTTGAATTTTCTCTCTGCGGGAATACATAACACAGGAACTTTAACTTCTGAAATTACGGAACTTGTATTTGATCCGAGAAAGAATTTTGTCCAGTCTGAAATTCCTGAAGTTCCCATGATTACAAAATCTACATTATCTTCTTCGACGGCATTTTTTAAATTATAAATCAAATCTCCATCCATTAAGCGGTGTTTTATTACAATATCTTCTAAATTTCGTTCCATTGCAATGGTTCTTAATTTAGGAATTTCATCTTTAAACATTTCAAATTTGGCTAATTCAATTGAACTATAAATAGCGGCATAGTTTTCAGGAAAAAATTGACTGTCATAAACTGGAATCTCAAAAGTATGCAACAAAATAAGTTCGGCATTGACAATTTTAGCAAATTCTAAAGCGTGTACAAATGCATTTGTTGCTGATTCAGAAAAATCTGTGGGAAATAATATTTTTTTCATTTTGATTCGGATTTAAAGGTTATTCTCTCAAATTTAATCATTCTAAAAATAAAACACTCTGACAATTATCAGTATTTTAACATTTGGTAATTTCTAAATAAATTAATTTTTCACAATTTTAGAATATATCCTCAACAAGACTTTGGAGTCATAAGTTTCTAGCTTTTTTTATACCTTTGCACCATGATAAATCAAGATTCTATAGTTGCATTGGCTACTCCGTCCGGAGCTGGAGCCATTGCTATAATTCGAATTTCAGGTGCTGAAGCCATAACTATTGGAAATTCGGTTTTTAAATCCATCAAAAACAAAGATTTAACCCAGCAAAAAACACATACTTTACATTTAGGTCATATTGTAGATGGTTCGAAAACACTTGACGAAGTTTTGGTTTCTGTATTTAAAGGGCCAAACTCGTATACAGGCGAGAATACGATTGAAATTTCCTGCCACGGATCTACTTATATTCAGCAGCAAATTATTCAGTTACTTTTAAGAAAAGGATGTAGAATGGCAGACGCCGGTGAATTTACATTACGAGCTTTCCTTAACGGAAAACTGGATTTATCTCAGGCTGAAGCGGTTGCTGATTTAATTTCATCTGATAATGAGGCTTCGCACCAAATTGCAATGCAACAAATGCGTGGTGGTTTTAGTAATGAAATTGCAAAATTGCGTGAGGAACTTTTGAATTTTGCTTCTTTAATTGAACTGGAATTGGACTTTGCCGAAGAAGATGTTGAATTTGCGGACAGAACTCAGTTTCATGAATTATTAAACCGAATTGAATTTGTATTAAAACGTTTAATTGATTCATTTGCTGTTGGAAATGTAATTAAAAACGGAATTCCTGTTGCAATTGTTGGAGAACCAAACGTTGGGAAATCGACTTTATTAAATGCTTTATTAAACGAAGAACGAGCCATTGTTTCGGACATTCCAGGAACTACGCGTGATACTATTGAAGATGAATTGGTCATTGGCGGAATTGGATTTAGATTTATTGATACGGCTGGAATTCGTGAGACTAAAGACGTTGTGGAAAGCATTGGAATCAAAAAAACTTTCGAAAAAATAGAACAAGCACAACTCGTAATCTACTTAATGGATAGTTTGAAATTTCAGGTTTCCAGTGATTCTTTTATTGTTGAAATCGAAAAGATAAAGAATAAATATCCATTAAAAGAAATTTTAATTGTTTGCAATAAAATAGATCAGCTTAGTGAAGAACAACTTCAAACTACACGTCAGGAACTTGAAACTTTAAACCTGAAACAAATTTTTCTAAGTGCTAAACAGAACATTGGTGTTGAAGATTTAAAAAATCAATTATTGTCTTTTGTAAATACTGGAGCATTACGTAATAATGAAACAATTGTTACTAATACAAGACATTACGATTCTTTACTAAAAGCTTTGGATGAAATACAAAAAGTAAAATTCGGCCTTGAAACTAATCTTTCAAGTGACTTAATTGCATTTGATATTCGTGAAGCTTTGTACCAATTCGGGCTTATTACCGGTCAGGTATCAAATGACGAATTACTGGGGAATATCTTTGCAAATTTCTGTATCGGGAAATAACAAAACAAAATAAACTGCAATTAAACGAGTTAAAATGTTGATTATAAATATTTTAACTCGTTTCTTTATTTTTTTTGCTGTTAGATATTATACGATGTCTTGTGTTCTCAAGTGGAACTCTGATAGACTTGGCTAGAAAATCGATTACAGCACCTTCTTCATTGTCATTAAAATTAATAAAATCTATTGATATAGGTGGTTTTTACCAAATATAACCAATTATAAAAGCAATTTTTACATTTACCATTTACGACTATTAATTAACCATATATAGATATTTCATGCTGGAGCGTTATATAGTTTTGCATTTTCAAGTGATAATTATCTACAAAATCATTTCTGAAAAAGTTTGCTAAACAGTATTGACATTTCATTAACAGTACTTGTTTAGTCGTTAACAATATAGGATATATGTATTAAATATATTTGTCACGATATATACCCTAAATCAATTAAAAAATCATAAAAACAATTTAGTAAATAATATGTATATTATACTATGGCAAAAGCAATTTACATTGCTGGGTTTAATAATTGTTGATCGGTTTACCGATATTATATAATAAAACGTAATAACAAATATCAGATGAAACTTTTACCGACCTTTAATTATTACAACCTTCTAAATTGTATAGAAACAGCAAAATATGACACTTAAAAACGTACGCCCCTTTTTTATATTAGTTTTAATTTCTTTGGCAATTTGTGAAACTACATTTTCACAAATACCAAATTATGAAGTATATGCTTTAAAATTTGCTTCCGTTGGAAAATTACTTCCACTAGCTGTAAATGTTATAGATGCTCCCGAAAACGAAACCGTAGATCCTGCTTTTATTTTTTGGCTGATAAAAGATAATCACGGTAAAAATATATTAATCGATGCGGGTTTTTTACCAGACATACCACAAGTAAAAGATTTTGGAATCACAAAATATATTCAACCAGATACCATGCTTACTGCACTTAATTTAAAAAGAGAAGATATTACCGATATTATCCTTACTCATCCGCATTGGGATCATATGGGTGGTATTGATTTATTTCCGAATGCACATGTGTGGATTCAAAAAGAAGATTACAATTATTTTGTTGGAAGTGCATGGCAGGAAGAAGGACACAATGGAGGTTTTAATAAAGAAGATGTACGCAAAATAATCGAACGAAATCTGAAAGGAAAACTTACCCTTATAAATGGCGATGATCAGGAAATCATACCCGGAATTAGAGCTTATACAGGTTCACGACATACTTTTGATTCGCAGTATATTTTAATAAAAAGTGGTGCCGACAAAATAATAATTGCTTCAGATAATGTTTTTACTTATTATAATTTAGAACATTTAAAATCGGCTCCTGCACACGCCACTTTTGATATTGAAGGATATGTTAACGCCATGATAAGAATGAAGAAATTAGTTTCTGATGTTAAATTTATTATTCCCGGACATGATAATTTATTGTTTTCAAGATTCCCAAAAATAACCGATAATATAATTAGGATTAAGTAAATTCTCCCGACAATATAATAACTACTAAAGAGTAATTTAGGAAATCAATATATAAAACTAGCAGCTAAAAAAATTCCTGCCAACAAATTCGTTACTAGTTTCATACATAGATTTTATAAATAATTTCATAAAATTGAAATAAAAACTATTGCTTATCAATAAACTTTGCTCCCCTCCTATCAAACCATTTTGATTTTCAACTTTGGCGTCAAATCCTCTTTTTGCACCAAACTAAATGCTACAATTGAAAAGTTAAAATTAAAACACAAAAAACAATTTGTAATTTACTTTTTTTAGGACAGCCACTTTGGGAAAAAAACCTCCAAATTAAAAAAAAATGGAGGTTTTTATATAAAATTTATTCTGTGAAAATTTTCAGGAATATAAAATATCTATTTTTTGGTTAATATCCTTCTGATTTTTTTTTCGTTATCAATCTGGATTCCTTCTGCTTTCACTAAATCTAAATCTTCCAAAAACTCATCTCTAAAAGTTGAGTTAGGTTCCTCAAATGGCTGATCTTTTAATTTTATGTAAAGGGCTTCTGCTTCCTTATAATTTCCTTTTAATAAAAGCAAGAGCGGCCTGTTTGAAAGCGGATATTTCGATTCGGGATCATATTTTATACTTTGATTTAAATAATATTCAACATCATTTAGTTGTTGATTTACAATGCTATACCAGGCCAGACTATTGTAATGACGACCCATTTGTTTCTTTACCGCGCTGTCTGGGGCAATTTTATAATAAGCAGAATCCAAAGCAACCAAATCAAGATAATGAGCCCGTAAATCCTTATTTGATTTTAATGATTTAGTACCTGACTTTAAAAAATAGTCCCGATACTCTTTAACACGACCACGATTTGAAACGAATAGAATTTGCGACTTGGCATCTAAAGTATAATTATAAGAAAATAAGCTGATTTTATACTTGTAAGCAACATCATTCGATGATTTTAAAATATTTGACATTAATGAATCAGCCCTTTTGATATCATGTTCCTGCAAGTAATACTCGTAAAATTTTAGCATAACATCCGGACTTTTGCCATTGATAAGGTTTACTGTATTTTTCTTTTTTAAATTAAATTCATCTCTTATGGTATCTAATGTTTCTGTTCTATTATTTTGATAATCTACTTGTAAATTTACTTTTGCCTGAGATTTCGGGACACATAGCATTACTATTATGAAGGAAAATATTGTTGTTAATTTCATTTTTTAAAATTTAGTTCTGGCCGACATTTTCAATACAATAACATCTTTTAGTAATTCAGATTAAGACCAAATCTATTCTGCTATCACTATAATAATGTGTTGTTATCCAAAGTTTTTTGGCTTCTTTAATTGAATAGATTGTATAGCAGGTTTTGCTGCTAATTTGACATACTTATGGCTGTCACTTTTGAATTTAACCTATTTTTGGTTTCAAATACAGAGAAGAGAAACCCGAAGAAATAGAAGTCTCGGGATGGTTGAATTTTTGATTTTCATTATAAAAATCATAATTTACAGCTTGTAATACAGTTTCGTTACCTACTAAAAAAACACTGGAAGATGGTGCGCAAATACATTTAGAATCTTTACAATTATTATGACAACAATGGTGCTTTTTATCTTTATGTCCAGCTGCATCACAACAACCTTTTTTACTTTTAGCTAATGACATTTCTGTGACAGAATGATCATTTTTAGATTTACTTCCGCATGCAAAAGTATTGTTCGGCATCATAAAAATGTCTAATAATATAAATGCTATAAAGTAAAAGTTTTTCATTAAAATTAAATGTTATACAAACATAATACTTATACTTTATTCAATAATAGATTGTTAACTTTTATTTGCCTGATCACATAAACGTTTCTATTTCTATCATTTTTAAGCAGTGTTTTTTTTAGTGGTTTTATAAAATTCAGCTACATTAAAAAAATATTTTAATAATTGCGCCCAATTCTTATAATTATTTAAAAATTATAGTAAGTTTGTAAGAGACACATAATTATAGCAGCGATGAGTTTAAAAGATTTATTAGATAATAGTAAAGATAAAAGTCTTTCAGGTCAGAAATGGCACATGCTAAGACAATCTATAACCAAACGTTTGCTTTCGGGAGGCAATTCTACAATTGCCGAATTAAGTACCGAATTACAATCAAGTGTTCCAACGGTAACCAAAGCTGTCAACGAATTACTAACCAAAGGGTACGTAGTCGACATGGGAAAGATCACCAATAGTGGCGGACGAAGACCTTCATTATATAGTATCAACCCAACCTGCGCTTACTTTCTTGGAGTTGAAGTTGGCATCAGCAGTATGTCTATTGGCTTGCAAAACATTAAAAATGAATTGGTTAGCGTTGATCTTGGCACTTCATTTATTTTGGAAAATACTCAAAAATCTTTATTAAAATTCTGTGAACTTATTAATTCGTTTATAGAAGATAGTTCTGTAGATAAAAAATTAATTGTTGGCGTTTGTATCAACTTTTCCGGACGTATTAATTCAATGGAAGGTTTTAGTTATAACTATTTCTTTAGTGAAAACCGACCTTTAAACGAAATCATTTCTGAGCAATTAGATCTTCCCGTTCACTTAGAAAATGATACTCGTGCAATGACTTTTGGAGAATATTGTGAAGGTGTTGTAGACGATGAACAAAACATCATTTTCGTCAATTACAGTTGGGGAGTTGCTATCGGGATGATTACTGACGGAAAGCTATACTACGGAAAATCAGGATATTCAGGAGAATTTGGTCATAGTACTATTTTCAATAATGAAATCATGTGCCAATGTGGAAAACTAGGTTGTCTTGAAACCGAAATTTCCGGCTGGTCGTTAATTAATCAATTTAAAGATGCTATAAAAGAAGGAAAACAATCAAAAGTAATACTTGATGAAAGTTCTTCGGCATTACAACACAATGCTATTATTGCCGGAGCTGTAAATCTAGAAGACACTCTTTGTGTCGATTTAGTGACGCAGCAAAGCGAAAAAATGGGACGATATTTATCTATTTTATTAAATATCTTCAACCCTGACTTACTGGTAATTGGTGGAGATTTCGCACAATTAGGCGATTATGCTTTACTACCTATTCAATCTGCATTAAAAAAATATTCACTTGGTTTAGTAAACCGTGATATGAAACTTAAAAAGTCTGCTTTAGGCCGTCGTGCGGGCGTTATTGGTGCCTGTTGTGTCATCAAGGAAAAAATGTTATTTCCTTTAATTAATAACTAAATTTCTCAACCATATATCTATTATTAAAATATTTTAATAACTAAAGTAGTTATATTAAAATATTTTATATCTTTACCTCGTAATAATAAATTAATTTATTCATAAGATTATCATAACATTCATCCGGATTATGAACTTTCTATGTTAAATGATCGTAAAATCGGAATAGAGGTAATTAAATTATCTGCAATTATGAAATTCCATTTTTCGCAAAATAAAATAAATTATTGC
>NZ_JAYSPC010000189.1:0-12591 GCF_043722275.1 Flavobacterium sp. | reverse complement strand
AATTGATCTCTTTCACAAGAATAGGGTGCTCACTTTGAACCGGAATCAATTGCTCTCTTTTACCGGAATGGGGTGCTCACTTTTACCAGAATTTGCAATAATAATACAGTGTTTAACTAAAATGATGATTTCTGGTAACCTGATAAAAGACAGCTCTACAAATTATTATTTAAAGAAGATTTGGATAAAATAATTTCAAATTCATGACCTTAGAAATTAATATTTTGAAATAAGTGTAAGTTTTTTCTATATTAGCCTTGGAGCTATTATCTTATCTTATTACACAAACAAACCTAAATTAGGTGAATTGTATTTTGTTTTAGGCTGGTAAATATATCATTAAGAACGAAAGAAATAACGAGAAAAAATTATAAATGGATCATTGGAAAAAACAAGGCATTGAAAATTTTTTAATAGAAATTGAAAAATATTACGAGGATTGCTCTGCCGATTATTTCTCAGGAATGTCAATTGTCGACAAATTAAATAAAGAGGAAAGTAAATATTTGAATGAAGTTTTAGATTTACCGAAAATTGTTGGAGCAAGTTCTAAATACATTTTAAATGAGACTTTGAAAGATAAAAGCAAAAACAAATTCGCTTATTTCTTATTACGTTCAAAGAATATAGAATTAGAAGTTAATAATCTCGACGATTCTAAGAAAACAGTTTTTATAAGACTTGCTGAAAACTATATTTCTGAAAAAAACGGATTTTTAATTTATTCAATAAATGAGCTTTTTGGAAGAAATTATAAAATCAAAGAGGAGGATGTTGTTTTCATAAATAAAATTTATAAACAATTAAAAAGCCAAAGCGAACAAGAGAGATGGTATTTTCTAAGATTCGCAGTAATATTAAATGATACAGAAAAATTTAAGTTAATTTATCAAAAGCAGCGTGAGATGTTTGTGATTCTTTCTCTCAAGCTTCAAAAACCCATACATTTTAATTTTCCAAATTTACTTGGGGTTTTAAATAACGCGATTCAACATTATAGAGAAAGCGGTGATATAATTTTACATGCAATGAATATTTATAAACAATCCGATTTAATTAGACAGCTTGACGCCAGGAAGGGGAATTTTAATAGAAAACTACAGGAATACCATCAAAATAAGCCATTTCAAGATAAAGAGTTTGAAGAAGTTGTTAAATTAGTATTTCCAGAATTAAAATAGTTATTGTTAACATAAAGGCTTATTGCAATTACACATTTTTGTAAGTGGAGGAATGAATCTTTTTGTGTTGTTAAGATTGTTCAGTTCCTATTCAGCAACTTACGCCAGGGTATCGTTAAAAACTAATTAGAAAGAAATGTCAACAATACAAAGACCTAAGAAGCAAAAGTTATTTTCCTATGTTTTGCGATTTGATGATGGAGCAGCACCAAATCCATTTTGGGGAACTTGTACATTAGCAATTTGTAAACCTGACATTAGGAGAACTGCTAATATTGATGATTGGATAATAGGAACTGGTTCAAAAAATTCAAAGTTAAAAGATGGAAACACATATGATCTTTCTCATTCCGTTGTTTATGCAATGAAAGTAACAGAAAAATTATCTCTTGAAGATTATGATAAATTCTGTAGAAAAAGTTTAGTAAAAAAAATACCCAAATGGTTTAGCAAAGATTACCGTTTAAGAGTTTCAGATTGCATTTATGACTATTCGGAATCTACAGAACCGAAATTAAGAAAGAGTGTTCATAATTCGGATAACATAATAAGAGATTTAGGAGGAAAGTCAGTTTTGCTTTCTAATCATTTTTTCTATTTTGGAGAAGAAGCAAGAACACTTCCGCAAGAATTGAAATATATAATTCGTCGCGGACAAAAACATCTAGTTTTTGATGATGTTGAAACAATAAATAAATTTGAGAATTGGATTTCAAAATACACAAAAAATAAAATTTATGCTGAACCGCAATTAAAGTTTGAATTCGAAATTTCCTCTTCAGATGAACAAATTGCAAAATGTTCGGTAAGACATCTTGAAGAATAAATAGTTTACACAGCTTTAAAGAGTTAGGTTGATTTCTCCCATGGATGTTGCAGCTGTTTAAAGAAAAATTTCTCTTGACAGAGAAAACTCCAATCGCTTGCCTAAGTAAATGAGATTTGTAAAGGGGCCAATTGGCAACAATAATTTTCCACATAATTTACACAAAATGAGAACTATAAAATTTGATAGCAAAGAACAGAATGTTTTACAAGAGATTATTTTACTTGGCAATTCACAATATGATAATGACTTTCCGGAAATTTCAAAATTAATACTAAGTAAAATCAGAATTGAAATTTTTCATTTCCCTAAAAAAGAAATACAAGTTTTAAGAAGTTATTGTGCCAATTGGATGAACAACAATGATGAGCTGATTGATAAATTACGCAAAAAGTATTTAGACAAAAACAATATTGATTATGAGAATATTTCAGAAGTAGAAATAGAATCAATGCAAAAAATTAATATCGTTCTCTCGATAAAATCAAAACTATTTTCGAAGAATTATATAACGTTCAAAAATGTTTTAGACAAAATTAATAAAGAATTATAATGGAATTTGATATCACAAATATTGATTTAAGAACTTTAACAAGGGCATTAATTGCTTATGCGGAACCTAAGGGAATAGGTAAACAAGAATACTCCTTCAGAAAAGAGAGAAAAGATTTGGTAGACAGTATTTCTGATGAAGAATTAGAGTTAGAAATTTACGGATTTGAAAGTTTAACAGAAGGAGTATATAGACTCTTTGATTATTATAAAGGGCAGCCAATAAAGCTTGATTTGAGAAAAAAACCGAATGGCAGAATTACAGCAAATTCAACTGGCTATGATACAAGAAACGGTAAACATCTTTTTTTAGAAGTTTTGCTAGACTTTTTCTCGCATGATGAAATTAGAATTATACGAAAAGGTTACGGTCATTTTGATGATTTTAATTTCCCGAAAAATGCAGAGCGAGATGAAATAGACTTATTTATCTTAAATAAATTGATTAAGACAAGTATTAAAGGGCTAGATGAATTTGGTAGATTTTGGACAATTGATATTAATAGTACTGGATACAAATCTGCTTTAGAAAGATTTTATAACTAATTAAAATTAATGCCAAACATAAGTATTCAACTATTTGTAATATGTTAGGGATTATGATTAAACGAAAATAGTTGTTCCATAATTACAACTAAAGGTGCGATAACGTTAAATTAGATTTTAAGGATGAATTAACAGGACAAGTCAAAATCAAAATTCTGCGAGATTTACAAAGCTTATTAAAGATAAAAACATCTAAACCATTAATTATAGGTATTTAGATGTCTGTCTTTATGATACGATCTATTTTATTAATAAATAAAATCCTCTCTAACATAATTGATCAATTTGCAATTAGGATAAAGATTAAACAATAATAATATCATTTTTTTAATATGTCAGCAATTGCAGCTTTAAAAGGTTATAGAACCCAGTTTTTATATTCATTACATTTCATTCTGTCAAATATGACGGACAATCTTATATTTCGCTTAGAAGGAGAAGAAGATTTAGATATTTTAAATGCTAATGGACAACTTTTATATGCCATTCAATTAAAAAATCTAGGAAGAAGAATTACACTATCAGATATTTTATCTGATAAAAAAACTTCATTTATAAAAAGATTCTTGGATAATTATACTGATGCAATTCCTATACTTGTTTCCTATGGTGAAATAAGTAGTGATCTTAAAAAGTGGGCGGGGCAAAATAATAGTATTGACGGAAAAGAAAAAAATCTTTTAAAGAAATATAAGTTGACCATTGAAAATTGGAAGTTAGTTAAGAGTAAAACTCAATTTCAGGAAGTTAATGAAGAGGAAATTGCCGAGGGTGTCGAAAAAATGATGAAGGACAATTTCCCCCTTATTGACCCATTACCAACAATTGGTTTTCTATTAAATTGGCTACAGTTCATTGCTGAGAAACAACAACCTATCACCTCAAATGATTTTTTCAATAAGGTTGAAGATTTTGCAAAATATTTAACGGAAAGAATTGCGATAAGCGAGCAATATGGATTAGTATTAAAACCATTACATAAAGTTTCAATCGAGAATTTAAATCATGAATTATTAGAAAAAGAATTTTACAATGCTACTTTAACAAGGTATGAACATATTTTACTTGGGCTTGATATAAATAGAGATAAACTACTGGGTATAATTAATGAAGAAATAAATAAAAATAATACTATTGTAATAAAAGGAGCATCTGGACAAGGAAAGACAGCCCTCTTATATAGTTATGTACATCGACATATCAATAATTGGCTTTGCTTTGAGTTAAATATTCAGCAAGATCCAATCAGTACTCAAAAATCGATTCAGTCTATTGCATCAATAAGTAAAAATTTAGACATTCCAACAGTTTTTATAATTAATGTAAATCCAAACACAACGGATTGGTTACAAATAATTAAAGAATCTGCACACCTTAATCACATAAAGTTTTTGATAGCAATCAGAAACGAAGACTGGTATAGAGCTTCTGCAATCGGCATCGAATTTGAGCATAAGGAAATTGATTTAATACTCTCAAAAGAAGAAGCGGAAATCATTTACTCAAGATTGCATGAAAGAAATAATATCAGTCATTTCGCAGATTTTGAAGAAGCTTGGATTCAACTAGGTAACAATACCCCATTATTAGAATTTGTATACTCCCTTACTCAAGGAGATTCTTTACATAATAAACTAAAGCAACAGGTTAGGCAAATTTTAAATGAAAGCGGATTAAGCAACAATCAACAGATTGAATTTTTAAGAATAGTTACTCTTGCAGATTCTTTCGGTGCTAAAATTGATCTTTCAAAACTGGACTCCGATATTGATTATCAGTTTATAATTGAAAAGCTTTCAAACGAATACCTGGTTAAAAAATCATCTGACAGAAAATATATACAAGGACTGCATATCGTTCGTTCACAAAAATTGGTTGAAATACTTTTTGATGAGTTCGCCAACAGCAAAGAAGAATATGGCTACAAATGCATTCCTTTATTAGCAGAACAAGATTTGTATTTATTTCTTTTGCAATTGATGTATCTCGAAATCTTTAAGCCTGACCAATTTATTTCAGATATAAATAATAAAATTTCTGTGAATAACTGGCCAATATATACATCTATACTAAAAGCCTTTATATGGGCTGGCTCTCGTGATTATGTTGAAGGCAATCGGCAGGTATTAGATGAGTGCAGATCAGTTTTTGGCGGAGCCTGGACGATGTTTACAGACTTTTTGTTTGGCAGCAATTATGATAGAAGCGGGTTACTTGACTTGTTCAAAGTGCATGAAGAGCGTAGACTAAAAATAGATGATATAAATAAAAGGTTGATCCCTAAGCAAAATGTTTTCAACTTAGCATCCGATGTCATAAATAAACTTCCTTTTCCCAAAGAAGTACCTGTTACAGAAATTGAATGGAAATCTTTTGGGGAAAGTTTGTTTTGGTTAAAGAATATTGATAATAAGAAGGAAAAGATACCATTATTTACAGACCATGAATTTGAGACCGCGTTTAAATTACTGGATAGTAAGAATTTATCAAAATTAATGCTAGGAATGTATTCATATTCACCGGAATTAGATGCGATAAGAAAAAAATATACCAATTATTTTGTTGACCGGATAAAAATCGATTTTGATGTTATTCATCTGTCTTTGGAAGGTGAAGAAGTGGATTTACATTACATTATAAATATTCTAACGGGTGACAGTGAAAGATCGACAAATGATTTTGTTGTCAATATTTTGAATATAATAAGATCTGCTCTTCCGGATAAAAAACAATTCAATTCTCAAGGTTATGGCCACAGATTGCAAACAATTTCTGTCGACCATGATTCCACGCATAAAACTATGCCTATTGAGAATATGCCCCTAGAGGAATGGGTAGGAATAAACTCAAGTATTGTCAAACTCTATGAATATAACAATAGGCCAACGGACTGGAACGATTACTGCCAAGCATTAAATCAGTGGGAGATTCTAATCAAAGAGAAAATTAATGAAGTTAACAGTTCGTTTAATCAGTTGTTTAAAGGAAGTAAAACATACGCCCCTATGATTCCTGTTATGCAGAATGTTCTCTTTAACAAATCTGAAATTATTAAAGAACCACAATCAATTACTGACCCTTTAGGGATATATGGAGGAAAGAAAAATGATTCAAATACTGAAAATGAAAGAGAGCAACTAAAAAAAAGTTTAGAGTCAAAGTATGAGAAATTCTTTAAAAGCTTTTCTGACTTTAAAACCAGTATCGAGAGTTTTATAGATCAGTCAGCCCAAACAGTGACATCAAGGATTAAATTAACAACTGATGAAGCGCATGTACACGATGAAAACATAGAGCGTGTGTCCCAAATTAATTTGTACGATGCGATTCAAAGACTCAAGGAATATAATTACCAATATAAAAACACGTTAACCAATATAGATGTAAATCACACTAGCCAAATTGACTTTAATACTTTATTGACTACGGCATCCTATTGGAAAGATTTTTTGAATAACAGTACTAAAGCAGACCATTCATATAAACGAATACTAAAACTTAAAGAAGATTTTGAGAGTAAAATTGTTAAAGAATTTAAGCTTATCTCTAAATCTAACTCCTTTACTATTAAATATATTAACAATACTCTAAATGAAGAAAAACCAATAATAGTCATTGATGGCATAAGTCCTTTTTGGTCACTACTAGGTATGAAAACAGCTTATGATATTATCCATGAAGTAATCAACAAGCCAGAATATACAAGTCTAAAATACCTAATGCTGAAATTATGGTTTTCCAGAATTTATTTTATTAAGACTACAGATAGTAAAATTGTCGATAAGAACTGGAATGAAATAAGGCTGTATACTATTATGGATAACTCATATGAAAATTTAAACATTGTTGGCTTTGGCCCTCAAGTGATAGATCATAAAATTCTTGAAAATCTTAAAATTGACAGCTGGGCTAAGATGTATCCTGAATTTAATGAGATCAGTAAAGCTTCGGAAAATTATGCTAGATTAGTACTTTTAGTTGACCATCTTAACGATTTAAGATTGCTTGATAAAATTAAATTAAAAGAGTTAGATCAGAAGAGGGTACAGCAGCACTTTGAAAATGTCAATTTAGAATTACAGCAATCTTTTCAAAATGTCCTAGATTCATTAGTAATGTGGCTAAATATGTTTCCATTCGATGAAACAACTTATATTAATAATGAAGAAGAGCAAGAGTATTTTAAAGCTATAATAAATATAAAAGATAATATATTTCCCGAACCCAAAGGAGATGAAGAGGATTATCAAGTTTTAATTAATTTAGAGATTATATCTAAATGGAGTGAAAGATTAAAAATATGTAGCGAAAGTTGGGGGATATTTTTAATCTTATTGCATGGTAAGTATATCAATAAATATAAAAATATTTCTTTAAATTGATATGAGCTACAGCAGAAATCATAACAAGGCTGTATTCGCTGATTATAGAATATATTCTTTACGATATTTCAGCCACTATTTGTGTTCAGCAGAAAAAAGACTCTATTAATTTTTACAATACCAGTTGTTATTATTCAAACAACTAAGAGATTTTGCAAGGTAAAAGAAGACATTGAACAACATACTTAAATTATCACAGCGACTTTTTGAACTCTGCAAAAAAAAGCAAAAACCACTCCATAAAGAAGTGGTTTCATTATAATTTAAGTAGAAACTACTTGCATACTAATAGATCATAGATGTTAGTCTAAATACTTGAAACTCTTAACCAAAGTGAGATACCTTTCGAAATTTTCTCGCTTAATATTGTATAACAGAATAGTCGTTTTACCATCTGAGTATATTTGAGACTTTCTATTTGAAATTTCCAATTTTAAATCATCCTCATCATACTTTCTTTTGTTCCAATAAGAGCTTAGTTTACTAAAAATTTCATTATCATCAGTTTCTTTTAATATCCAACTGCCAACAGTACCTGTATTTTTGAATCCTGAATTAATATAGATTATCTCTTTGTCTGAATATTCGAAATAAAATTCATTATTTGAACTCTGCCAATTTTTAATTTTCTTAGGAAGATCTATTTTAAAATGAGTGGGATAGTATACTTCTTTGTCAGCTGTTGAATTGACTTTTGATTTATAAATGAATTCATTATAGTTTTGCATATAATTGAAATCCATATAATCGGTGTTTATATTCTTACCACCATCTAAATATGTACTGCAAGAACAGATAGTTATCACGGTTATTAGAGTTAAAAAGATTTTTTTCATGGAGTATTAATTTTTTTAATTGCGCTTTGTAAATCAGAAAACTCTATAGTAATGATCGGGTTACTTTGAGTATCATAAAATCCTGCTGTAGGGGTATATTTTACTTCTGGAGTACCTCCAATTTGTCCCGTAGGTAAAGGTTGAATCTCTTCTTTATATCCTAAAACAACAGAAGGTTCAGTATATCCTCTATTATTTGAAGGTTTGACGTCTTCAGCAGACCCTTGTGGTAATCCATAACTAGTGATATTTCCGGAAGAATCAAATGTATTTGGATGCAAATGTACATCCGATGTTGCAGTACTTCCTTTTGAATCTAAATCAGCCTTAGCATCTTTCCATTGAGCATTACTAACTTCTCCAGCTTTTGTTCCTGTAACTACCTTTGATTCCCCGTTTGTACCTCGTACAAAACCTTGTTCCGTCTGAGTTTTATCCCCGGCCGCAAAATCGTAAATTCCTTTCATTTTAGTGCTCTCTGAATTTGAAAAAGCACTAACAACGTGACCTTTTTCAATCGCACTATTTACATCTGCTTCTTTTTTGCTGGTAGTCAAAACCATTTTTTTAGCATTGCTTCCATCTTCGACATGCTTCACCAGTTTACCTCTGAGATTGTAAAAATCTGTTTGAGGACTCATTCCATCAGGGTCAGTCCATATGACTGGATTATTAAAAGCATAATTATATGGGCTAAATCTTCGCATCTGTTCAGCTTTTGGGTCAATGTTCATCCATCGACCCAAAGCAGGATCATAATTACGTGCGCCATAGTCGTAAACCCCAAGCCCCAGTTCGTCTTGGAGCTCCTTGCCGTTGTACTTATACTTCTGAGCTTCTTTATTCCCAAGTCCTACAATTTGCGAATTATATCCTTCGTGTCTTAAACCAAATGGGTAATAATTATTTTCTTCAATAATTTCAAGTACTTGGGTTTGTGGGTTTTTCGCATAACTTACCCGTACATTTCCTAAGTGATCCTTATACTGAAATACATACGAAATTAATCCGTTAGCATTTTTTACATAACCTTCCGCTGTCGGAAAGAATTGTAATTCATTGTTTTTGTACTGGAAGCCCTTTAAATAATTGGTGTTGGTTATCGCCCCTGCCTGTGTTACAATTTTCTCTACTTTTTGACCTCCTGCGTTGTAAATATACTCAATAGTGCCATTTGTACCAAATGTAATTTTTTTGGGCAAATTAAGGTGATTGTATTTTATATCAGTAATATTTTTGTTTTTGTCACTGGTCATATTTCCGTTAGCATCGTAACCAAAGTCATCACCATTTTTATTGCCGTCAATAAAACCTTTGCTATTATTTCCGGCAGGACTATCCGTAACTTTTGTTAACTGATTTGAATTTTCATTTAAATAATCATAGGTCAAATCATCTATTTTAAAAACGATAGAAGGCGCATCAGAATCTCCATATCTTTGTAATAATTTAATATTACCATTCTTGTCATAACTTAAACTTTCGTTGTAGGCTCCAGATACTGGAATTGCATCACCGGGTTTTCCATAAATAGCATTTGTTAATCTATTAAGATCATCGTATTGATAGCCATAGGAACGCATTGCATAATCAGATGCTGTTTTCCAGAAAGTCTCTGCTATATTACCATTATATAAGGCATCAACAGATGAATTTCCCGGCTGATTGTTATAATTAATTTTAAAGGCAAATAAATCAACAGGATCTGTATCAATTTGCAAGTTCTCTGTATTATTAATTCCTGTAAGCCAACCTCTAATATTATAGCTATAATCAACTTTTTGCCTTTGATTTCCTCCGGTGTTGCCAACGTTTTTACTTTCTAACTGCCCTAATGCATCATAGCTGTTTGATGCTAAAAGCTGAATTGTTCCTCCATTGATTTGATGTGTATGAGTAAGCAAACGATCTTGTGGTGAATAGGTAAATTCTTCCCTTACCGTTAACTCATTATCTCCATAGCTACGTTTATGTTTGGTAATCGTATAAAGCACTTTTCCTGAAAAGTCCAGCTTAGTATCTGTATTGGTATATCCTCCTAAATGATTTTGAGTTTGGGTGCGAATAGGTCTGGCTTTTATATCATCATAAACTATATTGGCAATTTCTCCCATTGCAATAGAAGATGTTGTAAGTACCCTGATACAAGTTCCGGTAAGTAACCCTTTTGTATTGATTAAAACCTTTTGATCTTCAACAGTAGTTGGTCGCGATGACCCCAGCGGAAAGTCATAATCATCGTAATAGTTAATGGTTAAAATTTTGAAATTAGTTGGTGCAATTACATTACTGTAATTTACAGGAACTCCATCTATAGTAGTACCTGATGTTTGTTTAGTTTCAAATAAAACTGCTGCTGCATTTTGGACATCCTGCAATGATTTTCGTGCCGGTGAATTTGACGATTGGGCGCTCCAGCCGGTATAAATAGGCCGGCCAAAAGCATCGTATTTTGTAATGAGCCAGCCCTCAGTATTTTCATCTTTAAAAGGCGAAAATGCAGGACCTGTTGCTACAGGGCGGTCCAGTTTATCATAAACAATAAATTCCCATTGTTTTCCGGGTAATTTTTTCTCTACAAGTCGGTTACGGTCATCATATTTATATTGATAACACAAACCGTTTAATTTATCAAGATCAATAGCTCCGGTGACTTTTGGCGGAATGACATAGGTCAGGTTGCCGTAAATATCATATAAATAGTAGGTATCGTGCCTTTCGCCAGAATTATAAGTTCGTTTAAGTACTACCTGTCCTTCCTTATTTTTAAACTCAACTATAGCTCCAGAAGATTCGCTTGGGCTTGCACCGGAATTCTCATCATAGGTTACGGTTTTGTACAATTCATTTTCGGCATAGTTTCCTTCTTCAGGATAACCAATTTCATACAAACCCTGACCTGGTTGCCAGCTTGTAGTGACCCTATATAATTTTACGGCATCACCAGAAGTATTGGTCTGGTAATCGAATTTTATTTCATGACCACTCCCCATAGCCCAGGGATTTCCCGGAGCGGCTTGTTTTAAAACCCTGTTTAATGGTGATGCTTCAAACTGCTTTTGCGAAAAAGCATTGGCAGTATTATCATATTTAGGTTTATTGTAAAATCCTGTTGCAGCATTTATTGCTTCTGTGGGATCTATTCTGGAATAAGTAGTACCTCCATTAGCAAGGGTATAAGGCAGGTATTCTTTTTGCTGTCTGCCAAATCCATCATAATCCATAGGAGTTATAATATCCTGACCGTCGCCTCCCTGATTTATGGCAATACTTTGAATTGGACGACCCAATCCGTCAAAGTAAGTCACATTTTGGCTCATCTCATCTTTGGTCAGCGTATTAAAATTAGCGGACTGAACCGCTTTTTTTGGTACAGATGTATAAATAAAGTTATCATCGCTAAAAGTTTGGGCTGTAACGGCCGAACCTGCAAATAAAACTAATAGTACTATATATTTTTTCATCAGTTTTTGAATTAAAAAAAATGATTATTTTTGGTTTATTATTATTATTTTACAATTTTAATTTTCCTCTTCTCCTGGTCTCAAACAATATCCATTTTCATTAGCATAATTTTGTCCATTTGTTCCATTATCTACTAGTGCTTTATAAGTTGCATCATCCTGTGATATATTAGAGAAGTATTTTCCATATGGAACATAATAATAGACTGTCGATCCCCTCGTTAAGTCAGGACAATTATCTTTAGTATGCTGGAAATTTAGCTCAGGACTATAATAAGTACAAATTCCGTTCGCATTGGCATATGCCTGACCATAATTATTAACGGCAGATTGAGCAAGCGCATCTACAGCTGCCTGTGAGGATGTTAATGAATAAGTCCCAGTTGCGACTGTATAGATTACTGTAGCACCAGTACCACCTACACAGTTATTTCTAGTAAACGTTCCACTTTTGGCCACACTGTAAAAAGTACATTTTGCATTCGCATTATTATTGGCAAAGGTTTGACCATTATTGTTTACATCTGTCTGAGCCTTAGAATCTGCATCTGCCTGAGAAACACCAGAATAGTACATTCCTTCATAAACTGTATACCAGACACTTGCTGGAACGGCCCCAGCCGGGCAGTCATTACGGGTAAACAAAACGCTTTTGGCCGCATTTTTGAAAATACATCTTGCATTTGCATCATCATTTGCGAAGGTTTGCCCGTTATTATTTATATCTGTCTGAGCCTGAGAATCTGCGTGCGCCTGTGAAACTGTTGAGCTGTATCTTCCTGCAGGAACTGTATACCAAGCATT
>NZ_JAYSPC010000188.1:0-14925 GCF_043722275.1 Flavobacterium sp. | reverse complement strand
CAAATTATTTTTGCTACGTAGTTGTTCAACCACTTCAATACCTGTTAGATTTGGCATTCGAATGTCAAGAATTAATAAATCGGGTTGTAGTTGATCTATTAACGATAATGCTTCAAGTCCATCAGTAGCTTCGCCTACGACAGTTATGTTCGCTTCGTTTTCTAATAACGATTTTATACCATCTCTCACAAATACATGATCATCTGCCAGAACTACTCGAATAATATTACTCATGGTTTACTTAATTTTAATGCTAAATTTTTACGTATATTCATCTATAAACAAGATGCTAATATACGTAATTTTTTAGATTTTAAAATTCAACATTAAGCGTACATTAAAATTTCATTAAAAAAAATGGTAGTGTTTTGATCGGGTTTAACTCTGATAAACTCAAAAAACTTTGAAATTTTAAATTCCTAAATCGGGATATTAAAAGTGATTTTAGTGCCATCGCCCAAAATAGAATTTATAAAAATCTGACCGTTAATATATTGAATTCTTTCTTTCATAAATAATAAACCCATTCCGGATTCGCTGTGACGTTTTTTATCGACCGCTTTAATATCAAAACCTTTCCCGTTGTCCTCTATAATGACGCTTAACAAAGTATTGCTGTGCGAAAGTTGCACAATAATATGTGATGATTCGGCATATTTTATAGCATTATTGACGGCTTCCTGGGTAATTCGATAAATATTAATTTCGATAAAAGAATCCAAACGTTGGTTGAAATCGGTTTTATTGTAAAACAGAATTTCCTTTCCGGTTAATTTTGAAAGTTCCCGTGTGAGTTTTGCGAGTGAAGAAGCAATTCCGTGCTCATTCAATTGAGGAGACATTAAATTGAAAATTGCGGTACGAACACCTTTAATGATATCGACAGATAATTGTTTAAGATATTCGATTTTTTCTGCCGATTTTTCTTTGTCGTCTAAATTGATACTTTCCAGACTAAACTTCAAACCAGTAAGCATTTGACCAATTCCGTCGTGAATATCTTTAGCGATTCGGTTTTGTTCGTTTTCTTGGTTTTCTACAATTTTGCTTGAAATAATCTTTTGCAAATTGATTTTTTCACTGCTGTTTGCTATGTTTAAAAGCTCAACTTCATGTTTATCCGCAGCTTCCTGATTGCTTTTTTTCATATTTAAATCAAATTAAAGTCTTAAAGAAGCCTTTATCAAATTTAAATTTTCTTCAGAATAGTTGATTTTTAATGCTTCCTGATGTCCTTTGTCAGACATTTTATCCCAGGTTTTTTTGATAATGTTTTTTAGTTTCTCATCATCATGTTTGTGTACAAAAGGATCTAAATAATATTCTAAAAATACCAGGCAAATAACGTCTTCAAGAAGTTGAGTTTCGGCATCTTTTTTAAGTAATTTCTTTTCGATTAAAAAAGAAACGCGATCTATAAATTCTTGATTATATCTTGATTTCACTAAAATCTCGGCAGTTGTTTTCGCATGAAATTTTTTAAGATCTTCTCTCCATCTCAAATACCCCACGCGATCCATTGGGTAGGATTCACGCGCTACTTTCCATCGGCAAATGTGTTGTGCTTTTGAGGCAATCTGAACCTCTTCAGATGCTTCCGGCTCAAATTGCATCAGCCTTTGATACATTCTGTTAGAATATAATAATTCCTTTGGATATTCGGTATTTTGGTCAAGTTCAATATTTGGATCGTGAGCATTTTCAGCATCAATCCATTCACTTGCTTTTTGAAAAGGTGTGTTCATTTTTTGGTGAGATAATAGATTTCAAATATACATAATTAACGCGTTGAGTGTAATTTCTTAAAGTTTTATTTAAAGATACAATTGTTGAATATAGTTAAAAAAGAAGCGAATAAAGAAATGCATTTCTCTAATTTAACCATGCATTTTTCAAAAAGTAAGTTTTGCAATTTTATTCTTTAGCAGTAATTGTCTAGGTTTCAAATTTAAAATAATTATAAGGGTTAAAAATTATTTTAAATTTGAAAAGATTTCTAAATAATAATTCCAAAAAATGTCGTAATTTCATAAGAATTTATCTATGTTTTGTTAAAAAAGAATATTCTTAATAGAAATCTCATGAAAAATATACTTTCAATATTGCTATTACTGTCTTTTATAATAGGTTGTAAATCTATAGCCGGCAAAAATTCTGAAGTAAAAGGAACGACTTCTGAATACGGAACTCAGGAAGATCAAATGAAATATTACTTTACCGCAACCGGAAATGAGCCTTTTTGGGCATTAAAAATGGGAACAGAAAATATTGAGTTTACCTCAATAATTTCCGGCAGAGAAAAACTTGTTTTTCCTGCAAGTGAAGCGGTAAAGGCAATGGATGCTAATGTAGAAATGTACAAAGTTAGTAATGAAACATCCAGTGCAACCATTTCAATTCAGCAATTAGAGTGTCAAAATTCCATGTCAGGAGCAATTTCGCCTTATAAAGTTGCAATTGAAATCAAGAAAAATTCAGAGCTTGAATTTAAAAAATTAAGCGGCTGCGGAAGTTATAATACTGATTATCGTTTGCATGATATTTGGGTTTTAGAAGAACTAAACGGATTCAAAGTTTTTATAACCGATTTTCAAAAAGAACTTCCACGAATCGAAATTAACTCAGCAGAAAATAAATTTATGGGTTACGGAGGTTGTAATGCTGTAAGTGGCAGTATTTTTTATGAAAAAGATGTACTCCGGTTTACTCAGGTTATTTCAACACGAATGGCCTGTGCGCCCGGCAATAAAGAAGGCGAGTTTACAAAAGCACTTCAAAATACAACGACTTATTCCATTGGAGATAATAGATTAACGCTTTCAAATCCTTCAGGTAAACTTTTGGTTTTTAGAAAAGTAGATTGATTTTCAGGAGCTATTTCCTGCTATTCGCTTGTATCTTTTCCTTGCTAAAGAAGCAAGAAAAAGGATACCGCTTCTATCAGGGCTAGGGCTTTAAAGTTTTTTAGATCTTTTCAACTCTTAACTATTATATGTTTTACGTAATCTTGTTTTCCTGATCGAAGTCGAAGGATTCGCAAAGATTGTCAATAATCCTATAAACTCTACATATCGAATTACTTTACGGGACTTCAACTTCGCTCAGTCTGACAAATCCGATTGTGCTCAGTCTGACATTTGACTTCGCTCAGTCTGATAAAACAATGAAAAAATCTGTGTAAATCTGCGTTTTCGCTTTAGCGGATCCGTCAAATCCGTGGGCAATTTCGCATTGCTATTCCAATTCTTTAGGATCTTCGTCCTTATCCTCAATAAAATCAAGTTCCAGAGCTCTAACTGTTTGAACTGCATTTCCGGCAATACCACGAATAGAACCGTACATTCCTAAAGTATTATGAACTACTTTTTCGATTTGTTTTTCGCGTTGTTTCCAGATACGCTGCATGGCTCTTTTTTCAGAATCAAGATCGCCTTGCATTTGGGTAAAACCTTCAACGATTCCTTCAATTTGTAAACGGAATTCGTTGCTCGTTAAAAAATCATACAACATCGACATTTTATCCCCTTTATTTTCCTGCGCCTGAACCGCCTGACTTACCTGAATCAAAGATTGACGTAAAACGGCGCTCAAACCTTTAAATTCTTCATATGTACAAATCCAGATTCCGTCGCGCATTCCCATTCTGTCCATTCCGGCCGGCATAACTTCGGTAACTAAAACTCCAATATTGGCTCTTTTAGTTCTAATATCGTTTTTAAATTTCTCAATCCATGCGGGTTGAAATGCTTTTGTACGTTTACTTTCATAATAAATAGAACCGCAATTTTGCAATTCGCGCGTATTTACAATCTGAAGACAATCAGCACCATTTGCACCTTTTTTAATTTCATCAATTGTATCTAAAGGAAAATTATTTGCCAGCCATTCTTCAATTGCCAGTTCCATTACTTCGCCTTGTAATTGCATAGAACCTTGTTCCTGCTTGCGTTTCATTTCCTCGATCAGCTTTTTTTGATCGTCTGATTGTTTTTGGTATTCTTTTATTTTTAGTTCGTTTTTTTCTTCTTCCTGTTTACGGATTTTATCACGTTCTAAAACTAAAGTTGCGTTAAGTTGTTTTTGGGCTTCGGCTTCAATTGCTTCTTTCATTTCCAGTTTTTCACGCTGAAGTTTTGCAATTTCGCCTGTCATTTTATTAAGTTCACGAAGTTTTTCTGATTTCTCTGAAAGTTCTTTTTCCATTGAAAGCAAACGATCTTTATTTTCTTCGTCGAGTTTGGTTTTTAATTTTTCGGTAATTTCTTTTTCGGCAACCTTTTTTTCACGTTCTAAACGTTCCGCAAAAAGTTCATTTTCCTGTTTCTTTTTGGCTTCAAATTCAGATTTGGCTTTCTCAAATTGCTCATTTTTAAGTTCCAATTCCCGCGTTTGAGCATTGGCCTTTTGTTGATATTCTTTACGAATATTATCTTCTAACTGATGTTTTAAAATGTCATTTACATCGATAGTTGTTCCGCAATTTGGACATTGAATTGAAGATTGCTCCGCCATTTTTATTGATTTTATTTATGTAATGTAATAATCTGCTAAGGTATTTAAAAGTTCCTTCTTTTTACGAGATATAAATGTGATAAATTGTAACTTTTTTGCCACGAATTTTTATTAATCGCGCAAAGACCAATGATTGCAAAGTTTTTATTTAAAGCCACAGATTATAAGGATTAAAAGGATTTGTTCGCATTTTATGTCATTTCGACCAGAGGAGAAATCACACTAGAATATCCGTACAGTATGTCGCCAATCTTTGTAGAGCTTCTCGTGTGATTTCTCCTTCGTCGAAATGACAAACTGTATGCATAATCAATACTTATAAAAAAATTTCCGCCTCTGTGTCTTGCGCGATTATTTTATAGTTTGCAATTTAAATACTTTTTGTGATTTACTTTTACGGATTTCCGCCATTTAAATTAATTCGTGAAAATTTGTGAAATTCGTGGCAAAGTTTTTTATTTTTTAGAGAAATTCAATAAAAACGCAACAGCCGATTTTGTAATTTCAGATTCGTCTTCTTTTGAAGTTATTAACGAAACATCTGTATATAAATTGACTTTTTTTAATTCGATAAAACCAATTTCCGGATCTTGATTGTTTCTGGCAATATTTGAAGGAACAATCGAAATTCCCAATCCGTTTTTTACCAATTGAACAATCGAATTGATATTGTTTGATTCGTGAACCACCTTTGGCTCAAAGCCATAAAATGCACAAAGTTCCAGTAAAACCTCGTGATAATGTGGTGCGTAATCTTTATTAAAAAACACAAAAGTTTCATCTTTTAGATTCGGAATCTCTTTTTCGGAATTAATTTGAATTAAATTTTTGTTATAAACGACCGAAAATCCGTCCTGAAACCACAATTGAGATTTTATTTTTGGTGATTTTATTGGAGAACGAATAATCCCTAAATCAATTTTTCCTTGTTCTAACGCTGATATTTGTTTGGTTGTTGAAACTTCAAAAAGTTTGAAATTGACATAGGGAAATTCTGCTTTGAGATGTTGTATTAATTCTGAAATTACACTTGAATAAATGGAACTTATATAAGCGATTCTAAAATCTCCCGAAACATTTTGAGCAATTTTTTGTGTTTTGATTGTAATGCGTTCGAGATTCTGAAAAAGTGCTTTTACTTCTTTTTCGAAATATTTTCCGGCTTCGGTCAGTTCAACTTTTTTATTGTTTCGATTGAATAATCGCGCCTGAATTTCTTCTTCTAATTCAATTATCTGCCGACTTAATGGCGGTTGTGATATAAAAAGCTTTTCGGCGGCTTTTGTAAAGTTTAATTCTTCGGCTACAGCCAAAAAATATTTTAAGTGACGTAATTCCATAAATACCTATTAAGTATTAATAATTGACAAAATAAGTATTTTTAAAGTATATATGAAAGGGATACTTTTACTAAAAAAATATTTGTTTAACGCAGATTTAAAAAAGATTTAAGCGGATTTGGGCAGATTACTTTTTATATGGAATATAATTTGTAAAATAAAATGTCAAATCAATTTAATATTTTAAAAAAAAATCATTTTAAATCAGCTTAAATCTTTTTTAAATCAGCGTTAAATTAACTAAAACAAAAAACTATGAAAAAATCAACTATTGCAGAAATCAGAGAACGTTTTGATAATGATGTCGAACGGTTTTCGAATTTAGAAACCGGGCAAGTTGCAACAATTGACGCGACAATTTCGTTAGAATTAATTACAGAAGCATCTAAAAGAATTGTTCCTGATGCTCAAAATGTCCTGGATATTGGTTGCGGTGCGGGAAATTATACTTTGAAAATGTTATCGAAAGTTCCGAATTTGAATTCTACTTTGGTCGATTTGAGTTTGCCAATGTTAGAACGTGCTTTTGAACGAGTATCAAAGGAAACAAACGGAAGGGTAGAAGTGAAGCATGGAGATATTCGCGAAGTCGATTTACCGGAAAACCATTTTGATATTATTCTGGCTGGTGCGGTTTTGCATCATTTGCGTGATGATGAGGATTGGGAAAGTACTTTTTCCAAGATTTTTAAATTATTAAAACCCGGTGGATGTTTCATGATTTCGGACTTGATTACGCAGGATACTGATTTGTTGAACGAATATACCTGGCAACGTTACGGTGATTATTTAGAAGGAATTGGAGGCGCAGAATACCGCCAGAAAGTATTGGATTATGTTGAGAAAGAGGATACGCCAAGATCGATGAATTACCAATTAGATTTGATGAAAAAAGTTGGTTTTAAAAGTGTTGAGATTTTACACAAGAATATTTGTTTTGGTGCTTTTGGCGGGATTAAATAAGGTGTAATCCCTACGGGATAAAATTTAAACGATACCATTTTTTTCTAAAGTAATTAGAAAATCCGTCTTTATCAGCGTTTTCGCTTTAGCGAATCAGTAAAATCAGCGTCTAATTTTGACGCAGATAAAACAGATTTACTTCGTAAAAACGCGGATAAAAACGGATTTTATTTTTAAGAGCTTAACTTAATGAAATTGCCCGTTAAGGGTTATGTTTTTATTAAAAGTTGCCACAATACTTGATAGCAAATAGTTGAAGCAATTATACGAATCTAAACGGATTTTTTAAGTATCAAGATTCAGGCAATAAATTTATGGAATTGCTTCGCCTATTTTCTTCTGTCGGGTTCTGGAGAAAAAAACTATTTATAAAACTTAAACAATATCCACAACAATTCTTCCAATGGCGGAACCATCGCTTACGGCTTTGTGAGCTTCTATGGCATTGTCTAAAGTGAATTTTCTATCGTCGATAAGGGGTTTTAATTTTCCTTCTTCGAACAGTTTTGTAGCTTGTGTTAGAATGTTGCTATGGTGTTTTCTTCCTTCACCGCTTATTGCCGGATGCAGCACAAAAACACCATGTAAACTTGCAGAACGTAAAGAACTTGTTGCTAAATTATGAGTTCCAAAAGCGTAACAACTGGCAATTTGACCATAATGACGAATGGCTTTAAATGAATCATCTAAGGATTGACCGCCAACGGTATCGTAAACAATATCAAATCCTTTTCCTTCAGTATATTTATTTACGTAGTCTTCGACTGATTCGGTTGTATAATCAATGGTTGTTGCTCCAAATGATTTTGCAATAGATGCTTTTTGTGGGGAAACTGTTGCGTAAACATCAGCGCCAAAAATTTTGGCTAGCTGAACTACAATATGACCAACTCCGCCAGCTCCGGCATGTACTAAAACTTTATCGCCTTTTTTAACTTTTGCTCTGTCGATCAAACCTTCCCAGGCTGTAAGTAATACTAACGGAATTCCCGCAGCTTCTTTCATGGTGAGATTTGTGGGTTTTATGGCTAACAAATCAGCATCAACAGCGGTGTATTCTGCCAGAGTTCCTTGTACACCTAAAACTCCTCCGGCAAGTCCATAAACTTCATCACCAACTTTAAAATCTGTAACGCCTTCGCCAATTGCTTCTATAACTCCTGCAAGATCAGTTCCTAAAATAGCTGGTAATACGGGTGATGCATAAGGCGAATGTCCTAATCTGATTTTGTTATCTATAGGATTTACGCCGCTTGCGTGTATTTTGACTAAAACTTCTCCTTTTTTGGGAGTTGGTTTTTCGATTTCGGTGCTTACAAATTCAGCTTCGTAAGTATTTGTGAAAAGTGCTTTCATTAGTTCTTCAATTATAAGATTTGAATTGTTTTGTAAACCTGAGTTGGTGCTGATACTAAACTTTCGCTTTTAGCAATAAAATCAAGTAAATACGGCTGATTATTGTGGATGTCAAGTCCTGGTTGATCTTTCCATTCTTCCCAAATGATGAAAATATTTTCAGATGTATGAAGATCATAACGTACGCAAGCAGCCTCTTTTCTGGTTTCGGTAACTAGATGATTAAGCAGGTTTTGAATTTGTTCGATATGTTCTGGTTTACTTTTGAATATTGCTGTTGTTGATATCATAATTATAAGTTTTTAAATGTTTATTCTAAATGTTTGTTCTAAATGTTTGGTATAATTCTCTTTAAAGATATCGATATTTTCTGCTGTGGCACCTTTTTCAACGTCATGAAAATGAAAGCTTTCCAGTTTTTGCATTCCTGTGAATTTATTCATTTTATGAAAACCAAACATTGCGCCATCATCTACAGATGTTTCTTCGAAGAATTCTCCGGGAAGTGTAAAAGCGGTTGCAGGCGCATTCCAACTTGTGGTTAACATGTATTTTCGACCGTGTAATTGTCCGCCGGTTCCGTAATTAATGTCTGGATTTGTTCTGGTTCTGCCGTCGCTTTTGTAAATTCCTTTGTTGTGTCCGGCTGTAAAAACGTCGTCGATGTATTTTTTGAATTGGTTTGGCAATTGAAACCACCAAACCGGTGTGTGATAAATGATTACATCTGCCCAAACGAATTTTTCTACTTCTTGGTCTAAGTCGAATTCTTGTTTTATATCGGTTGTTTTAATTTCGAATTGCTTGCTGTTTATTAAGTATTCGATTGTCCAATTTGTAACGGTTTCATTGAATTTTCCGCCTGAATGTGCGAAGTTTTGACTTCCGTTGATGATAAATATTTTCTTCATAATGTAAATGTTCTTGTGTATTCGTGGGTTTGTGTGAGGGATAGAAGTGAAAATCCTTTTTTATAAATTTTTTCATTTATAAAAAAGATTGTAACGAATAGCCCGACCCGGAGGGACACACCCAAATTATTTTTATTGTTTTGAATTGTTGCGCATCATTTTTAAACACATAGAAGCATAGGTTTTTGAAATTAGTTTCTTAAGCACTGTTCTTAAGGTTTGTCATTCCGAGGAACGAGGAATCTTCACAAGTAACTCCGCATAGTGAATTGCCAATCTTTGTAGAGTTTCTCGCGAAGATTCCTCGTTCCTCGGAATGACAATATTGTGCAAACTACGTTTGTTGATGCAAGAGAAACGTACTTTTAAGATTGCCAAAACTATGTTTCTATATTTTTAATAATTTATTTTAATTTTGAAATTGCCTGATTGATAAAATCTAATTCTGAAACCGATAAATCGAAATCAAAAGTTTTTGCGTTTGAAATGGCTTGTTCTGCATTTCTTGCTCCGGCTAAAACAATTGTGATTCCTTTTTGTAAAGTGGTCCAGCGTAAAACCAATTGTGAGATTGAGATGTGTTTTGTGTTTGCCAATGAGCTTAATTCTTCGACTAAAGTTTTTACTTTTTGAAGATCAAATTGACCGAAATATCCGTTTCTATGATCGTTTTCTTTTAGCTTACTGTCGGTGAAATATTTTCCGGTTAATAAACCTCTTTCCATTGGACTATAAGCGATTATTCCGATATTTTCTGCGATTGTAAGCGGAATTATATCGGTTTCTATATTACGATTTAACATGCTAAACGGAACTTGGTTTGATGCTAATGGAATCGTTTTTTGTGCTTCCTGAATTTGTGCGGGACTATAATTACTTACTCCGGCTGCTCTGATTTTTCCTTGTTTTATTAAGGTTTCAAGTGTTTCCATTGTTTCATGGATTGGCGTTGTAGCGTCTGGCCAGTGAATTTGGAGTAAATCGATATAATCAGTTTGAAGGCGTTTTAAGCTTTCTTCGACTTCTTTTATAATGCTGTTTTTTGATGCGTATTTGTAAACCGGGATTTTTTTTCCGTTGTCTTCGGCATCAAAAAAGAATTCTCCTTTATTGTTGTTGCTTCCGTCCCAAACTAAACCAAATTTGGTTAATAATTGAATTTTTGATCTGTCTTGCGTTTTTAAGGCTTCTCCAATCATTTCTTCGCTTAAGCCAAATCCGTAAAATGGAGCTGTGTCGATTGTTGTAACGCCGTGATCTATTGAAGCGTGAATTGAGGCAATTGAATCTGCTTTTTCGTTTCCGCCCCACATGTTTCCGCCTATGGCAAATGCACCGTATGTAATGGTTGATAATTCAAGTTCGGTATTGCCTAATTTTCTATATTCCATAATGTTGTATTTAAACCTTAAAATTTGTTTGGCAAAATTATACCATTTTTAAGACTGTTAAGTTGTATATATTTGTCTTTTTTATGTAAATTTGTAGCCGAATTAATAAAGTGCATTATGAAAAAAGAAAATTTATACGAGCCGTTTTCCGTTTCCTTTGAAACTCTGAATGAATATCCGGATGTTGGAGATCGTCATAATTTCTTTGAATTGGTTTATATTTTGGGCGGAACGGGTTCGCAATGTATCAACAAAAATATTTTTGAATATGATGCGGGGCATATGTTTTTACTGACGCCTGAGGATTGCCATAATTTCACCATTAAAACCGAAACGAAGTTTTTCTTTTTAAGATTCAATGATATTTATTTGAAAAATTCGAGTTTGCAAAACGAAAATATTCAGCGTTTAGAATATATTCTACAAAATGCAAATCATCAGCCAGGTTGTATTTTAAAAAATGAAGCCGATAAATGTTTAGTGAAAGTGATGGTGGAAGCTATAATTCGCGAACATCAGGATAAGGATGTTTATAATAAGGAATTGATTCAGCAATTGGTGAATACGTTGATTATTGTAGTTGCCAGAAATATTGCGAAGTATTTACCGGAACAGGTAAATATTGGATGTGAGGCGAAAGCGATGGATATTTTGCAATACATTCAGAATAATATTTATTATCCTGAAAGAATTAAAGCGGAGTCGATTAGTGATTATTTTGGAATTTCAAATACGTATTTAGGGCGTTATTTTAAGAAACATGCTAACGAAACGATGCAACAATACATTAGTAATTATAAAACGAAACTGATCGAACATCGTTTGCAATTCAGCGATAAACGAATCAATGAAATTGCGTATGAATTTGGTTTTACGGATGAGAGCCACTTTAATAAATTCTTTAAGAAACAAAGAGGAAATAGTCCTTCGGAGTTTAGGAAAGTGATACGTGTTAGTGCCTAATTTATAGTCTCTTCTAAACTTTTGTCTTCTTTCTCATTAAGATAATCTTCTTTTTCAGATGAATATTTCTCGATAATTTCATCTTGAGTAATTTGTTCATACTGAAAACTAAAAATTATTGAAGCAACCTTTTGTTTTGGTAAGTTATTCTTTTTTGCAATAGTATCAATTATTTTATTGTAATCAATTTCTTTGTCATCGAAAATTAAAGTTTTTTCATAATAATCATTTAAGATTGATATGACTAGTTTTTGAGGAAGGTTTTTAGATATAGATAATAATGTTATTTTTTCGGTATCATTGTCATCTAAAAAATTGTTGTCTTTTTCAATTTTTGATTTCTCTTTTTTTATTTTTAGATCTGATTTATTATGATCACTACAAGAAATGAAATTTAACAGAGTAATACAAATAAGTATTTTGTTTACTAGTCTAAGTAGTGTTTTTATCATAAGGGAACAATATTAAATTACAATAAATTGATTGTTTATTTTTAAATTATCTTTTTGATTACACGCAATTTATGTGTGTGTTTATTAAGTTCAGGATTGTAAATTCCTAAGTGATCTAAGCGGTCAATGCGTACTTTTCCACTTGCGTGGATGATGTAATTGTTGTCCATAATAATGCCGACGTGTGTGATGTTTCCTTCTTCATTATCAAAAAAGGCTAAATCTCCAACTTCACTTTCTTCGATAAAGCTTAAAGCTTCACCTTCAAGGGCTTGTTGCGAGGCGTCTCGGTGAATTTTGTATCCGTTTAGTTTGTAAACCATTTGTGTAAAACCGGAACAATCGATTCCAAATGGTGTTTTTCCGCCCCAAAGATACGGAGCGTTCAAATACATAAAAGCGGTGTTTATTAAAGCGCTTTTAGGTTTTATGCCGCTGGTTTTTGTTCCTTCAAAATCAAAGTTTGATGTATTGATTTCGTTGTTATTTAAAAATGATAATGATGCACCAAGCGGAATTGGCAATAATAAATTATTTGATGAAGTGATATAATCAATTAAATCAGCATTTAGAATAATCGCTTCATTGCTTAATTGATTGAAATTTGCTTCGGAAATGACCTGATATTGTTTAGAATCTACCCAGCCTTCATAATCATCGAACTGAATTTTAATCCGCGCCCATTGATTTTGGCGTTCTAAAATTTCGATGTGTTCGCCAAACAAAAGTTGTGTAACGATTTCACTTCTGTCACTTGGCTCAGATCGAACGGGTACTATGGCTAGATTGCAAATTCCGAACATTTAGGGGTAATTTATAAGTTAAAAATCAGGAGTTATTTGCAAAGGAAATAACTCCTGATGTATTATTTATTTTTAAGCTCTTTCAATAACAATTGCCGATGCACCACCACCGCCATTGCAAATTGCAGCCGCTCCGATTTTAGCATTATTTTGTTCTAAAACATTTAGCAAGGTTACAATGATTCTGGCTCCTGAACATCCTAGCGGATGACCTAATGAAACTGCTCCACCATTTACGTTTACTTTATCATTATCTAAGCCAAGGATTTTAGAATTGGCTAATCCAACAACTGCAAACGCTTCGTTGAATTCAAAATAATCAACATCGCCAATTGCGATTCCTGCTTTGTCTAAGGCTTTTGGTAATGCTTTTGACGGGCTTGTTGTAAACCATTTTGGTTCTTGTGCAGCATCAGCATAACTTTTTATGTAGGCTAGGGGTTTTAATCCTAATTCGATTGCTTTTTCTTCAGACATTAAAACCAAAGCGGCAGCTCCGTCATTTATTGTTGAGGCGTTTGCAGCAGTAACAGTTCCGTCTTTTGTGAAAACAGCAGCTAATGAAGGGATTTTATCTAATTTTACATTAGTGTATTCTTCATCTTTTGAAACGATTATGGGTTCACCACGTCTTTGCGGAACTTCTACAGGAACAATCTCGTTGTCGAATTTTCCGGCATCCCAGGCTTTTGCGCTTCTTTCATAAGACTGGATAGCGAAATTATCCTGCTCTTCACGACTGATGTTATATTCAGATGCACATAAATCAGCGCAAACTCCCATTGCGTTGTTATCGTAAGCATCTGTAAGACCATCTTTTTGCATTCCGTCAAGCATTGTTGCAGGACCAAATTTGGTTCCGTTACGCATTTGTACGTAGTGCGGAATCAAACTCATGTTTTCCATTCCTCCAGCCACAACAATTTCGGCATCTCCACAAGCTATGGCTTGTGCTGCGAACATTACGGCTTTCATTCCTGAAGCACAAACTTTGTTTACGGTCGTAGCGGCAACTTCGTTAGGTAAACCGGCAAAAAGTGCAGCCTGACGTGCTGGTGCCTGACCAACTCCGGCTTGTACTACGTTGCCCATAAATACTTCATCAACTAATTTTGGGTCAAGGTTAATTTTTTGTAGTGCTCCCTTTATAGCGGCAGCACCTAATTTTGGTGCGGGTACGGTAGATAAACCTCCCATGAAACTTCCGATAGGTGTTCTAACGGCAGAAACGATAACAACTCTTTTGTTCATTTTCTGTTAATATTAGTTAATCAAGCAAATTTACTCTTTATTTGAATAAATTCAAATTTTGGGGCAATTCGATTGGATTTTAAATTTAATATCAATTTTTTGTTAATTCTATTTGTTTGATTGTGAAGTGATTTAAAAAAAAGATTGAAAAAAGATTAAAAAAACAGCAAAAATAGTTGTGAGATATGGAATGTTGTCATACCTTTGCCACCGCAAAACAGGACATGTTTCCTTGAGCTGGAGAGTTGCCTGAGTGGCCGAAAGGACTTGTTTGCTAAACAAGCGTATGGGTAACTGTACCAAGGGTTCGAATCCCTTACTCTCCGCTTAATTTTTGCCATCGGGGTGTAGCGTAGCTCGGTTATCGCGCCTGCTTTGGGAGCAGGAGGCCGCAGGTTCGAATCCTGCCACCCCGACTAAAACTTTGCCATAAAGTTTAAAAACAAATGGACGCATAGCTCAGTTGGATAGAGCACCTGCCTTCTAAGCAGGCGGTCGAAGGTTCGAATCCTTCTGCGTTCACTTTTAATTTAGGAATTTAAATTTTAAATGTCCTGAACCCTTATAAAACCTGCAAATCTGTGATTTGCAGGTTTTTTTATTTCCGCATTAAACTGCCAAAATTTTCAAAAACGCCCAAAACTTTGGGGCATTTTGGTGGCAATTAAATCGGTCAGAAAAAACTGCCACAGAAATTAGCTTAACATACTGTAAGTGAGCATGTAAAGCTGGTTAACGTCTTGATTATATGATGTTATAATTCGATCTTTATTAACTTTTAAATTATTGAATTATGTTAGAGAGCAGTGTTGGAATCTCCTTCTTTTTGAAGACTTCTACAAATGGTAGCAAAGAAAGATTTATTTATCTAAGAATCACCGTTAATTGCAAATTCTGGTAAAAGTGAGCACCCCATTCCGGTAAAAGAGAGCAATTGATTCCGGTTCAAAGTGAGCACCCTATTCTTGTGAAAGAGATCAATT
>NZ_JAYSPC010000187.1:0-34246 GCF_043722275.1 Flavobacterium sp. | reverse complement strand
AATTGATCTCTTTCACAAGAATAGGGTGCTCACTTTGAACCGGAATCAATTGCTCTCTTTTACCGGAATGGGGTGCTCACTTTTACCAGAATTTGCAGTTTATCTGAAAACCACATTTTTGAAATTACTTGCTGTTGTAGTCGATTAAATATTTGTTCTGCTGGACTTGACTTTCTGCCGACTTTATGACTGTAATGTGCTCCTCCTTTTGCAGGAAGCTTATCGTATAAATCTTGCATTTTGTTTGAAGTGTGTCCTGATTGCTTATCATAAGTAAATAGAAAAGGACGACAACCTGATTCATTAACTGCCATTTTAATAGCTCTAAAATGTGACGCATGGTTTTCCGAGTATGCAATGTCCCAACCAATGATTTTTTCGCTGTAAACGTCGAAAACAACGTTAATTTTAAGTTCAGCAGCCATCTTTTGTTTATTGTTCGCAAAGTGTACTAAATCTAATTTGGTACCGTCAATTGCCCACCATGCATTTGGAAACCATTCTGAACGTTTTCTTGTGACCGTGTGTCCGAAATGCTTCATATATTCTTCGCGTCCATCACGAGCTAACATCCAAATACGTTTTTGCTCCGTTTTGTCGAGCCATGCCCCAATTGATCGCTCACTTAAACTTTTCCAGCCTTTTGATTCTCTTACGGATTCGTAAATCTTTAAGACTTCCGAAATTGTATATTTTACGGGTAAACAATACTGCGACATAATAAAATCTGCCACATCGTCAATTATTTTAGATGGATTACTATTCATCCACTTGCCCGAAACTATTGAACTATAGCTTTCATCTTCATATCTTTGAATTGCACGTTTAAATGAGACTACATTTTTGTAGCGAGTGTGCATCCAAGTTTCAGGTAAATTACTGATCGCTTCTAGCATTCTTTCCCACATTTGTTTTTTTCCTCCAAAACGTTTTTGCACAACTACATTTGTAGCAATATGGCTCACCGCATTGAACATAATAGCCTGATGTGTATACTCTTTTTGTTTTTCTTCCGGTAAATGATTTCCATTATCCAAAAGATAATCACGAAAGTATTGTTCTGCCTTATGATCCCATTTCATATAATCACTAAAGACTATGTTTTTTACACTTGCGTAAGGATCAATACCTTTTTCGCGAATAATTTTTTTGAAACGTTCCGGAATAGATTCATATGCCACTAAGGCTTTTCGACCGTTACCTCCAATAGTTATTTTTTTAATTTTACCGTTTGAACACAAATATTTATAATTAGCTTGTGACATTATTCCTGTGTCGTAAAGCCATGTACTTGCCACGCAGAGTGTGTTTTGCTGGTACTCAAACATAAAATTGGTATTAGGCGTTATTTTGTAAATCTTTTACTAAATCTTCTCTGTTGGTAATAATTCTATCTAAAGCATTAAAAGCTTCGACATTTCCCCGAACAAATCTTTTTTTAGCAGTGTCGGGAGTGCAACTAAGTGCTGCTCCGAGAGTTGTGTAGTCTCCGTACTGTAATCTACCTTCAAGCTCCACAATTTCTTTTTTAGTTTTTAGTCCGTTTGTTAGGACATTGTTATTTTTCTCCATAGTTTTGTCTTGTTGTCGTGACAAAGATAGATAAAATAATATCCTAAAAACAAATTATGGATAAAAATATATCCTTTATAAAGGAGAGGATTTTGCAATACGCTGAATTTAAAGGTTTTGCGAAGGATAAGTTTATTGAAAAACTAGGCATGACCTATGGTAATTTTAAGGGAAAACAAAAACTAACATCAGTTAGTTCTGACTTTTTGGATAGCATTTTATCTACATATCCCGAAATCAATATAGAATGGTTGCTGTCAGGAAACGGTCTGATGGAAAAACCAACGATTGTGGACAAACCTGTACAAAATATAAAATCTTCTTTAAATGTAACACCTACATTAGTTGACGAAATTCAAGGAGAAGCACGGCTTTTTGATGATAGTCAAGAACCGGAAATTTTAAAGAATAGTAATGGAAATAAATATTTCGTGTATCCTGATGGTACAGTTAGGATAGAAGTAATTAAAATTCCTTTTAATGCACATGCTTCATATGTAGCGTGTTATAATGATGAAATAATTTTGAGCGAAGAATTTTCAACCATAACCTTTAAGGTAGATCACATTGGTCGTGGTAACTATGTCGGTTTTGAATCTGTAGGTGACAGCATGTGGAATGGTGATGGTTATGATACTCCATCGGGCGCTGACATGTTAGGCAGAGAAGTTGGTAAGCATTTATGGACTAACGGATTCCACAAGACAAAATACGGATTTGTTATAGTATCAAAGGAGGGTATTTGGCATAAAGACATTACAGGTTTAAACGAAAATGGCAACATAACGTTATCTTCTCGAAATCCTCAATCTGAACCATTCGAGTATCCATTAAATGACATAATGCAGATATTTCACGTAATTAAACGCTCTTTTTAATGTAATTTTTTGAAATTCAATTTATTAAGGTATAAATACCAATATAAATGAAAGTATTATCCCCGCCTTAATAGATATATTTATATCCATTAAGGCGTTTTTTATTGTATTAACTATTATTTGATAGATATAATTTTATCTTTTTTACTAACTGCAACACTAACCCCAAAGCTAACCGCAAATATATTATTGTAGGTTTTATAAAAACATTTATATTTGACATTAGCAGGCATAAAAAAACCGTTTAAACAATGTTTTAAACGGTTATTAAAAGTAGCTTAGTTGCTGTTTATAAGGGTTTGAGGAAGATTAATTTGATAAAATGCATAATAGCTATAATAATATCGTTTAAACTGTTTAATAATGGCAATTAAATAGTACATAATAGGCATTTAAAATACTTTTTGTTTTGAGTTGGTTTTTAGGGGTTTTTTATGTTAGGTGCTGATTTTTAAGGGTTTTTAAGGGTTTTTTATATTGTTGATATTAATACTTTTGGTTATACCCCTTATAATATGATAAAATCGAAATTTAGAAAAACTGCTGAATAAATAGAATTCCAAATTTTCATTAAAATACAAACCGATGCTTTATGAGTTTCGGTTTTTTTATTTTGGGCGTGTCCCTCCGGGTCGGGCTATCCGTTTCAAGTCCTCGCACTTCCTTCGTCAGGCTGTGGGCTTTCCACTTCTATCCCTCACGCAAACCGTAGAATAAGAACTTTTGTCAGGCTCAGCGAAGTCTAAAGTTCACTCTGCTTTCTTTTGAATAAATTTTAATCCTTTTTATCAAATCCAAAGTAAAGGCGAAGTCGAAGCCTCAGCCCAATATTGTCATTTCGACGAAGGAGAAATCACACAAGAAGCTCCGTAAAGAATGTCGCCAATCTTTGTCAATTAACGTGTGTGATTTCTCCTTCGTCGAAATGTCAAGATTGTGTTTAAACTTTGCGAAGAATGGATTGAAATCCATCCCTACATTATATTTTGTTCCTCCGGAACTTTTTCTAAAATTCCGGAGGAATGGGTTATTTTGTAGCAACGAATTTTAATCCGTTGATAATGTATGTTGCACAATCTCAGTAACCCGACAAGTTTTAAACCTGTTGGGGTTTGGTGTAAACTAAATTCAAGATATTTAAAAATTAGGCACAAAAAAAAAACTCGTTTCAAATAAATGAAACGAGCTTTTTTATAACAAAGAGATAAATGATTATCTTCTTTTATCTTTAATCTTAGCTTTTTTACCAGTAAGTTCTCTGAAGTAGAAAATTCTAGCTCTACGAACAGCTCCTTTTTTGTTGATTTCAATTTTCTGTAAAGCTGGTAAGTTTACCGGGAAGATACGCTCAACTCCAATAGCTCCAGACATTTTACGGATAGTAAAAGTTTCTGTGTTAGCAGAACCTCTTCTTTGAATAACAACTCCTTTAAAAAACTGAGTTCTTGTTTTTTCACCCTCTTTAATTTCGTAGTAAACTGTGATAGTATCTCCAGCTCCGAAAACAGGGAAATCTTTTTTAGCAACTAATTCGTCTTTAACGAATTTCATTAAATCTGCCATGATATCTTATAATTATGGTTTTTGAATAGAATAACATTCACGGATCTCGCCAGAGGTTAGTCTAATTTGGGTGCAAAGGTAGAAAATAATTATGAATTATAAAATATGAATTATAAATTATTTTAAGTTGTGGGATAATTGGGTATTATCGTTTGTTTTGTTTCAGGTTTCAAGTTTGGAAATACGTTCCAATCTAAACTTGAAACAAAAAAACTTGAAACCTGAAACAAATTTTAATGTTCTTCAAGCAAATCCGGACGTCTGTTTTTTGTGTGTTCATACGCCATATCCTCACGCCATTTATCAATTTTAGCAAAATGACCGCTCGTTAAAACCTCAGGAACTTTCCATCCTTTGTAATCGGCAGGTCGTGTATATATAGGTCCCGAAAGTAAATTGTCCTGAAAACTATCTGTCAGAGCCGAAGTTTCATCACTTAAAACGCCAGGAATTAATCTAATTAAAGCATCAGATAAAACCAAAGCTCCTAATTCTCCACCTGATAAAACGTAATCGCCAATCGAAATTTCCTTCGTAATAAAATGATCGCGAACACGTTGATCCACACCTTTATAATGTCCGCATAAAATGATAATATTTTCATACATCGACATTGTATTGGCCATTTTCTGGTTCAGAGTTTCTCCGTCAGGCGACATATAAATAATTTCGTCGTATTCACGTTCGCTTTTTAAATGCGTAATACAAGCATCAATTGGCTGAACTGTCATTACCATTCCGGCGCCTCCGCCAAACGGATAATCATCGACACTTTTTTGTTTGTTCGTGGTATAATCGCGTAAATTATGAAAATGTACTTCGACCAAACCTTTGTCTATGGCACGTTTCATAATCGAAGCCTCAAACGGACTTCTAAGTAATTCAGGTAAAATTGTTACAATGTCAATTCGCATTTTTTTTCTTCAATAGTTCTAAGCGACAAAGATACAAAGTTAATATTTGTGAATTTTTAAAGATTTTTAAAAATGGAAACGCCTAAAAAAATATAACATTATTAAGTTAATATGTAGGATTTATTTCAATTGATATAAAATAAATCCCAGACTTAACAATTTATTAAACAATTCAAAAAGTAGGAATTATGTAAGCTCAAATTGTTTTTATGTAAATTTATAAAAGGCATTAAAGTTTAATATTACGTTTGATTATTTACTTAAAAACAACTTCTAAATTGATTGGTCATGATAAAGAAAATGCTTTTGCTAATTACTATTTTAGTTTTGAATTCATGTTCTTCAACTAAAAATTCAAGTGAAAATGATAAATGGATTGGACAATCTAAAAAAAATCTTATCAAGTTTTGGGGAACACCAATACGTACTTTGAGCAATTCTGACCAAGGTGAAATATTAATTTATGGAGAACAAGTATATGAAAATGCAAATAATGCAGAAGGCTCCAGGATAGCAGGTCCAAATTACTGGAATTACACTTATGTATATGTAAATAAGGATGAGAAAATTTATTCGTATAAAACAGAAAAGCAACAGCATACGCCGCAGGAAATTGCTGTAAAATAGGTTGTTATGTTGGTTTTTATTAAGTTAAGCTTTTAAAAAATAAAATCATTGCAAATTAAATCCGTTTTTATCCGCGTTTTTACGAAGTAAATCTGTTTTATCCGCGTCAAAATTAGACGTTGATTTTACTGATTCGCTAAAGCGAAAACGCTGATAAAACGGATTTTTCTAGTTACTTTCTTGATTAAACTGTTAAGTAATTTTATAGATTTCCCCTTAACTTAATGACATTGCCAGTAGGGACTACACATTTATGGAAATACATATACTCAAATACATATTCATTTTGTTTTTGCCGTAAAATTTAGACAAGCCATAATTAATAAAAATTGGAAAGAAGACCTATATAAGTATATCGCCGGAATTATTAAAAACAATAATCACAAACTTTTAGCTATAAATGGTTTTTCAGATCATATT
Source organism: Flavobacterium sp. (assembly GCF_043722275.1). Lineage (GTDB taxonomy): Bacteria > Bacteroidota > Bacteroidia > Flavobacteriales > Flavobacteriaceae > Flavobacterium. The sequence continues at coordinate 28,272 of NZ_JAYSPC010000187.1, read as the reverse complement.
CATATTTTAATTGGTATCAGGCCTGCTCAATCTATATCTGATTTGATGAAAATCATTAAACAAGACTCTTCAAAATGGATTAATGCCAATAAGTTTTCAAAATTTCATTTTGAATGGCAAGAAGGTTACGGCGCATTTTCATACAGTAAATCACAATTAGCAACGGTAGTTAATTATATTCAGAATCAGGAATTGCAGCATAAAAAGAAAACTTTTAGAGAAGAATATATTGATTTTCTTGAAAAGTTTGACGTTGATTATGATGAAAAGTTTATTTTTAAGGAATTAATTTAAAGATATTTCCATAAAAGAATGGTTTCCAAAAAAGCAAAAATACTTGCCATTACTGGCAGCACCAGAAAGAATTCGAGCAATTACAAAATTTTAAAATTTATTTCTGAAAACATAAAACCAGAATTTGAGGTGAATATTTTCGAAGATTTAGCTGATATTCCGCATTTCAATCCCGATTTAGATACTGAGAATCCGCCAGAAAAGGTTCAGTCTTTCAGGAATAAAATTATTGAGGCAGACGGAGTTATAATTTGTACGCCTGAATATGTTTATAGTTTGCCCGGAAGTTTAAAAAATGCTTTAGAATGGTGTGTTTCTACTACTATTTTCTCAGATAAAAAGACTGGTTTAATAACTGCTTCGGCTTCCGGAGAAATGGCGCACGAACAACTTTCATTAATAATGAAAACGCTTGGAGCTAAATTTGAGAAAAATAACCAGCTTTTAATACAAGGCATTCGCGGAAAAATTAATGAAGAAGGAAAAATTATAGATCAGGAAACAGAAATTGCTCTTCAGGATTTTATGGAGAATTTCGAAAATCAATTTTAACGTTTTAGGATTCAAATAAAAGTTTAGATTTACATTTCTATTTAAGATAAAAATGGTCACACGAAGAAACTTTTTAATAAATGCAAGTCTTGCCACTACAGCAGTTTTGGCTTTGCCATCATTAGCTTTTACTATGGATAAAAAAGAAATAGGTTTGCAATTGTACACTTTAAGAGAAGAACTTCCGAAAAATGTAAAAGCAACTTTAGAAAAAGTTGCCACCACAGGATTTACAACTGTTGAAACGTATGGTTTTTCGATCAAAGATCAGTTTTGGGGACTTTCACCAATTGAATTGAAAAGAATTTTAGATGCAAACGGACTTAAAGCTTTTAGCGGACATTATAATTTAGGAAGTTTTTTAGCTGACGGAAATACAACAGAACTCAAGGCGGCAATTGAAGCTGCTAAAATTCTAAAAAGCGAATATCTCACAATTCCTTGGGTCGATGAGCCTTTTAGAAAAAACATACATGATTATAATGTAATTGCAAAACGTTTAAACGAAGCAGGTAAAATATGTGCAAATTCAGGTTTGAAATTAGCGTATCATAATCATGATTTCGAATTTCAAAAACATGATGACATTACGGGATATGAAATTTTATTGAATGAAACGGATAAGAATCTGGTGTATTTTGAATTGGATTTATATTGGATTATTCACTCAGGAAATGATCCTGTAAAATTGTTTAAGCAAAATCCGGATCGCTTTAAAATGTGGCATGTTAAAGATATGGATAAAATTAATTCAGCTTTAAATACCGAAGTTGGTTCAGGAACAATTGATTTTAAAACTATTTTTATGGAAGCGAAAAAATCAGGTATGAAACACTTTTTTGTAGAACAAGAGAATAATTATAATCCAAATCCGTTTGAATCAATTAAAAAAAGTTGTGATTTTATTGCTAAAAATTTGGTTTAAAATAAAATCGCGTAAAAATATTATTTTGGTAGAATTCAATTAAAAACAACAAATATGCAAAGTTTTGGAACAAGCAAAGAATTTATAAAAGGAGATGAAATAGAGTGGGAAGTTGTAGGCGAAGGAATTAAACGCAAAATTCTGGCTTATGATGATCGAGTAATGTTAGTCAATGTTCATTTTGAAAAAGGCGCAATTGGCGTTTTGCACGAACATTATCATACACAAGTTACCTATGTTTCCAGCGGTAAATTTGATGTTACCATTAGCGGAGTTACCCAAACCTTAAAAGAAGGTGACAGTTTTTATATTCCGCCTCACGCAATTCACGGTGTATTGTGTTTAGAAAGCGGACTTTTAACGGATGTTTTTAGCCCAATTAGGGAAGATTTTATGAAATCCTAAGGTTTTAAAAACCAGTAGAATTGTTACAAGAAAGACTTGATTTGCTCGTAGATTTGAAAAAATTATACATTTTTTAAAGTTTTCGTACGAATTAGAATAGTATTTTTGCAAAATGAATTTATCCAAAACGAATGTCTTATTTATGGCAGCTTGCACTGGACTTATAGTTGCAAATCTGTATTACTGCCAACCTTTAATTGTTTTAATTGCTAACGAATTTAAAATTCCTGAAGCCAGCGCGGGAACAATCACATATCTAACTCAGGCTGGTTATGCTATTGGGTTATTTTTTATGGTTCCGCTGGGAGATAAAATTGAACGTAAAAAGCAAATTTTAATCACCACTTTCGCCTCTGTAATTGCTTTGATTCTTGCGGCTACTGCCAAAAGTTTTTTTCTTTTACAAATTGCTTCTTTATTAATAGGAATCACATCCATTGTACCACAACTTATTTTGCCTTTGGCAGCGTCATTAAGCGCGCCGGAACAACGTGGTAAAGTTGTAGGAACCATAATGAGCGGATTACTTGTGGGGATTTTGCTTTCAAGAACTTTAAGCGGATTCATTGGTGAGATTTTGGGTTGGAGATCAATGTTTTATATCGCTGCCGGAATTTGTTTATTGATCTTTTTTGTAATCCAGAATAAATTTCCGGTGAATAAACCTCAGTTTCAGGGAACTTATGGTCAATTAATTAAATCTCTTTTTACACTTATAAAAACACAACCTGTTTTGCGTGAAGCGACTATAATAAATGTATTTAGTTTTGCCCAATTTGGAGCTTTTTGGGTCACCATGGTTTTGTTGCTTTCGGGAGAACCTTTTCATTATAGCAGCGCTACAATTGGTTTGTTCGGGATTGTAGGAGCTTCAGGAGCTTTAGCTGCGCCATTAGTAGGAAGATTGGGAGATAAAGGCGGTTCGAGAGTTGCAGTAGGTTACGGCTGTTTATTGATATTAATCAGTTTTATAATCTTTTATTTTTCAATAGAAAGTGTAATTGGGATCGCAATCGGAATTGTATTCATTGACGTAGGAATTCAGGGCGTTCACATCTCCAATCAAACCAGAGTTTATTCATTGCTTCCAGAAGCCAGAAACAGACTAAATACGGTATTTATGTCGTTTAGCTTTTTAGGAACTGCGGCAGGATCTGCTTACGGATTGTTATTATGGAAATTAGGAGGATGGCATGCCGTTACTATTGGTTGTGTTGGTTTATCAGCATTGGCATTTATAGTTTACGGTCTTACTTATAAATCAAAGTCTAAAAAATAGAAACAACAAATTGATAAAAAATTAATTTGTAAATTTGCAATTAAATTAAAAATAACAACAATGGAAAACGGAATATACGCTAAATTCAACACTAGCAAAGGTTCGATATTAGTAAAACTAACACACGATCTAACACCAGGAACCGTAGGGAATTTTGTAGCTCTTGCAGAAGGAAATATGGAAAATAAAGTAAAACCTCAGGGACAAAAATTCTATGACGGATTAACGTTTCACAGAGTTATTCCTGATTTTATGATTCAGGGTGGATGCCCAAAAGGTACAGGAACCGGAGATCCCGGTTATAAATTTGATGATGAATTTCACCCAAGTTTAAAACACGATCGCCCGGGAGTTTTAGCAATGGCTAATTCAGGACCTGCAAGTAATGGTTCTCAATTTTATATTACTCACGTTCCAACTTCTTGGTTAGACGGGAAACATACTGTTTTTGGTTATGTTGTAGAAGGTCAGGATATCGTTGATGCTGTTGCTCAGGGTGATGCTCTTGAAAATGTCGAAATCATCAGAGTTGGTGAAGAAGCTGAAAAATTTAATGCTATCGAATCATTTATTGGTTTAAAAGGGGCTCGTTTAAAAAGAGATGCTGCTTTAAAAGCTGAATCTGAGGCTAAAATGGAACAATTAGCTGCTGGTTTTGATAAAACTGAAAGTGGTTTGCGTTACAAAATGATTCAAAAAGGAGACGGTAAAAAAGCTGAATCTGGTAAAACAGTTGCAGTTCACTACGAAGGATCTTTAGAAAACGGAAAAGTTTTTGATTCCTCTTACCCACGTAAAAAACCAATCGAATTTAGATTAGGTCAAGGTCAGGTTATCGAAGGATGGGACGAAGGTGTTGCTTTATTACAAGTAGGTGACAAAGCTCGTTTTGTAATTCCGTCTGATTTAGCTTATGGAGCTGCCGGAGCAGGAGGAGTTATTCCACCAAACGCAACTTTGATTTTCGACGTTGAATTAATGGAAGTAAAATAATAAAATAAGAAGCAATTTAGTATTGTTTTAAATTAGAATCCCATATGTCAAGGCGTATGGGATTTTTTTATATTTACTTTCAAAATAAAAGAAAACAATGAAATTAAAAATCTTAACTCCTGCTGTTGCAGCACTGCTTTTAGCGTCATGCGGAACTCAGAAAACTGCTTCGGCAACAACGGCAGAAACGACTTCGCCAGTAAAAGAAACAGTTAAAAATGTTGCATTAACGCCTGAATTGGCAGAAGGCAAAAACTTGTACGAAAACAGTTGTGTAAGATGTCATAAATTATATGATGCAAAGAAATTTACTCAGGAAGAATGGAAGCCAATTTTGGCAAGAATGCAGAAAAAAGCAAAGTTAGATGATACTCAAATGGCTTCAATATCAAATTATATAACTTCTCAATTGTAAGAAGTTGATTTTTATAGATTCATAAAAACTATTCAGTAATATTGTTATTGGATAGTTTTTTTGTTTAAAACAGAACATAAAAAAACACCTTCACGAATGAGGTGTTTAAAAAGGATTAATTGCTTACAGAAATATTATTTACAGCAATTATTTTTAAAGTTTTTATTCCAGCCGGTAATTCCCAATCAACTTCGTCATTTTCCTTAAATCCAATAATAGCAACGCTTAAAGGAGCAAGAATTGAGATTTTACTTTGTTTTACATCTGCAAATGAAGGTAATACAATTTGAATTTTCATTTGCTTATTTGCTTTTACATCTTCGATAGTAACAAAAGAATTGATTCTTACAATCGAGTTGTCTAATTCTGTTTCTTTGCTAATTACGGCGCGATCTAATTCTTGTGAAAGCTGATTGGCTTCTTTAGCATTGGTTGAATTTTTACTTTTTAAGATCAATTCTCTTAAAAAATTATAATCTGTTTTACAGAAAGTGGGTGTCGGTTTCATATTATGTTTTATTTATTATTGTTATTAATTTATTTGAATGTCAATGTTTTGTGTAATTTCTTTTCAGGCTGATAAATGCATAATTTTTATTCCAAATTGCTATTGCAGATTGAAATTTTGAATAATACGTTTTGGAAATTTTTGATTGAAAAAACCAAAGAATTATCTGAGAGAGAATTTACTCTTTCAAATAAAACAAATGATTAAATCGTGGTATAAATCCTCCGCCTGAAAGAAGAAATTGAAATAGACGGAGGCCTAATTGATAAAGGCCTTACTATGTGAAATAAATACAGCAGTAAGTGGTCTTCCCGAAAGAGAAAACAACAACATACAAACAGTAAATAGATTTATAGTGCTCACAATGAGTGAAATTAATTTGATTTGCAAAGATAGGTAAACTTTTCTAAATAGCTAAGATCTTTATTTCCATTTAATATTACAGCCCAAACTTGGCTTTTGAGGTTCTTTTAAACTTCTGTTATAAATGAGTGCATCAATAGCACTTCGCAAATCAGTTCCGCTTAACGGAATTCCGTTTCCGGGTTTTGAATCGTCAAGCTGACCGCGATAAAACAATCGATTTTGATCGTCAAACAAATAGAAATCCGGAGTACAGGCAGCATCAAAAGCTTTGGCAACTTCTTGACTTTTATCAAATAAATAGGGGAAATCAATCTTATTCTGAAAAGCAAATTCAGTCATTAATTCAGGAGAATCCTGCGGAAATTTTTCAATATCATTACTGGAAATAGCTATAACGCCAATTCCCTGAACGCGATAATCATTGGCAATCATGACGATTTCTTTAATAACATGAAGTACAAACGGACAATGATTGCAAATAAAAACAACCAACGTTCCTTTTGATCCTTTCAAATCTTCAAACGAATAATCATTATTAGAATTCGTGTCTTTCAGTTTGAAATTTGGAGCAATTGTTCCAAGCGGAAGCATATTTGAAGGAGTTCGTGCCATTTTACAGAAATAAGTTCTTCAAAAATAGCTTTTAAAATCTATAAAAGAAAATGTGCAGAAATTTTTAAAAAAAACCAAAGGACGCTTTTAAGATTTTCAGCTTCCTTTGGATAAATATAGCGGGTTTACGAATTTAGAAAATTCAGTAAATCAGAGTTTAATTTGTCTTTATCTGTGTAGAATAATCCGTGTGGTGCGCCTTCATAAACAATATAAGTGTTTTCACGAATTGCTTGTGCAGTTCTTGCTGATGTTAGATCAATAGGGACAATCTTGTCATCGTCGCCATGAATAATTAAGGTTGGAACTTTTATAAAATCTAATTCCTCTCTAAAATCAGTATATGAAAAAGCTTCGGCACATTTTAAAGTCGCGCGAGGTGAAGCAAATGAACATAATGTTCTGTAATATTCTAATAGTGGCGTACTTAAAGGTTTGTTGATGATATTAACTCCGAAGAAAGTTTTTCCAAAATTATCTACAAAACCTATTCTGTCTTCTTTAATAGCATTTGCTGTTGCTTCGCTTTTTTCTTTTGGATGTCCGTCAGGATTATCATTAGTTTGTAATAAAAATGGAACAACAGATGAAATAAGAGCTGCTTTTGTAACTCCTTTTCCGCCATAGCGGCTAAAATAACGAACTACTTCACCGCCGCCCATTGAAAATCCTACAAGAGTTGCATTTTCTAGTTGAAGCTGGTCGATAATTTCTTTTAAATCATCAGTTAAGGTATCATAATCATATCCATCATAAGGTTGTGAGGATTTACCAAATCCACGACGATCATAAGCAATTACTCTATAATTGTTTTGTACTAAAAAATCAATTTGATATTCCCACATTTCGTTAGAAAGCGGCCATCCATGAATTAAAATAACAGGTTTTCCTTTTCCGTAATCTCTTACGTAAAGCTTTACGTTTTTTGAGGTTTTGATGTATTTATCCGTATTTTGTTCGTGCAAATTGAAGTCAAAATCCCTTAAAGTTTGATCGGCGTTAAGAATTGTATTTTCCATTTATATCTTTTTAGTGTTTAGCATAATCAGTTCTGATGTAAATTTAGATGGAGAACTAAAAAAAACAGTTATAGAATTAGTAGTAATAATTACAAAATTTATAGGTTTGTAAGAAGTATAAAACTGAAACAAAATGGATTTAACCTGGAATGAATTTGAAAGAACCGATATGCGCGTCGGAACCATTATAGAAGTAAATGATTTTCCCGAAGCTAGAAAACCGGCTTATCAACTCACAATTGATTTTGGAGCAGAAATTGGCATTCGAAAATCATCGGCACAAATAACAAAACGATACAAAAAAGAAGATTTATTGAATCGCCAAATAGTTTCGGTTGTGAATTTTCCGAGAAAACAAATTGGCAAATTTATGAGTGAATGTCTGGTTCTTGGCGCAGTAGGCGAGGAGGGAGACGTTATTTTATTAGCACCTGATTTTAAAATAGAAAATGGCTTGAGGATTGGTTAATTAATTAGTGAATCAACAACAGTAACAATAGTTAAAGCGATTAACATTATTAAGAAGGCTGGCAGTATTAAGTTTAGAATTGCTTTACCTATTGAAATTTTTTGTACAACGGAAGTCCCAATAACAAGAAGTACAACTGTCCAAGTGATTAAAACTAAATCGACAAAGTAAAAAAACCAATAAAGAATGGTATCAAATAATCCGTTATAAAGATCAAAAAAGCTTGATTGAAAAATAGCATTTCCGTAAATCAAAATTTGAAGGAAAAGAAAAAATAAAGAAGCAATTACAGGTAAACTGGAATAAGCAATCACTCTTAAAAGAGATTGAGTATCTCCAACGCCTTTAAGCCATCTTCCTGTCCAGCTTATTGAAAAAGCATATATAAAATTTATTAGCCATCCGAAAGTTATTCCAATCAATATGCCATAAGTAATAACGCCCCAAAGAGGTAGATTATCACCCATATCCTTAGATATGGCTTTGTCGAAAGATTTGACAATGCCTAAAAAAAATAAAAATAAAGTTACATGCTTATTATATTTATAATCGTTTATAAATATGAAGGCTTCTTTTCGAGATGTTACTATTTTTGTTAAAATGTTTGTAGGATTAACTATAGCTTCTTGTTGATAGTTGTTTTCCTCAATCATTTTTATTTGTTTTAATATTTTGAATTAACTGTTCTAAAATCAACTGCCCTTCTTCCCAATATTTTAAATCAGAATCAGAGTTAATGTGTCCTTGCTGACCAACGTTTACAAAATCACTGCCCCACATTTCAGCAAAATACTGTTTTCTTTCAAATGAAGCGTAAGGATCATTTTCGCTTGCGACAACTATTGATGGAAATGGTAATTTGCTTAGAGGCATTGGCGAAAAGTTTCTGACACTTTCCGGAGTATGTTGAGGTGAATCTACATCGGCAGGAGCCACTAATAAAGCGCCTACAATATTTTTATTGCTATTTGATGATGCCCAATGTTGTACTAATGAAACCGCAAGACTATGCGCTACTAAAATAGTTGGTTTGTCGAGTTTTGCAACTTCCTCATTTAATCTTTCGATCCATTCTTCACGAACGGGTTCATCCCAATTATCCTGAACTAAGCGAGTTGAATTTTTAAATTTTTTATGCCAAAAAGTTTGCCAGTGTTTAACGCCTGAATTTCCGAGTCCGGGTAAAATTATTAAGTTGGTTTCCATTGCCGTGGATTTATTTAGTGATTATTGTTTATTCTCTTTTATAATGCGATTAACTTCGTTTATAAGTAACGGAAAACCAGGCTCAGTCATTCCGTGTCCGTAGCCGTCTAATTCATAAAGTTTGGTTTGTTTGTGTCCTTTTAACTTCATCATTCTTGCTAAATAGGTATTTTCTTCATATCGTCCCAGCATTTCTAATTCCCGATCTCCGGTAATCAATAAAAGTGGTGGAGCATCGGCACGAACATAATATAGCGGAGCAAAAGCATCAATTGTTGGAGTAGTATCCGGAATTCCGTTTTCTTTTCTTATTTCAAAATGAGTAATGCATTGTCCGCTAAACGGAATTAATCCTGCAATTTTATTCGCATCAATTCCTTCTTTCTTTAAATATTCTTTATCTAAACCAATCATCAATCCCAAATATCCTCCGGCAGAATGTCCTGAAACAAAAATCAAGGAAGAATCTCCGCCATAATTTGCAATATTATTAAATACCCAGGCAACTGCGGCAGCTGCATCATCTATAGCTTTTGCTGCTTTTGCTTTGGGAGACAATCTGTAATTGACTCCAATAATCGCAAAACCTTTATTTTTTAAAGCTTCGGGGATTTCTTTGTTTCCACCAGTTAATCCGCCTCCGTGAAACCAAACTATTGTGGCGAAACCTTTTGCGTTTTTAGGATAATAAATATCTAAGACACATCTTTCGTTGATGTAACTATCAGATTTATTGGTTGCTGAATTGTAATATTGAATATTTGATTTGGTTTCGTATTCTATTTTTTGAGCAAAACAAAATATGGAAAGCAAGAAGAAACCCAGTAAAAAAAATATTTTTTTCATTTTATATTTTTAAAAAATGATAATGATATATAAGTTTTTCAAAGCTCCGGAGGAGCATAATATTTATAGCTAATATATGTTTTTTTCTTAAAGCTCCAGCGGAGCGAAATCTGGTTTTTATGTATGATTATCAATATCTCACCCCGATGGCGTTTTGCGAAATAATTTACAATCTATAAATATAGCGTTCCGATGGAACTTGTTTTAATTAATTAAATTGGCGTGATTTCGGACAACTTAGAGAAACCTAAAGTCATAAATCTAAAATAATAAATTGATATATAAAAAAAGTCCAAAATGCAGGACATATTGGACTCGTACTTTTCAAAGTTATAATGGACTAAATATCGTCAAAATCAATATCAGTAAAGCTAGATCTTTGTCCTTCAGGTTTATCAGAACCGTATTCTTTCTTAAAATCTTTTTGGTGTCTTTCAGAGATTACTTCTTCGCCTTTGTGGTTCAAGACATATGAAGTCATTTCTTCTAATATTTCGGCAAAAGCACTAAAATCTTCTTTGTACAAGTAAATTTTGTGTTTTTTAAAATGAAACGAACCATCTTCTTCAGTAAATTTTTTGCTTTCGGTAATAGTGATATAATAATCATCAGCTTTAGTAGCTCTCACATCAAAGAAATAAGTTCTTCTTCCTGCTCGTAATACTTTAGAAAAAATCTCTTCTTTTTCTAACATGTCATTTTCTCTCATAATACGTTCTATCATTTTTTGGAATTAATAGTACTCAAAAATCATAAAAAAATATCTATTATACAACATTTAAAGTGATTCTTTTTCTGAAAGTTGTTTTAAATATAACGATGCATAATATCCCTCCTTATTTATCAATTGATTATGAGAGCCTTGTTGAATGATTTTGCCATCTTCTAAAATGATTATTTTGTCGGCATTTTTTGCTGATGATACTCGATGACTTACTATTATTGTAGTTTTATCCTTGCAAATTTGAAATAAATTATTCAAAATTGTTTCTTCGGTTTCTGTGTCAACTGCCGATAAACAATCGTCAAAAAGTAAAATTGCCGGATTTTTAATAATTGCACGCGCAATAGATACACGCTGCTTTTGTCCGCCGGAAAGTGTGATTCCTCTTTCTCCTAAAATTGTGTCGTATTGCTTGTTAAAAGCAATTATATTATCATGAACGACAGTATTTTTAGCTGCTTCAATTACTTCTTCGTCAGTTGCGTTTTGATTGCCAAATTTGATGTTGTTTTTAATACTATCCGAGAATAAAAAAGCATCCTGAGGAACAATCCCGATGTTGTTTCTTAAATCATTTAAATTTAAAGAACTTATTTCGTTTTGATCAATTGTAATTTGTCCATCTGTAACATCATATAAACGAGAAATTAAGGACAAAATAGTTGATTTTCCGGAACCTGTTTTTCCTAAAATGGCTAATGTTTCTCCTTTTTTTACCGTAAAAGTCACATTTTTTAAAGCTTCAATATTAGTATCTTCATAAGTATAACTTACATTTTCGAAAGCAATCGAACCTTGAATATCTGATGAATTTTCGTTTTTGTTTTCAATTTCAGGTTCAATTTTCAAAAATTCATTCAGACGTTTTTGAGATGCTTCGGCTTCCTGAACCATTGATGAAACCCAGCCTAATGAAGCAACTGGCCAGGTTAGCATATTTACATATAAAATAAATTCAGCGATTGTACCAATATTTGCAATCGTTCCGTTGATGTACATAAGACCTCCAAAATAAATTACAACGAGATTACTAATCCCGATTAACGCAATCATTAACGGACCAAATAACGATTGGACTTTGGCTAAATCTAAGCTCTTCTTTTTGCTTTCATCGGCAAGAGCCACCATATTATTCTGATGTTGATTTTCTAATGAATATGCTTTTATAACTCGGATTCCAGAAAATATTTCTTGTGAAAAACTCGAAACTTTCGATAAATATTGCTGAAAAGTGGTGCTTCGTTTATTGATTTCTGAACTCAGTTTGAAAATACAATACGAAAGAATTGGCAATGGTAAAATCGTATATAAAGTCAATAATGGCGAAACATTATACATATATATAATGACAATCGCAAAACGAATGAAAGTATTGATCGTATACATTACCGCCGGACCAACATACATACGCACTTTTGAAACATCTTCGCTAATACGATTCATTAAATCTCCCGTACGATTTTGCTTGTAGAAATTTTGAGAAAGGTTTTCATATTGCCTGAAAACTTCATTTTTTAAATCAAATTCAATATGTCGCGACATGACAATTAAAGTCTGGCGCATTAAAAAAGTTAAAAACCCTGCTACAATTGTAGTTGCAATGATTAACAGTACGTTATGAATTAAACCTTCACGATAAACGTCAATAATTGCTTGCGATGTCTGATCTGTTTTTGGGAGCTTATCAAACCTTTCAATAGCGTTTAGAGACTTGCTAATTAGCTTTGGAGTGAATAAAGAGAAGATTTGTGCGATTATAGTGATTAAAATTCCTAAAGAGAAACTATATTTATATTTGATGAAATATTTGTTTAAATAGCTTAATTCTTTCATTTTTTTAAGAGATTCAATGATGAAATGTTTTGATTTTGTGTATTAATGTGAATTAAAATTAACGGAAAGTACAATTTGATCAAAACAAAATGATTGTTATATTGTTATTTTAAAGATAAAAAATTAGCACATGTATATTTTTTATCTAAATTTGAGAAGTCTTTTTGACAAATTCATAATTTATAACTAAATAAATACTAGCGCTATGGATGCAACTTTCGCAACTGCAAAGGAACTTCAAAAAATGGATCCCGTTTTTGGTCAACTTTCATTTGATGATCACGAACAAATTGTTTTTTGCAATGACAAAGATACAGGTTTAAAAGCAATTATTGGTATTCATAATTCGGTTATGGGTCCAGCTTTAGGCGGAACAAGAATGTGGAACTACAATACCGAATGGGAAGCGTTGAATGATGTTTTGCGTCTTTCAAGAGGTATGACATATAAATCAGCCATCACCGGATTGAATATTGGTGGAGGTAAAGCAGTAATTATTGGTGATGCTAAAACGCAAAAAACACCTGAATTAATGCGTAAGTTTGGTGAGTTTGTTCACTCTTTAGGAGGTAGATATATTACTGCTGAAGATGTTGGAATGGAAACTAAAGACATGGACACTGTTAGAGATGTAACGCCTTATGTTACTGGTATTTCTGAAGAAATAGGGGGTTCTGGAAACCCTTCTCCAATAACAGCTTACGGCGTTTATTTAGGAATGAAAGCTGCTGCTAAAAGTCAGTTTGGAACCGATGTTTTAGATGGTAAAAAAGTTTTGGTTCAGGGAATTGGTCACGTTGGTGAAGCTTTGGTTGAGTATTTGACTAAAGAAGGAGCAATCGTTACTATCGCTGATATCAACGAAGAAAAATTATACGAAGTAGCTCAAAAATATAACGCAACAATATTTGCAGGAGACGATTTATACGCTGCTGATGTTGATATTTATGCGCCATGTGCAATGGGAGCAACAATTAATAATGACACAGTAAACAAAATTAAAGCGAAAGTTATTGCTGGTGCTGCCAACAATCAATTAGCTGATGAAAATGTTCACGGTGCAAGATTACAGGAAAGAGGTATTTTATATGCGCCTGATTTCCTGATCAATGCTGGTGGAATTATCAATGTTTATGCTGAATTAGAGCATTATGGTAAAGCTGAAATCATGACAAAAACCGAAAATATCTATAATACTACTTTAGAAATTATCGATTATGCTGTGAAAAACGGAATGACAACTCATAAAGCTGCTCTTACAATCGCTCAAAATCGTATTGATTTGAGAAGAATTGAAAACGCGGCTAAGAAGTAGTTTTTAGTTTATAGATTACAGTCTCAGTATTCAGTCTTGGTTTTCAATGTAAACTGTGACTGAATACTGAGATTTTTTATAAGTAGTAGGATATTGTAACTGATTTTTTACCGCAAAGTCGCAAAGATTTTATTCATTATTGCGGTTAGAAAACACAAAGTTCGCAAAGCTGTTTCAACACAAAGCTTTGCGAACTTTGCGTTTTTATAAAACTGCTTAGTTTTTAAAAAAAAACTTTGAGAACTTTGCGGTAAAAAAACTTCAGATTGGAATGCGTATTTAATCGTAAATTTAGCAAAGCGGGTTCAACATACAGCTTTGTGAACTTTGCGTTTTTATAAAACTGCTTAATTAAAAAAAATCTTTGAGAACTTTGTGTTAAAAAAAACTTTAGATTGGAAGTTTTTAAGCTGGAAGCTAAACTGTTTTTGTTTAAAAATCTCAAAGTCTAGTAAAATGAAAACTGCGGCTTTTTATTAATGTCATAAATTAATTGCTTTTTGAGAGGTTTTTTATTGCTTTAAATTTTATTATCACCTGTTAAATACTTAATTTTGCAGACTAATTTTTAAATGTTCTTACAAGGTGGTAAATAGAAGACACATACGCGTTAAAGTAATGCAATCCATTTATGCAATGCATCAAAGCGGTTCTGATAATCTGGAAAAAGAAGAGAAATTCCTTTTTTACAGTATTGATAATATTCAGGACTTATATCTTATAATGCTTTCTTCATTGATTGAAATTTGCAAAAAAGAATCTGTTTTTTTACATCTATCAAGCAAAAAACATCTTGCAACTGCTGCAGAACGTAAACCGAACGAAAAGTTCATCAACAACAAAATTTTCCAACTTCTTGCCGAAAGTAATTCACTTAGTATTGCTTTAGAAAATCGTAAAATCAACAACTGGTCTTTGAATGATGATTATATCATTTTACTTTTAAATGATATTAAAGCAAGTGATTTGTATGTACAATACATGAGCACTTCGGTAAATACTTTTGAAGAAGACAGACAATTTGTGATCGATTTGTTTGCTGATGTAATTGTTCCTAACGAAAAATTATATGAGTATTTAGAAGATGATAAATTAACTTGGGTTGATGATATTCCGGTTGTAAATACACATATTGTTAAGCAATTGAAAGCGATTAAAACTCAGGATCCGGACGATTTTAGAGTGCCTAAATTGTATAAAGATGTTGAAGATAAGGATTTTGCGAAAGATTTGTTCAGAAGAACAGTTTTAAACGAAACAATCTTTGCAAAAGAATATGATGATAAAACGCCAAATTGGGACAGTGACAGGATTGCTGAAATTGATACTATCATTTTAAAAATGGCAATTTGCGAGTTTTTAAAATTTCCATCGATTCCAGTAAAAGTAACTCTTAACGAATATTTAGAAATCGCGAAAGAGTATTCTACACCAAAAAGTAGTATTTTTATCAACGGAATTTTAGATAACCTTGTTAAAGAGCTTACTGCGAATAAAAAAATGATTAAAGTGGGTAGAGGTTTAATGTAAAATTGAAAGAAATTCCAATTTTTTTAAGTCCCAAATCCCAAGGATGTCACTCTGAGCGAAGTCGAAGAGCTAAATTCCAATACAATCACACTGAGCGAAGTCGAAGTGCCAAAACATAAATATTAATAACAAAATAAAAAACTGAATACTATGCAAGATTTAATGAAATTTGCTCCTTATTTACTAATGTTTGTAGTGCTGTATTTCTTCATGATCAGACCACAACAAAAAAGAGCAAAAAACGAAAAAGAATTTGAAAGTGGCCTAAAAGTAGGTGATAAGATAATTACTAAAAGTGGTTTTCACGGTAAAATTGTTGAACTTGCTGAAACAAGTGCAGTAATTGAAACAATGTCTGGAAAATTAAAAATTGAGCGTTCTGCAATTTCTATGGAAATGAGCGCTGCTTCAGTTAAAAAAGCGTAATTTTTTTAGAAATTTCAAGTAAAAGATAAATCCCAAATTCCAATTTAACGATTGGAGTTTGGGATTTTTTATTTATAATACGCTAGTTTGTCAGACTGAGCGAAGTCGAAGTTTGCATGATGTGAGTAGACAACAATCCTTCGACTTCGCTCAGGAAGGATCTCCGTTAGAAGCTCGACAAAGTAAATCGTGAAAAAAGAACGCGGATGACGCGGATTCGCCTTGCGAAAACACGGATTTATACGGATTTTTTTCTTGCAATTTAGTAACCACGATCTTGTCATCCCGATTTCTATGATAAAACCAATTTTTTTTTAGAAGCTAATCCCGCTATCTGTTTCAATCTTTTGTGGCTCCCGAAGCCTCGGGACCGCCACAAAAGGATTTCCACTTCTATCGGGGCTAAGACAATGAGTTTCATAACAATATTTTCGTATAGTTTGTCATCCCGAACGAGGGAATGTCATTAAGTTAAGCTTTTTTAAGATAATTATGATCAAACAATTTTCAGGCAAATAGTCGGAAAATTTTTGAGCATTTAATTTATT
Source organism: Flavobacterium sp. (assembly GCF_043722275.1). Classification (GTDB taxonomy): domain Bacteria; phylum Bacteroidota; class Bacteroidia; order Flavobacteriales; family Flavobacteriaceae; genus Flavobacterium. The sequence goes on along the minus strand of NZ_JAYSPC010000187.1, from coordinate 12,007 downwards.
GACTAGCCTCCAGCTTCAGCTGGAGGTGTTTAATGCGCACAATAAGATGGCTTTAGCCAAATTACGCATTTTGGCTAAAGCCACTCAGATTGAGTTTATATAAACTCCAGCTAAAGCTGGAGGCAATTCAAAAATAGACTTCGAGAGAAAAAACTATAGTTCGTAAAAAGCTTAACTTAATGACATTGGCACGAGGGATCTCCTTGAGTAACTCGACAAAGCTTTGTCATTTCGCCGCAAGGAGAAATCACATACGTTGATCGACAAAGATTATCGACATTCTGTGGGGAGTTTCTAGTATGATTTCTCCTTCCGTCGAAATGACAAAAATGCGTAAAAAAACCTTTCTCAAAGTTTTTTAAAACTTTGAGAAAGGTCAAGTATGTTGTAATTAGCTCTTCGACTTCGCTCAGAGTGACAAGGTAATGAAATTTAAACCTTATCTGTATTTATCATTCAATCCAATATTTCCTAAAATATTGGAATCACTTTCTCGATTCTTGAAAGTTTAGTTTTCTCTTGTTTAGCAGATTCAACGTATTCTAAAAACTCATATTGTTTATAAGGGCTGAATTTTTGAAAAACTTCTGCTAAAGCCGGATTCTTATCCATTTCCTTTTGAAGAAGTTCAGAAACAATGGCTTCTTTTTTAGTCGGTTTAATAACTTTCCCCTGTTTTTCGTTTTCAATAGCTTCTAATATATATTCTAAAACCTCTTTTTCGTTTACTTCTTCTTTAGAAGTAAATCGCCATTGACGCATAGATTTTGTCTTGTCTTCCTGAGCATTAATTAATCTCTTTTTCTCATCTTTTAGAAAAACTCCGTTCAGAAACCAAATTGCAAAGTAATTTTTAAAACCTCCAATTCCGATAACATTCTTTTTGTTGTAAACATAAATAAGACCGCCCCATTTTATCGTTTCAACAAGTTCGGTTTTGTCCATAATTGATTTGAGGAAAAGAAGTTCTTCTTCCCAATTATTGACTTTGTCCCAAACGTGTTTTTTATCGGAGGTTGGTTCCAATTTATTATTTTCTTTTAGGTTTTTCTACTATATCAAAAATGCCTGGAATAGCAGTAAGTTCGGCAATTTTCACAATAACATCAGTGGCTTTCTGGATACTTTCTGCGGGAACATATTCATATTTTCCGTGAAAGTTATGTCCGCCCGCAAAAATATTCGGACAAGGTAATCCCATAAATGATAACTGAGATCCGTCTGTTCCGCCACGAATTGGTTTTATGATAGGTTTAATACCTAATTCTCTCATTGCTTTTTCGGCAATGTCAACAATATGTTTTACTGGAAGTACTTTTTCTTTCATGTTGTAATACTGATCTTTAACTTCAGCAATTACAATATCTTCACCGAATTGTTTGGCAAATTTTTTATTGATTTTCTTGGCAATTTTACCAATTAAATCTTTTCTTTTTTCGAATTTGATTTTGTTATGGTCACGAATTATTAATTCTAAAACTGTTTCTTCAATGCTTCCGGTTAAATGATGAACATGAAAAAATCCTTCGTAACCTTTTGTTTCCTGAGGTGTTTCATCTTTAGGCAATTCATTGATAAAATGATTCGCAATCAATATTGAATTGATCATTTTACCTTTGGCATAACCAGGATGAACGCTTTTTCCTTTGAAAGTAATTTTGGCTCCGGCCGCATTAAAATTTTCATATTCTAATTCGCCAATCTGGCTACCGTCCATGGTATAAGCCCATTTTGCGCCAAATTTCTCTACATCAAAATGATGAGCGCCACGACCAATTTCTTCATCAGGCGTAAAACCAATTCTGATTTTTCCGTGTTTAATTTCAGGATGCTGGACCAAATATTCCATTGCCGAAACAATTTCGGTAATTCCAGCTTTATCATCAGCACCTAATAAAGTAGTTCCATCGGTTGTGATAATCGTTTGTCCTTTATATTGTAGTAAATCTTTAAAATAGCTGGGAGATAAAACAATATTTTTCTCTGCATTTAAAATAATGTCTTTTCCGTCGTAATTGGTAATAATTTGAGGTTTTACATTTGCTCCGCTAAAATCCGGTGATGTATCAAAATGTGAAACAAAACCAATTACCGGAACTTCATGGTTTACATTACTTGGTAAAGTTGCCATGATATATGCTTTGTCATCTATAGTAACATCTTCCAGACCAATTGTTTTTAGTTCTTCGACTAATTTATTGGCAAGATTCCATTGTTTTTCTGTACTTGGAGTTGTTTGTGAATTTGGATCTGATTCGGTATCAATAGTTACGTAACTGATAAAACGATCTATAATATGTTGCATTTGTTTAATTTTTAGCAAATATAAGCAAATATTTAGGCGTTTTAATGCTTCAGATTGCATAAGGTGGAAAAATTTGAGTAAAAAAGTTTGCCACGAATTTCACGAATTTTCACTAATGAAATATGTTTGAAAAGCTCAAAAAAAATCCAATTTCACGAATTGCAATCGGAAATTGGATTTTATATTTAAAAATTAATTCGTGCTAATTCGTGAAATTGCTTAGCCGATTCCCTTCGGTCGGGTCGTGGCAAAAAAACTTTTATTGAACGCATCTAAAACCAATATGATTTGCCGGTGATTTATAATCTCCTTTTCCTCTTGTGCCTACCATATAACGCGTACAATATTGATCTGTACATAAAAATGATCCGCCACGCTGTACTTTTTTAGGTAAGTTTGGTTCTCCCGGATCGTATGATGATTCCGGACCTTGAGGATTCCTTGTTACTTTACCTTTTTCGCTTATTACAGTATAATAATCGGCGGTGTACCAATCGTTTGTCCATTCCCAAACGTTTCCGCCAATGTCATAAAGTCCGTAAGAGTTGGGTTCGAATTGTGCTGTAGGAGCAATACCAATATAACCGTCTTCGCCAGTATCTCCTTTTTCAACAGGAAAATGCCCTTGATAAATATTAGCCTGAAATTTTCCTTTAGGTTTTAATGTATTTCCCCAAGCGTATAATTGTCCTGATTTTCCACCGCGTGCTGCAAATTCCCATTCTGCTTCTGTCGGTAATCTTTTGCCTGCCCATTTTGCATAAGCCGCAGCATCGTCGAACGAAATTTGAACAACGGGATATTTCTCTCTGCCTTTTATGGAGCTTCCGTCACCTTTCGGATGTCTCCAGTCAGCTCCCTGAACATATGTCCACCATTGCATGTAATTATTCAAATTCACATTAACAGGAGTGGGCGAAAACACAGCTGATCCGGCAACTAAATTTTCTAGTGGCGCATCAGGATATTCTTCGTGAGTTGGTTTTATTTCGGCTAATGTTACATAACCTGTAGCTTTAACAAAAGCTTCAAATTGCTCGTTTGTGACTTCGGTTTGATCCATATAAAAACCATCAACATAAACCTGATGAATTGGCGCCGCATCTTTTGTAACTCCTTTAATACTGCATAAACTTTCATCTTCAACATTGCTTCCCATAGAAAATTCCCCACCTGGAATCCACACCATTCCTTTTGGAGTTTTGTTCGCTGGAGGTCGGTTTTTATTTTCGATTGTGGGTTTAAATAATGATGCATCCGCAACATTTGGAATTTCGGCACAATCCATTGCGCTAAGCTTTTTGTCAGGAACAAATTTGGTATAACTGTAAGCAATTAAAATAATAGAGATTGTCAGGATTGCGATAATCCAATATGTTTTATTTTTCATTATAGTAATTTTTAATCTAATATTTTATGAAAGAAAATTAATACAAATTTATGCAATAATCCCTTATATGAAAGCATGAATAAAGTTAAAAAAATAACTTTATTAAGTCCTATTAATTTGATAAAGTTACTATAATTTATTTATCTTCCTCAACAAGTACAACTTCGTACTTAGATTTGCCATCAACTTCTACAGGCTGGTAATAAGTTTCTCCAAATTTCACATATTTCACGTCACCAATCGTAACTTCTTTACCGCCTTCAGGTAAATTATCAACTAATGTTCCCGCGGTTGGTGGTACAACTTTATAGGAGCTTCCATCTTTTTCATAATAGGTTCCTCCATAATAGTAATTATTTACAGTGCCGGTATTGACCGTTTCTGCTCCGCTTGGGATATTATTTACAGTTCCTCCTACAGGTGCTGGCACGGCAGTATAGCCTCCGCTTGACGGTGCATACCAAACTCCCTGATCATAATGATATTGAGAGCTTTCTACGCTGACAACAATTGCTGTAACGGCTAAAGTAGCCACAAAAAATCCCCACGGATGCCACACAGGCCCATAGTAATAAGGTCTGTAAGGATGAAAATAATAAGGATGATATGTATTGTATCTATAACCGCCATATCTGTAAGGCGGACGCACATAAACTACAGTATTTCTTCGTACAACTGTATTATGATTGTTGTTTATAGTGATGTCACGGCTTCTGTCTACATTAATATTATTTCTGTTAACAGTATTTCCGCTAATATTAGTATTTCCGTTTCCATTATTATTTCTATTGACTGTATTCGAATTTTTATTATTTGTTCGATCCACAGTCGAAGGTCTTGCAGCTTTATTGCCAGTCGAAGCAGGTCTGGTTGTAGTGACAGGTTTTTTTACTCCGGCACCATTAGACCCTGGTCTTGTTTGAGTTGTTGGTCTTGTTTGGTTCGCAGGTCTTGCCTGTACGGGTCTTGCCTGCGTTGCACCACTCTGTGTACTCCATTACCGCCACGACGTTGTGCGATGCTATCAATTGAAATCAAAAAAAATGATCCCATTAAGCACATAAGTGCTATTTGTCGAAGAGTTTTTTTTATTCTTTTCATTTTCAGTATTTTAAGTTCATTAAAATTATGAAAAAAACAGGAATAATTGTATAAAATAAAAATTCATTTTAGTTTATAATTGTCTGAAGTATTATAATTAAATTTGCAACCGAAAAAACACACACAACAATCTTATGTATAAATTGATAATTCGCCCTATACTTTTTTGGTTTGATCCGGAAGAAGTACATTACTTTACTTTTTCATTTGTTAAATTCATTTCAAAAATTCCCGGAGTTTCATCAATTATAAAAGCCATATATGAGGTAAAAGATGTTCGTTTAGAACGTGAAGTTTTTGGCATTAAATTCAAAAATCCCGTTGGTCTTGCCGCAGGATTTGATAAAGATGCTAAGTTGTATAAAGAGCTTTCTGATTTTGGTTTTGGATTTATAGAAATAGGAACCGTTACGCCTGTTGGTCAGGAAGGAAATCCTAAAAAACGTTTATTTCGCTTAAAAGCAGATCAGGCAATTATTAACCGAATGGGTTTTAATAATGGCGGAGTTCTTGAAGCCGTTGAACGTTTAAAAAGAAATTCAGGAGTTTTGATTGGAGGAAATATCGGAAAAAATAAAGTAACTCCAAACGAAAATGCCGTAGACGATTATATCATTTGTTTTGATGCTTTGTTTGATCATGTAGATTATTTTGTAGTAAATGTAAGCTCGCCAAATACTCCAAATTTAAGAGCTTTACAAGATAAAGAGCCTTTAACAGCTTTATTGCAAACGCTGCAAAACAGAAATGTAGAAAAGCAAAAAACAAGCATTCAAAAAATAAAACCAATACTTTTAAAAATTGCTCCGGATCTTACAAACGAGCAATTATTAGATATTATTGATATTATAAAAACAACCCAAATTGCAGGTGTAATTGCAACAAACACAACGATTTCAAGAGACGGATTACAATCTGAAAATAAAGCTGAAATGGGAGGTTTGTCAGGAAAACCATTAACGAAACGCTCGACCGAAGTAATTCGTTTTCTTTCTGAAAAAAGCAATAAAGCATTCCCAATTATTGGAGTAGGAGGAATACATTCTGCAAATGATGCTATTGAAAAATTAAACGCAGGAGCAAGCCTGGTACAATTATATACGGGTTTTATTTATGAAGGTCCGGCTTTGATAAAAGCAATTAATAAAAAGATTTTAAAGCAATTGTAAAAGCAGCGCCTGAACAATTAATGCAGCGATAATGGCAGTTCCAAAACTTATTAAAGTACCAATTAAAACATATTCGGTAAGTTTTCGGTCTTTGGCTTCTTTTAAATCTCCAAATCTAAAAATAGATTTAGCGGCTAATAGAAATCCTATTGCTTCAAAATGTCCTGTAAGTATAAAACAGAATACAAACAAACGTTCCAATATACCAATATAATTTCCCGCAGCAGCGAGCGAATTATCATTGTGACTATTTTGGCTTTCCGGATTCCAGATAGAAATAATAGTTTTGATAAAAATCGAAGTTGGCTTGGTAATCAATAAAATACCGGTTATTAAAATCCAAATCTGATTATTTATCCAAAGAAAGTGTATTGGTTCATCCTTATAAAGCAATACGATTCCGGCCAAAATTAAAACATGTAGAATTTGGTCAATAATAAACCAGGTACGTTTTGTTTTTGTTTTCTGAAAATTCAGTTTAATCAAATCTACAATGCCATGTGTTACGGCAATTAAAATGGCATAGGGTATAAACCGAATTTCTCCAGCCAAAATTGCTGCCAGAACTCCGTGTAAAAGAATATGAAAATATAAATAAATACTTTTATGTTTTTTAGCTTCCTTATCTGCGACCCAAGAGTTGGGCTGCCATATAAAATCGCCTAATAAATGTGCTAAAAGTAGTTTTATAAATAAAATCATGGCGTTGTAAGTTGTTTTATTTGTGTTCTAAAATAACGATCTAAATTCATTACTAAATCAAACTGTGCCCGTTTTTGTCTGCGGCTTACTGCTGCTTGATTAATACCCAATTTTTGTCCCAATTCTTCCTGCGATAAAGTCGGATTTTCAATTGCAGCGGCTACAAATTCGGCAGGTTGAGCAAGCCAATAGTCCATAAAGGTCAAAGCCAGCTGTATCATCAAATTCATTTTTTCATCAACAAGCGCGTCTCCCGTTCTCATGGCTAAAGTTACTTTTTGTTTTTTTAAAGTTTCAAAAAGTTCTCCGGAATTTATAAAAGCGCTTCCATTACTTTCGGATATTTTATCGGCATTATGCGTTTTATCGCCAAAACCAATACTCATTCTCGCATCTAATTTTATAGCTTTTAAATGTGCTTTTATTAAAATAGCCGACAATAATGCTTCGTCAGGATTTTTAATCTCAATCTGGAATTCATCTCCTCTGTAAACTTCCCATTGACTTGGTGTTTCCCCAAACGGAGACAAGATTTTTTTCAAATCTTCAACCCAATGTTTGGATGGCTGTTGTCTTGACCCAATAATATCGCCAGTGATTACGCTTGTCATATTCAAATATAATTAAAAATAATTTAACTTTGATATTACAAATATATGTAATAATTATTAATATTACGTTTTTGTGTAATAATGTACGTTATTACGATATTGTGTAATGTTGTAATTAAGAAAATTATTAACTTTTATTTCTTTAAAAAAGAAACTAACTTAGCCTTCACTAAAGAATAAGCTTTGAATAAAGAAATCAAGATTATCGAATGTCCTCGTGATGCTATGCAAGGTATCAAAACTTTTATTCCCACTAAAAACAAGGTTTCTTATATACAAGCTTTGCTTAGAGTAGGGTTTGATACCATTGATTTTGGGAGTTTTGTATCTCCAAAAGCGATTCCGCAAATGCAGGATACCGCTGAGGTTTTGGCACAACTTGATTTATCTCAGACTACAAGTAAATTATTAGCTATCATTGCGAACACGCAAGGTGCAGTATTAGCATCAGAACATGAACCAATTCAATATTTGGGATTTCCTTTTTCTATTTCTGAAAATTTTCAGATGCGAAATACACATAAAACAATAGCCGAATCTTTAGTAACTTTAGGAGAAATTCTGGAAATTGCCGATAAGAAAAACAAAGAAGTTGTAACCTACCTTTCAATGGGTTTTGGGAATCCGTACGGAGATCCGTGGAATGTTGAAATCGTAGGCGAATGGACCCAAAAACTTGCCGGAATGGGCGTGAAAATCTTATCACTTTCAGATACAGTTGGCAGCTCAACACCGGAAGTTATTACACATCTTTTTTCAAATTTAATTCCAAAATATCCTGAAATTGAGTTTGGAGCACATTTGCATACAACGCCAAATAGCTGGTTCGAAAAAATTGATGCAGCATCAAAAGCAGGTTGTACACGTTTTGATGGCGCAATTCAGGGTTTTGGCGGATGCCCGATGGCAACAGATAAGCTAACGGGAAATATGCCAACCGAAAAATTAATTTCTTATTTTACATCCAATAAAAAATCTACAGGACTAAATTCCTTAAGCTTTGAAAGCGCTTATAACGAAGCTTCAAAATTATTTGGCAAATTTCATTGACAAAACTAAGAAAATTACTATATTTACTATAAGCAGATAATAAGTAGTAACAAAATAACGTTGTTTGTTATTTAGATACATATTAGCTATGAAAGTAAATTTTATAAATAGATTTTCTAAGATATTATTTTTATCAATCTTGTTTTCTTCATGCTCAAGCGATCTGGATTTTGATCAGACTAAAGATCTAAAACTGGAACCTGTGTTTGTAGCTAATCTTGCCCATTTTAATGTACCGGCAACTCAATTTGCAAATAGTGGAGACGGGCAAGTAGCATTTGATGAAGAGGAATTTGATGCTTTTAAAGAGAAATTTTTTAGAGATAATCTGGTAAAAGCCGAACTTGATTTTGAAATTGAAAACACAATTATCAGAGCCTTCACTGTAGACATTGTGCTTCTTGATGCTAACGATCAAATACTTGAAACCGACTCATATTCAATTCCTGCCTATTCAGGAAGTCCAAATAGTATAAAATATCCAATCGAAGTATTTGAAAATCAAAGATTAGATCTTTTAAAAAAGACAGTTAAATTAGCTTTTTTTGTAAGAATGGCTCCCGGGCCTCCATTAGATCAAAATAGTACAGGCAGTTTAAAATTGCGATCAGGTGCAACCGTTTATATGGAAATAGAATGAAAAAGTTATATCTGATTTTAATCGTAGCTTTTCAACTTTCTTGTTTTTCCCAAAACAAAGAAGTGCTCTATGATTTTACGTCAATTCCGCAATCGTCACTTGTAAATCCCGGAGCCGATGTTTCGTATAAATTTTATTTTGGAGTTCCCGTATTATCCGGTGTTTCAGCAAATTTAGGTTCCAGCAGTTTTTCGGCATATGATTTATTTGCCAATAACGGAGTCGATTTCAATGACAAAGTTCGCAATGTGATCAATAATTCATCTAGTAAAGACAAAACTCAGGTCAATCAACAACTCGAATTATTTTCCGGCGGTTTCAGAGTAGGAGGAAAGGAAAGTCAATCGTATATTTCATTTGGAGCTTATCAGGAATTTGATTTTTTAATGTATGTTCCTAAAGATCTTGCGATATTAGCCTTAGATGGAAATCGCGATTATATAGGCAAATCATTCAATCTCGCCGATTTAAACGTTAGAGCCGAAGTCCTTTCGGTATTTCATATAGGATTTCATAAAAAACTCAATGAAAAACTAGTTTTAGGAGGTCGGGCAAAATTATATTCAAGTGGTGCCAATGCAACTTCGACTAAAAATTCAGGATTTATTTATACAGGTCAAAATCCAGGAACACCCAATGTTTATAATCAGGTAATTGCTTCAAATTTAGAAATAAAAACCTCAGGAATTGCCGCTTTTACAAAAGACGAATATGATGGAAGTATTCCAAAAGATATCGTCCATAATACATTCTTTAACGGAAGTTTAGGTCTTGGACTTGATGCCGGACTTACTTATTATTTCAAGAAAAACCTTCAATTTACGGCAAGTATTGTTGATCTTGGTTTTATCAGACATACTAAAGATATTGAAACATTAACCTATAAAGGAACCTATAATTATCAAGGTGTAAATCCTAGTTTTGATCCATCAAATGAACCTGAAAATATCTTTGATGAATTTGATAAAGCCATTCCACGCGACACACTTTATAACAAATACACCACTTGGCGACCAACAAAATTCTATTCGTCGCTTCAATATTCATTTGGCGAATCACGTTATAACGGAGATTGCAATTGCAAAGGAAATATCAATAGAAAATATCTTAACGCAGTTGGAGGACAATTGTTTATGATGTCAATGCCAGTAGAACCTTTCGTAGCTTTTACTGCTTTTTACAAACGAAGCATTTTCGAAAAACTAGATGTTAAAGCCACTTATACATTCGATTCCTATTCAAATAAAAACATAGGTTTAGGAATTTCGGGAACACTCGGTAAACTCAATATGTATCTTCTCGTCGATAATGTCCTCGAATATAAAGATGTCTCGAAGGCGAATAGTATAGCATTTCAATTCGGTTTCAATTTTGTTTTCCAGGATTCTGAGGATTGATTTTTTTTTTTTTTACCATATAAGTTATATAAGTTCATTTAATTATTTATGTGAGTTATGTTACGTTTGTCAGTTTGAGCAAAGTCGAAACCTCATGCAGAAGATTTTGCTATCAATTCAAATGAAGTAGTACACTATAATACAGATAGAAAACTCCATTGTCAGTTCGAGCGGAGTCGAGAACTATGCGTAAATAAACTTATATCACATCTATGATTTATAAAATAATTAGGAGCTATTTCCTGCTATCCGCTTGTATCTTTTCATCCGCAAAAAAGCGAATAAAAAGGATACCGCTTCTATCAGGGCTATGACTTTAATATAGTAAAATAATTCTCAGTTCAATCGTAATCAAGAAATATGCGCAAACTTATATCGCTTTTATGGTTAAAAAAAACAATCCGGTCTATTACTTTAATACAAAAGATTTGATTGTCAGTTCAAGCGAAGTTGAGAACTATGGACGACGTAATTAAATGAACTTACATCACTTATATGGTTCAAAAAAAACAATACAGCCTATTACTTTAATACAAAAGATTTGATTGCAGTTCAAGCGAAGTTGAGAACTATGGACGACGTAATTAAATGAACTTACATCACTTATATGGTTTAAAAAAACAATACAGCCTATGATTAGATTTGATTGTCAGTTCGAGCGAAGTTGAGAACTATGGACAACGTAATTAAATGAACTTATATCGCTTATATGGTTAAAAAAAACAATCCGGTCTATTACTTTAATACAAAGATTTGATTGTCAGTTCGAGCGAAGTTGAGAACTATGGACAACGTAATTAAATAAACTTATATCGCTTATATGGTTCAAAACATCACTAATATTTTTGCAGGATATTTCCTGTAAAGTTAATTTTATGAATAGGTTAGTAATCAAGTTTCCAATTTATTCACTATATTTGCACGCAATTCAACTACAAATTGCAACATGATAGCACACAACTCCAAGATTATCGGCGAAGGTTTAACTTACGACGATGTATTATTAGTACCTAACTACTCGAATGTGCTTCCTCGCGAAGTGAGTATCAAATCAAAATTTTCCCGAAATATAACATTAAACGTTCCAATAGTATCTGCTGCTATGGATACCGTTACCGAAAGTTCTATGGCAATCGCTATGGCGCAGGAAGGCGGAATTGGTGTTTTACATAAAAATATGACTATCGAGCAACAAGCTGCGAAAGTTAGAAAAGTAAAACGTGCTGAATCAGGAATGATTATCGATCCCGTAACTTTACCAATGAATTCAACAATTGCAGATGCAAAAAATGCAATGAAAGAATTCGGAATAGGCGGAATACCAATCGTTGACGAAAACAGAATCCTTAAAGGAATTGTTACAAACCGTGATTTACGTTTCGAAAAAAACGGAGCAAGACCAATCGCTGAGGTAATGACAAGTACAAACTTAGTAACTGTTGCCGAAGGAACTTCACTAGAACAAGCCGAAGTAGTTTTACAAGGACATAAAATCGAAAAATTACCGGTAGTAAATGCTAACTATGAATTAGTTGGTTTAATTACTTTCAGAGATATTACAAAACTGACTCAAAAACCAATCGCAAATAAAGATGTTTTTGGTCGTTTAAGAGTTGCTGCAGCAATTGGTGTTACCGGTGAT
>NZ_JAYSPC010000186.1:0-7190 GCF_043722275.1 Flavobacterium sp. | reverse complement strand
TGTCAGGCTGAGCGGAGTCGAAGCCCCACTTATTTTATATTTCGAAATTCTGTTGGCGAAAGTCCGGTTTGTTTTTTAAAAAATCTGGAGAAATAGGAGTAATCTTCGTAGCCGACAGCAAATGCAACTTCGTTTATAGACAATTGTTTATCGATTAACATTCTTTTGATTTCGAGAATTACACGATCCATAATAACTTCCGTAGCTGTTTTTTGTAAAATTTCATTGCATATTCTGTTCAAATGTTTTAATGTAATATTTAATTTTTCTGCGTAAAAAGAGGGTAGTTTTTCTTCTCGAAAATATTGTTCGAGAAGCGTTTCGAATGTATTGATTTTGATATTGTACGAATGCGCTTGATGCGAATAAGTTTCAATGTATTTCCTGGCAATTTCAATATGAATGCAATCCAATAAATTCAACATTTTATCGAGTTGATATTTACTTTCCTGATTGTTTTCCTGAATTAGTAAATTAAAATAGGGAAGGATTTTTGGGATTTGATTTCCCTCAAAAACCATTTCCGGCCGATTATGAATCGAATGATAAAAATTATATTCGTTGATATTTTTTTGTCCGAAATACAAATTATAAAGTTCCTGCGAAAAAATAATTACAAAACCTTCAATATCTTCAGACAAACTCCAATGATGCATTTGTCCGGGTTGCAGAACAAATAAACTTCCTTTTTTTATTTCAAACTGATCAAAATCAACTTCATGTTTTCCTGAACCATTGGTGAAAAATACCATTAAATAGGAATCGTGTCGATGAGGCTCTTCAACAAAACTGTGATTCTTTAAATGTTCCGTAAAAGTATTTACGTAAAAATCACGATGAATATCATTGCAGCTAAAATTCTGAACACTATAAATTGGATATTTTTTCATACGCGATTAGATTGTAGATTTTTGATTTGGAATTTCATACAAAATGTCTTTATTATGCTATAAGTAGCGAAGATATAAAAAAGACTTTTATGAGGCTGTTAATTACCTTTGCATAAACAAAAAATAACAAGATCATGTCAAGTGCATTAACTCATATTTTTAAAAACGAATGTCCTATTTGTCATACTGGAAAAGTATTTAAAGACAAAAATATTTTTCTGAGTTTTAGTTTGCCAAAAATGAATGAATATTGCAGTCATTGCAATTACAAGTTTCAAAAAGAACCTGGCTATTTCTTTGGCGCCATGTATGTAAACTACGGATTAACTGTTGCGCAAGGCATTGCTACTTATTGCGTTGCTCAATTTTTCTTCGAAAAAAACTTCGATTTAAGAATCATTCCAATCATTGCCGTTGTAATTATACTACTTACTTCTTTCAATCTAAGATTTTCAAGATTAGCATGGATTTATATGTTTAAGGATTATACGAGCTAAAAAAATACTATTTTTGCCTTTCAATTGAAACTAATTTTCAATTAGAAAAATTCAACTTTAAATTAGAGAAATGAAAGCATACGTATTTCCGGGTCAGGGCGCACAATTTACAGGAATGGGCAAAGACTTATATGAAACATCGGCTTTAGCCAAAGAATTATTCGAAAAAGCTAATGAAATTTTAGGTTTTAGAATTACAGATATCATGTTTGAAGGTACTGCCGAAGAACTAAAAGAGACTAAAGTTACGCAACCGGCTGTTTTTTTACATTCGGTTATTTTAGCAAAAACTTTAGGCGAAGATTTTAAACCAGAAATGGTTGCAGGACATTCTTTAGGAGAATTTTCAGCTTTAGTAGCAAACGGAACTTTATCTTTTGAAGATGGTCTTAAATTAGTTTCTCAACGTGCTCTAGCAATGCAAAAAGCCTGCGAAATTACTCCATCAACAATGGCTGCAGTTTTAGGTTTGGCCGATAATGTTGTTGAAGAAGTTTGTGCTTCTATTGACGGAATTGTTGTTGCTGCAAATTACAATTGCCCTGGACAATTGGTAATTTCAGGAGAAACTACAGCAGTAGAAAAAGCTTGCGAAGCCATGAAAGCTGCCGGAGCAAAACGCGCTTTAATTTTACCTGTTGGAGGAGCATTTCACTCACCAATGATGGAACCTGCAAGAGAAGAATTAGCTGCTGCAATTGAAGCAACTACTTTTTCTAATCCTATTTGCCCAGTGTATCAAAACGTAACAGCAAGTGCGGTTTCTGATGCAAACGAAATCAAAAAGAATTTAATTACTCAATTGACTGCTCCTGTAAAATGGACTCAATCTGTTCAACAAATGATTGCTGACGGAGCTACTTTGTTTACAGAAGTTGGCCCAGGAAAAGTATTAGCAGGTTTGATTAGCAAAATTGACAAAGAAGCGGTTACTGCGAATGCGTAATTAGTTTTCAGTCTCAGTTTTTAGCTATCAGTTTAAAAACTATATCAATAAAAAATCCTCATGAACAGATTGTTTATGAGGATTTTTTATGTTTACAAATTAGATTAAAAAATTATTTTCGCCAAGGGTAAGCTTTTATCCTTTTAGACATTTCATTTTTAAATTCTTTTGGCGTCAAACCTTTTCTAAATTCAGTATCAAAATCAAAAGTTTCTCGATCTACTTCTGATTTTTGAATTTTATAATTATCTGGCCACCATTCTCTAATTTTTCTAATCGATTCTACTTTCGCTTCTTCGAGAGTTAATCCTTTTGCAAATTCAGCATCAAAATCAAAAGTATCTTGATCTATTCCTTTAAATTTTTGTTTTCTATTTTCATTTTCCATTTCTTACATTTAATCCTACAAATTTACAACAAATTAAATGTATTAAATCAAAAAAAATCCCAAATAATCTAATACAATTATTTGGGATTTTATATTCTAACCTGAGACGTACTGCTGTGCGCCTCTACGATATTCCTATGTTTTAAGAACGAACTTTTTGTTCCCACTTCCATGCACTTGCCATTGCTTCGTCGAGGCTTAATTCTGCTTTCCAGCCTAAAACATTATTTGCTTTATCTGTATTTGCGTAGGCTTCTGTGATATCGCCTTCGCGACGCGGCATTATTTTGTATGGTAATTTTTTCTCGCTTACTTTTTCGAAACTATGAATTACTTCAAGAACTGAACTTCCTGTTCCGGTTCCTAAATTAAACGTTTCTACTTTTTGCAAATTCTTTTTATTGAATAAACGCTGTAATGCAATTACGTGTGCTTTTGCTAGATCTACGACGTGAATATAATCACGAACCGCAGTTCCGTCAGGCGTTGGGTAATCATCCCCGAAAACTGATAATTCCTTACGTAATCCCATTCCGGTTTGGGTAATAAAAGGCACTAAATTTTGAGGAACTCCTAATGGTAATTCTCCAATTTCGGTTGTTTCATGCGCTCCAACAGGATTAAAATAACGTAACAAAATTGCGCTGATATTAGTCACTTTTGCAGTATCGGTAATGATTTCTTCTCCTATTTGTTTTGTATTTCCGTAAGGAGACATTGCTGTTTGCACAGGAGCATCTTCTGTAATTGGCATTTTTTCGGCTTGACCGTAAACTGTACAAGATGAACTGAAGATAAAACTTGCTTCAGGCTTTTGTTGCAATTCCTGTAGAAGATAAATTAAACTGTTAATATTGTTTTCGTAGTATAATAAAGGCTGTTCTACACTTTCGCCAACTGCTTTTGAAGCCGCAAAATGAATTACACCGGTAACATCGTTGTGTTTTTTAAAGAAATCCTGAACTGACGCTTTTTCTCTTAAATCTAATTTTTCGAATAAAGGCGTTTTTCCTGTAATTGCTGTAATTCCTTTTAGAACATCTTCTGTAGAATTCGAAAGATTATCAATTATCACTACTTCAAAGCCTTCATTTTGCAATTCGACTACGGTGTGAGAACCAATAAATCCTAACCCTCCTGTTACTAATACTTTCATTTTTTGGTTATTTTATGTAGTTAATTTATAAGCTTGTCTGGCAATAAGAATCCAATTATTCTTTTGCTTTTGCCAAACCAGCATTATTCCTATTTTAATATCTTTATCAATTCCGTCATCTTTTGTATGAGCTGATAAAACGTGTCTCACAATTGCGACATCATTTTGAATCGAAATAGTTTGGTTTTGAAAATCTATAGTTACGAAATCGGATTTCCCACTCACTATTCCGTCAATAAATTCGGTTTGATTTTGAAAATTCCCATTCGAATGAACGTAACTCAATTTATCAGAAGTTAGTGCTTTTAATTTTACTCCATCAGCATCAATCATTGCTTTACGCAAAATTTCGACTTGATTACTGATCGCTGTTTCTTCTTTAGTATTCGATTTTTGAGAAAAAACCGAGAACTGAACAAAAACCATTAAAACTAAAAGACAAATCCTTTTCATACTTTATTTATTCAAAAATTCTAAAACCGAATCGGTTATAAATTTAATTTGTTCATCGTCTAATTCTGTATGCATTGGCAAAGCGATAACTTCCTGAACTAATTGATTGGTAACCGGAAATTGTTCTTCTTTATAACGAGGATCTAAATAAGCTTTTTGAGAATGCAACGGAATTGGGTAATAAATTGCACAAGGAATTTGTTTATCCTGCAAATGCTGCAATAAAGCATTTCTATCTGCATCTACAATTCGTAAAACATATTGATGAAAAACGTGATCATTTTCGTTTGCATCAAATTCCGGTGTAATAATATGTGCATTTCCGGCAAAAGCTGCATTGTATTTTGAAGCCGCTAAACGACGCGCTGCATTATATTCATCTAAAAGTGGCAATTTTGCATTTAAAACTCCAGCCTGAATACTATCTAAACGTGAATTTACCCCTACAACATCGTGGTGATAACGCTCGTACATTCCGTGATTTACGATACCGCGGATAATGTGCGCTAATTTATCATCATTTGTAAAAATTGCTCCTCCATCGCCATAACAACCTAAGTTTTTAGACGGAAAAAATGAAGTTGCAGCAACCTGACCAATTACTCCTACTTTGCTTTTTGTTCCTGATTTCGAAATATAATCAGCACCAATTGCTTGTGCATTATCTTCGATTACATATAAATTATGTTCAGCAGCAATTTCCATAATCGCATCCATATTAGCAGCGCGACCAAATAAATGTACGGGAACAATTGCTTTAGTTTTTGGCGTAATTGCTTTTTTAATTGCTTCGATATCAATATTCATATTTGTAATATCAACATCAACTAAAACCGGCGTTAATTGCAATAAAGCAATTACCTCAACGGTAGCTGCAAAAGTAAAATCGGCAGTAATTACCTCATCGCCGGGTTTTAAATCTAAAGCCATCATTGCAATTTGCAAAGCATCTGTTCCGTTTGCACAAGGAATTACATGTTTTGCTCCCAAATAATCTTCGAGATTTTTTTGAAATTGATGAACTAAAGGTCCGTTTATATAAGTATTTGTATCTAAAACTTCCTGAATAGAAGCATCAACCGTAGTTTTTATTTTTTCGTATTGACTCTTTAAGTCAACCATTTGAATTTTTTTCATTTTCAATATATTTTTAAAATTAAAGAGCTGTTTTTAAAACAGAATCTCTAAAAGGAGGAACAAAAATAGTTATTTAATACCTTCAAACCAATGAAAATAATCGAAAGAACCGTAATTTAGCCACAAAAATAAACAGATGCTTTTTCTATATAATTTAGTTATTTCTATTGCGGGGTTTTTTCTGAAAATTGTAGCGCTTTTTAGTCCGAAAATTAAACTCTTTACAGATGGTCGGAAAAATGTTTTTAATATATTAGAAGAAAAAATAAAACCTGCAGATAAAACGATTTGGTTTCATTCGGCATCACTAGGCGAATACGAACAAGGTTTGCCGGTAATCGAAAAAATCAAGGAAAAATATCCTGAACATAAAATCATCGTTACTTTTTTTTCACCTTCAGGATATGAAGTTCGCAAGAATAACACAGTTGCAGATGTTACTGTTTACCTGCCATTAGACACAAAAAGCAACGCGAAAAAATTTCTAAAACTTGTTCATCCAGAATTAGCCTTTTTTATAAAATATGAATTCTGGCTTAACTATTTAAAGGAGTTGGAAACAAGCAAAACTCCAACTTATTTGATTTCAGGAATTTTCAGGGAAAATCAGATGTTTTTTAAATGGTATGGCGGTTTTTACCGAAAAGCTTTAAAAGCATTCACGTACTTTTTTGTTCAGAATGAAAGTTCTAAAGAAAAAATCGAAACCATAGGCTTTCATAATGTTGTTGTTTCCGGCGACACTCGTTTTGATCGTGTAAATGCTATTTTAGAAAGAGACAATACGCTTGATTTTATCGAAAACTTCAAAAACAACAAACCTACTATTGTAATAGGAAGTTCATGGCCAAAAGATGAAACTTTAATTGCCGAATATATCAATCAGGCACCCGAAGATGTAAAATTTATTATTGCACCGCATAATATTAAAGCGGATCAGATCTCTAATTTAAAATCTCAAATCACAAAATCGACGGTATTATTTTCAGAAAAAGAAAATCTTGATTTATCAAATTATAATGTCTTTATAATTGATACTGTTGGATTACTAACTAAAATTTACAGTTACGGAACGATTGCATATGTGGGTGGAGGTTTTGGAAATCCTGGAATTCATAATATACTGGAACCTGCAACATTTGGTATTCCGATTATTATTGGTCCCAATTATTCGAATTTTGCCGAAGCAATTCAACTCGTAGCACTTAAAGGATGTATTGTGATCTCTAATTTTAATGAATTAAAAGAAAACTTAGATCGTTTACTTGCTGATGCAAATTTTCTAGCCGAAAAAAGTCAAATTTGCAACGCTTATATTCAGGATAATATTGGCGCAACAAACGCGATTATGAATGTTGTTTTGTAAGCGATTTATTTGAACATTGACTGGGTTTGAGTCGTTATTATATAAAAAAGAGCTTAAACGAGCTGTTTTCACCCATATCGACTTAGTAAATATTCAATCAAAAACAAAACAAACCGCAAGGAAGAGAATAAAATAGCCAATTCTCTTATTGAATATTCAACTAAAAATAATTTATGCGAAAAATACAATAATATAACATAATTTTAGCATTATGGCATATTATTTGATAACTAAGATAATCGTGAGCAAATGAAAATATTTTAAAAAAAAAATAAAAAAATATTTTACATATTAAAAAATTTATATCTTTGCCACGAATTAATAATTAACCTTTTATAATAAAGTAAGATGAAAAAA
>NZ_JAYSPC010000185.1:0-13917 GCF_043722275.1 Flavobacterium sp. | reverse complement strand
TATGAAACACAAGTTTCAAATTATTTCAAAAAGATAGCATTGACTTGTGCTCAAAACAAAATAAAGTATGTCCCAGTGTCTGCTGGTGTCGATTTCGAGAAAATACTCACGACATACCTTGTTGAAAAACAATCCTTTGGGTAATACAGTTTTAGTTTATTGAAATTTTTATCAAATAACACTTGCGAGAGTCGAAATAGATTGTATATTTGCACTCGCTAACAAATTTTTATAGATTTCTAGAAAATCAACTTTAGCGAAACAATAAAGCACTGGTTTGGTAGTTCAGTTGGTTAGAATACATGCCTGTCACGCATGGGGTCGCGGGTTCGAGTCCCGTCCAGACCGCAATATTGGGAAAAGCCTTTCTTTTAAGAAAGGCTTTTTTGCCCAAAAACGGTATCTAAGATTAGTTGTGTTGTTTTGCTACGACTTTGTAACTCGTAGCTGGTTTAGTAGTTAGACCAATGAAAAGCTTTCCACTTTTGTGGATAGCTTTTTTGATTTAAGACGTTTTTGTTTTGAACCATATAAGTGATATAAGTTCATATTAAGATAAAGTTTAACTACAGAGTACATAATTCCGATAGCTATCGGGATACGCAAAATCCGCAAAGTTTTTTTAAAGCTTTGCGGATTTTTCGTTTAAATATGAACCATATAAGTTATATAAGATTTGCACGTTTTCGTTTTTGTACTTGCCAACTTTGCGATTTAGTGGTGTGATTTCATTTAAAAATGCAGCTTATCTGTTCTTAGATCACTTATATGGTTTAAAATATCACTTTTTTGGTTTTGTATTTCAATAGAAATCAATTGGTTAAAAATTTCTTGATTTTTATTCGAAAAAAACCTTGCAAAACCCACTTTCTATTGTATTTTTGCACTCACAATAACGCAGTTGGTTTGGTAGTTCAGTTGGTTAGAATACATGCCTGTCACGCATGGGGTCGCGGGTTCGAGTCCCGTCCAGACCGCAATATTGGAAGAAGCCTTTCTTAACGGAAAGGCTTTTTTGTTTTTACAACAATCTAGGTTTAACCACAAAGCGCGCTAAGATTTTAATTTTACTTTACGCATAGAAAACACAAAGTTCGCAAAGCTAGATCAACACAAAGCTTTGCGAACTTTGTGTTTTCTAAATAGTATACTTTAAAATCTTAGCGGACTTTGCGGTTAAATATTTACAATCCAGCTTTGGAATTTGGAATTTTTAAAATTTGGAATTTATTTCTTCTTATATTTATATAGCATAAAGCAGTTATTAATTACTTCAATGGAACAATCATCTTTTAAAGTAGACAAGTATTACATTAAAAAAGTAGATGCCGATAAAAAGAGCATTTATTGTCATCATGATTTGATGGGCGAATTGCTTGTTCCAACTCACAAACACGATAAAGCGCAAATGCTATATGCCGAAGGCGATGTTGTCTTTGTAACTACTGAAACTAAAACGTACTTTTTACCGGCAAGGCATTTTATCTGGATTCCGGCTGGTGTAGAACACAGTATTCATCCGAAGTCTGAAAACGTGATGATGCGTAATTTGTATTTCCCTGTCGAAAAAAACGAAGATGTTTTCTATAAAAACGAAGGGATTTATCCGGTGAATAATTTATTGCTTCAAATGATGCTTTTCACGAATCAATGGAATGGGGATTTAAAAAAAGGTTCTCCCAATTTTGTGATTGCAAAAGCTATTAAGGCGATTCTTCCGCAAATATGTTTAACTAATTTACCGCTTGAATTGCCTTTGCCAAAAGATCCCCGATTGGGTAAAATTCTGCGTCATGTTGAGAATAATTTGGGAGAAACGATTCTGTTTGCTGATGTTGCACACGAATTTGGTTACAGCGAACGCTCTTTGTATCGCTTGTTTCAAAAAGATTTACAAATGTCATTTATTCAATATTATACTATAAGAAGAATTTTGAAGGCAATCGAACTTCTGCTTGACAGAAAACTTTCGGTTAAAGAAGTTGCTCAGGAAGTTGGTTATAGCAGCGTACCAACATTTAGTAATACTTTCTTTAAAATCCTGGGGCAACGACCGTCGGATTACTTAAACGGAGAAAATATATTGAAGAAAAAATAGAAATATATTTGCCCACGGATTTTACTGATTTAACGGATTGGCACAGATTTTTTTACACTTTCTGATTAATCTTCTGGAATAAAAATATTTCACGCAGATTTTGCAGATTTAAGCAGATTAGTGAGGATTTTTTTAATTATGCTTTAATCTTTTTAAATCTATGGGGAAAAAAATTATTCTCTCGCAGATTTTGCAGATTCGTCAGATTATTTATTTTAAATGTAGTTATCTGCTTGATCTGCAAAATCTGCGAGAAAAAAAAATTAACGCAGTTCTTAGTGATTTAAGCAAATTCACGCCGATTTTTTTATAATTATCTGCAAAATCTGCTTTTAATCTTTTTAAATCTGCGTGAAACCTTTAACTTATATGTGTTTTTTTAATGCGCTCTTATTCAGTATTTTAAGATAACGTTTTCGCAAAATAAAATTTTAACATTTGTCCGAAATGAATATGTTATTGACTTTTTAGAATTATCAGTCATCAGAAAATTGAAGGAACTTTGCACTATAAAAATATTTATAAATTCATGTTCCTTAAAACAACAAATTCTACAGACAATTGTTTTCTCAAAATCATGTTGATATTTCTAATTGTATTGACATTTAATGGTTTACAAGCTCAGGAAATTCATTCGGTTTCTTTGAATGAAGCGGTGAAACTGGCTAAAGAAAACAACAAAAAAATCCTACGATCACAATTAGAGACGACGCTTTCAGAACAAAACATCAAAGAAAGAAAAGAACTCCGTTTACCGGATATCGAATTAAACGGTGAATATTCCAGAATTACCAATATTACGGAATTCAAAGGAAGCGGTTTCCTAAACGGAAAAGAAGTGACAAAGGCAATTCCTGAAATTTATCAGGTGAATTCGACTTTTAAAATGCCAATTTATGCGGGTAATAAGATCAATAATGCCATTAAAATTGCCAATCAGGAAAATGAAATTGCCAAAATAAAAAACGAAAAGACTCAAAATGATGTTGAGCTTGAAGTTGTGGCTAATTATCTGGCGATTTATAAAATGATGGAACTTCAAAAGATTTTTGAAGAAAACATTAAAGAAGAAAAAAGCCGATTAAAAGAAGTTCAGTCACTTCAAAAACACGGAACTGTCACTAAAAATGAAGTCATTAGAGCCGAATTGCAACTTTCTGACCGTGAATTAAATTCACTTACGAATTCTAAAAATATAAAAATCGCATTGCATGATTTAAAGACTTTGATTCAGATTCCGGAAAACGAAGGAATAGCGATCGATACAACCTCGAATATTGATAAAATGAAGGATTTAGATCCGTATGATTTTTATTTGGAAAAAGCTTTTCAGAATGAAGAAATGAGAATCGCCAGCCAGGAATTAAACATCAAAAAAACCGAACTTCAATTGGTGAAAGGAAATTATTTGCCAACGGTAAACTTCTTTGGGAATTATGGTTTTTATTATCCTAACTATAAATTTTTTCCGCCAAATCCGTATTTGTACACTTTAGGTCAAATTGGTATTGAGGCGCATTTTGATATTTCGGCTTTATATAAAAATAAAACCAAAGTGCAACAGGCTACAACGCAAATTGAATGGCAGAAAATGCAGACGGAAATTACAAAAGATGAAATTCAGGATAAGCTTTTTAAGGATCATACGCAATATCAGGAAATCCTCGAAAAATTTGTGGTTGTTGATAAAGCTTTGGATTTAGCCAATGAAAATTACCGAATCGTAAAATTGAAATACTTAAACCAATTGGTTTTAATTACCGAAATGGTTGATGCTGATAATGCGTTATTACAAGCAAAATACAATAAAATTTCTACAAGGCTTGACGCCGTTCTTAAACATTATGAGTTGCTTCATACAGCGGGAATAATGCCGAATGAGATTTAGAAGAAAGAAAATAGAATATAGAGAATAGAATATAGAAAATAGACTAGAAAAAGATATAAAATTTATGGTAAAGATTAAAAATGAAACTCGCGCAAATAGATCGTTTCATATCATTATAACAATAATTGCGTGCATTTTGGTTGCAAGCGGAATCATTTTAGGAATTTGGTTTTATGTGTTTAATAAAAACCATGAAGAGACAAATGACGCTCAGGTGGAGCAATATGTAACGCCAATTATGTCCAGAATTACAGGATATGTTCAGGAAGTTCGTTTTGATGAAAATCAGTTTGTGCATAAAGGAGATACTCTGGTAATTATCGATAACAGAGAATACAAATCAAAACTGAATGTGGCTCTTGCCGATGTTCAAAGTGCGAAACAAAGCAGCGTTGTAGCCGAGAGAAATGTAGCGACAACGGCGAGTTCCACCGTAATTGGAGAATCACAATTGGCTGCGGCCAAAACGAATCTTTGGAAAACAAAATTAGAATACGAAAGATATCAGGCTTTGGTAAAAGATGAAGCAGCGACATCTCAACAATTAGAAAAAGTTAAGGCAGATTACGAATCGGCGCAAGCGCATTTTCAGGAAATGAGGGATAGAATTCAATCCTCTAATTTAAGTACATCTCAGGCGCAGGCAAATGTTCCTGCATCGCAAACTAATATTGCCTCAAAACAAGCTGTAGCAGATAATGCAGAGTTGTTTCTTTCGTATACCATAATCACTGCGCCTTATGATGGCTGGATTGGCAAAAGAACTTTACAACCCGGACAATTGGTTAAAGACGGGCAATCATTACTTTCTATAGTAAGTAAAGAAAAATGGATTACGGCTAATTTCAAAGAAACGCAATTGCAATATTTAACCGTAGGTCAGGAAGTAAAAGTTCAGGCCGACGCTTTGAATGATAAAGAATTTACAGGAATTATAACTTCATTATCACCTGCAAGTGGCGCGAGATTTTCGTTATTGCCACCAGACAATGCAACGGGAAATTTTGTGAAAATTGAACAACGAATTCCTGTTCGTATTCAATTGAAAGACACTGATAAACAAGCTGATTTTTTACGAGCCGGAATGAATATCACCGTTATCGCGGAACACAACTAAAATGGAAGATAAAAGTATTTTTAAATCCTGGGTTCCCAATTGGGCGATTATCCTCATATTGTTTGTGTGTTTATTGCACTCAATGATTTTGTTGGGGGTTTACAGCTCAAATGTGGCTTATGCGGCCAGTTTTCTGGATATTGAGCCCGAAGATTTGCAGTTTGCCATGTGTGTAACTTACGGAACTTTATTGGCAACAATCCTTATAGAAAGTCGGTTTTCAAATTACTTTCCTGCAAAAGGCTATTTGATGTCATTGTATATTTTGATAGCTGTAACAATAATTTCATCTGCTTATGTGACTAATTTTGCGGTTTTTATTATTTTAAGAGTTGCCGAAGGAATCTTGATGGCTTTGCCCGTTATGATTTTGAGACAATTGCTGGTGGAACGTTTTAAATCTAAAAATGCGATTATAATTGGATTCTCCTTTTATTACGGATCACTTTTATTGGCAACGCCTTTTATCATGAATATTGCCGTTTGGTTTCTGGATCATTACGATTGGAAATACATGTTGTATGTTTCTGGAATGCTTCAGGTTATTAATGTCTTTTTGATTTTGGTTACGTTTAGAAGTCATAGAATTACAAAGAAAATCCCTTTATATCAAGTCGATTTTTTGAGTTTTGTTTTGATTTTGACTTCGATTTTAACCGGCGCTTACTTTTTTGTTTATGCCGAAAAAAAATATTGGTTTGATTCTTCCCAAATAATTCTGGCTTTGATAATTTGCCTCATAACTGGCGGATTATTTATTTTTAGACAATTACTTGTAAAGCGACCATGTTTTGATTTTGAAGTTTTTAAATATTCGAATTTACGAACCGGATTTCTATTGTTTTTTCTTTTTTATATCGCCAGAGCAACTTTGAGTCTTTGTCACAGCGCGATGTTTTCGATCTGGAATTGGGATCCTTCACGAGTTGCCGGAGTTCAATATATTAACGGATTAGGAAATGTGATTGGGCTTATTCTGGCGGCATTTTTTCTGATGAAATCCTTAGCAACAAAATACATTTTTATGATAGGTTTTGCGCTTTTGGCGGTTTTTCATTTTTGGTTTACTTATCTTTTTGTTTCCGATGTTTCATTATCAGATATTATAATTCCATATATTTTACAAGGAATTGCGGTTGGAGTTTTATTCGTGCCTTTGGTATTGTTTACCGTTACCGCAGTTCCGTCAAAAATGATGACTTCATCTGGAGTTATTGGTGTTTCGGGGCGTTTCTGGGGAAGCACGATTGGCTTTTGCATCATGCAGAATGCTCAAGTATTTCTGAATAAAAAACACTTCCTGAAATTGAGCCAGTTCGTTACGGGCGATAATCCCCAGGCTCAGGAAACAATCGCCAAAACAGCCCAAAGTTTTGCAGCAAAAGGATATTCGCTTGACGATGCAAATACATTGGCGCTAAAAAAGGTATTTAGCACCGTTGCCAAACAAGCTACGTTATTATCTAATATGGAAATTTATACCGTTGTAGGTTACGGATTGTTGGTTTTGGTAATCCTGATAGGATTTAACCAACATTTGCGACACACGGCGAATTTGTTTAAAAAGAAGATCTGGATTAGTTAAAACTTCTCTTTAAGACTAAACTTAAAATTAAGGATTGATTACCCTTGATTGCTTTGATTGAATGATGTGAAGACCCGTGCTGATTACACGGGTTTTTTTATACGCCAAAATAAATCATTCCTTCGGAATTTTATAAAAAGTTCCAAAAGGAACGAAGCATATTGTAGGGATGGATTTTAATTCATCTTAGCGGTGATAATCGACAAAGATTGACGATATTCTATTGTGGTTACGTTATGTTCAAGGGATTGAAATCCCTAGCTACAAAATAAATCATTCCTTCGGAATTTTGTCAAGAGTTCCAGAGGAACGAAGCATATTGTAGGGATGGATTTTAATCCATCTTAGCGGTGATAATCGACAAAGATTGACTTATTCTATTGTGGTTACGTTATGTTCAAGGGATTGAAATCCCTAGCTACAAAATAAATCATTCCTTCGGAATTTTATCAAGAGTTCCAGAGGAACGAAACATATTGTAGGGATGGATTTTAATCCATTCTTCGCGGTTAGAAGGACAAGGTAAATGAATAGCCTCCAGTTTTAACTGGAGGTTTTTTATGTTTAAAAAGGAAAGGCTTTAGCCGAAATTCATCTATTTTTAATCTTCAAAAACACCTCGTTTCTAAACCAATTTTCATCTTCTAGAGTTTCAAAAATTCGTTTAGGAAGAAAGAATGTCTGGCCTTTAGAAATGTATAATATATAAAGATCTTTTAATTCAAATACTTTTATAAAATTCTGTACAGGAATTGTGCTTTCGGATATTTCTCCCATTCGAGAAATGATTTTATCTGGAAAAATTTCGTGTTTTCTTTCTTTAAAAATAATTTCATTTTCCTTTGAATATGCAAATCTCCAAAATTGAAATATTATGATTAGTGGATAGATAAATCCAAAAACCATTACGAAAGTATCAGAACCGTCTTTGTTTTGTCTAAAAAGAATGGATATCGAAATCAAAAGTATAAAGGCAAATAACCACCATCGTTTTTTTAATAAAATTCTAATGAGGAATAAGAAATATTCTTTTTGTGTGAGTTGATATTTTTTGGTTTGGATCATTGGTAGTTAGGAATACTAGATTTTGAGGTTTTTATTTAATAGAAAAATCAAGCAAATCTTTAGGTTCAACATCTAAAGCATTTGCAATTTTTAGAAGAGTCTTTATACCTGTTTTTATTTCAGCTCTTTCTATTCTGCCAACTTGATTTTGGGTGATACCGCAATCATCAGCTAAGTCTTGTTGAGACATACCTTTCTTTTCACGTAGTTGTCTGATGTGAATTCCAAGATTTGCAATAAAAGTTTCTTCTGAAATATTCATATTTCAAAAGTGATAAGATTTATTTTTCAATTACACCCATGTATGGGTGTAATTTACTATATTTGGCAGATCTAAAAAATAAGACAATGACTACAGAAGGTTTTTCTAAAGAGGTTGAAATCAGAATAAAAGATTTTTTTATAGATGTTATGGATCCCGAAGACATGGCAAAAACAATACGACAAGTAAATTATGCGCTTTCGTTATGCGTCATGAGAGGATGTGAAACCTTAGAATCTGAAGTAAATAATATTGAAGATAATTTTTATTGGCTCAACAAATTTGCCGAAGCTTTAGATCCATATTTGGATGTTGAAACGAAATAAGATTGGTTTTTCGGATCGTAATAAACCCGACAGGTTTTTAAAACCTGTCGGGTTTGACAATATTGGGGTTACTTTGTATTTCAACGGATTTTAATCCGTTTTTTAAACTTTAAATTATGAATGAAAACAACCTTTCAAAAGAAACAGAAGCAAAACTAATTGACTTTTTTAGTAACACCATAGATCCTGAAAGCTTTGCAAAAGCAATCAGACAATTAAACTATGTAATTGCTTTAAGCAGGGTTCTTGAAAAGGAAAACAAATACGCTCAAAAAGAGAATTTAGAACACGGTTTGCCGCGTTTGAATGAATTAGCCGATATTTTAAATCCTTATTTGGAGTTTAAGAAAATTTAGGTTGGTGTTTGTTTGTTATTTCGACCGAGGGGAGAAATCGCACAAGTATTTCGACAAAGATTGACGATATTCTTTGCGGAGTTTCTAGCGGAGATTCCCCGTTCCTCGGAATGACAATTTTTGGGGTTACTGCGTGTTCAAGGGATTAATCCCGAAGCCTCGGGACCTCACTACAAAATAATCATTCCTCCGGATTTATGATGAGTTCCAAAGGAACGGAGCATATTGTAGGGATGGATTTTAATCCATCTTCGCAGTTATAATCGACAATCTTGTCATTTCGATCGAAGTGAGAAATCACACAAGTATTTCGACAAGGATTGACGATATTCTTTGCGTGATTTCTCTTTTCTAGAAATGAATGTCGTTTAATTTAAAAACCTTATATAGAGTATAAGAAAAGTAAGATTTTGTGTTTCTTATATTTTTAAATTTTAAATCATGGCGTTTTTCTTATATTGCACCTTAAATAATTTATTATTATGGGTGGAATAGCAACCAGTGTAGAAGTGCAAATTCAGAAACTAGCTGTTAGAGGAATGGAGTTGGATTGGGGAGAAGATAAGGCAAAAGAAATTCTATTAGATATTGGTTATTATAGGTTAGGTTTTTATTGGAATCCATTTGAGATTGATGATGATCATAATTTTGTAAAAGGAACGAAATTTTCAGATGCTGTTAAATTGTATTATTTAGATATTGACTTAAAAAACATCTTAAATAGAGCTTTAAACAGAATTGAAATTAACTTGAGAACTCAATTGATTTATATTGTATCTAATGAATATCCGCAATTCCCTACGTGGTTTGCTAACAAAAGAATAATTCAAAGTAAGTTTGTTGATGAACTTCCAAAATATTATGATGAGAAATTTAAAGATAAAAACAAGCCAATAAAAAAGCATCATATTAATTATCCAAATGATATTTATGCACCTGCCTGGAAAACATTGGAATTTTTAACTTTTGGTAGTATTTACAGTATTTTTTGTTCTATTAAGGATGAAAATTTACAAAAGAAAATGGCTAGATATTATGGTTTTAATTCTTTGAACACTTTTAGAAATTTTTTTCAAACCATCATTTTTATTAGGAATATTTGTGCACATAGTGGTCTATTGTATGATTGCAATACGCCAAAAGAAATAAGTACAACACCTTTTTTTAAATTTAATAACAATAAAAAACATTCATTAGATTCTGCAATTAAGGTTATTTTGTATTTTCTTGAGAAAATTTCAATTGATAGAAAAAATATTGTTGAAAGAGAAATTACCACTTTATTTGATGGTTTTCAAGATAATGATGTGATTATGAGAATAATTACTGAGAGAATAGGATATGTAAAAAAATAAAGCACGCTCCTTTGTAATATAGTATAAATGTCGTACTTTTGCGGTCAGTGCCCAGCTATTCATTACGCTTTAGTGCCTGCACTTAAAAATAGTATATATAACCCAGACTCGCTCTGGGTTTTTTGTTTTACACACAATTTTAAAATTTGTTTAATCTCAACTTATAAAGCTCAAACGTATAAAAACAAAAAAGCTTCTGATTTCTCAGAAGCTTTTTTCAGTGCGGATAATAGGACTCGAACCTACACGCCTATGTATTAAATGTGATGTTTTATAAATCACTATAATTAATTACTTAAGTTAGTTTAAATTCAGTGGTTTATGGTTTAAAATTAGCTATTTAAAAATAGAATAGCGACTAATAAAATAGAATAGAATCTTAAAATGGTTGGGCAACGGTTGGGCAAATTTGTAAAAGGCATCATAAAATTTATTACTTTTGAATGTTCAAAGTTTAAATGCTCAAAAATGGCAACAACACAATATCGATTAAGAAGTAAGGCAAATAAGAATGTATCTATAAAAATTCGTTTGTCATTAAATAGAGGAAATGTATTTGAATTAAATACAGGCTTTACAATTAATCCTAAGGATTGGAGTGAAACAACAGGACTGCCTAAACAAAATAGTGAAACCAATAAAAAAACATCTATCGACCTCAAAAAATTAGATTCATACATCATTGATAATCTTAATGCAGATTTAGGTAAAGGTGTTTTGATTGATTCAAACTGGTTTGCAACAAAAATCAATGATTGTTTTAGTAGAGTAATTAAAACTGATACGAGTTTTCTTGTAAATCATATTCAATACATTATTGATAATTCAAACACTCGAAAAGTAAAAACAAATGGAGGTTTCAAAATAGGTTTGAGCGCAAGTACAAAAAAAAATTATACTTTATTCAGAAACATAATTTTAGAATATCAAAAGAATATCAAAAAACAAATTCAGTTCCTAGAGATTACAAAGCCTTTTGTTGATAAATTTACCAACTGGCTTATTAATATTAAAAAATATTCTAATAATTACTCCGGCAAACAATTAGAAATATTAAAAACGGTTTGTATCGATGCAGAAAAAAATGAAATTCAAGTTTCTCCTTATTCTAAAATTATTCAGCATTTTAGGGAAAATGAAAATGACCGATATATTCAAACATTATCATTTAAAGAATTGGACTCAATTAAGAATGTTGATTTTTCAAATATTGAACAACTTAACAAGTTTAAAAAAGAGAATTCTGAACTAACAAAAAAATTGTCTATAACCCCTGAAAAATTAAAAAATGTTCGAAATTGGATTTTATTAGGTTGCGAGATCGGACAACGTGGTGGTGATCTATTGGAAATTACAAGCGAAAATATTCGATATAATGGCAAAAATTATTACATCGACATCGTACAGCAAAAAACAAATAAAAATGTAACAATAGGGATTATTGCTCCTCACGTCATTGACATAATAGAAAATCAACTACCTAAAAAAATACCACATCAAAAATTAAACGAATATTTAAAAGTAGTTTGTAAATTGGCTGGTATCGTTGAGGTTGTTAAGGGGACAAAACTAAATGTAGAATCCAACCGTAAAGAATTAGGAAATTATCCGAAATATGAATTAATAACTAGCCATTGTTTCAGACGTTCTTTTGCATCAAACTATTATAAAAATATACCTACACCAATTTTGATAAATATTACAGGACATAGTAAAGAATCTTTATTTCTCACGTATATTAATAAACGGGAAGATAAAGATGCAAATGCTGATTTATTTATGCAGTTTTACGAAAAACTAAATCAAGTCAAACAACCTCAACTAAAAGTCTTAAAAAACGGTACAAATAATTAAACTATGATGGTGTCTTAATTGTAAATGTTTAGGTAATTTAAAGAGTTGAAAATAAAGTTCGGGCGTCAAAGTTGCAGTTACGTTTAAATTGCTGTTTAAATCTCTATTTATTATTACTCTTGCTTTTTAAGTTGATATGATTTTATTAGTATAATTTATTTGTAAAATGCTTCATTTAGTAATTTCAAACTTGGAAAAAATGTTGAAAAGATCCTCTATTGCGTTGTATGTTTAGTGAGGCAACAGAATTTGAAAATTATTGAAATAAAAAAACAAAAAAAAGACCCCGCCCTTCTCTGAATTAAGTTTTTCCTTTGAAAATGTGGGCTTGTAACGCGCAAGGTAGTCTTAGTTCTCTGTTTTGCAAGTGTAAAAAAAAAGTCCAAACATTTTTCAAAATTATAAACTCAATTATATGGTAAATAGCGAATTAGATAGTATAGTCGAAACAAGTAGCTGTACACTTGAAGAATATAAGTATGTATATCCGAGACTCATGGCAGACTTTGTAAAACAATGGCCTGATTTTGACGAAATAACATTTTTGGAAAGAGAAAAACATCTACATTTCCTACTTATTGAAGCTTATGAAAGAGGAAGATTAAGGATTTCAGATTTTGAATATAGACGAAAATTTTTTAATAGTGAAGAAGATTTTTTTAACAGTATGTCATATTTTGAAAAAAGAATCGCAAGTCATAAAAAGATCAGATCGTATTTAGATTCTAAAATAGAAGATATTGAAAAAGTAGATGTAATAGAAACTTTTACAGATGAATGTTTTGCCTCAAATGCAGTACAAAAAATAATTTATCTAAACGAATTAGGCATAATTGATTTATTAAGAAAAGAACATTGTTTCGCTACAAGCGTAAATAATTTGGCTAAGCTTATATCTACAATTACGGATGAGAAACCAACAACAATTCAGCCATATTTAAATGCTTTATTAAATCAAACTGAAGCACACAATAAAAATCCTTATGGATCAATATCGACAGTTGAGAAAGTAAAAATGCAACTTGCTAATTTAGGCTTTAATGCTGAATGATCTCAATTCATTCTTATTAGGGCATCCCTAAATAATCCCTAACATTTATTTGCATTATCATTTTAAAACAAAAAGATATGCAAACAATACAATTCGTTCAGTACAGCCCCGAACAACTACAGCAAGAAATTATTAAAGGCGTAAAAGATCAATTAGATCATTTTTTAAAACACTTTACCCCTAAGCAACCAAATGAATACTTGACTCGTCAAGAAGTTGCAAAGATGTTTGATGTAGATATTTCTACCGTCTCGAATTGGCAACGATCAAAAAAATTAAAGCCACTTGCGTTGGGTTCTCGTGTTTATTTTCTCCGCTCAGACATTGAAGCCAGTTTGATCCCTTTAAACGATTAGGCTATACAATACTTTAATTAAATCATATGGTACTGACAGTTTTCACACGAGTGATCCAATATCAGACAAACTACTTATTGCAATTCGTTAGAATGCAAATATTAAATACAATTTTAGTAACAGTATGTATAAGAAAACGAGAGATGTTAGGCTCTCGTTTATACTTTGTTCAAAATTTGTTCTTCATCAGCTTCGAAAAAAAAACAATATCAAAGACAGGAAATTGATTGACTTCATAAGAATATTACTAAAGGATTATGAATGTTTGGAATTAGAGCGTAATCCCATATTGGATTTTTTTGATACTATAAATTTATCAACAGGAGAACTAAAAACGATTAATAAAAATGGTAACAAAGTAACGCCGTCGAAAAAAGCATTTTATAATGGGCTAGAATTTTTAATTTATGACACTGGGATAGTTTTGTTATCGGGCAGTTTGCATAAGTATTGGAATAATGGATCGCACAATTACAATGATTTTAATATAGATTCCGTTGATTGGGTGGATATTCTGGATAAAGTGAGCACCTAATTCTGGATAAAAGTGAGCAGTATAAATGAACTCAAAAAGGTGTCTAAAAAGTAGTTTAAAAATATAAAA
>NZ_JAYSPC010000184.1:0-39646 GCF_043722275.1 Flavobacterium sp. | reverse complement strand
CTGGTTATGGTTATATCGTGGAGCCTGGCAGGAATGGGGAATTGACGAAGTCGAAATGGCTGTACCCATGAGTCCGGATCAGGTATTGGCAAAACGTCACGGAATTTTCAAACACCAATCACAAAAAGATGGTGTTGTTTTTCAGGGAACAGATGCAAGGGAATTTTGGCAAAGAGCCGAAGACAGAAATGCAGAAACCGCAGCCGTTTACCAACAAATGGGTCTGGCGAGTTATGCCGCAATGGAAGCCTTTGTGAGATGGCATTTTTAGAGATTCTAAGTTGCTGAGATGCTGAGTCGCTAAGTTCATAGCCACAGATTAAAAGGATTAAAAAAAAATCAAACTCTTTTACACACAAAGCTTCGTGGTCTTTGCACTGAAAATTCAGTTACAAACAACCTTGCGAACTTTGCGTATCTCTATAGCTATCAGGATTGTGCAGTTTGCTGTTAATTTTTTAACCACAAATTCCACAAATTAAATTGGCGATAATTCGTGGCAAAAAAAATCTTTTTTAATCCTTTTAATCTGTAGTAAAAAATAGAAGATTACCACAAATTAAAATATTTTAAAATGCTGCAATAAATTACAAACTGTTTTACACACAAAGCTTCGTGGTCTTTGCACTGAAAATTCAGTTACAAACAACCTTGCGAACTTTGCGTAAAAACTTTGCTGACTTTGCGGTTAATTTTTTAGTACTCATTTTATACGCTGCATTTTTTCGCCACAAATTAAATTCGCAATAATTCGGGCAAAAAAAATCATTTAATCTTTCTAATCTGTGGCAAAAAGAAAATAATAATTGCGCCCAAACGGGTTAATTTAAAAATAAAAATGGCTTTAATAAAATCAATTTCAGGAATAAGAGGCACGATTGGGGGAATTGTCAATGAAAATTTGACTCCCGTGAATGCCGTAAAATTTGCCGCAGCCTATGGCATGTGGCTCAAAGGACAAAATCCGAATCCATCATTAAGTATCATTTTAGGAAGAGACGCCAGAATTTCGGGAGAAATGATTAGTAATCTGGTCGCTAATACGCTGACAGGGTTGGGAATTAACGTCATAGATATTGGTTTGTCAACTACACCAACTGTTGAGGTTGCCGTAACATTAGATCGCGTTGACGGTGGAATTATTATCACTGCAAGCCATAATCCGAAAGAATGGAACGCTTTGAAATTGTTGAATAATAAAGGAGAATTTTTGAATGCTGTTGAAGGAGAAAAAATCCTGAAAATCGCTGAAGAAGAAAATTTTTTATTTTCAGAAGTTGATGATTTAGGAAAATACGAAAAGAAAGAAGGTTATATAAACCGACATATCGAGGAGGTTTTGAAATTGAATTTGGTTGATATTGAAGCGATTAAAAAAGCAAAATTTAAAGTTGTTGTTGATGCAGTAAATTCGACAGGAGGAATTGCAATTCCGGCTTTGTTAGAAAAACTGGGTGTAGAATGTGTCAAATTATATTGTGAACCAAACGGTCATTTTCCTCATAATCCCGAACCTTTAAAAGAACATCTCACGGATATTGCGGCATTGGTAGTAAAAGAAAATGCCAATTTTGGAATCGTCGTGGATCCTGATGTTGACCGGCTCGCTATTATTTGTGAAGACGGTTCGATGTTTGGCGAAGAATATACGCTTGTAGCCTGTGCTGATTATGTTTTGGGAAAAACAAAAGGAAATACGGTTTCTAATTTATCTTCTTCAAGAGCCTTAAAAGATATTACCCTAAAACATGGCGGAACTTATAAGGCAAGCGCGGTTGGGGAAGTAAATGTGGTTGAATTAATGAAAACTACAAATGCCATTATTGGGGGAGAAGGAAATGGCGGAATTATTTATCCGGCGGCACATTACGGCAGAGATTCATTAGTAGGCGTTGCATTGTTTTTATCGCATTTGGCAAATGCTGAAATTTCCTGTAAAAAGCTTCGCGAAAGTTATCCGGATTATTACATGAGCAAAAGCAAAATTGAATTGACACCGCAAATTGATGTTGATGAAATCTTGCAAAAAATAGCTCAAAAATTTAGTCATGAAAAACCAAATTGTATTGATGGTGTCAAAATAGATTTTGAGAAGAAATGGGTGCATTTAAGAAAATCAAATACAGAACCCATTATCCGAATTTATACGGAAAGTATTACGCAGAATAAAGCAGATGAATTAGCTGAAAAATTCATTTCTGAAATTCAGGCTTTCTTATAATTGGTAATCAAAATGACGCTGGTGTTAAATATAGATCTTGTTTTAAAATAACATTAAAGTGCTGATTTATATATTAAAAAGTAATTTTTATTGTGTTTTTTAATTAAATGAATATCAGATAAAATACTCTAATTTGTGAAATTAAATTTATTTTTTTTGACAAATTTTTAGATTCATTCACAACATAAATTTAAAATAAGTAAGAATTTAATAATACTTTTTCTAAAAAATGTGTTCGAAAACACTTTTTTTATGTGCACGAACACATTTTTTCTGTTTTACTATTGTTTATTAAAAAATATTATTTAGTTTAGCCAAAAGTAAGTACAAAATGAGCTTTTTTTTCAAGTGCTTTTTTGAAGAGAATAATGATTTTTTAGATTTGAAAAAAGGAAATAAAATTTTTAGAATTCAAATAACAGATTAGATAAGCAGTTGATTTTAAGTGAGGGAAATAAACTGCAAGGGTAGAATTAAAATAAAAAAATAACCAAACAAAAACGAGACAAAAAACAAAAACCAAAAAACCAAAAAACCAAAAAACCAGAAAACATGAAATCAAAAGAAACATAGCCTGAACCTTTTCGCTTTGCGTTCTTAAATCCCTAACCATTTTTATAGACGCAAAGTATGCTTTTTAGATTAACCATTAAACTAACCAGAATAATATGAAAAAAAGTAACAAGTTACTCCACGGTAACTATCAGGAATTAAAATTTAATTTAAAGACAATATTTACTGTTCTAGTCCTTATATCTGTTTTTAAAGTAAATGCGACTACATCCTTGGATAGTGGCAAAAAATCGGAAATTATAAATAAAAAATCAGAAGCTGATAGTACCATCAAAGGAGTTGTTTTAGACGAATTTGGTCAGCCAATGATTGGTGTTACCATAGTTCCTAAAGGATCATCAAGAGGTACAACAACTGATTTTGACGGAACATTTACTATTGTCGTTTCGTCGAATATAGACGCTTTATTATTTTCTTATGTAGGATATGAAACTAAAGAAGTTGGAATAGTAAACAATAATAACCTTAAAGTTTCATTAGTACCAACATCAAAAACGCTGAACGAAGTAGTTGTTGTAGGTTACGGAACTCAGAAAAAGAAGAATGTATTAGGGGCTATTTCTTCTGTAAAAGGAGAATCATTGACGTTATCCTCTGCACCTTCAGTTCTGACTGCCCTGGAAGGTAAAGTGGCAGGTTTGCAAATTTCTCAAAATAGTGCCCAGCCGGGAGGTGGATTTAATATTCAGATTCGTGGAGCCGGTTCTATCAATGCCAGTAATCAACCTTTGGTAGTTGTGGATGGTTTTCCTATTACGAATCTTGAGCAGCCCGGTTCCGGAAATCGTTATGACGGAGGAACACAAGGTATCCTGAATTCTTTTAACCCAAATGATATCGAATCTATAGAGGTATTAAAAGATGCCAGTTCTACTGCAATATATGGCGCAAGAGCTGCAAATGGAGTAATTTTAATTACAACCAAAAAAGGAAAAGAAGGAGATGTAAGAGTCGATTATTCAGGTTCTTATTCGTATCAAAAATACAACGATAGTTATAATGTTTTGGATTTGAAACAATGGATGCAATTAAGAAATGATGCTTCAAAAGAAAATTGGGAGTTTGTGAATAAAGTGTATCCTTATTCTTCAAAAACTGTAGACGAGGCAAATGCTGCTCCGGTTAATGGAATTCCGTACAAAAGATTATACTCAGATGAGCAGATTAGAAATGCAGGAAAAGGGACAGATTGGCTGTCACTGGTAACAAGAGACGGAATGGTTCAGCAAAATAATTTATCATTACGAGGAGGAACAAAGTCGACTAAATACTTTTTGTCAGGAAACTTATTTGATCAGGATGGTGTGATTAAAAATTCAGGCATAAAAAGAACTACGCTGCATTTTAGTATCGATCAAAAACTGACTGATTATGTAAATTTTGGTATGAACATGACCAAAAGCAGAATCAAAAATCAAAACTCGCAATTAGGCGGACAATTTAATCCTGTTACCCGCGAAGAAGTTTCGCAATTCGAGAATTCCGGAATTATCAGATCTGCTATTCAACAAGGACCTAATATTCTGGCTATAGATGAGTTTGGCAATTATCCTATCAATCCGGATAATGCCTTAGAACCTAACCCGTATTCATTACTTACCATTTCAGATGAAGGTATTGTAGACAGATCGCTTACTAATTTTTATGCCGAAATAAAACCATTAGAAGGTTTAACTGCCAGATTTCAGGCAGGATTTGATCAGGGAAATTCAAGCAGAAGCACTTATTTGCCAAGAACTACTTTGTACGGAGCATTAGAAAACGGTAAAGCATCTATAAATACACAAAGAAAAAATGATGATTTATTTGACTTTACACTAAACTACACAAAAAAGTTGTTGGAAGACAATACTTTTGGTTTAATGGTTGGATATTCTCAACAAACTTATAGAAATGAAACCGCAGCTCTGGGAAACAGTAACTTTATTACCGATTCATTTTTATGGAATAATATGAATGCCGGAGCCGGAACAAAATTAACCTCTTCATCAAAAAACGAGAATAACTTTATTTCTTATTTTACCAGATTTAATTATTCATACAAAGACAAATACATGTTGACTTCGACCATACGTCGTGACGGTGCGAGTGTATTTGCCAAAAATAATAAATACGGATTGTTTCCTTCAATTGCAGTAGGTTGGGATGTGTCTCAGGAATCATTTATGAGCGGTATTACGAATTATGTTTCGCAGCTTAAATTTAGATTTGGATACGGACAAACTGGTAATGCTGAAATTGGAGGAAGCGCTTTTGGAGCTTTTTATGCACAGCCCGCTTATCTAAATGCAGATGAATCGATCCTGATTGGGGTATTTCCTTCCAGACTTGAAAACCCTGATTTGAAATGGGAAACTACCACAGAGAAAAATTTAGGTCTTGATTTTGAAATATTCAATAAAAGAGTTTCAGGTTCCTTTGAAATTTACGACAGAGTAGTTTCAGACTTATTAATGCTTAAACCTATTAATAGTTACCACGAAATAAATACCGTTTGGGCTAATGTTGGTAGTACACAAAGCAAAGGATTAGAACTTACAGTAAGTACCGTAAATATTGATCGTCCTAATTTAAAGTGGAGAAGTACTTTTACTTATTCAAGATTTAAAACAAACTGGAAAGAAAGATCTCCAGACTGGAAACCCAGAGTTTATGAAAGTTACAACGATCCTGTTCGTGCTAATTATTATCAAATTGCTGATGGAGTTATGCAAATAGGAGAGGTAGTTCCGGCACAACCTGATTTATATCCCGGACAAATAAAGATCAAGGACGTTAATGGTTTCGTTAGAGATGCTGCCGGAAATCCTGTCACGGATGAAAAAGGAACATTCTTAAGAACCGGGATTGCTGATGGTAAAATTGACGATGCAGATTATGTATTACAAGGTTCATCAGATCCTGATTTTGTAGCAGGTTTAAGCAATACGATTATCTGGAAAAATTTTCAATTGAATTTTCAGTTCAACGGAATGTTTGGAAGAAAAATTATCGACAGAACTGA
Source organism: Flavobacterium sp. (assembly GCF_043722275.1). Taxonomy (GTDB): domain Bacteria; phylum Bacteroidota; class Bacteroidia; order Flavobacteriales; family Flavobacteriaceae; genus Flavobacterium. Next base: position 33,848 of record NZ_JAYSPC010000184.1, on the reverse strand, counting down.
TTTCGCTTATGGCGTAACTGCGGTAGGAGTAGCACAAAACGGACGAAATGCCACAACAAATATCTACAACAGATGGACGCCTGATAATCCAACAAATACACGTCCGGGATCAAACTTTGGTTATACACAATACGGATCCGGTGATTTCTTTTTGCAGGAAGCTTCATTTGTGCGTTTGCAAAGCGTATCGCTAACCTATAATTTCCCAAAGAAATGGTTTGGCAAATACATGCAGGGTGCCGCTATCAGACTAGATGGACAAAACCTTTTTACCATTACCAAATATGATGGTATCGATCCTGAAACAGATGGTTATGCAGCAGCGTATCCCAATGTAAAAACATACACAGTAGGAGTTGACCTTAAGTTTTAAGAAAAAAGATATGAAAAATTTAAAAAATTATACAATAGTTTTGCTATTACTGGTTTTCTCTGGATGTAGCCAGGATCTGGAATCTATCAATTACGATGAGATTAATCCAAGTATTTTTCCCAGTTCAGAGGCAGATATTCAGGCAATAGTAGCTTCGGCATATTATCCTTTAAGAGGTTCTTACGGAAGTGGAATTCATTCTACTTCAGAAAACGGATTAATGTTTATGTTAGACGCTACAACCGAAATTCTTCAGGGACCTTACGGAGTTCAGCAAGAAGCATCGTTGCATAATTATAAAGCCACTTCGACTGGTTTTACACGTTTTTATGATGTGTTTTATAATAAGATAAGCGGTATGACTTTGAGCATCGACAGAATCGAAAAATCAAAAGTAAATGATTTGATAAAAAAACAGGCTATTGCCGAGATTAAATGTGCCCGCGGATTACTGGCTTACGAACTTTTTGACTTGTATGGTCCTCTTGTAGTGGCTCCCCTTGAGGTACTTCAAAATCCGCTTAAAGAAGAACCTCTGGCAAGACTTTCGAATGCTGATATGGTAAGCTTTATTGAGAATGATCTAAAAGCTGCTGCCGAAAATTTGAAATCTCCAGCAGAAACGCAATACGGAAGATTTAGCAGCGGAATGGCAAGAATGGTATTGATCAGATTGTATTTGCACGAAAAAAGATGGGCAGATGTAGAGACACAAGCCACTGCTATTATGGCCATGAACTACTATGGTTTAGAAGAAAATTATGTTGGCTTATGGGATGTAAAAGCCCCTGTTAGCAGTAAAGAAGTAATTTGGGCAGTTCCGGCAGATTACGCAGGAACCAGCGAAAATCAGTGGCAATTGATGGTATTACCAGCTAATTTTCCGGGACGTGGCGGTTATGGAACTATTCAGAGTTCATGGACTTTTTATGATTCGTTTGAAGCAACCGATATTCGTAAAACGGCTTTAATTGCTGAGTTTACAGGTACAGATGGCATTACTTACAACAGACAAAATCCGGCTAATTATATGCAATTAGGACCAATTCCGTTAAAAATTAATCCTGATGCGGCCAGAACTACAGCTTTGACTACCGTAGATATAATTGTATACCGTTATGCCGATGTATTATTATCAAAAGCAGAAGCTTTGGCAAACAAAACAGGAACCCCTACACAAGAAGCAATTGATCTGGTAAATATAGTGAGAAGAAGAGCTAAAATTAGTGAAGTTAAACTAGCAGATTATGCAACTCTGGCAAATTTTAATACTATGATCCTCTTAGAAAGATCCCACGAATATTGGTGTGAAAACGGACAATACCGTTCAGATTTAATCCGACATGGAAAATTTACAGAACATGCACTTTCCTTAAACGGTTCAGCAAGTCAAAGCGCTCCTTACAAGGCATTATTTCCTTTTTCATTAGAAAGAATAAGCGAAGGAAAAGGGAAATTTATTCAGAATCCCGGATATAATTAATTTCTTTTTAAGAAGGAGATCACTTTTGTGAATGAAAAAAGAAGGAATCAGATAATTTAATTATAAAAAAAATGAAACATTTATTACTAGTATTTTGTTTATTTCTGAATCTTGCATCAAGCTGTCAGAGTGATGGCGGAAGCAATAATGACGAAACAAGTAATCCGGAAAAGGTTACTTATACAGTATCTAATGATGTCTTTGCAAATCCGGAACGTGGATTTATGCACACCTGGCAAGTTAATTCTGAAGGAGCAGCAATGACAGCAGCATCTTTGAATAATTTAAAAAAAGAAAATGTAAGCCTTATTTTGCGCTTGTATTATTTAGAGAAATTCAAAACCACAGCCCTAAGCCAAACACAATTAGATCTTATAAAAACTGATTTTACCAGATTGAGAGAATCGGGTTTAAAATGTGTTTTGCGTTTTGCCTATACAGATGCCCAGGATGGTTCAGATGCTTCTGTGGCGATAATTTCAGGACATTTAGATCAGTTAAAACCAATTTTGGAAGAGAACAAAGATGTCATTGCTTTTGTTCAGGCAGGTTTTATTGGAGCTTGGGGAGAATGGTATTACACTACAAACCAACTTACTACACCGGCGAATAAAAAAATAATATTAGATAAACTGTTAGAGACTTTTCCAAAAGAAGTCAAAATTCAGGTGAGAACGCCAAAAATCAAACAAGATTACGTAGCAACTACGACCGCTATAGATGCAAGCGTAGGGTACGGAACTTCGAACACGGCGCGTTTAGGTTTTCATAATGATTGTTTTATGGCAAGTGTTGATGATTACGGCACTTACATAAACGTTACAGCCGAAAAAACATATATTAGTAATGAAGCCCTTTTTGTCCCAACAGGAGGCGAAACATGTCCGCCAACAGATGTTCCCGTTGCAAGTTGCAGCATTGCCGAAAAAGAAATGACAATGCTAAAATGGACCTATTTGAATCTTGATTATTATGGTCCCGTTTTGCAGGAATGGAGAAACAATAACTGTTTTACAGATTTTGAAAGAAAACTGGGTTACAGATTGGCATTGGCAACTTCAAGTGTAAAAAAAGAAGCCGCATTAAACGGAACTTTAGAATTCAATGCATTGATTAACAATTCTGGTTTTGCTCCGGTTTATAATCCGAAAAATGCCTATTTGATTCTTAGAGCAACAGTAAACGGAACAGTTTACAAGAAAAAACTAAGCTTTGATGTTAGAAAAGTAGTGCCAAAAGTATCCTACGAAATAAAAGAATCTGTGAGTTTATCAGAGATTCCTGCAGGCACTTATGAGTTGCTATTGAAAATAGAAGACAGCTCAACAAAATTAAGTGAAAGACCTGATTATGCTATTCGTCTTGCCAATACAGGTTTATGGGAAACAGCTACAGGATTCAATAAATTATCACAAACGGTTATCATTAAATAGTTATAAAAACATTTAAACCAAAAACCATGAAAAAAATAAAAATAACCAAATACCTGACAATCCTGATGGCGTTGTTATTGGTAACAGCTTGTTCGAGCGACAGCGCGTCTTCGGATTCAGCAACAAAACCCCTAGCCGATTTTTCATTTACAAATGACGGAAGCACTTTTACGTTTACCAATCTTTCTACAAATGGTACAAAATACAGATGGGATTTTGGAGATCTTTATTATCTCTCAAACGATAAAGATCCTGTTTATACGTATAAAATAGGAGGAGAAATTAAAGTTTCACTAACTGTTACAAACGATGCCGGCGAAGAATCTTTTATTACCAAAACCATAACGGCACCTAGAATTATAATTATAGACATTAAAATTGACGGTAAGTTTACAGATTGGGACGATGTAGCGGTTACAGACCAAAATACATCAGGAAACGGTTCTATCCAAAAAATTAAAATTTGGGCTGGAGGTCCAAATGTAAACGTGTATTTAGAAGGAAATAAAAAAATGCTAATGGAATTGGTAGATATGTATATCAACACAGATGGCAATACAAAAACCGGATTTTTACACAGTAACTGGCCAGAAGGTTCCGGCGCTGAATTTTTATTCGAAGGACCGGTTGTAACTGATGGCTGGGGACAATTTTACAACCATACAGATCCTAACGGAGGTTGGGGTTGGGCTGGAATTGCAGGTTCCGGAGTAAACCTAAAAGCTTCAGGAATTGTTAGCCTTAATGATACCACAAATGCAATGGAATTTAGTATTCCGAAATCGCAATTAGGAACTTTAGGAAGCTCAATTGGTATTGCAATTACCGAAATGACCTCAGGATGGGCAGCCGTTGCAAACTTTCCTGAAGGGCCAAAGTTCTCTACACTTCAATTGTAGTTTGTCGTCGATAGCCGGTCAAAATATGCCATTAGAAAAATTGTTTTGAAAATTTAATTTTTTATAAGTCTAATGGCATAAGCTATCGATTCAATATATTTAGAATTAGTTCCGGGTATTTTTGATTTAAGAAAAAGAAAAGATACCTGGAATTATTTTCAATGAAATTCCAATTAAAAAAGAATATATAAAGATCAAAGATGAATAAAATCATAGCCCATAACCGATTAATGTCTGTAGATGTTCTACGAGGATTTGATTTATTAATGATAATAGTGGCAGACCGCTTTTTTTACAATTTAAATACAGCGGCCAAAACCAATTTCACAAAGACTTTGGCCGACCAGTTTGAGCATCCGGAATGGATTGGATTTCATTTGTATGATGTTATAATGCCCTTATTTCTGTTTGTGGTAGGTGTCGTTATTCCTTTTTCTTTAGGAAAAAGAAGTACGGAATCAGGATCAGACCGTAAAGTATATGCACATATAGTCAGACGATTTGTAATTCTGTTTATTTTAGGATGGATTGTTCAGGGAAATCTGCTATTTTTAGATCTTTCGAAATTTCAAATATTCAGTAACACACTTCAGGCAATTGCTGTAGGTTATTTATTCTCAAGCATCGCCTATCTTAACCTATCAAAAAAAGGAAGATATATATTCTTCATATTCTTTCTTATTCTATATGCAGTATTGTTATCTATACTAAATTTCTTCGGGCATAGTTTTGAATTATTACCCAATAAAAACCTTCCTATTTATATTGACCAGCACGTTTTTGGTCGTTTCTATGACCAGACACAATATTCGTGGTTATTAACAGGCTTAGGATTCACGGCTACAACCATGTCAGGATTATTTGCCGGAGAATTGCTGCTTTCTTCTTTATCAAGAAAAAAAATAGCGCAGTATCTTGTTCTTATTGGCATAGCCGGAATACTATTATCGCTAGTCATAGGATTATGGCACCCCATTATTAAAAAAATATGGACGAGTTCATTTGTAATATTCTCATCCGGAATAAGCTTTGTTTTATTAGCTTTATTCTATTGGCTTGTAGATGTAAAAGGATATACAAAATGGGCTTATCCGTTTCGGGTTATTGGCCTTAATGCCATCGCGGCCTATGTGGGTTCGCATGTTTTAAATTTCTCCTTGATCGCCAAACAAATTTTCTTTGGTTTTGAGCAATTTACAGGAGCTTATTATGATGCATTTTGCGATTTAGCCGGTTTCGGAATCCTTTATTTCATACTTTGGTACATGCACAAAAACAAGACTTATATAAAAGTATAAGCAAACAAATAATGACGAGTAACTCACCTCAATAAATTATATTTAAATAAAAAAAAATGAAAAGTTCCAGTTTAAAATTTTTACTAATAGCATTTTTGCTATTGAGAATTTGTGATGTATCTGCGCAAATGATAAAAACAAAAGCACCCAAAAGAGACAAAGGACAAACCGATGTATTGCGTTTGGCGACACCTGCAATTCCGGTGGTTCATGTGGCTATTATAGGTTTAGGAATGCGCGGGACCGGTGCTGTAGGACGTATTATACATATTCCGGGAGTAGAAATTGTTGCAATTTGCGATATAATGGAAGACAGAACAAAAGCAGCAAATGATACCTTAGTAAAACATGGAATGCCAAAAGCAGAAGCATTTTTTGGAGAAGATTCTTGGAAAAAAGTAACGGCACTAAAAAATGTGGATCTGGTTTATATAGTAACCGACTGGAAACATCATGCAAGCATTGCCGTTCAGGCCATGAAAGACGGAAAACACGTTGCAGTTGAGGTACCTGGCGCTCTAACAATGAAAGAAATATGGGATATTATTGATACTTCCGAAAAAACACGTAAACACTGTATGATGCTTGAAAACTGTGTCTATGATTTCTTTGAATTAACAACATTAAATATGGCTCAGCAAGGTTTGTTTGGAGAAATTCTGCATGCCGAAGGTTCGTATATTCATGGTTTACAGCCTTACTGGAACGAGTATTGGAACAACTGGCGTATGGATTACAACCGAAAACACAGAGGCGATATTTACCCAACTCACGGTATGGGACCAGCCTGTCTGGCGTTGAACATTCACAGAGGCGATAAAATGAATTTCCTGGTTTCTATGGATACGAAAGCTGTTGGAAATCCGGCTTTCATCAAAGAAAAAACAGGCGAAGTGGTAACTGATTTCAGAAATGGAGATCACACGATGACCATGATTCGTACCGAAAAAGGGAAAACAATCCAGATTCAGCATGATGTTACAAGTCCCAGACCATACAGCAGAATGTATCAGTTGACAGGAACTAAAGGTTTTGCCAATAAATATCCGGTTGAAGGATATGCAATAGATGCGAAAGAAGCCGGAGCCGAAATTTCAAAAGATTATCAAAATCTGAATGCCGAGGAATTTGTATCTGAAGATGTGAAGAAAATATTAATGGAGAAATACAAAAATCCAATTGTAAAAGATATTGAAGAAATGGCCAAAAAAGTTGGCGGTCACGGCGGAATGGATTTTATAATGGATTATCGCATGTTCCATTGTTTACAACAAGGACTTCCGTTAGACATGGATGTTTATGATTTGGCCGAATGGTCATGTTTAAGTCCGTTAACAGAAATTTCATTAGATCACAATTCAGCTCCCGTTGAAATTCCTGATTTCACTCGTGGTGGTTGGCAAAAGCTGACAACAGTTGAGTTTTCAAAATAAAAAAAGCAGTTTTAATGATTCATTAGTTTATTTAGTTGTTAGATTTAAAGCTTCTGTTGTGGTGACAGAAGCTTTTTGCATTTTTCAGTTTAAATACAACACCTACAATGATCGATATTTTTTCTGCTAACCGCTTGAAAATAAAGGAAAAGGATTGTTGATATATCAAAAAAAACGGGATGATTTTTCAATCATCCCGTCAAGTGGAGTCGCCGAGAATCGAACTCGGGTCCAAACAAGCAACTAAAGAGCTTTCTACACGTTTATTTCCTGATTGGATTTTCGTTATTGAGCTAGGTCAGGAACAACCACTCAACACTTATCTTCTTAATTTCGAAATCCACCCGAAGCTCATGGAAATCTAGGTTTATTTTTACGGTTCTCCTGGACTGACCGCCACAAACCAAGGCTTTCAAGGAGAATCCAGCTTCCCTATCTAATAGGGACGTGGCTAATCTTACTGTAATTCAGATTATGCAGCTAAAGCGTAGTTATTTTCGCCGTGTAAAATTGTAAGATCTTATATTTACGAGCAAGGTCTCAATGCTCGACGTGCTTACTTTCCAATTCGACTTGCTGTCAAAACCAGTCGACCCCAAAAATGAGTTTGCAAATTTATACTATTTGAACTTATGTTTGTAATAAATTTTTCAGAAAAATAATATTATTCTTCATCTTTAAAAACAAACGGATAATCACCAAAAATAGGAGCCAGTTTACGAACAGCATAAGTTTTTGTCGTCATTTTGTTTGATAAGGCAATAATGGTAACATTTTCTTTTTGAAGCGGAATATACGATGAGGTATTACCATGCCACCAACCGTTATGAAAATAATAATTCTGACCTGAATCCCAATTGATCATTCTGATGCCAAGACCGTAATTTTTCGCACCTTTTCTTTCGTTGCTGTAGCCCGTATAAACTTGTTTTAATAATTCCGGTTTCAAAAACCCCGGAGCATTTCTCGCCCTGTCAAATTTTAAAAGATCCCTAACAGTTGAAAATATGTTTTTATCACCGTAAACATTATCCAGATAATCAAAACCAATTTCTACACCATTACCTTTATATGAAGGAACAATCTCTTTTCTGTCCTTATCATTGTCAAAAACATAAGTATGCGTCATTCCTAATGGTTTGAAAATCATTTCAGACATTGCTTCTTTATACTTTAAACCGGTAATTTTTTCAATAACCAGCGCCAGCATTGCATAATTTGTATTGCAATAACTAAAACGAGTTCCTGTTTTTGCTTCCAGACCAACATCTTTAGTAGCTAGTATTTCTAAAATATCTTTATTGGTGAGCTGATTATGTCTGTCCCAAACTGATTTATCGTGATCCGTAAAATAAGCATAATTCCGCATTCCGCTGCGATGGCTCAAAAGCATTCTGATAGTACAATCTTCGTAAGGAAATGTTTTTAAAATTGTATTTACTTTCTGATCTAAATCAATTTTACCGACATTTACTAATTTTAAAACCGCTGTTGCGGTCAAAACTTTGCTCACCGAAGCAATTTGCACAGATGTTTCTGCCGTAATTTTAGTTCCTTCGTTTTTATTTGCAAAACCATTATATCGCTCAAAAATAATCTGGCCGTTTTTTGCCACTAAAAAACTTCCGTTCATAGTATTGTTAGGCCAGTTTTTAACATAAAAGTGATTTATTCTTCCTGTTACTGAATTTATATAGGCTTGCGAAACTTTAGCTTCAGGACCTAACGGTTTCATTTTAGGCAAAGTATCTTCGACTTCAGCAATAGTATCTGTTTGTATTTTTTTGTCTTTACCACAAGAGCTTAAAACTAGTAGTGAGAAAAGTATTTGTGGTATATTTGTTTTTTTAAGGAGGCTCATTTTCATCATTCTTTAAAAACAAATATATAGAATTCAATATTTATGTTTTGTCTTTTTTTAATAAATTAAAAGCCTGATTTAACAAAATTTTAAGACATTGTTTAATTAGTTGATTGTTTGTCAGCTTTTAACGGTTTTAAAGTATTCTAAAATGTATTTTAACAACAAAACTTTAACTAAATTTGTTATATTTGAAACAAATAGAGTTGTAAAAGTTATATTAATAATTATTTTAATCTGATATAAATGAAATTTGGAATTATAAAAGAAAGGAAAAATCCACCTGACAGACGTGTTGTATTTTCACCAAATGAACTTGCAAAACTAAAACAAACGTATAGCGATGCAATCGTTGAGGTAGAAAGTTCAGATATTAGGATTTTTTCTGATGTTCAATATAAAAGTCTGGGAATTACCGTGACCGATGATGTTTCTAACTCTGATGTTTTATTTGGAGTAAAAGAAGTTCCTATAGAAAATTTGATTCCAAATAAAGCGTATTTCTTTTTTTCGCATACGATTAAGAAACAACCTTATAATCAGAAATTGTTAAAAGCAATTCTGGAAAAAAACATCGATTTATATGATCATGAAACTATTGTTGATGATCAAAACCGTCGTTTAATTGGTTTTGGAAAATATGCCGGAATGGTTGGTGTTTATAACGGAATTCGGGCGTTTGGAATAAAATTCGAATTGTTTAAATTGCCAAAAGCAGAAACTCTTGACGGTAAAGATGCCTTAATCATGCATTTGAAACGAATTAATTTACCGGCATTAAAATTTGTACTTACCGGAACCGGAAAAGTTGGGAGCGGAGCAAAAGAAATTCTGGACGCAATAAAAATAAAAGAAATTACGGTTGAGAATTATTTAACCAAAAATTATACACAACCAGTTTATGTTCAATTAGATGTTTTAGAATACAATAAACGAACAGACGGTGAGGTTTTAGATTTTAAAGATTTTATTGAAAATCCTGAAGCATATGTTTCTGATTTCGAAAAGTTCACTAAAGTTTCAGATATTTATTTTGCAGGACATTTTTACGGGACAGGAGCGCCAATGATTTTGACCAGAGAAATGCTGAATGCCAGCGATTGTAAATTAAAAGTGGTTGCAGATATTTCATGTGATGTAAAAGGTCCAATTGCTTGTACTTTGCGCTCTTCAACAATTGAGGAACCTATATATGGTTATTTTCCTTTAGAAGACAGGGAAGTTGAGGTTTTTCATCCGGCTTCTGTTGTGGTAATGGCAGTTGATAATTTGCCGTGTGAAATTCCTAAAGATGCCAGCGAAGGTTTTGGTGAACAATTTATGGAATATGTAATTCCTGCTTTCTTCAATGGAGATAAAGACGGAATCCTTCAACGCGCCAAAATTACCGAAAACGGAAAATTAACGGACAGATTTAGTTATTTGCAGGATTATGTAGACTGGGAATAATTATTAATTGTGAATTATAAATTATTAATTTATGTCATTTCGACGAAGGAGAAATCACATTTGCTGAATCCACACAGTGAGTTTCTGGATGAGATTTCTCCTTTGTAGAAGATGACCAATATTATTAAAAAAAGGGTTTTATAAAAGTTTAAACTTTTATAAAACCCTTTTTTAGATCAAACATGAATTAATAATTACCATTAATAATTCACAATTAATTTAAACCATTTCCTCAGGTTTTACCCAGGCGTCAAAATCTTCTGGAGTTACATAACCTAAACGAACGGCTTCATCTTTAAGAGTAGTTCCGTTTTTGTGAGCAGTTTGAGCAATTTCGGCTGCTTTATAATATCCTATTTTTGTGTTTAAAGCGGTAACTAACATCAATGAATTGTCTACTAATTCTTTGATGCGTTTGTAATTTGGCTCAATTCCCTGAGCGCAATGTTCGTCAAATGAAACACAAGCGTCTCCTAATAATCGTGCCGATTGCAGGAAATTTGCTGCCATAACAGGTTTAAAAACATTCAATTCATAATGTCCCTGCATTCCGCCAATGGCAATTGCCATATCATTTCCTATAACTTGTGCGCAAACCATTGTTAAAGCTTCACATTGCGTAGGATTTACTTTTCCGGGCATAATTGAAGATCCCGGTTCGTTTTCGGGAATATGGATTTCTCCAATTCCGGAACGTGGTCCTGAAGCTAGCATCCTGATATCATTCGCTATTTTATTTAAAGAAACAGCCAATTGTTTCAACGCTCCGTGTGTTTCAACAATTGCGTCGTGTGCCGCCAACGCTTCGAATTTATTCTCGGCAGTAACAAAAGGAAGATTGGTAAATTTTGCAATATATTCCGCAACTTTTACGTCGTATCCTTTTGGAGTATTTAATCCGGTTCCAACGGCGGTTCCGCCTAAAGCGATTTCAGATAAATGCGCTAAAGTATTTTTAAGTGCTTTTAATCCGAAAGATAATTGGGCGGCATAACCTGAAATTTCCTGTCCTAAAGTTAATGGCGTTGCATCCATAAGATGCGTACGTCCAATTTTTACAACTTCTTTAAATTCCGCAGCTTTTGCTGATAAAGTTGCATGTAATTTTTCGATTCCCGGAATGGTGGTTTCAATTATCACTTTATAAGCTGCAATATGCATTGCTGTTGGGAATGTATCGTTTGATGATTGTGATTTATTCACATCATCATTGGCTTTTATAAACGGTTCGCCTTCGCCAATATTGAAACCTTTTAAAACTTGCGCACGATTGGCAACAACTTCGTTTACGTTCATATTGCTTTGGGTTCCTGAACCTGTTTGCCAAATCACCAATGGAAATTCATCTTTTAATTGTCCGGCAAGGATTTCATCGCAAACGGCTGCAATTGCATCTCTTTTTTCGGCAGGTAATACACCTAAATCTGCGTTGGCGTATGCGGCAGCTTTTTTAAGATAAGCAAAACCTTCAATGATTTCTTCGGGCATGGATGCCGATGGTCCAATTTTGAAGTTATTTCTTGATCGTTCTGTTTGAGCTCCCCAATATTTATCGGCTGGAACCTGAACTTCGCCCATCGTGTCTTTTTCTATTCTGTATTTCATGTTATAGTATGTAAAAAGTTATATGTAATTTGTAAAATGTTTGTGATGAAATGGAACGCGGATAACGCAGATTTACTTTGTAAAAGCGCTGATTAAAACGGATTTTTACTTTTTTAGCTGAAACTTATTCTGAAAATGGAATCCCTAGCCCCGATAGTAGTGAAAATCCTTTTGTGTTTTTTCTTTAAAAACAGAAAAGATTGTAACGGATAGCGGGAAATAGCTCCTTAAAAAACCTCATATTATTGTGATTTAGTTAGTTGAATAATAATCGAAAAAATCCTTATTTAAAATGAGTTTAAATATACGGATAATTGTGATTTTATGAAAATTGATTTGGATTTTATTGCTAAGGAAAAATATAAAACATACATTTGTGCTTACATTCAAAAATTCCGGAAAACATGTTTGAATTTTCACAGTACTTAGGTTTTTTACTTTTCTTGACCGTTCTAACGATAGGATTTTGGTTGATGTTTTTTTTAGTTGGTTTCGTATCTTATTGGGTTACGGGAGCTAGTTGGGAATTGATCAAAGAGAAAAGAGCAAAGAAAAGACAAGAACAATCAATTAAATATTAAATTGATTTCATAAAAAAAGGACCCGTTTTACGAGTCCTTTTTTTTATGCTAAAAATTAAAATAAATTCCAATAAAAGAAAATCAAATTCCAAAAATGAAAAATTCCAAATTCCAATTCTTGAACTTAATTTTTAAGTTTTATAAATTGGAATTTGGAATTTTTTTATTGAAATTTTAATCTATGTTATCCAGGAAATTCTCCTCCGCCATCACCGCCATTTTCATTTTTAGGTGCTGCGTTTTTATCTCTTTCACTTTTCGCTTTGTTAAAACGATAAGTAAATGATAAATTAAACTGACGTTTACGGAATTGCATTTCACCATAAGAAGTTTGGTTTTCAAGATAAGTATATGACTTCATGATTCTTGAGTTGAAAACATCACTAATATTGAATGCAATTGTTGCTTTATCTTTTAAAACATCTTTACTTAAAGCGGTATTCATACCAAACTGACCTAAGTTTTTACCTTGAGCTGTTTTTTGTTCTCCATTATACATTGCTGTTAATTGCCAGTCAATTTTGTATGGTAAGGTTACTTTTGAGTTGATTCTGGCAAACCATGAATTTGCCTGATTGTCAAGATTTTGAACTACCAGTAAACCATTTGCATCTGTATAAGTATTTTCTCCAGTTGTTTTTACGTTGTAAAAATTGAAGTTACTGTTTAATTTCCACCATTTCAACGGAGTATAATTTAAAGTAAATTCAAAACCAAATTTTTGCTCTTTTCCTAAGTTTATTGGTCGGCTTGAAATAACAGGAATTCCGTTTACATTATCGCCTGTAGGAGATCTTACAAAACTGAAAACGTCTTTTGTATCTTCAAAATAAGCTGAGGTATTAAAAGTTACTTTGTCCCAACGTTTGATAAAGCCAATGTCATATTTGTCTGTCAAAGAGGGATCTAAATCAGGATTTCCCTGAAAAATATTGATATTACTGGAGTAATTTACCGCCGGATTCATAAAACGACCTCTAGGTCTTGATAAACGTTTACTATAACTCGCAGTAAAGTTACTTTGATCTGAAATTTCATAGCTAATGAACGCACTTGGAAACAAGTTGTTGTATTTTTTAGTATTGAAATCGTTTGTATCTAATAGGTTTACCTGAATATTTGTGTCTTCCCAACGTAAACCAAATAAATATGAAAACTTATTTACTTTGAAACCATATGAGGTATAAAGAGCGTTAATATTTTCTTTGTATTCAAGTGTATTTGATAAATTAGGAAGTGCTGCGCGTTGACTATCAAGAACGTAATATTCATTGTTCAAATCACCAAAACTACCTTTGTATCCAGCTTCAAACTGGCTTCCTTTTCCTAATGGTAAAACATAATCAGCTTGCAATTGAACTTGTTTTTGAACCTGATTGTTTAACGTATTGTTGAAATCGTCAGTTGCTGTAATTAAACTATTACTGTCATCTGTATTTCTTGAAACAGATAAATCGGCAGTAAGTTTGTGTCCTTTATCGTTGAAGTTTTTGATTAAATTGGATGTATATTCTACATTTTCACTTCCTGTATCTCCGTTGTTTAAACGATAAGATGTTCCTGTGAAAGCATGACCTGCATCAAAATTATTATAATTGATTAAGTCTCTTGTATCACCTGAACTTTTTTGGTAATTGATGGCATTTGTCCAAAAAGTATTTGGAGCAACAGTCCATTCAATACCTGCTCTTCCGTTAAATCCGTCTGAAGTTCTTTTTGTATCACGATCTTCGTCTAAGAAACTTTTAGTTGTTCCATCCGGATTAAAATATTCAGAGTTGGTTAAACCATGACCTTCATTTGTTCTGTAATTATATCCTGCGGTAGTAAAGTAGTTGAACTTTTCGGTTTTGTAATTCAAATTGGCACTTACTCCGTAAGTTTCAGGAAGTCCTGTTGAGGCAATAAAAGTTCCGTTTAAACCTTGATTTTTTCCTTTTTTAAGAATAATATTGATGATTCCTGAACCTCCTTCAGCATCATAACGTGCTGATGGATTGGTAATAACTTCAACTTTATCAATTGCATCTGCTGGAAGCTGGCGTAAAGCTTCGGCAACATTAATAGCGTTTGATGGTCTTCCATCAATTAAAATTCGGATATTATCACTTCCTCTTAAACTTACATTTCCTTCAGTATCCACAGAAACCGATGGAACGTTGTCAAGAACGTCACTGACAGTTCCGCCTTTTACCATCATATCCTGACCAACATTGTAAACTTTTTTGTCCAGTTTTATTTCTACTGTCGATTTTTCGGCACGAATTACAACTTCATTTAATTGTGCAGCATCTTCAGATAAATTAACAACGCCTAAATTAGTGTCGCCCTGAATATTTCTTGCTTTGATTTGAGTCGATTTAAACGAAATAAACTCAACTTTTATATCATAAGTTCCCGGAGCAACGGCTACTTCAAATTCACCTTTTGGATTGGTGATTCCGCCGGCAATGACTTTAGTATCATTTGGCGCAGTAATCGAAATTGTAGCGTACTCAAGTGGTTGTTTACTTATTTTTTCTAAAACTTTTCCGGTAACTTTTACTTTGTTTCCGGCAGGTGGTACTTGTTGTGCATAATTGTAAAAACTTGTAAGAAAAAATACAAGCAATGCAGCAAATTTAATTTGTTTCATTTTTATTTTTGGTTTCATTTACTCTTTAGACGGCAAATGTAGCTTTTGGTTTAAAGAGAAAAATCACAAAAATATGTTAATTTGATTCTTTATAATCAGTCTAAAAAAGAGGCAACAAGATCTAAATCCCTTCCTATAATTGCTTTCCCATCCTTTATTACAATTGGTCGCTCGATTAAAATAGGATTATCTGTCATAGCCTGAATAACTTGATCATTTGTTAGTTCTCTTCCTTTGTAATTTTCAATCCATATTTTTTCCTTAATTCGAACTAACTGAATTGGTTGAAGGTTGAGTTTTTCAAGAAGTTCTTTTAATTCCTTAAAATTTGGAGTTTCTGTCAGATATGGAATAATTTTATATTCCTCATTTTTTTGCTCAATAAATGCCAAACAGTTTCTCGATTTTCCGCAACGTGGATTATGGTAAATTTGTATCATTTTATTATATTTAATCTGTTGTAAGATAATTAAACTAAAATTTCGGTATTTTAGCATGACCAAAAATAAGATTTACTTATCAAATCGAATTCTCATTTTTAAATTATTATAAATATGTTTTTAGAACAAGGAATTAAACCTCACAATAAGTTCTGGCTGTATCTTTTAGGATCAGTTTTAATTATCATCGCGTCATTTATTGGACAAATTCCTTTTTCGGTTGCAGTTTTGTATAAAACTTTAAATAATAAAAAAGGTTTTTCATTTGATAATGCTTCAGTAATGAAAATATTTGAACCGAATCTTACTTTGTTTTTGGTTATGATTTCTTTCGCTTTTGCACTTGCGGGAGTTTATTATGTTGTGAAGTATTTGCATCACCAAACATTTTTGTCAGTCACAACATCAAGGAGCAAAGTAGATTGGAAACGTATTGGTTTTTCATTTGTTGTATGGTCATTTTTCTCGTTTCTGAGTTTTCTGGCCGTATATTTTAAATCTCCTGAAAATTATATTTGGAATTTTAAATTGATTCCATTTTTGATTTTAGTTGCTGTAGGATCAATATTAATTCCAATACAAACCAGTACCGAAGAATATGTTTTTAGAGGTTATTTGATGCAGGGATTTGCTAATCTTGCACAAAACAAATGGTTTCCGTTAATGATGACGTCATTAATATTTGGCTCCATGCACGTTTTTAATCCCGAAGTTGCAAAAATGGGTTATGTTATAATGGTTTATTATATAGGAACGGGATTATTTCTGGGTGTTATTACACTTATGGATGAAGGAATCGAGTTGGCTTTAGGTTTTCATGCTGCCAATAATTTAGTTGGAGCATTACTAGTTACATCAGATTGGTCGGTTTTTCAGACACATTCTCTTTTTAAAGATATGTCAGAGCCATCAGCCGGATTAGATGTTATACTGCCGGTTGTAGTCATTTATCCTATTTTGCTTTTTATTTTTAGTAAGAAGTACAAATGGAACAACTGGAAAGAAAAATTAACAGGTAAAATTAATGTTGTAGAAATTTCAAATCAATAATATCATGTCACAATTAACACATAAAAATGTTCATAATTATTTTAAAATAGATGGTTTTCATTTAAACGCAGAAGAGTTGCGTCGTGTTGCTTATGATTATATAAAAGAAGGCGACGGCGATGAGCAGGCAATAGGCGAATTTTTGCTGGACTGGTTTGATGACAAGGAATATATCGAAATGAGAACTTCCGGCACAACGGGACTTCCTAAATTGGTAAAATTAGAAAAACAAGCGATGATTCAATCTGCTTTAGCGACGGGAGATTTTTTTGAATTGGAGCCTCGTGATAAAGCATTACTTTGTTTGCCTGTAAAATTTATTGCCGGTAAAATGATGTTAGTTCGTGCTATTATTTTAGGACTCGAATTAGATATCGTAGCACCAAGTACGCAGCCGCTAGCATTAAATAGTAAAACCTATGATTTTGTTGCGATGGTGCCTTTGCAGGTTCAAAATTCTATTGACGCTTTAGTAAACGTTAAAAAACTAATTGTAGGCGGTGCTAAAATGGATGCTTCACTTGAAGATAAAGTTTTGCCGCTTAAAACGGAAGTTTACGAAACTTATGGCATGACCGAAACTATTACTCATATTGCCGCACGAAAAGTAGGAGAAAACGTTTTTACAGTTTTGCCAAATGTAAAAATCATTCAGGATGACCGTGGTTGTTTGGTAATTACAGTTCCAACTATTTCTGAAGAACCTATTATTACTAATGATTTAGTGGAGGTGGTAAGAGAGAATCAATTTATTTTCCTTGGAAGAATTGACAATGTCGTGAATAGCGGCGGTATAAAACTTATTCCTGAACAAATAGAATCAAAACTGATTGGTAAAATACACAATAGATTTTTTGTCACCGGCGTTCCGGATTCTTCTTTAGGCGAAAAATTGATTCTGGTTATTGAAGGAGAAAAACAGGAATTTGGTCAGGATTTTTTTGATGTTCTGGATAAATTTGAAAGACCCAAAGAGATTGTTTTCGTCCCGAAGTTTAAAGAAAATGCAAATGGCAAGTTGTTGCGTAAGCCAAGTTTAGTTTAGGTTTTTACCATGTAAGTTATATAAGTTCATTTAAAAATATTGCTTTTATTCCTGTTGTGGTTTGATATAAAACAGTGTAAACCCGTTTAATCCGGTAAATCTGTGGGTAATAATTCTACGGTCTAAATATACCATCAAAAAAAAAGACACTACATTTTGCTATTGCAAATAGTAGTGTCTTTTAATTTAAATAATCTAATTAAACGATTAATGCGTATTACACCATTTCAGTTTCAAGAGAAGATTTTATAGATGAATTAATAATGGACAAAGTAAGCGGATCAGATTCTCCGGAGAAAAAAGCTTCCAAGACTCCCTGAAATACCGGATTTGTATTTTCTACCAAAGAAAATAGTGTCATAGAAGAACGTAATTTACGCGCATCTAAATCTCCTAAAATTCCGTCTGCTGATTTTCTTTTAAAAGTTAAAAATAGTTCAGAAATTTCGATAAGATGTTTTCCTAAAATTGGATGCTCAAGGAATTCAGTTGCTTCTTTTAGATCGTTAATAGCATAAAAATTGGCAGTGTCACTCGTGCCCAAACCTTTAATCTGAGGAAAAATGAACCACATCCAGTGAGTCTCTTTTTTTCCCTTTTTGATTTCAGAAAGAGCAGTAAGATAAAGTTTGTTTTGCGCATCCAGGAAACGCAATAAATCATTGTTTGAGTGAGCCATTGTGATAATGTATATATAAAAAAAGGTTGCAAAAGTAGTAAAAAAGAAAGGTTCTGCCTAATAAAAGGTTCAAGCACTGAGTATTTTAACTTTTAGAGGAGGAAATTTCCTCACCGTTATAAAGTGAAAAAAAGCTCATTTATAGATGTTTGCAAATCATTGGCTTCGTTGCGTTCGTCTAAAAGTTAAATTGATTCGTGGCAAAACTTCCCGTGCCGTTTTAGGAACATGATGCTGCCAGAAACTATTGGTTGTTCCTGCCATCAATAAAAATGATCCGTGATGCAGTGGAATTTCTATTTGCGGAACTTCCTTTTTAAATTTATGACGTAATTTAAACATTCGGGTTTCTCCAAAAGTAACTGAAGCAATGATAGGATTTTTGCCCGTATTATGTTCCTTATCGCTGTGCCAGCCTACGCCATCATTTCCATCCCTGTATAAATTAAGCAATACAGTATTAAAATCAAGCTGCGTTTCTTTTTCTACGCGGCTTCTAATAGTCAATAATTCATAAGTCCAGTCAGGACCGTTTTGGTCTGCTCCGGGATTATCCTTGTCTTCATACCAGGAAATCATTCGAGGAACAGTATAAGTTTTATCATAAATTTCCATTTCATATTCTCTCCATTTAGTCTTGCGGAGTATTTTTTCATAAAAACGATCAGATTCTTCTTTGGTAAAAAAATTGTCGATCAAAATCAATTCAGAGTCAGGGATGTCAAAAATTTTTTTCCCTCCCAAACCCGTTGCAAATAATTCGGTATCGTTAAATAGTGTCATTGTTTCCATTTATTTTTTATCAATTTCAATCCATACCGGCGCATGGTCACTTGTTTTTTCCCATCCCCGCACATAACGGTCAACACCGCCGGAAAGCAGTTTTTTTGCTAATTCAGAACTAAGTAAAAAATGATCAATTCTAAGTCCGGCATCTCTTTGATAGGCATTTCTGAAATAATCCCAAAACGTATAAATTTTCTCGTCCGGATATAAAGTTCGAATCGCATCTGTCCATCCTTGCGAAACAAGATCTTTAAACGCTTTTCGTACTTCAGGTCTGAAAAGCGCATCTTTAACCCATTTTTCAGGTTTATAAACATCCATTTCCGTTGGCATCACATTATAATCGCCAACTATTATTACGGGAGTTTTTAAGCTTAACAGCGTTTCTGCACGATCAGCCAGACGTTCAAACCATTTTAGTTTATATTCTAATTTAGGTCCGGGCGCAGGATTTCCGTTTGGGAGATAAAGGCATGCGATTACGATACCATCAATCAAAGCTTCGATATAACGACTTTGGATATCCTCGTCATCTCCCGGAAGAGTGCGTGTTATTTCTTCAATTTCCATATTACGAGCCAGAATCGCAACGCCATTCCATTGCTTTTGTCCATGCCAAATGGCATTATAACCTGCATCAGCAATTGCTTTAGCAGGGAATTTATCCTGTGGCGCCTTTAATTCCTGCAGACAAACAATATCAGGTTTGGCTTCTTCAAGCCATTTCAGTAATACATTTAAGCGTCCGTTGACTCCGTTTACGTTATAAGTTGCTATTTTCATTTGACAGTCAATTAGTTGTATTCTTAAATTTACAAATAATATTGCGTTTAAATTAAATCTTACTTTAAGAAATTCTTGTTAAAAAATACTTTCCGCGGATATTTCTCGGCATAAGCAATAATTAAGTGCAGCATATATTGATTGCCGCGATAAGCTGTGACATAATCTTTTATTTCTGATGGTTCAGTAATTGTAATATCACGACCAATATAACCCATGCCATAAAAATGCCCGTTTTCAACCCAGATACAACTGCGTTCCTCCGCAGATCTTCCTTTGTCTATAATGGCAAAACTGGGTCTGTTGCTTAATAAAAAATCAATGGCATTTTCGATTTTCTCATTATGAATTACCACTTCGGGTAAATCTGATACATCATTATTTGGACTATTTTCGTCCATTGAAATACAGTATTTGCAGAACCTGTGATCTAATTCAAACTCTTTAGCCAGACCTTGTAATGCATTTATTCCTTCATGGATACTATTAAAATGTTCAATAGAAGACTGGAATTTACTGAGTTTTCCCACGGCGAGATATTTATAACCGCTTCGGGCTTCATATTGATAAAGTCCAAATTTAGGCTCAAAGCGTTTTAAAGCCCTGTTGTAGGTTGGCCAAAGTGTTTTAATTTCAGTACATTCTAATAGTAATGCCATTAATTCATTAGCACAAACTTCAAAGGAAATAGAATAAATATCCCGCAAAAAATGTTGCCTTTGCGGATTGATTTTATGACCGCTAAAATGAGAAGCAACTCGCTTTTTTAAATTAATAGCTTTCCCTACATAAATTACTTTTTTTACCTCATTATAAAAATAATATACACCTGGTTTTTCCGGTAAATTATTAAAATCTTCAGGCGGAAGGTTAGGTGGTAAGCGCTGATCTTGTGACGTGTTTTTGATCATTTTTGCAATATGTCCTTCATCATCCCATTCGAGTAATAAAGAGAACAATATGGCAGTAGCATCTGCATCGCCGCCGGCACGATGCCGGTTTTCTAAAGATATATCTAATGAATTGCAAAGCTTTCCTAAACTATAAGATGCCAATCCTGGTTTGATTTTTCTTGCTGCCCGAACGGTACATAATTTTCTTGCCGTCCATTTAAATCCTGCTTGTTCGAGTTGATGGCGAACAAACGAATAATCGAAGTTAACATTATGAGCGACGAAAATACGATCTGTAAGCATTTCGAGTACTTTCTCTGAAATATCATCGAAGATTGGCGCATCACGAACCATTTCATTATTAATTCCTGTTAAAGCAAAAATCGAAATCGGAATTTCTTTCTCCGGATTAACAAGCGTTTCATAACGGTCAATCACGTTTTCTCCGTCATGAATGATAATCGCAATTTCTGTAATGCGGCTGCCACTGGCGTTTCCACCAGTGGTTTCAATATCTACTATGGCATATTCCTGCTTTTTCATCTCATTTATATAACGTGAAATCTATTCTTATTCTTGTCAAATCTTAGAATTATGTGTTTTGAAATTTCATTCGGTGTCTTGGTAAATTGATTTCATGTGCCTGCGGATAAGGTTCCCGATGCGTTGGACTCACATCTTCCTTTATCATTTGTTGTGTTTTATATTGATCTTTTGCATCCATATAACGCGGATCCGGAATAAAAGGCATTTTCGCCATTTTGGTTATTGTAATGGTTGGAAAGTGATAATCGACTTCGACAGTTCCTAACAATAGATAACAGCCACCACCTTCAAAAGGATGTTGCGCCAGACAATCCGGAAAATGTGCTGTATCAAAATAAGTGCCTTCGTGATCGATCCAGGTTCCAAAATACATGTTTCCTTTTTTAGTTGGAACTTGTTTTCTTGAAATTAAATACGCCAGCATTCGAACTTGTTTTTTATGATGTGCTACTAAATCTTTCGCCATAATATCGCCGCGATGTTTGGTTTGAAGTAAATCAAAAACAGTACACGAAACAGGGAAACTCAATAACTCAATTTCATCAAAAGCATCTTCATATAAAGAACGTTCCAATGTAGGAAGTTTGTATTCTTTAACCGGTTCCTGCAATAACATCAAACTTCTGTTTTCGGGTTTGAAATTATTTAGAAGTAAACTGGCAACGACCAAAAGCTGATTTTTGGTTTTTCCTGTAAAACGAAAAGCATCTATAAAAATCAAAACCTTCATGCTTTCAATCCCAATTGGAATCCGATTAATGAAATCCTCCAAAGAGAGAAATTCTCCATTTTTTTTCCTATCTGATTCGATTAAATGAGCGGTTTTAGATTCTAAACTCTGCAAATGCATAAAACCCAGATAAATATCAATGCCATAAACCGTAGTTTGATATTCGCTTTTGTTCACGCATGGATTAAGAACCGTTCCGCCGGACATTCGTGCTTCGTGTACATAAACTTCGGTTCTGTAAAATCCGCCCTGATTGTTGATTACCGCGGTCATAAATTCTACAGGATAATTGATCTTGAGATATAAACTTTGGTAACTTTCTACAGCATAAGAAGCCGAGTGTGCTTTACAAAACGAAAATCCGGCAAAGGATTCAATTTGGCGATAAATTTCCTGACTAAGCCCTTCAGGATGTCCTTTCTCAGCACAACAAGCAAAGAAATTATCTTTTACTTTTTGTAAAGCTTCCATAGAACGTCCTTTTCCAGACATGGCGCGACGCAAAATATCTCCATCAGCAGCCGGAATTCCTCCGTAATGTTGGGCAATTTTAATAACATCTTCCTGATACACCATAATCCCGTACGTTTCACCAAGATGTTCCTTAAATACCTCATGAAAATATTGAAACTGATCCGGATTATTATGACGAAAAATATACTCTTTCATCATTCCGGATTGTGCTACGCCGGGACGAATAATAGAAGAAGCCGCCACCAGAATTTTATAATTATCACAATTTAATCGACGTAACAATCCGCGCATGGCAGGACTTTCGATATAAAAACAGCCAATGGTTTTGCCTTGTGCCAAATGAACGTTACAAACTGCTTCATCTTTAGAAATCGAAGTATTGCGAATATCAACTTTAATACCTCTGTTTTTCTCAATTAATTTTACACTATCATCAATATGACCAATACCACGCTGACTTAAAATATCGAATTTTTCGAAACCAATTTCTTCGGCAGTGTGCATATCAAAAAGCACAATTGGAAATCCTTTTGGAGGCATTTCCAAAGGTGTATAATTGGTAATGGGTTCTTCAGAAATAATAATTCCGCAAGCGTGCATACTACGCTGATTAGGATATTTATGCATCATCAAACTATATTCCTGAACCAATTTTACGATAGAATTGGTTTCGTGTAATGTCGTCGGATTTTTTGCCAGCATATCTAATTCTTCTTTTGGAAGACCAAAAACCTTTCCTACTTCCCTAAAAATAGAGCGATGTTTAAATTCGACATTGGTTCCACAAAAAGCAACATGATCGCGACCGTATTTATTGAAGATATATTCTAAAATCGTATTGCGTTCTTTCCAGCTCCAATCGATATCAAAATCAGGTGGACTTTTTCGATTTAAATTTAAAAAGCGTTCGAAATACAAATCAAGTTCTATTGGGCAGATATCGGTAATTCCTAAACAATAGGCAATAATACTATTGGCGCCGCTGCCTCGGCCAATGTGCATGAAACCCAAACTATTGCTATGCCGAACAATATCCCAGCTAATTAAGAAATAACCACTGAATTTTAACTCATCAATTACTTTGAGTTCCTTTTCGACACGTGCTTTTGCCGCCTCATGGTTTTCACCATAACGCCAAAGTAGACCGCTGTAGGCAAGTTGGCGTAATAGTACTATATCGCCTTCACGATTTTCAGTAAAAAATTTCTTGTTTTTAGGCGTTGTAAAATCATATTCAAAATTACAAGAATCGATTATTTGCTCCGTGTTAGCTATAATTTCAGGATAACTTTCATAATAAGGCAGCAACGATTCTAAAGCCAACATTTTTTCAGAAGTTTTGCAATAATCAGTTTCTGTTAATTTTGATAAAATAATATTGGTGTCAATGGCACGCAGAATTTTATGCAGATTAAATTCTCTTTTATTACTAAAAGTCACTGATTGAAGCACAACCATTTTTGCTGTTTTATTTTTATGTTCCGAAGTAAGAAGCCTTAAAACTTCATCCGGACGAATTCCGATAAATTCATTCTCACGAAGAAATTCCGGAGCATTTTCTAAAGTATAAATCACAAAAACCGAATCAAATTCCGGTGCAATTAAGGGTAAAGGCTTTCCACTAAAATTATGTTCTGTTAAAAAGCGATTCATTTCGCCAAGTCCGCTGGCATTTTTAGCTAAACCAATATATCTGAATTGATGATTGCAGCGAAGTTCCATACCAACAAGAGGTTTAATTCCTTTTGATTGGCAATCCCTTATAAAATCATAAATTCCGGTTACGGTATTAATATCCGTAAGTGCCATTGCTTTTACACCGCAATCAACGGCTTGAGCCACCAATTTCTTAAGCGGAATTGTGCCGTAGCGTAGCGAATGATATGAATGGCAGTTGAGATACATTTATTTGATACGTTTTAAAATTTCGTCTTTGTTATTTGGTTTAAAAGAAGCTCCGGCACATCGCATTACGGCATCAAAACCGTAACGGCTTTTCATTTTATCCATCGCTGCATAAAGCGATAACATTTCCTCAGTATCTTCAAAAAGATCAATTTGATAAGTGCCCCGAACCAACCCGCTAAAGCGAATACCAATCAAACGCAGTCGCATACGACGCTGATATACTTTGTCAAACAGTTCCATTACATTTTTTGTCAGAATATGATCTGCTGAAGTATAGGCAATTTTGCATTGTTTGGTTTCAGTATCAAAATTGGCGTAACGAATTTTAACCGTAATAGTTGAGCTTAACCATTGTTCTGATCGTAATTGAAAAGCCAGTTTTTCGACCATACCAATCAATATCGATTTTAGCATGATAATATCGATTGTGTCCTGAGAAAAAGTATGTTCTGTAGAAATAGATTTTCTTTCGGTATAAGGTTCTACAGGAGTATGATCAATTCCGTTGGCTTTTTTCCAAATATCCAGACCGTTTTTACCAATCATTTGCTGTAAAACTTCGGGAGGCATTTCAGATAAAGTTTGAATTTTACGAACGCCAATTCGGGATAAAAGCTGAAAAGTCACATTCCCAACCATAGGGATTTTCTGAATCGATAACGGATTCAAAAATGCTTGTACATTGCCTTGCGGGATTTCTAAATTTCCGGTTGGTTTGCCTTCGCCGGTTGCAATTTTAGAAACGGTTTTGTTAACAGATAATGAAAAACTAATAGGTAGGCCGGTTTCCTTTATAACCGATTGAGCTAGTTCATTTGTCCATTTATAACTGCCGTGAAATTTGTCCATTCCGGTAATATCAAGATAAAATTCATCGATGCTGGCTTTCTCCATTATCGGAGCTTTTTCCTGAATCACCTGCGTAACATCATGTGACAATCGAGAATATAATTCCATATCACCTTTCATAATTTTGGCTTGCGGACAAAGTTTCATTGCCATGTGAATAGGCATCGCAGAACGTACTCCAAAACGTCTTGCTTCATAAGAACAAGAGGCCACAACGCCACGATCTCCACCGCCAATAATAAGAGCTTTTCCTCTTAATTCTGAGTTGGTTAATCTTTCGCAGGATACAAAAAAAGTATCCAAATCCATGTGTACAATTGCCCTTGTCATCTCCTTGTTTTTGTATGAAACAAAAATAGTACAGATGATAACATTTTTTTGTATATTTGTTGTTCCAAATTATAACAAATTAATTATGTCCTTATTTTCAGATAATATCAGAGCATTGAGGGTTAAGCATAAAATATCGCAGGAGAAATTAGCTGAAAACCTAAAGATTACAAGAGGAAGATATGTTAAATACGAAGATGGAACTTCAGAAGCGCCATACGATATCTTAAAACAGATTGCCTTATATTTTCATATGAGTATTGATTTAATATTGTCTGTCGACATTCGTAAAATCAATATCGAAAACTTGATAAAATTAGAAGGCAACCGACTTATTTTACCGATACAAGTAGATAGTTTTGGGGAGAATTATATCGAAATTGTATCTCAAAAAGCAAAAGCAGGTTACCTTAACGGATATGCCGATCCGGAATATATTGAAAGTCTGCAACAAGTTTCACTTCCTTTTTTAGGACCTGGAAAACACCGCGGATTTCCTGTAGAAGGCGATTCGATGCCGCCACATGAAGATGGATCTATTATCATTGGCCGTTATGTAGAAAGGCTGGGAGAAGTGATGGATGGTAGAACCTATATTCTGATTACCAAAAATGAGGGAATGGTATATAAACGTCTCAACAAAAACAAAAAGAATGCTTTGGTTCTGGAATCAGACAATCGCTTTTATCCTAATTATGAAGTGAAAGCCTCAGATATTTTAGAAATCTGGGAATACGAATGCAATATCGGCCGTAGCGATAAACGACATGAATTAACAGAATCTCAAAGCATGAAAGAATTGCTTCTTGAAGTGAAAAGAGAGGTAATGGAGATTAAGAATAATACATCGGGCACGAATTAAAGTTCTCATTTGTTACCCTGAGCGAAGTCGAAGGGCTTTACAACATTAAAGATTTTCGCTTTCGCTCAGACGGACAATAGCGATGAAAATAGCAATTCAATAAATAGTTAATTCCATTATTATTCTGTTTTTAAATTCCGGAGGAATGATTTATATTGTAGCAACGGATTTTAATCCGTTGAAAATTTGATGTTATACATTTAAAAAATTCTATAGGAACGATCCATATTTATCTCTACATATGCTTTGGCGGAACTGGATTAAAATCCAGCCCTACAATATTGGTCGAGCCTATGGCTTTTTTTATACCTTCAACGAAAACCAAAAAGTACTGCCTAATCCTAAATTACTTTCTACACCAACATTTCCGTTTTGGGCTTCTATAAATTCTTTGCTGATGGCTAAACCTAATCCTGTTCCTGATTTTTGACTTCCCGGAACCTGGAAATATTTATCAAAAACTTTGTCTTTATAATGTGTATCAATTCCTTTTCCGGTATCAATCACCTGAAATATAATTTGATTATTTTCATTTTTTAATTGAATAACAATTGTACTTTTTTCAGAAGAATACCGGATAGCATTTGACAAATAATTAATCAAAACCCAACCTGTTTTTTCACTGTCGGCTTTTACATCTTGAAGATTTTCCTCAGCATCAATTACAAGTTTAATCTGTTTTTGATCTGCCTGCACTTTTACAGCTTCTGTAGCATAATTTACAATAGCATATGGATCACTTTTTTCAATATTCAACTGAATATTTCCTGTTTCTAATTGAGATAAATTAAGCAATTCACCTGTAATTTTCAATAAACGCTGACTATCATCTTTAATACTTTCGACCAATTGTTTTTGGTCGTCGTTCATATCGCCCGTTTTACTGTTTTCAAGCAATTGTAAACTTAGTTTAATAGAAGCGATTGGTGTTTTTAATTCATGCGAAACGGTTGCAATAAAATTGGTTTTCGCAAAATCAAGTTCTTTAAACAAGGTAATATTTCTAAGAATAATAACATCTCCAATATTAATTTCTTTTTCTTCCCCTGTTGGAGTTATCGTAATGTTGATTGTTTCTTTATCAAAGTAACTTTCTTTTCCGTGAGCAAAAATTTTCAGCGGTTGTTTTTTCTGAGAATCAGTTGCCGGTTCCTTCAGGATTAAGGAACGAATCAAATCATTTGATAAGGCTAGAGTAGAAGCCGCTTTACCGATAACATCCTCAGATTTCATCCCAATAATCTTCAGGGCTTCATCATTTGCAAACAAAACTACAGCTTCATTATCTAATCCAATAATAGGATCATGCATATTATTGATAAGCGTTTCCAGTCGTTTTTTTTCAAAGAATAATTTGTACAAATTACTACTATTATATTCCTCAAGTTTTTGCGCCATCGTATTAAATGATTTAGCCAGATCACCATATTCGTTATGATTGGTGAAATGCACACGTTCCGAATAGTTTTTATTCGCAATTTCTTTAATACTCTGAGTCAGTTCCTTAATTGGGTTGGCAATATTATTGGGTAGATTAACCAGTAAATTAAAGGCAATTAAAAAACATAAAGTCCCTACAATGGCGATCCATAAATTAGCAGTTTCTGCAGTATGTTTGGCGATATCACTTTTTTGTTTTATGGCATCGAGATTGAGTTTCATAATCGCAAAAATATCTTGTCTGATTTGTGTTTTTACAGCTTCATTAGAACCATTTTTTTCTAAAAAAGCAAAGCTTTTTTCAAGTTTGGCAGTTGCTTCTTTTTCTCCTGGTTCGGTAACATTTTGCGTCTGTTTTTCAAGATATTCTTTAAAAGTATGAAGTTTATTATCCGTAGTCATTTTAGTTTCATCCAAAGACAAAATCATATTTCTGGAATATTCCAGCGTATTATAATTTGCTTTCAGAATATTCTCCGTGTCTGCTTTTATCAAAAAAACAGAATATCCACTTACCAAAGAAAGTATGATAATCATTAAAAATAACAACCCAACTCCAAGATTCAATTTAGTTTTAATTCTCATTTTATAAAACATTTTATTTTTTTGAACTATATAAGTGATATAAGAAAATATAAGATGGTACGTAATTAAGTAAAAGGCAAAAAAACTTCAGCGAACTTTGCGCAAAACCTTGCGTTCTTTGCGGTTAAATTTCTTTGCAATTTAAATGAACTTATATAACTTATATGGTTTAGAATTTTTTACGACAAAATAACAAGATCAACATTCGATAAAGACAGACTATTTAGCAAACGTCTGAAAATCGTTGTAGACAAAATTACTTTAAATAAATTCAAATGCGGTTTCCCGATGCAAACAGTTGTAATATGTTTTTCTTCGACCGCAATCAAAATAGCATCTGCAATATTTTTATTTTCTAATTTAATAACTTCCGCACCCAATTGCACTGCCAGTTTAAAATTATTAATTAAATGGCGTTGTTTGTCTAATGCGATTTTAGTACTGCTTTCTTTAGGCGTTTCTACATACAAAACATACCACGATCCGTTGTAATAACTTGCCAGACGCGCAGCTTTTCTAATCACAACTTTAGCCGTTTTATCATTACTGCTAATACAGGCCAGTAATTTTTCGTGTCTTAAAGCATGCAAATTAGGCACTTCACTTTCTACTTTTCTGACCACCTGACTTGCCACTTCTTTCAGAGCCAATTCACGCAGTTGCAAAATCTGATCTGATTTAAAAAAATTCGTCAAGGCAGTCTGAATTTTATCAGCCGTATAAATTTTCCCTTCCTTCAAACGCGCAATTAAATCTTCAGCTGTTAAATCGATATTTACTACTTCATCTGCCAATCGCAAAACATTGTCCGGAATACGTTCCTGAACGTCAATTCCTGTAATCCGTTTTACAGCTGAATTTAAACTCTCAATATGCTGAATATTCACTGCCGAAATTACATTGATTCCCGCTTCCAGAATTTCCAGAACATCCTGCCAGCGTTTTTCGTTTTTACTTCCTTCAACATTCGTGTGCGCCAGTTCATCAACAATTACAACTTCAGGTCTAAGGTTGATAATGGCTTGCACATCAAGTTCTTCCAGTTCTTTTCCCTTATAGAAAATGGTTCGCCGCGGAATCACAGGCAAACTAGATAAAAGCTCATGCGTTTCCTTTCTCATATGTGTTTCGATGTAACCAATTTTCACATCAATTCCGTTTTTTAACAACGAATGTGCTTCTTGCAGCATCCGATACGTTTTACCCACACCGGCGCTCATCCCAATGTAGACTTTAAACTTTCCTTTTCGTGATTTCTGAATTAAATCGAGAAAGTGCTGTGCGTTATTTTCTTTTTCCTTTTCCATAGTATTTGCCGCGAAGACGCTAAGACACAAAGTTTTTTAATAATTAAACCATTAAGATATTAAGTAATAAAGGCAAAGCTTAATTTACTTTAATATGAGCGCATTAAGGCAAAGCTTAACTTTCTTAATATCTTAATGGTAAAAAATCAATTTTTAATGTTTAAAAAGAAATCGCCAACGAAGTCGTTACAAACGCATTCGTATTGGTTGGCAAATTGTCTTTTGTAAATATTTCATCTTTACTCGAAAGATTTCTTGCTTCTAATCTAAACATTACATTATCAGTAACTAAGTAATCAAAGTTAGCCGAAAATCCATAAGTTTTAAACCCATTTGGCGTTCCCGTAGCGATAATTACACCTTTTTCATCACTATAATATTCGCCACGTGCTGCTAACTGAATTTTATCCGTTGGTTTATATTGCAGAATTAAAACTGGCGAAAACCAAGTATCGTATTTATTACTATTTTTAGCTGATTGTTGCGAACCAACATCAAAACCAGCCGTAATATTTGTTTTATCCGTTACTTTAAATTGTCCGTAAAAGTTATTAAAATAACGCCATTTTTTGTCAATATCCGGTTGTTCATTTCCAACATAAGTACTCCAGTTCAAAACTACTTTATCCGATGGTTTGTAAGTAATTTGCGTTCCAAAAGCAGGCGTATGATTACCTTCCACTTTTTCAATGCGTTGCCAGCCATTCAAATACATTCCCGCCAAATACCATTTTCCAGATTCTGACGTATAACCAATTTTTACTCCCGTTTCATAATACGGAGAATTCTCCGCAAGAATACTTCTGGTCAAAGTCTGGCAATCTTTTCCAATGGCACTTTCAAAGCCAATGTGTGCCGGCATAATTCCCGCATCAATCCATAAATTATGGCTTTGCGAAATCTTAACACCCACATTCGCCTCATATACATTTTTCAATAAACCTTGTTCAGCCGCCATGTTATATTCGGCGTAAGTTCCGGCCATTAAAGCAAAATTTCCACGAACATTATCTTTTTGGTAATTTACTTTTGCTAAACCCAAATTCAGGTTCACTTCATTACTTTTATTATAATTGTAAAAAAATCCCGGGCGTGTATGATTGTCCGGTTTCCCGAAATCATAACTATAATAAACGTCTACATATCCTGAAAACGTAAACGGACTTTTTATTTCTTCCTGTGCATGCAAATTGCTAAAACCGAAAGCGATTAAAGCGGTAAGTATAATTTTTTTCATTTTGTTTTTAATTATTTGAGGTAAAAAGGAATTAGTTTTCCTGCAAGGTTTCCAAAAACTTGTAGGTATAACATATTAATAGGTTTTTTTAGGAGCTATTTCCCGCTATCCGTTTCAATCTTTTGCTTTTTAAAGAAAAAAGCAAAAGGATTTCCACTCCTATCGGGGCTAGGCCTTTGGGGGTAAAAAAGGGCTTTTGTTATCCTAACAGGTTTTTAAAACCTGTTAGGTATTAATTTCTTAGTTTGCCATTTCGACGTAAGAACAAATCACGGCAATCTTGTCATACCTAACAGGTTTTAAAAACCTGTTAGGATAAAAACCTTAGTCCCGAAGCCTCGGATAGCGACAGAACCTATAAACCTTTCTTAGAAAGCTCATCCAAAGCCACATTCAGTTCCAGCACATTAACCGTTGGAGTTCCCATAACTTTTGGCGTATTTATATTCGCTTCAACCAAAGCTTTTACTTTATCTTCAGATAGTTTTCTTTCTTTGGCAACACGTTTCACCTGAATCAAAGCACCTTGTGGTGAAATATTCGGATCTAAACCACTTCCTGAAGCCGTAACCATATCAGCAGGAATCTCCGATTTTCTTAAATAAGGATGAACGATTAAAAACGTATCAATTCTTTTTTGAACCAAAGCTAAATATTCAGCATTGCTTGGTCCTTTGTTACTTCCGGCACTTCCAGCGGCATTATAATCAACTGCCGAAGGTCTTCCCCAGAAATAATTCGACTTATCGAATTTCTGACCAATTTTTTGATATCCAACCACTTTTCCGTTAACCGAAATAGTTTCTCCTTTTCCATGATTTGGAGCAAATTGTGCAATTCCGTAAATCGCAAGGGGATAAATAACTGCAAACAGAATTACGGTAAGCAGCGTAAGTTTCAATAGAGAAAATATTGTTTTCATTTTTTTTGAGTTTCTAAGTTACTGAGCTACTAAGTTTCTAAGTTGCCAGACGCTAAGAAAAAACTTAGAACCTTAGCGACTTAGCATCTTAGAAGCTTATATTACATAAATAGGGCAACAACCAAATCAATTAATTTAATTCCGATAAAAGGGACAATCAATCCGCCTAAACCATAAATCAAAAGATTTCTTTTTAAGATGGCACTTGCGCCAATTGGTTTATAATCAACTCCTCTCAAGGCGAGCGGAATCAATATCGGAATGATAATCGCATTAAAAATTACCGCTGATAAAATCGCACTTTCCGGACTATGCAAACGCATGATATTCAAGCCTTCAAGCGCAGGAATCGCAGTAATAAAAAGAGCAGGAACAATAGCAAAATATTTCGCAACGTCATTTGCAATAGAAAAAGTAGTTAAAGTTCCACGCGTCATTAAAAGTTGTTTTCCAATTTCGATAATCTCGATTAATTTAGTTGGGTCATTGTCAAGATCGACCATGTTTCCGGCTTCTTTCGCAGCCTGAGTTCCGCTGTTCATCGCAACACCAACATTGGCTTGCGCAAGGGCAGGAGCATCATTCGTTCCGTCACCCATCATGGCAACAAGTTTACCTAGATTCTGTTCGTTTTTGATGTAGTTCATTTTGTCCTCAGGTTTCGCTTCGGCAATAAAATCATCTACACCCGCAGCTTCCGCAATAAACTTCGCCGTAAGCGGATTATCTCCGGTAACCATCACCGTTTTTACACCCATTTTTCTCAAACGGTCAAAACGTTCTTTCATTCCCGTTTTTATGATATCCTGCAATTCGATAACGCCCTGAACCTCATTGTTTTTAATAACCACCAATGGCGTTCCGCCTTTTGATGAAATATCAATTACTTTTTGTGCAGTATCTTCAGGGAAAGTATTTCCGGCTTGAAGCGAAATATTTTTTGCAGCATCCTGAGCACCTTTTCTAATATTGGTTCCGTCTTTTAAAATAACTCCGGAAGTTCTGGTTTCTGCGGTAAATTTTATTAAAGTAGCACCTTCAATTGATAATTTATTGGCAGTTTCGGCTCCTGCCAGTTCCACGATACTTTTTCCTTCCGGAGTGTCATCTGCAAGCGAACTTAAGACAGCAGATTGTATAAAATCTTCTTGAGAAATTCCTTTTGCAGGATAAAAATTAGTTGCTTTTCTGTTTCCAATTGTAATTGTTCCGGTTTTATCAAGAAGCAATACATCAATATCCCCGGCAGTTTCAACCGCTTTTCCTGATTTTGTAATCACGTTCGCACGCAATGCTCTGTCCATTCCCGCAATACCAATTGCTGATAATAAACCACCAATTGTGGTTGGAATCAAACAAACAAACAAGGCGATAAAAGCAGCAATTGTGATCGGCGCATGTGCATAATCTGCAAATGGTTTTAAGGTAACACAAACAATCACGAAGATTAATGTAAAAGCAGCCAACAAAATAGTTAGGGCAATTTCGTTTGGCGTTTTCTGACGACTTGCGCCTTCAACCAAAGCAATCATTTTGTCCAAAAAGCTTTCGCCAGGTTCTGATGTTACGATTACTTTAATTTTATCAGATAATACTTTTGTTCCTCCGGTTACAGATGATTTATCGCCACCGGATTCCCGAATTACAGGGGCACTTTCGCCTGTAATGGCACTTTCGTCAATAGTCGCTAAACCTTCGATAATCTCACCATCGGTTGCAATTAAATCTCCAGCTTCACAAACGAAAATATCACCTTTTTTCAATTCAGATGAACTGATATTTTTGATTTCTCCGTTTGGTAGAATTTGTCTTGCAGGAGTTTCTTCACGTGTTTTTCTTAAACTATCGGCTTGTGCTTTTCCTCTGGCTTCGGCAATAGCTTCGGCAAAATTGGCAAACAATAATGTTAGCAAAAGCACTACAAAAACAATT
>NZ_JAYSPC010000183.1:0-1981 GCF_043722275.1 Flavobacterium sp. | reverse complement strand
GAAACGGATAAACCAATGTATGCTGCTAAACCAGTGATTGCTATTGATAAGACACTTTTATTATCAAAATAATAGGCACAAAAGAAAGCTATTACTGTAGGAACAACAGTTGCTAAGCCGTATTGAGTACCAAAAACAGCGTATTGAAATTGCAGATAGCCAACAAAAATGCAACTTAATAATACTGCTGCTAAAATCAGGTAATCAAAAATAGGATTTTCAAATTGAGTTTGTTGTTTTTTAAACCCAGAGGCGTTTTTAAAACAGAAGTAAAAACAAAAAACGGTAACCAAAAGTAATAAAGCCAATATAGCGACATGCCCAATGCTATCAATATTTTTATAAATTAAAATACCGATACCTGAGGTAAACATTAATACAGATGCGTACATGAATAATTTTAGCTCAGTATGTAATGAAAAAAAATTTAAATTTCGATAGGCCTCTACTTGATCATATTGTTCAGGGGTTATTAATTCTTTTTCTAAAAGACTTTTTGTTGCCTCTTCTTCAAATTTTTTTATACTCATACTGTATTGAAATTTAAACTCAAATATAGGTTTAAAGTGTTAACTTCTCAGTAAAAGTATAAATTTATCAATTGTTAAATAATTGTAAGTTCAAGTTATAAGTGCAACAGATAAATTAAAAACACTTGGAGTTATCCCCCAAGTGTTTAAGGTCAAAAGCCTAAATTTGTCTTGCATGAAAAAATATAAACAATTAACCGTGGAACAAAGATACCAAATCGAAGCTCTAATACAAGCTGGTTTTAATCAAACGAAAATTGCAGATCAGTTAGGTGTTCATCGCAGTACTATTGGTAGAGAACTAAAACGATCTATACCAAAAAGAGGAAGGGGTTCTGGAGAATACTGTGCTTTAAACGCACAGCGAAAAACAAGTAATCGTCATAAAGAAAAGTATAAAATAGTTTTATTAACACCTGATTTGAAGCAAGCTATCTTCGATAAAATGACCTTGGACAAATGGAGTCCGGAGTTAATTTCAGAACGTTGGAAATTAGAAGGTAAAGCAATAGTTAGTCATGAAACAATTTACAAATGGATATGGGAATCTAAGCACACCAACAGGATAGAGAATAAACCTTTTAAGACACTTTACCAAGAATTGAAACATGGTAAAAGGAGACAAAAAAGAGGGAATATAAAAGACACTCGAGGAGCAATTCTGAATCGTAAACATATAAGTGAGAGGCCAGCTGTTATTGAACAAAGAAAAAGAATCGGAGATTTAGAAGCCGATTTAATGATGGGAAAAGACCATAAATCAGCATTGCTAGTCCTTACAGATAGAACTACATTAATTACCATGATAGATAAGTTGCAGGGAAAAACATCATTAGAAGTCACACAGAAAATAATTGAAAGGCTTTCTAGATTTAACTCCAGCTACGTCAAAACAATCACTTTTGACAACGGAAAAGAGTTTGCTGGACATACTGAAATCGCAAAAATATTTAATCTAAAAACCTATTTTACAACACCATACACCTCGCAAGAAAAAGGAACTGTAGAAAATAGAATCGGTGTAATTAGAAGATTTTTTCCAAAGAAAACTGATTTACGAATTGTAACCAATGAAAGAATTAAACAAGTAGAATTATCAATTAATAACAGACCCATTAGAAAATTCAATTACCTTAGTCCTATTGAAACTCTAAATAATAAGTTTGTTGCACTTATGAGTTGAACACAGCATTTCATCTATTTGGAAACCTTCTCTTTTTGCCAATTTCAAAATATGTTGCACATTATCAAACCTCCATACAGTTGAAATAGCAAATTTGACATCGTCAGAACTTATCAAAATTTCATTATCTTGAATAAAATGCCTCTTATTACTTTGGTTTATGTATTTTTTATTGATTAATTCTAAATTATTAATTACACCTGTTGAACCTTGAAACTCATCTTTAAAAATAGTTTTTAAACACCTAAAATCAGTTGGTTTATGTTTT
>NZ_JAYSPC010000182.1:0-2223 GCF_043722275.1 Flavobacterium sp. | reverse complement strand
GACCAGACTTATTTTTGTAAATAAACCTGACATTGTACCAGTACCTTGTTCCTAATATTTTATTTATCTTTCTCATTTTGACAGAATAATTTAAAATCTCTAATTGGCAGCAGCCAACAAACGGTTTGCTTCTACCGCTGGACATTTACCTTTAATTAAATCAGTTTTCTGGCGGCAGCAGCAAGCCGCAGCGTTAGCCGTTATTTTTACCAGCTTCCACTTCAGACGGAGTAAGCAAAATTCCTAAACGAATTTTAAAGGCTTCATTTTCCCAGCCATCTGACAAATCAAGCCTTTTGATTGTGTGGTAAGGGATAGCTTCGTTGTCCTTCCAAAGGGCAACCAGTGAGCCGTAATACTTATGCTCACCAGTTGTTTTAAGTTCCAAATGCAATATTTTTCTTTTCATCTTGAAACTTTGATTTTATTGTTTTCAATATTTTGAGTTGGGATTTTTGTAAACGTTTTCCCTTCGCGCTCTTTTTTAATCAATTCTAAATTTTCAACAAGCATCTTGTATTGGTATCTGCAAATGTCAGCTTTACCATACACAGGCTCAATTCTTCCATTAAATTCAGCTACTTTATTTGCATCATAGCCAAGTTTTGCATTGTTTTCTAACTCTGTTGGTCGTAAATCTTTTAACCAATATTCAATGTAATCATTGTGCAATTTTTTATAAAACTTCAAAACTGCTTCGGCTACTTTAAATATGTTTTCGTGATAATTTTCCGAAGCTGCATCGAAAATATATTGTTGATTTTTGCTAAAAGAATGCAAATACCAAGTTTTACTAATCCAGCCAGCAGTTCTTGTATATTCTTTGCCATCAATCCGATTGATGGCAGTTGCGTTTACTAAAATCCCTTTAGCATCTGTAGAAGTGAATATTATTTCTATTACTTCATTTTTGAAAAGCGTTGTTTGCTCCATTTTGTGATTTTTTATTAATGAAAAATTTGGTTTTTGTAAGATTTCTTTTCCCAAGAAGAGGTAATTTGATTGAAGCAATTACCTGCTTCTTCTTCTTTTTCAGCAATTCTTCCCATAATATCAGCAAGTTTTGGGCGTTCAGTTCCGAAAATTTCTAAGTTTCTTTTTTTAGTAGCAGCAATTTCCATTCTTGCTACTAAGTTTTTCAAATCAGTTTTAACTTTTTTAGAAGTTGCAAGAGCCTCAACATTTGCATTTTCTTCGGCATAAGCTAAAAACTCAATCATCTTAGCTTTTACATCTTCTGCTTTCCAAACTTTGAAAATCCATTTTATAGAACTGATAACGCTTTCTCTATTTGCTGATAAAATTTCTTTAACTGTTGTCATTGTTATTTGCTTTTGTTACACAAATATACAACATATTTACAAGCCACCAAACTTTTATAGAAATATTTTTTAAATAATTACAAAATAGATTGGAACTAACTGATTTTCAAATAACTTATTTTTATAAATATTTTGAAAATTTTTACAAAATACCCAAAACAACGGCTAACAAGTGGTTTTGCAAAAGGATGGCAGAAGTGCAAAGCCATCAGCCCTTCACAAAGCCACAGGGCGTTGTATGTTATTGTGGGACGACCGTGTACAAATTAATGTCTGATTTTTATATTGTTTTTTACTAACCATTCTCAAACACTAAATTTCGTTTTATGATCCCATTTATTTTGACACTTCTTGCTTCTTTAATTGGTGGTACTGCATTTCTTGCATATAAACATCCTAAATATGGGGCGAAAATATGCTCAATAGGTTGGTGGATTTGTTTGTCCATTTTAATGTTAATTCAAATTTTTCAATTTGGTTATCAATATGCAGCATTGCAATATTTTAAATTGGATTTAAAAAACGAGAACTTTGAAACTGTAAAAAATCTAAATTCCGATAATATTATTACGACAACAATCATTATTGCAATAACGTGCGTTTGTTTTTTTACTATTTGGGTTTTATCAATGACCGTTTTTAGAAATATAATAAATGATGATGTAAATAACCATGCTAAGTAAAAACCCTTTTAGAAAATCAAAAACCATTTTTCTTTTCATATATATCTTTTTAACTTGTTAGTATTTCATTTCATAATTAGATTCACTCCAACTGCCACAAACAACAACATACAACATAAGTATTGCTGCAAGTACGGCAGGACGTTGAAGCAATCATCAGCAAATCGCTATTGTGCTTCGGTTCCAGCGGACGGAATACTTATGGACTTTTGTTTTTT
>NZ_JAYSPC010000181.1:0-30550 GCF_043722275.1 Flavobacterium sp. | reverse complement strand
TTTATATTTTTAAACTACTTTTTAGACACCTTTTTGAGTTCATTTATACTGCTCACTTTTATCCAGAATTAGGTGCTCACTTTATCCAGAATATCCAGAAGATAAAGAGAAAATTGAGATATTAGATAAAATGATAGTATTTGCGAAGAATTGGACAAAACATGAAAACACGAAAAAGGAGTTTTCTAATAAAATAAGAACAAATACAGGTCATCCAACTGGAGCATCTACAAAAAAACAATCTGGACGAGAAGTTGATAGACTTCAACCGAGTCTTTCATCAGTAAAGCCATATACTACATCAGACATTAATGACTCAGCTCTAATACATGAATGTTCGCGTATTATTAAGATTATGCAAATAATAAATTAAAATATTGAATATCAAAGATTCAGCTCTGAAAGTAATTCTGACATTTTAATATCTAATGCATTACAGATTTTTTGAAAGATTTTTATAGAAAAGTTTTGTTTTCCTTTTATAATTCTTCGCAGACTAGCCTCGTCAACATCACATGCATAAGAAAAATCCAAAGTTGACTTGAATTTAGCTTTAATTTTTAAACTGATGTGTTGACCTAGCTGTATTAAAAGTTCTTCTGACATACTTCAAAATTCGAATAATGAAACATGAATAACTCGGCGCATCCGCCGAGTTATAAAAAAAAATACTATTTCGCTTAAATTTTAAATCAACTAAAACCAAAAAAAATGAAAAAAAATCTATTCTTTCTTCTTTTGCTAGCTATTGGGCTCACCAGCTGTGAGAATGTCATTGAATCGCCAGAGAAGGTTAAGGACTTCATTCAAGGAAAATGGCATGATGAAATTGTTAGCCTAGGTGGTCTGATAACATATTACAGATTTGAGGTTACAGAAAAAGAAATCAAATGTTGGAAGTCACATCTTGTCATGGCAGACAGTGGACGTGCATGGGATAACATAAAAGATGATTGGTCTGAACAAACTCCAGTCGTTTTATCAATTGGAAATATTGAAACAGATTCTGCTAACAACAATTACAGAGATTTAGGATATTGTAATTACGGAAGGTTTTGGTTCGAAAAAGGGAATGATGGTGAAGATAGGCTGTATTTTAGGGATAATAGTTTAAGTGAAAATGATTACCATACTGGTAACCTAGACAGAAGTTGGGAGTATTGATAAAACAGTCAAACATTTTAATATTAAATTTAAACAAATTCTATGAAAAAATTTGTATCGCTGTTATTAGCCAGCTTTCTTTTTGAATTGCTCAAACTCTGATGAGTCTACTGATGATGTAAACAATCCCGTAAAATCATCGGCAATAAATTTCACAATAAACAAAATCGAGTACGAACAAAACTACTTGATGTCTGATGTAAATTGGATAAAAAACGATGATACAACAACTAGTGCTAATGAGTTTGAAATAACTGCATCCCCAAAAGTAAAAGGAAAGACTTCTGATATCTTAGAAATATTTAGTTTGACAATCAGGACAACTGATAATGTCTTAGTTGCAAATAAAACATACAATTTATACACAAAAAACACCTATTACTTTTTACTTCTAAATGACTCCTCACTTTGTTATAAAGAAGTAAGCCTTTGGGATACAGACGAAACATCTGGAACAATAAAAATCACTAGTTTTGATGGAAAAACCTTAAAAGGGGAATTCAATATTAGTAACTTAACCAATGATAATGGTTTTCCATTAGGTTACTGTGACGGTACTAAAATAGTAGAAAAAAGATTCAATATCACCACAGGGACATTTACGGCTATTCCGTAATAATATCATTTCTTATTAGCTAAAAGCCACTCCGTTTATTGAAGTGGCTTTTTTTGTTAGATTTAGATTGCGAAACTAAATAAAAAAAGTTACCGTATAAAAAGTAATTTAAATGTTAAAATCCTTCAAATATACCTAAGCCAAACAAAGCAAAATCATATTTCACAGGGTCTAGAGGGTCAAGTAATCTTAAATTAGTATCTAATTCCAGTAACGCTTTACCATCATTTTGTTTTCTTTCTAGAAGCCCTAATTTACGTGCTACATTTCCCGAATGTACATCTAGAGGACAAGATAATTTTGAAGGAGAAATACTTTTCCAAATACCTAAATCTACTCCAGAATTATCGATTCTAACAAGCCATCTTAAGCACATATTAATTCTTTTTGCAACAGAACCTTTAGATGGGTCAGCAACATGCTTTTTTGTTCTAAGTTGATGTGGTATTTCAAAAAATATCTTATGAAATTCATGGATAGCTGGTTGCAAAGAATCTTCAGTTTGATTAACAGTAAAAATATTCTCTAAACCTCCTTTTTCAGAATAAATATATTTTAATGCTTTTACAAAATAAATTAAGTCATCTGAATTAAAGGTACGGTGTACAAAACCCTCTAATTTTTCCAATTGATAGTCATTATGACTCATTACAAAATCAAAAGGTGAATTGCCTAATAAATCCATCATTCTGTGACCATTTTTTGTAATCATCTTTCTGTTGCCCCAAGCTATTGTTGAAGCTAAAAATGCTGAAATTTCAACATCTTCTTTTTGTTTATATCTATGAGGAACACTTATTGGGTCAGGCTCAATAAAATCAATTGTATTATATTGAAGTACTTTCGAATCAAGAAAATCTTTTAACTCATTTTCAGGAATAACCATTTTTTATTGGTTTTAAGGCATTATTTGTATGCAAATATAGTTGATTATAATCTTAAAAAAACACTACCTTAATTACCCTTATTTACATGTATTTGCGATGGATGGTTCGCCAGGACACAAAAGGCGTTGATTTAGGAATCTGGAAAACCATTTCACCAGCTGCATTATCTTGTCCGCTTGATGTACATTCCGGAAATGTTGCGAGGAAATTAGAAATTCTTACCCGAAAACAAAACGACGGAAAAGCATTGGCTGAACTTGATCTTAAATTGAGAGAAATGGACGCTCAGGATCTTGTAAAATATGATTTTGCGCTTTTTGGATTAGGCGTTTTTGAAGGTTTTTAGGTTTTAAACATAACGTATTCACGCTGATTTTTGTAAAATATTACGCTGATTTCAACAAATGTCAGGCTGAGCGTAACAAATGTCAGGCTGAGCGAAGTCGAAGCCCCAAAGTTCGAATTGGCACGCTCTTCGACTTCGCTCAGAGAGACAAGACGGTATATAATCAAAAAATCGATAAAAAAACCATGAATTTAACGTACATTTGCACAAAATTTAATGCAAATGAGCACTTTCGAAAAATTCAATCTTCCAAAATCAGTACAAAAAGCAATCGACGAATTAGGCTTTGTTACGCCTACTCCTATTCAGGAAAAATCCTTTGCCGTGATTATGTCTGGGCGCGATATGATGGGAATTGCGCAAACCGGAACCGGTAAAACATTTGCTTACTTATTGCCCCTTTTAAAATTATACAAATTTACGCCAACCAATACGCCTAAAATCGTAATTCTGGTTCCAACACGTGAATTAGTAGTTCAGGTTGTTGAAGAAGTGGAGAAATTAACCAAATACATGTCGGTTAGCACACTTGGTATTTTTGGTGGAGTAAATATAAATACACAAAAAAAAGCTGTTTACGAAGGTGTTGACATTTTAGTTGGAACGCCGGGTCGTACAATGGATTTAGCGCTTGACGCAGTTATTCGTTTTGATGAAACTCAAAAATTAGTTATTGATGAGTTTGATGAAATGCTGAATCTTGGTTTCCGTACGCAATTGACAGCGCTTTTGGCAATGATGAAAACCAAACGTCAAAACATTTTGTTCTCTGCAACAATGACTGACGAAGTTGATGCTGTTTTGAATGACTTTTTTGATTTCCCTGAAGAAGTTACACTTGCAGCTTCAGGAACTCCGCTTGAAAACATTACGCAAATCACTTATAATGTCCCTAACTTTAATACAAAAGTAAATCTGTTAAAACATTTATTAGAAACAAACGAAAGCATGGAACGTGTTTTGGTTTTTGTCAATAATAAAAAGATTTCAGACATGCTTCATACCAGAATTGAAGAAGATTTTGAAGGTCAGTTTGGAGTAATTCACTCCAATAAATCTCAAAATTACCGTTTGAGCACAATGGCTGAATTTCAGGAAGGAAATCTTCGCGGATTAATCACAACTGATATTATGGCGAGAGGTTTAGATATCTCGAATATCTCTCACGTTATTAACTTTGAGCTTCCTGAATTTCCTGAATTATATATGCACAGAATTGGTCGTACAGGTCGTGCAGATGCAACAGGAGCTGCAATTAGCTTTATCACGCCTCGTGAAGAAGAATTTAAAGTCGAAGTCGAAGTATTAATG
This sequence comes from Flavobacterium sp., assembly GCF_043722275.1. Lineage (GTDB taxonomy): Bacteria > Bacteroidota > Bacteroidia > Flavobacteriales > Flavobacteriaceae > Flavobacterium. The sequence goes on along the minus strand of NZ_JAYSPC010000181.1, from coordinate 26,226 downwards.
AATCGGGAACTTGCAATAGCAGATTTTCCTGAAGAAGTTGAAATTTCACTAAAATTAATCGAACCTGAAAAAGACAAACAACCGATTAAGTTTTTAATGAAAAAACAAACACTAAAAGGTGATGGTGCTTTTCATGATAAAGATAAAAAGAATAAAAAAGTCAATCTTGGCGGACCTTCTAAAACAAAAAAGAAAACCCACGGATCTGTCAATCGTAACATGTTAAAAACGAGAGATAAGAAAAGGAAAGATAAGAATAAATAGTTTTTTTAAGTTACTAAGATTCTAAGTTGCTAAGGTTCTAAGTTAAAAATAAGAAAAGGCTTAAAGATTTTAATCAATCTTTAAGCCTTTTTTATACAATTAAGATAAATCTTAGTTCCTTAGCACCTTAGAATCTTAGAACCTCTCTACAAACTATATCTTCGTAAAAATCAACCCAACCGGGGAACACAATTCTATCTTTTTACCTGTGTTTGTAAGCTTTCCGGTTGCTTTATCTCTTTTAAAAATAATAATATCGTTTGTATATTGGTGACCTACTAAAAGATAATTTCCTGTAGGATCGATTGCAAAATCTCTTGGACCTTTTCCTAAAGTACTTTCTTGCTCTACAAATTTAATGCTTCCGTCTTTCTGGATTTGATAAACCGAAATATTATTAGCATCAACACGATCTGTTATATATAAAAATTTTCCGTCAGGCGAAATTTTAATTGCTGCTGCTCCTGTCCCGCCTTTAAAATCTTTTGCAAGAATGCTTGTTTCTGCAAGTACTTTTAAGCTTCCTGATTTATTGTAACTCAAAGTGGTCAAAGTAGCATCTAATTCCTGAACCAAATAAACAAATTTGCCATCTTTACTAAATGTCAAATGTCTTGGTCCGCTTCCTTTTTTTACATCAACAGTTTCTTTTAAAGTAAGGATTTCATGGCTGGAACTCGGATTATATTTATAAATAAAAATTTTATCCTCTCCCAAATCATTCGATAAAACAAACTTTTTATCCGGAGAAAAAACAACCATATGAACGTGTGCTTTTTCCTGACGCGCCGCATTTGGACCTTTTCCTTCATGCTGAATTAATTGTTGTCCTTCGGTTATACTTCCGTCAGCATTTTTCTTGAATACAGCAATACTTCCACCGGAATAATTAGCAACAATCACGTTTTTATCATCATTTATTAAATGACAAGGATCTGCTCCCAAGGAAGCGTTTGTGTTCAATAATTTAAGTTTACCCGTTGGTGAATCATATGTAAAAGCACTCACAGCACTTTGAGTTCCGTTTTCGTTTACTGCATATAGAAATTTATTATTTGCAGAAACCGATAAATAACTGGGACTTACTGATTTTTCGGTAGAATTTTTTAATTTAAAATCACCGGAAACAGCATCAAATTCATAAACATATATCCCTTTACTTTCGCAAGTATTGGTATATGTTCCTACTAATAAGTTAAATTTATTTTGAGCATTTGAAGTCATAAAAGATAAAATCGAAAAAAATAGAATATATAATCTCTTCATAATTTTTGAATTGTTTTTGAATATGCTAAAATACTCAATAATATCTTTCATAAATTCATTTTTTGTTACAAAAGAATTGACAGAAGTTACATTTTTCAAACTATACATTTATAAATATTAAACGATAAAGTGATATAAGTGCATTTAAATAGTCTTTATTCTTCTTCCAAATAAAACGAAATTATAATCTCTTACGTCACTTATGTGGTTTAACAACATTCCCTATATGGTTTGAGTAAAAATTTGTATTTTTGACCAGTATCTACAAAAAGTAGTGAAATAAATCTAACCCAGAATGCATTTTAAACATCCCGAAATTCTATACTTTCTGTTTTTATTGATAGTTCCTATTTTGGTTCACTTATTTCAATTACGACGTTTTAAAATCTCTTATTTTACCAACGTAAAATTTTTAAAAGAACTTTCTATTCAAACCCGAAAAAGTTCGAAAATAAAAAAAAGACTTTTACTGGCAACTCGTTTATTACTATTGACTTGTATTATTTTGGCTTTTGCCCAACCATTTTTTGAGGCAAAAGACAGTAAAAATGCATCGAATGAAATGTATATCATTCTTGATAATTCATTTAGCATGCAGGCAAAAGGAAAAAAAGGTGAATTACTAAAACGTGCTGTACAGGAATTATTAGAAAATACTCCGGAAACTGCTCAGTTTTCATTGTTAACCAACACCGAAAATTACTGGAATACAGACATAAAATCAGCTAAAAGTGCTTTACAAAATTTAAAATACAGCGCAACTCCTTTTGAACTTTCGTCAATAATGGCGAAGATAAAAGCGCATAAATCGGCACATAAAAAAGATATTGTAATTATAACAGATGCCGTTGGTTTAGCCGAGAAAGATGTAAAAAACATTGATAGCGAAGAAAAACCATATTTCATTATTCCGGAAGCTGAACAAAAAAATAATATTGCAATTGACAGCGTTTTTATCAATCAGACTTTAGAAAACTTCTACGAAATAAGCGTTAATTTATCCGCTTATGGAGAAGATTTCAAACCTGTTTCAATGGCTTTGTACAATCAAAACAAACTGATTGCCAAAACAATTATCAATTTTGATGCAAAGAAAAAGAAAGTCAATTTTACAATTCCAAAAGAAGCTTTTCACGGATATGTAACAATCGAAGATAACGGCCTGACCTACGACAACAAACTTTATTTTAGCATTTCGAAAAATAAAAAAACGAATGTTATTAGTATTGGAGAACTTGAAAAAAGCAATTTCTTGTCAAGAATTTATACTTCATCTGAATTCAATTATAGTAATTATTCTATTAGCAGTTTGGATTACAATAGTTTAGAAAAACAAAACACGATTGTTCTAAATGAATTAATTGAAGTTCCGCAGGCATTACAAACTACTTTAAAAGCATTTGTTTCTAAAGGCGGAAATCTAGTTGTGATTCCTTCTGAGAAAAGTCCCATTTCAAATCTGAACACATTTCTGGGGAACTTCGGAAAAATTCAGTTTAAGAATCTGGAAAACAAAAGCAAGTTAATTACCAAAATCAATTTTGATCATCCTTTATTTTCGGGAGTTTTTGAGAATAAAATCACGAATTTCCAATATCCAAAAACGACTAATTCATTTGATATTTCAAGCCCATATCCGGCGGTTTTATCGTATGAAGATCAAAGTGTCTTTGTAACTTCAATCCAGAATCCGATTTCCGGAATTACTGTTTTTTCAGCACCAATCAATTCCGTAAATTCAAACTTTCAGCAATCGCCGTTGATTGTTCCGTTGTTTTATAAAATGGGGCAAAACAATCAAAAAACAGGAGTTAATGCTTTGACTATTGGCAACAATCAGCCTTATTTTGTTGATGTTTTATTGACCAAAGATGCCATTTTAGAAGTAAAAGGAAATGAAGATTCGTTTATTCCGATTCAGCAAATATTGAATAATAAGGTAAAACTAACATTTAATGATTTTCCTGAAACAGCCGGAAATTATAGTGTTGTTGATAAAAAAGAATGGGTTGAAAATCTGAGTTTTAATTATAAAAGAAGCGAAAGCGATTTGAGTCAGGTGAATACAAATGTAATTTCAGATTTTAAAACCGCTGATACGATTTCAACCATTTTTAACACGCTACAAACTGAGCGAACTGACAGCCAAATTTGGAAATGGTTTATTATCTTTGCACTGTTATTTTTAGCACTGGAAATGGCAATTATCAAATTTGTAAAATGATTTTTTTACCATTAAGACATTAAGAATATTAAGTTTTTCCTTTATTAACTTAATCCCATAATGGTTCAGAAAAATTAAGCATTAATGTTAAAAAAATAATTTAATTGTTTCAATTAAAATAAACTCTACATATGAAAATAATCATCAGAAGCGCCAAAATTATAGATTCAAAAAGTCCGTTTCATAATCAGACAGTTGATCTTTTAATTGCAGATGGTTTAATAGAAAAAATAGGAACTTCGATCCTGGATATCGATGATACAACCGAAGTAAAATTTGACAATTTACATCTTTCCCAAGGTTGGTTTGACAGCAGCGTTTCGCTTGGAGAACCAGGTTATGAAGACAGAGAAACCATTGCAAACGGACTAAATGTTGCTGCAAAAAGTGGTTTTACGGCAATTGCTTTACAACCCAACTCCTTCCCTGTTATTGACAATCAATCACAAGTAAATTTTGTAAAAAACAAAGCAAACGGTTTTGCTACTCAACTTTTTCCAATTGGAGCTTTAACAAAAGCCAGTGAAGGAAAAGATATGGCAGAATTATTTGACATGAAAAAATCCGGAGCAATTGCTTTTGGAGATTATAATAAAAGTATCGATAACGCAAATCTCTTAAAAATCGCGCTTCAATATGTTCAGGATTTTGACGGATTGGTAATTACTTATGCTCAGGATGCTACTATTAAAGGAAATGGCGTTGCAAATGAAGGAATTGTTTCAACCAAATTAGGTTTGAAAGGAATCCCGAATTTAGCAGAAGAATTACAAATTACCAGAAACTTATTTCTATTAGAATATACCGGCGGAAAACTTCATATACCAACAATTTCCACAGCAAAATCGGTTGAATTGATAAGAGAAGCTAAAGCAAAAGGATTGCAGGTAACTTGCAGTGTTGCTGTACATCATTTGGTTTTAACCGATGAAAAATTAGAAGGTTTTGATACACGTTTTAAGGTTACGCCTCCGTTGCGAACTGAAACTGACAGACTTGCTTTATTAAACGGAGTTACTGATGGAACTATTGATTTAATTACTTCAGATCATAACCCGATTGATATTGAATTCAAAAAAATGGAATTTGATACGGCTAAAAACGGAACTATTGGACTTGAAAGTGCTTTTGGAGCTTTACAAACTGTTTTACCTCTTGAAACTATAATCGAAAAATTAACTTTAGGAAAGGCTATTTTCGGAATCGAGAATGACTCAATCGCCGAAGGTTCAAAAGCTAATTTTACATTCTTTAATCCGGAGGGAAAATCAACTTTTACGAAAGCAGATATTCTTTCAAAATCTAAAAATTCTGCTTTTTTAGGAACTGAACTTAAAGGTTCTGTGTACGGAATTTTAAATCAAAATCTTGTTATCACTAAATAATTACAATGAATAATTCAATCGAAGAGGGAAAATCAATCGCCATTACCAGTTATATTTTAATAATTGGTGTTTTGATCGCGATGTCTATGAACTCTGAAAACAAAAATAGTTTTGCCTCATTTCATATCCGTCAGGCTTTAGGATTATCGCTTGCTTTTATCTCTTTTGGCGCGATAATCAGTAATTTCGACAGCTTTATGATTACTTTTCCAATGTGGATTTGTATTTCGATATTATGGACTTATGGGATTTTTAGCGCTATCCAAGGACAAACAAGACCGATTCCGTTAGTGGGAGGACTTTTTCAAAAATGGTTTAAAAGCATTGGATAATATAAAAGGCAATTCCAAATTTTTGAAAATCCAAATTCCAATTACAACGTAAAATAAAAAAGAAATCCGTCAAATCCACGTTTTCGCTTGCGAATCTGTTTTATCAGCGTATAATTTCAGCACACAGATGACGCGGATTTGCAAGCAAAAACGCAGATAAAAACAGATTTTTTATTATAATAATCTCAAAGTTGAAAATTTACAATTAACAACTTACAATTCACAATTAAAAAATGAATCTATCTTTAAAATATAAAATACAGGAACCAAAAGTAATCTTAGATAAAAATCCTGTTTTGCTTTTATTACACGGATACGGAAGTAACGAAGCCGATTTATTTTCGTTTGCGACTGAACTTCCTGATAATTATTACATTATTTCGGCAAGAGCACCTTATGATTTACAATATGGAGCTTATGCCTGGTACGCAATTAATTTTGATGCTGACCAGAATAAATTTTCAGATAACGAACAGGCAAAAATTTCACGTGATGCAATTGCAACTTTTGTAGATGAATTAGTTGCTAATTATCCTATTGATGCTAACAATATAACTTTAGTTGGTTTTAGTCAGGGTTCTATTTTGAGTTATGCCGTAGCACTTTCATATCCTGAAAAAATTCAGAGAGTTGTGGCAATGAGTGGTTATTTTAACGACGAAATTATTAAAGAAGGTTTTGAGCAAAATGACTTCAAAAATCTAAAAATATTCGCTTCACACGGAACTGTAGATCAGGTAATTCCGATTGATTGGGCCAGAAAAACTCCTGCAATTCTGGAAAAATTAAATATTCCGGTTACTTATAAGGAATATCCTGTTGGTCATGGTGTGGCTCCTCAAAATTTCTTTGATTTTAAGAATTGGCTTGCTTTGTAGTTGACAGTTTTCAGTTGCAGTTTCAGTCATTTTAAAAACCTAATAATGAGTAATTTACCAGCTATATTAACTGAAGAAAAAATAAAGGAATCACATATCAACTTTAGAGATGCGTTATTTTCTTTAGATAAAAAAATTATTGATAAGAATAACTTTGTCCACTTAACAAGAATTTATTCGGGAACAAAACAACTTGATATCAGGAATAAAATATTACGGTTATTATATGATTTTGAATTTCCGGAATTAGAAGATTTCTTTAATAACGCATACAAAAAGGAAAGATATCTTGATATGAAAATCTACGCTCTTCGTGGACTTTCAAAATTTGTATCTGAAAAGGAAATTGAAAAATTACTACAGAAATTCAATCAGACATTATATAAAAGACAAGAAACAACTCCTTATAATTATCAGGAATATGAACTTTTAAAAGGACAAAATTCTTTGCCATATTTAGTCGAGAAATATAATTATAACTGTTTTAAAGAAACTTTGAACCAAGTTAATGAGCAGTATAATGCAATGCCCGAAGCCTTTAAAGGACATTTTACAATAGATGAAAATGGCGAATTTGTATCACTGAGAAACCCTGAGGAAAGTTCAAAAATGATTAAGGATTTTTTTTAATAGCTAATTAAAAAAATAATTCTTGTAAGCTTTTACGTATATTAATTTAGAATTGTTCTTTGATAATTATTGCTAACTTTGTAGAATGAAAACTTCAACTATTCACATTGATAAACCATCTGATCGTCTTTTAGACAATCTAAAAAATTTACGCAAGGCAAAAGAAGAGCGTAAAGAACAGATGCGTACTGAATGGACAAAATATTTCCCCAAAAAATAATTTCAAGAATCATAGATGCTTGATAAAATTATACCGTACACAACGGTTGAGGGATTTCAGTATCTAATAAAATTTACCGAATTCAATAAAACTCATCTTCCTGAAACTTTTACTTTACCAATTGTAGACATAACGATTGAAGTTATGGTAAATCCCATTCAAATAAATAACGGAAAGACTTTATTCCATTTTTCAGAAACCATTGAGCAGTTTATAAATGAAAATAACGTCGTTTTATACTTTTACTGCAGCAATGATCCAATTACCAAAAACAAAAATCGTCAACATATTTCTGATGCACAATATAGGAGTAATTTGTTTTACAAAATGTTTGAAAAACAAAATTTCGATAATAATTTTGTGTGCGAAAATATTGTAATAAAAGATCCAAAAAATGGTGATCATCATATTCATTTAATTTCAAGAATTGAAAATGAATATGAAATTAAAGCAATTATAGAGGACGGTCTTCCCTACTTTGAAAACAAGTAAACTTTTATTGTCCTGTATAAATAATTTTACCTGCTTTTTTTAATACATAACCTTTCCAGGGAATTAATTGAAGATCCCCTTTTATCCAAGAATCACCTTCGGATTTTCTTTCTAAAAGGATGGGTTCTTTTTGGGTATCCAGAAAAAGTTCTGCATTATTTCCATCAAAAATAACGTATGCAACTGTAGAATAGGTTTTTCCGTCTTCGGCGTGAGCTAATTTTGTACCGATTTCAAAAAGTCGTACACATTCTTTTTTAAGACCTGACCACGTGTAACCTGCCGAAGCTTTGCATCCATGAGTATCTGAATCTCCGCCCACAACGGCTGGTTTTGATTCTTGTTCTTTCGGGGTTTTCTTTTCTTCGGAAACTTTCTTCGCGCAAGAAAATGAAAGACCTATAATAATCGAAAATAAAAATATTTTTTTCATAGTCCTATAATTTAATATTCCGAATATAAGATTATTCTTTCTATTTTTGATATAACCAGGTTTGAATTACTTCATAACTGATGCTTTCATCATCAGCAACAAAATATTTCAATAATACTTCTCCCCATATTTCTCCATTGCTGTAATCCGCAATAATCCATCTGTGGTTTAAAATTTTAACTTTATTGATGATAAACTTGTTTGGACCTATTTTATCCTGACCAGTATAAGGATTCCCGTTTGGGTTTGCATTTAGATCTAATAATTTCTCTGTTACAACAGGAATCAATTTCTCGTACAAAATTACTTTTCCTCCGCTTGCACTATTATCAAAGTAATTTTGTGCATTTTCATTGTGTTCTAAAGAAAAATAATCAGCATCAGCTAATTTTGTTGTTACTGTATTGATGCTGTCTCTTAGCTTCTTAGTTGTTTTATCATATCTGTCTTGCCCAAATTTTACTTCTCTGCTGTAAAACATATAAGTAAAAACATTCATAAGTATCGCAAGGATAAAAAGATAAAGCATTAAGGATTTTTTCATTTTGTGGTATAATTAAATTGTAATTTCTAAATTGTCGTAAGCAAGGAAAACATTTTCCGGCAGTTGTTTTTGTACTTCTTCATGAAAGCCTAAAACGTGGCTAATATGCGTTAAATAAGCAACTTCGGGCTTGACCAGATCTATAAAATCCAGCGCTTCCTGCAAATTAAAATGTGTATCGTGTGGTTCTACGCGCAATGCATTCACTACTAAAACCTTAAGGTTTTTTAGTTTTTCAACTTCGGTTTCATGAATGGTTTTAACATCGGTTAAATAGGCAAAATCATCAATACGATAACCAAAAACCTGTAAATCGCCATGCATTACATTTACGGGAATTGCCGTTTTATCTCCTACTGCAAAAGGCTCGTTGTTCACGACCTCTATTGTTTTGACGCTTGGAGCGCCGGGATATTTGTTTACGGTTTCGAAAACGTAATCAAAACGACGTTTTAAATTATCGATTACCCGTTGATGCGCGTAAACAGGAATTTCGCCCTGCCTGAAATTAAACGGACGAATATCATCTAAACCTGCTGTATGATCTGCATGTTCATGTGTAAACAGGATTGCATCAACATGATTGCAGCCGCATGAAAGCATTTGCTGCCTGAAATCAGGTCCGCAATCGATTACATATGAGTGCTCGTTCCAGGTAATCCAGATGGATACGCGGAGCCTTTTATCCTTAGGATCAGTGCTTTTACAAACGGGATGATCGACTCCGATAATCGGAATACCTTGAGATGTACCGGTGCCTAAAAAATGTACCTTCAATTGAACTTATTTTTTTTACAAAAATAGGATTATTTCTCTTTCATTAGAACCCTAATTTGCTAACTTTGTAACAAATCTATTTAAAATAAAATGGGTACAGAAATAAAACTCAAAGGTGACAAGGTCATCGAACAGATTCCTTCTATAAAAGACAAAGCGTTACGCATTAATTTAAACGAGAATATTTACGGAACATTTGCTGAAATTGGGGCTGGACAGGAAACGGTCAGGCATTTTTTCAGATCCGGAGGTTCATCGGGAACTATTGCAAAAGCAATGTCTGCCTATGACAAAGATTTTAGTGATGCCGTTTACGGAATTGAAAATGATGGACGCTACGTAACCGAAGAACGATTAAAAAAAATGCTGACTCTTGAAGGTCAGATTATTGAAGAGCGTTTAAGCAGAGAAAAACATCCTACAAAACTTTTTTTCAGTTACGCCAATACTGTTGCCACAATAGATTTTGCCAAACAATTTAAAGGCCACGGCTGGGTTGGAATTCGATACCAAATTGAACCTGACGAAGCTTATAACGAAATTATTCTGCACATTCGTTTTAAGGAAACCGATGCAAGACTGCAACAGGAAACACTGGGAATTTTAGGTGTAAACTTAATTTACGGCGCTTTTTACAAATACAACGATCCTAAACGATTGCTTCGCTACTTATACGATCACTTAGACAAAGACCAACTCGAAATTGATACTATTAACTTCTCAGGACCTCGTTTTGCTGATGTTGATAATCGTTTAATGAGTTTGCAACTGGTTAAAAACGGAATGACAGATGCGGTTATGTTTAACCCTGAAGGGAAAAACGTTTTACCGGCTGCTATTTTATACAAAAAAAATCTTCTTGCTTTTAGAGGAAGTTTTCGCCCGGTGACGAATGTAAACCTTGACATGTATGAGAAATCATTGAAAATGTTTCTTGAAGAAAACAAGGTTGAAAAAGATAATACATTGGTTGTTTTTGAAATTACGCTTTCTAATTTACGTTCGGATGGTGAAATTGACGAACGTGATTTCATGGACAGAGCCGAATTGCTTTGCTCTTTAGGTCAGACTGTTATGATTTCTAACTTTCAGGAATATTATAAAGTAGTTGAATATTTTGCCAATTATACTAAGGCCAGAATGGGATTAGCAATGGGCGTAAATAATTTAATTGATATTTTTGATGAAAAATATTACCGTCATTTAAGTGGTGGAATTCTGGAAGCTTTCGGAAAATTATTTTACCGCGATATGAAGGTGTTTTTATATCCGATGTTGGGTGATAATGGAGAAATTATTACTTCTGAAAATTTAAAAGTACATCCTAGAATGAAAGAGTTATACAAATTCTTTAAATTCAACGGAAAAGTGGTTGATATTGTAGATTACAACCCGGAGATATTAAACGTTTTCTCACGTGAAGTCTTAAAAATGATCAGTCAGGGAAAATCTGGCTGGGAACCTATGCTTCCGTCAGGAGTTGCAGAAATTATAAAGGAACATCATCTTTTTGGGTATCATCCTCAAATAGAATTCGAACAAAATAACTAGTTAAAAAAAGTCCCAAATATGGGACTTTTTTTGTTTCAGGTTTTCTTTGTTTCAGTTTTTTTTTTGTTTCAGGTTTTTTTTGTTTCAGGTTTCAGGTTTTCTCTAATCTTGTCATTTCGACGAAGGAGAAATCACACATGAAACTCCGCGCCTAATGTCGCCAATTTATGCCGAATACCGGATGTGATTTCTCCTTCATCGACATGACACAACCGGATGAATACGCTTTATATTTGTCATTTCGACAGAGGAGAAATCACACAAGAAACTCCGCTCCTAATGTCACCAATCTATGCCGAATACCGGATGTGATTTCTCCTTTGTCGAAATGGCACAACTGGATGAATACGCTTTATCTTGTCATTTCGGCAAAAGAAAATCTCACATGAAACTCCGCGCCTAATGTCGCCAATCTATACCGAATACCGGATGTGATTTCTCCTTTGTTGAAATGACACAACCGGATGAATACGCTTTATCTTTGTCATTTCGAAAAAGGAAATCACACAAGAAACTCCGCTCCTAATGTCACCAATCTATGCCGAAGACCGGATGTGATTTCTCCTTCGTCGAAATGACACAATCGGATGAATATGCTTTAATCTTTTCAATTTCGAAAAAGGAAATCACACAAGAAAATCCGCGCCTAATGTCGCCAATCTATACCGAATACCGGATGTGATTTCTCCTTTGTCGAAATGACACAACTGGATGAATACGCTTTATCTTGTCATTTCGGCAAAGGAAATCGCACATAGAACTCCGCGCCTAATGTCGCCAATCTATACCGAATACCGGATGTGATTTCTCCTTCGTCGAAATGACACAACCGGATGAATACGCTTTATCTTTGTCATTTCGACGAAGAAAATCACACAAGAAACTCCGCGCCTAATGTCGCCAATCTATGCCGAAGACCGGATGTGATTTCTCCTTCGTCGAAATGACACAACCGGATGAATACGCTTTATCTTTGTCATTTCGACAGAGGAGAAATCACACAAGAAACTACACAATTAATGTAGCCAATCTATACCGAATACTGGATGTGATTTCTCCTCCGTCGAAATGACACAACTGGATGAATACGCTTGATATTGTCATTTCTGACGAAGGAGAAATTGACACAACTGGATGAATATGCTTTAATCTTTGTCATTTCGGCAAAAGAAAATCACACAAGAAACTCCACACCTAATGTCGCCAATCTATACCGAATACCGGATGTGATTTCTCCTTCGTCGAAATGACACAACCGGATGGATATGCTTTAATCTTGATTGTGGTTATGATTGCGAAAGATGGAATATGATTCGAAAAAAAATACCCCCAATTTGTAAAACAAATTGAGGGTAAAATTTAACTATTTAGTTAATACTAAATACCTATTATTTTTTGGTATTTACTGTAACTCTGTCTTATAGGTTTGCAACATAAAAGGCTTAGTTTTTTATACAACGTACAGAGCCACCTACCGCAATCTGTGATGGCAGTTTAAACACCCTGTCACCGGTTACATAAAATAAATTAACCAAAGCAGAACCGGCATCACTAGTCCAATATTGTGCATTATAACCTGTAGCAACCAGACTACCACCTAAGGTAGTACGACCACCTGCAAGTGTCAACTTAAGCGGACTTTTGCTAATATTACCAGAATTTGTAATACCAGCTGCGGCTATCTCATTGTCTAATTCCTGCGATGATGGTATACGGAATCCAGTAGGACAAGGGTTATTTTCTCCATTTATCCCTACCCATAAAGTAAGATCTTTAACAAGGACATTTCCACCTCTCCAAGTTACATCATCTAATATAAATAATGAATTTGGTGCTGTATCAGAATTAGCTCTTGTAGTAGTAGTACCATATACTGGTGTTCCTGTGCCAGAAGATGTCCAGTTTATTAGCTGATGACCATCAGCCTTACGTCCCCACTGAAATAGAGATCCGTATGCTTTATAATCATTAGAGGTTGTTGCCACCTGACCAGCGCCAAGATTTCTATCCATCCAAATTTTTCCGGCAGACCCCGTTACTTCACCTGTTTTTGCTATTGTTTCTCTATCAAAACTACATGCAGGCGTTGTACCTAACGGGAAGCTATTAATACCAATGGCTGTTGGTGTTCCTGATCCATTAAGCACAATATTTTGTGCTCCTGTTCCTGCAAAAGTTCCTGAACCTGCAAAAGTAATACCATTAACAGTACTTGTAATATTATATGTACCCACAGTAGTTACTGTTGCTGTTATGGTTTGTGACACACCATATACCGCTATACCTTGTGTCATTGTACCAAGTACAGCTGCGCTACAACTATACGCTGAAACTACTGCTGTACCTCCAGATGTCGCATTACCCGCTGCATTAGTAGTTCTATTAAAACTACATGAAACACCGCCACCAGTTGCCAATGGGAATGTACTTGTACCACTAACTGTTGGTGTTCCAGTTGCTGTAAGCAAAATATCCTGGTAACCAGCTGCTAAAGTTCCTGATCCTGTAAAAGTAACGCCATTTACTGTATTTGTGCTGATATTGTACGTACCTGCATAAAATACTGTTGCGCTAACTTTTTGTGTTACACCACTTGCAGGAACACCTGCTGTCAATGTACCTGTACCACCAGCTACACCACAAACAAACTCTGAAATTGCGGCTGTACCTCCGGAAGTTGGGTTAACAATTGTTGTTCTATCAAAACTACATGAAGGAGTTGTACTTAATGCGAACGCATTTGAGCCTGCTGCCAACGGAGTTCCTGTTGCAGTAAGTGTGACATTTTGTGTACCTGTTCCTGTAAAAGTTCCTGATCCTGCAAATGTAACGCCATTTGCTGTAGCTGTAATATTATAAGTCCCTACACTTGTTACTGTCGCTGTTATAACTTGTTTTACTTCAAATACCGGAACATTTACTGTCATTGAACCGCCAGAAGCTGTACTGCACGTAAATGCTGAAACTACCGCTGTACCTCCGGAGGTTGCAGAAGTTGGTTTTACAACTGTTGTTCTGTCAAAGTTACATGAAGGGGTTGTACTTAATACAAAATTGTTTGTGCCAACTGCTGTTGGTGTTCCTGTTGCTGTAAGCACTATACTTTGTGAACCGGTTCCTGTAAAAGTTCCTGCTCCTGCAAAAGTAACGCCATTAGCTGTAGTTGTTATATTATAGGTACCTAAGCTTGTTACTGTTGCTGTTACGGTTTGTGTTACACCAAGTACTGCATCACCTTGCGTCAATGTACCGGCAGAAGCTGTACTACAAGTATATGCTGAAACTACCGCTGTACCTCCAGAGGTACCAGAAGTTGGTTTTACAATTGTTGTTCTGTTAAAATTACAGGTTACTGTCGTGCTAAGTCCAAAACTGTTTGTTCCTACTGCTGCCGGTGTTCCGGTTGCTGTAAGCACAATGTTTTGCGCTCCAATTCCTGTAAAAACTCCTGTTCCTGAAAAGGTAACACCATTAGCAGTACTTGTAATGCTATATGTACCTACGGTTGCTACTGTTGCAGTTATGGTTTGTGTTACGCCACTTACGGGCACACCTTCGGTCATTGTACCGGCAGTTGCCGCGCCGCAATTAAACGCCGTCACCACTGCTGAACCTCCGGATGTAGGAGAAAATGTAATTGGCGGAGAGGTACCCTGCCAACACATGTTATACCAGCCTGTGTTTTGGAAAAACTCATAACATTGGTTTACCGTATTATAAATCATTAATCCCACAGCCGGTGAAGCAATTGCATCACGCTGTATTGTACTCATTCGCGGTGCCAAAAACCCGCCCGTAGTCGAGTTGATGTCATAAGCAGCTGAAGGATCATTTGCATCAGCTCCTAAAACCCGTGGGTTATAGTTTAGCTTTTCACCCCGTATACTTGTTATAATCTCTGTTTGTGCAAATACCGTCCCTGAAAGACATAGTAAAAGCATCCCTATTATTTTTTTCATTACTATTAAATTTAATGAATTTCTAATTTTTAGAAATTCAAATCATACTACTTACCCTCAGTCATTACAAATTTGAAGGCACCATTTTATTTATAAACAATTATTTAGTCTATTCTATTTGATACTAAATCTCCTTTTTTAATGCCTGTTCACCATTGGCATTCATGAAATTTTTTATCCCAAAGCGAGTGCTTTTCTGATAAAATATTGCATTTTAAAATTAATATTGTAAGTGTTTCTTCATCTTTGTTCTTTTTTTATTGTTAAAAATTTACTTTATATAATGCTGATTTTTAATAAATCACAGTTATTAATAATTTATACCCACCAAATTGTGCAGCATTTGCGTGACCAACAGGCATAATTATCCTCTAAAAAAAATATATGATATATTTTTTTTCAGAACATAATGGCCCGGTCTTCCATTGCCTTTATTGACTTACTATTTAGCTTGTGGTATTTGGTTTTATCATATCAGAAACAACACTGGTACGATCACTATTTTAACTTGCAGATGTAATCATAGCAGTAGCCAAACCATCTTTTATAATCTTTGGTATATCTTGATTATAACTTGGTTTTGTTTTTATATTTTTGTTTTTGCTATGGGTTGTATCAAATTTCAGGACAAATATAGCGTAAAATCTTACACATAAGCAAACTTTAACGTAAAAAATTACATTATATTTATGGGTGCGACCGAAAGAGTCAAAGAATACCTTATTTTTAAAGGAATCAGCAAGTATAAATTCTGCCAGTTGTTAGGGTTTTCCAATAAATTTTTGGATAATAGCGAAAATATGGGAACGGACAAGGCATGTAAAATTTTACACCATTTTCCTGACATAAATGCCGAATGGCTTTTAACCGGAAACGGAAATATGGTAAAAACAGATCATGAAAACGACGAAAATCGCACAAAACAGAAATTTGTAACGGATACAAAATTAAAAGATCAGAATATTCCTGTTTACGATGTACGAACTGCTGACGAAATAATCGATTTATTTTTGACTGAAGAAAATCAAACTTCTATAGGTTACATTAATACACCCAAACTCGTAAAATGCGACGGTGCTTTGTATATTATTGGGGATAGTATGTATCCTTTATTAAAAAACGGGGATATTGCTATATATAAAAAGGTCCTTAATCACCAACAAAACATTATTTGGGGAGAAATGTATCTTATTTGTGTAATTAATGATGGCAATGAATCTTTCTTTATCAGATATTTAAAACCATCAGAACAAGAAGGTTACGTGCAATTTATATCTCAAAATACGCAGCATCCCACCATCGAATTTCCTATTACCAGTATTAAAGCGCTTGCTTTAGTTAAGGCATCAATTAGAATTAACTCTTTGCTTTAAGCAAAATATTAAGTTTTCTCTAATCTTTAATGTCGCCAATCTATGCCGAATACTGGATGTGATTTCTCCTCTGTCGAAATGACACAACCGGATGAATACGCTTTATCTTGTCAATTTCGACGAAGGAGAAATCACACAAGAAACTCCGCAATTAATGTCGCCAATTTATGCCGAATACTGGGATGTGATTTCTTTAGAATTATGTTGTCAGGTGAGCGAAGCGGAAGCCAATTGGGACGCCCCTTCGACTTCGCTCAGGGTGACAATTGTTGTGTGTGTACTTTGTCAAAGTTTTCAACTTTGACAAAGATCTGACCGATTAAACCTGAAGCATTAAAACCTTAAGCTTTAAAACTTGAAACAAAGAAAACCTGAAACAAAAGAAACTTTATGTTAGTTTCCTGCGTAGATTCCTCGTTCCTGGGAAGGACAAGATTGGTCAGGACATATTGTGCTTATTTCAAAATCTGCGCAGCGTGTTCTTTGGTTTTTACTTGTGAAATAACCTCATCGATTATTCCGTTTTCATCGATTACAAAAGTGGTTCTATGGATTCCGTCATATTCTTTTCCCATGAACTTTTTAGGACCCCAAATTCCAAATGCATTTATTACCGCTTTATCTTCGTCGGCTAATAATGGGAAAGGTAATTCGTATTTATCTTTGAATTTTAATTGTGCTTTCTGACTGTCTGCGCTTACGCCAAGAAGTTCATAATTATTCGCTTTAAAACGTTCAAAATTATCTCGCAAATCACAGGCTTCTGCTGTACAACCTGGTGTACTTGCTTTTGGATAAAAGAAAACTACTAATTTTTTTCCTTTGTAATCTGCTAATTGGTGTGTTTTTCCGTCCTGATCTACGCCTGAGAAATTTGGAGCTTTATCTCCTTTTTGTAATGTTGTCATATTAAATTTTAGATTTTAGATTTTAGATTTTAGATTTTAGATTTTTGGATTGCACATAAAAATCACGCTTACAATTCACAACTCATAATTCATAATTCATAACTCACAATTCATAATTCATAACTCATAACTCATAATTCACAATTATTAAGCTGAATGAGGAGTTGAAACAGAAAGCTGGATTAGGCTCACTATTAAATTTATGCTATTTTTACGACTCTAAAAATACGGAAATGAATAAAGAAGCTCGCGTACAATTTGTTATAAATACGTTAAAAGAACTCTACCCTACTATACCCATTCCATTAGATCATAAAGACCCTTATACGTTACTGATTGCGGTTTTGCTTTCGGCTCAATGTACAGATGTGCGTGTGAATAAAATTACGCCGTTACTTTTTGCGAAGGCTGATAATCCGTATGATATGATTAAAATGTCTGTGGAGGAAATCAAGGAAATTATTCGCCCTTGCGGTTTATCGCCTATGAAATCGAAAGGAATTTATGGTTTATCGCATATTTTAATTGATAAATACGACGGGAAAGTGCCGCAGAGTTTTGAAGCTCTTGAGTCTTTGCCGGCTGTTGGTCATAAAACTGCGAGTGTTGTAATGTCACAGGCTTTTGGCGTTCCTGCTTTTCCTGTTGATACTCATATTCACAGATTGATGCATAGATGGAATCTTTCGAACGGCAAAAATGTGGTGCAGACTGAAAAAGACGCTAAAAGACTGTTTCCCATAGAAATATGGAATGATCTGCATTTACAAATTATCTGGTATGGACGTGAATATTCGCCTGCAAGAGGCTGGAATTTAGAGAAAGATATTATTACGAGAACCGTTGGTAAACGATCTTTAATAGAAGAAGCTGCTAAAAAGAAAATTTAGCAGCTTCGTTCTCATTTTATATTCTGATATTTTTTTACATACTGCTTTTCAAGGCATTGTATTCATTTGTCATGTTGAGCGTTCTGTAAATCCCTAATAGTGATTTAGTTGCGCTTTCGTTTTTGGGTTCTATTGTCAATGCTTTTTTAAGATACGGAATAGTGCTTTTTATAATTTCGTCTTTTTGGGCATCTAATACATCATATTGCTTCATTTCGGCTGGACTATTGCCTAAATCCGCCATTTTATTTACTATTTGCTTTTTTTGCTCTATTTTAACGTAAACAATATTAATGTAACAATCCATACATTTTTCGTTTGTCTGCAATCCTTCTTCATAATATTTTTCAGCACTGCAATAATCATTGCTCTCTAAAAAAGCATATCCTAATGAAGTCAGAATTTCTTCTTTTTTTGAAGGCGGAAACACGTTTCTTGGCTTTTCATATAATCCTTCCTTAACACTTATTTCTCTGGCACTAATGGAAGTAAAAGCTTCTTCTTCTTTTGTCTTTTTGTTTGTTGCATAAAAAATCATCCCTTTTCCGGTATAATTTATTTTTTTAAGCAGCTCAAAATATTTGATTGACGAAACATAGTCTTTAGCTGATAATGAAGAAGATGCAGCATTGTAAAGATTTAAAGTGTCTTTTTTGTCAAACAAGTAAACTTCGTAACTTTTATCTGCGCTTTCTTTGAATTTTCCTGCTTTATAATCGCTGTAAGCTCCATCTACTAATTTAGATTTCATTTCTTTTAATGCAGAACTTGCTTTGAAGGCAAATTTATAAACGCGGGATTCATTTTCATACAAAAGTACATCCTGATAGGCGCTGGCCGCAAGGGAAAAATTTGCAGCTGCATCTATGTTTTTGGCTGCCAGATCTTTACAGACATTTCCTTTTGTAAAAAAATATTCAATTTTTACATCATCCGGAGCATTTATAACCTGGTAATCAATTTTTTTCAAAATTGCTAATGCTTCCTGATTTTTTCCTTTTGCATAATTAGCCTGTGCTTCTTTTAGCTCTTCTTTTTGAGCAAATGCAGTCATATTTAGCAATAACAGGAATGATACTATTTTTAAGTGATTTTTCATTTTGGTGTAGTTTGGTTGTTAAATATATTCTTATGGTTAAAAAGAAAAGATTTGTTCGCAAATAGTATGTATTTGAACGAAAATAAATCTTTGTTTTAATATGTTTTTAGAAAACATTAAAACAAACAACAAACAAAACAAATTTAGTGTAGTTTTTCTTCATAAATTATTTGGCTTTTGGTTAAACATTTGCTCTCTAATACTCCTTATCCTTGTGTATTTCAATTAATTGAAAGGTTTTTAATACAGAAAACTGCTTTAAATCGTAGTTTTATTGAATTAAAAATTACTTTTTAACCAAAATAAAACTAAATATTGAATAAATAAACAAAAATCACATAAAAGATGAAATTTTAACAAAACCACTATTGAAATAACTAGAAAAAGTAGTGTATTCTAATCATTAAATTTATAAAAACAACTCAATAACAACATATTATATATTGGCAGAATAACATAAAAAAGTATAAACAAAAAAAAATCACTACCTGTATTTGCATACAAATAGTGAGCTTTCAACCAAAACGACCATTTGGTTTTTCTTTCGAAATAAACATCCGACAAATGTAGTGGGCTGTTTAATTAGCTATAATTTCAAAACTTTTTCCTTCAATTTTCACAATCGTTAAGGCTTGTGAGTAATTTAGTAAAAAAGAAACTACTTCTTTTTTAGGTTTTAAATCTTTAGAAGCTAATGCCTTTTTAGAGTAAATTTTCGCCATACTATCAAAATGTTTTATAATAGTATAACGGGCTATTTATCAAAATAGTATTAGTTGGTTAAAATAATTTGATGCTTGTCAATTATTTTTCTTAAATTCATAAGGGCATATCTCATTCTTCCTAATGCTGTATTGATGCTAACTCCCGTTAGTTCAGATATTTCCTTAAAACTCATATCCTGATACATACGCATTACTAAAACTTCTTTTTGATCTGACGGAAGTTCTTCAATGATTTTTTTCAGGTCAACTTCAACCTGATCAAAGATCATTTTGTTTTCTATGGTTAATGAATCATCTGACATTACTGAAAAAATCGAAAATTCTTCGGTTTCTCTGTACATTGGCATTTTTTTGGTTTTACGAAAGTGATCCACAATTAAATTGTGAGATATACGCATTACCCAAGGCAAAAATTTACCTTCTTCATTATAGGAATTGCTTTTTAAGGTTTTAATTACCTTAATGAAAGTGTCTTGAAAAATATCGTTTGAAATATCTCTATCAGCTATCTTAGAATATATAAATCCATATATCTTAGACTCGTGTCTCTTTATCAATGTCGCAAGGGCATTTTCATTGCCATCGACATAATTTTTCACTAATAGAGCGTCTGGAATATGCAGATCAGCCATAATACTACTTTTTTTTAGTTCTGTTTTAAAATTTGGAGTAATTTTTTCTAAAAGTAGTTTTATTGTATAGGCGTATCTTTGATTTTAGGTATGTTAATATTCTGACCAAATTTAACAAATATTTATTTTAAAAAGCAAACTAAATGAAGAATATTTAACAATAAAAAGTTAATTTTTGCAGTACGGCTTTATTTACGCGCTTTTATTCACAAAAAATGACGAAAAAGCATCTTTGTTTTCGATCAAAAAATAAGACGTAAATTACTTACAATTAAACAGTTAAGCAATTTATATCTTATTATATTTCTTTTTTATATACTATTGGTACACACGTACATAATCTACGTAAAACTTTTGTGGAAGGATGGTATCATCTACTTCAGGGCCTCCGAAATTTCCTCCTATTGCTAAATTTACAATAATATAAAACGGTTTATCAAATGGCCAGGTATCTTCGTTTTTAACTTCAGGATTAAAGGTGTAAACTAGTGTTTTATCAACAAAAAAATCCATTTTATCTTTTGTCCATTCTATTGCATATACATGATATCCTTCTTCAATATTTGCAAAAGCGGTTTTTTTTGTATTGATTGTATTTCCGTGGCTGTCCTGCGTATGTAAGGTTGTATATACCATATGCGGATCTCGCCCAATGTATTCTAATATATCAATTTCGCCTGTTTTTGGCCATTTTACAGTATCAATATTTGCTCCCAGCATCCAGAATGCCGGCCATAAACCATGACCAACAGGTAATTTTGCCCTTGCTTCGATTCGTCCGTATTTAAATTCTTTTTTGCCTTTTGTGGTAATTTTGGTCGATGTGTATTTATTGCCTTCTTTTCTGGCTTCGATTATTAAATTTCCATCCTTAATTTCGTGGTTTGTTTTGGTATAAATCTGTCTTTCATTGTTTCCGTAACCGCATAAATCCGGACAGCCATCGCCAAGTTCAAAATTCCAAACGGTTTCATTTATCTCTTTTTTATTGAAAGTTTCTTCCCAGACAAGCTTTCGTTTTACTTGTTGCGCAAAACTAAAACAGGTAATCATTAATAATACAATTACTTTTTTCATATCATTTTTTAAATTTAATAAAATAAGAAGGTCAGCCTTAAACTGACCTTCTCAATTCATTCTACTAATTAATTATAATCTATTGATATACTCTTATATAATCAATCTCCATTGAAGATTGTGTAAAAGCAGGATCAATATTACCGCCAAGATTTCCTCCCATTGCTACATTCAAAATTAAGAAAAAGTCACTATTGAAAGGCAATGAACCGTCGTTAGGAACAGAATGAATTAAAACATCGTCGGCAAAAATTTGTACTGATGCCGGACTCCAGACTGTTTTATAAACATGAAATTCTGTTGAAACATTAGGAACCGTTTTAGAACCTGTATTTCCATTTCCGCCTGAATGTCCGGGATAATGCAGCGTACTCAAAATGACATCCTGATTTTTACCCACATGTTCCATAATATCTATTTCACCACAGGCTGGCCACGGTTTTGTTGCATAATTTTGCCCCAACATCCAGATTGCGGGCCACGTTCCTACGCCAAGCGGTAGTTTAGCTTTTATCTCTACTTTACCATAAGTAAAACTAAATTTACCATCTGATTTTAATCGTGCCGAAGAATAATCTGCTCCGTTTGAAGTTTCTTTTTTAGCGGTGATTTTTAAGCTTCCGCCTTGTACAATTACGTTTGTTGCTGAATTGGTATAATTTTGTTTTTCATTATTTCCCCAGCCGTTGTCTCCTTTTCCTAAATCATAGACCCATTTTGTAGCATCCGGAGCTCCATCTGTGTTAAACTCATCAGACCAAACTAATTTTGTAAAATCAGCCGGTGGAGTCTGAGACGGTTTTGTTGTGGTAAATATATGATACCATGCTAATGCCGGATTTCCTCCCATAACGGCTCTCACAACCATTCTGTTTGCTGTAATTGACAAAATCTCATAAGAACTCTGACCTATATAATAACCCATAAATCCGTTATCAGAGAAATTCATTGTTGTACCTCTGGTTTGTGTAGCATGATTTGGGTTTGCCATTACAAAAGATTCTGAAGGACTTAACGAAACTGTTTTTTTAGCTCCGGTATTATAGGTCAAACAGGCATCATCTGGCGAACTTCCTCCGGCAACACTTGCAAAAGAGGCATTAAAAAATGTTGCTCCTCCATTATTTAATTCAAACTTCAATTGATCTCCGTCTAATGAAAAAGTCAATTCATTATCATATAAACAGCTGCTTGCCGGTGATGCCGCTTTTTCAAAAACTCCAGCTGAATAATAGTTTGGAAAATAATTTTTAGTAGCATCTGAGTCATTTTGCCCAACTCCTAAATGTCCTGGTTCTGAGGCCGAAAAATACCATTTTTTAGATGATCCTCCGGTTAAAAGTGTCACTGCTTCATCATCTCTAAAGTTACTTATTACTGTAACTTCGGCTGTAATGTTGGTCGCTACTCCGCCTTTTCCTGACGCAACTACTGTAACAGTATAGGTATTTAATCCTGTTTTTGTAAAACGTTTAGTGAATATTCCGCTTGGAGCATTTTCTGAAGTTCCGTCGCTAAACGCATATTTATATGAAATAGCATTATCTCCTGTGGTTGTAAATTTGACCATTCCAGATCCGTCTCCGTTAGGAGCAGCGGCGGTTTTCCCGATGATTTCAGCTGTGATTTTCAAATTCGTTGGCGCTGATAAATCTCCAAAAGAATAATCCTCATTTTGACAACTTATCGCAAATAACATTGCAAAAAGTAGTACGAAGTATTTATTATATTTTTTCATTTTGTTCGTTTTTATAAAATGTAAATTCATTTTAATCTATAAAGGTTTGGTTTCTATTTATGAAAATAAACGTTATCAATATAGACTGTATTTGCTCCGGTAGGATTTGCTGAATAAATAAGCTGTGCAATGTGAGCTCGTGTTGTTAATCCTGTAAAATCGCTTAACGGAATATCTAAACTTACCCATGTTCCTTTTGCAGGTGCGGTAATGATAACTTCATGTTCTTTATCATCTCCTCCTCCATTATAAACTCCGTTAGCACCAAAATCTACTAATTTAATTCGGAATTCTGTAAAGTCAGCTGACCATACATCTACATGAAAATGGGTCATTCCTGATGCATCAATTGTTGCAGTGGGTTCAATACCTACAAAGTTTAAATTTGAGTATTTTTTTACTGCATTTCCTGCTACAGCTGTTTCTTCAAGTGTTGCAGCTGACCAATCTGTGCGCCAAGTTGCTACAGGCACATTTTTATAAGCATCACTGAACATTGAAATAACATCTGTCGCTGCTTTTACAGGCGTTGGCGCGGCAGTACTTAATGCTTCTCCGTTTTTATAGAAATAAATATTATCTATATATATGTTTTTTCCTGACGGAGTTCCAACTAATTTTAATTGGAAAATATCCGCTACCGTAAATCCGTCCTGACTTGTAAATGCCGAAATTGGAATATCAATACTTGTCCATTGATTTGCGGTCAGATCTTTTGATACTGCTCTTTCTCCATTGATTTTAGTACTGCTAATCAGGAATATATCCAGTTTTGGCAAATCTGCTGTCCAGACATCCATGTGAATATAATCCATAGCGGTAACATTTGCTTTTACACCATCTGCAAATGCAATTCCTTCATAATTTAAATTAGTATAGTTCAGCATTTTATCTTCATTTAATTTAAATTCAGAATAACCTGTTGATTGCGACCAATTTGGAAAGAAATCTGTCCCTGCTAAATCTGTATATTTTGAACTGTAAACAGAAATCACATTTCCAGCCGGTCTGTTAGGCGGTGTTGGTGCCGAAGCTGTTGGATTCAGAATTAATTTTGCCGTAAAATCTATTTTGTATTCTGTGGTTTTTATGGCGGCACTTTTTGATACTACACGAATGCTGTAAACGCCCGGTTCTTTATATGTATATGAAACCGATTCGCCATTGTTTGCCGTGATTGGTTCGGGTTTTCCGGTTTCTCCAAAGTAAACATCATAAAACAATGCAAAATCAGCAGTTGCTTTTAGGGTTACTTTATTAGATATAGAAACATCATTTGCAATTTCAACTTTTAAATTTGCCGGAGCTTTAAATGAAACCATTACTTCTTTAGTAATCTGAGTTGTTTCTCCGGTAATTCCCATTGCGATAATTTTCGACTGGTAAACCCCTTCTTTATAAGTGTGTGTTGTGGTTGTTCCTGATGCAAAATAATCTGAATCCGGCGTTCCGTCTCCATAATTTATTTTGTATTGCGTAACACCTTCACCCGTTGGCGTAAAAGTTACCTTACCGGTATTATCTTGTGTTACGGTGGTCAAAGCTGCTATATTTGCCGGTGCACTAAGACCATCCAAATTAACATTGCTGTCATCGCTTTCACAACCCGAAAGCAGTGCTAAAACGAAAAGACTTATTATAAAATGTATTTTTTTCATGATAGTATTTTTTTAATATCCAGGATTTTGTTGCCAGTTTCCGTTTGCGAATTGAATTTCTTCAATTGGTAATGGAAATAATTCGTTTTTGTTTGCTTTAAAACCCGGAATTTTGCCCTCTGCTTTTCCTGTTCTTACCAAATCAAAGAAACGATGTCCTTCTCCAAAAAGTTCTACTCTTCTTTCAGTCAAAATAAAATCTGTTAATGCTGCTCCGGAAGCTGCAATATCATGGTTTGAATCGCCAAAAGCACGTCTGCGAACCAGATTTAAATAGGTTCTTGCTTTTGTATCATCGATTGCTCCGCGATTGTAAGCTTCTGCCGCCATTAATAAAACATCGGCGTAACGTATTGCTCTGTAATTATTAGGGTTTGTCAGGTTTAAATCTCCCTGAGCTTCGGCGCTTCTTTTTCTCGGAAGGTATTTGCGATTAAAATAACCTGTGTCTTCATTTCCTTTTCCGTAACTAACACCTTTTCCTCCGTCAAATGAAGTATTGGCAGCAGCAAAAGCAGCGATATCAAGTATGGCAACATCTTTACGTTTGTCACCAACTTCAAAAGCATCGGCACTTTCTTTGGTTGGAATATTAAAGCTAAATCCTGACGAAAAAAGTGGTCCTGAAAAATTTCTTATTCCGCTAAAACCAACGGCTACGTTTCCTTCACTACATTGTAAACAAGTAAATCCTGCACCTTCAACATCTGTATATTGTACTTCAAAAACAGATTCTGTTCCGTTTTCTCCCGCTAATTCAAACATTGCATTATAATCTGTCTGCAAAGTATATTTACCTGAATTTATAACCGCGTCAAGAGAACTTGCAGCTTGTACGTATTTATTTTGATACAAATATGCTTTTCCTAATAATGCCTGAGCAGCGCCTTTAGTTACTCGGCCTTTTTGAGATGCAGTTGGAGATAAATTTGCAACAGCAAAGGTTAAATCAGCTTCAATTGAAGCGTATACATCCTGAACTGATGAACGTGGTATTGTTTTTTCATCTCCAATTTTAAACCTGGCATCTCCTTTCATCGGGATTCCACCAAACCATTTCACTAACTCAAACTGGTAATATGCTCTCAGAAAACGTGTTTCTGCAATTAGCTGGTTTTTTCCCTCAAAATCTGTTTTATTCTGAAATTCAAGAATATAATTAGCTCTTTGA
>NZ_JAYSPC010000180.1:0-8485 GCF_043722275.1 Flavobacterium sp. | reverse complement strand
AGCAGAAATACTTATCCGTTTATTTCTTAAATCATAAAAATTATCGGGAATTAATTCACTTACTTTTTCTATATCCAAAATCTCTTTTTCATGATCGTTTCTAAAATAATTAAATTCATAATCATTATAAAATTGATATACTTGATTTTCCTTCAAATTTTTTAAAAATTTTGGATTACAATCATTTAGCGGTCTAATTGCCAGTAATTTAAAACTCATATAGTCTTTTTTAAAATTTTTATTCCAAAAATAAATCTATGTCTTTATTCAACTTCTTCTCGTTTCAATTACCTCAATTTTGATTTAAAAATTTCTTTTGAGTGTAAAGTTTATAAAATTGCCTTCGGACAAAAAAACATTCAACAAAATATGCGTAAATTTTAATAATAATTTTATGGATTTCCATATTATCTTATTATTTCATATTTTAAATATAAATAAACAAAAAGCCTTTAAACTCAGTAAATATACCTGATTTAAAAGCCAAATAATCTTTTTTTTAATCTCGCAAAGCCGTTAAGTCACAAAGTTTATTTACTTTAAACTTTGTGACTTCGTGGCAAAAACACTAAATTCCAAAAAAATCTTTAGCATTCTTCGTAGTTTCTTCCGCTACAATAATTCCCGAAACTCCTTTGAACTGCGCAACAGTTGCTGCAACAAAAGGCAGAAAAGCAGGTTCGCAACGGCGTTCGTGGTATTTTTTCAGGAGATTGTTTGGTGTGTTTTTTGGGAGCATGAATGGCGCATCGGTTTCAATCAACATTTTATCAAGCGGCACGTATTGAATTACTTCTTTTAAATGCTCAAAACGTTTACTGTCCGAAATTGCTCCGGTAAAACCAAGATAAAATCCGTTATCGAGATAGGTTTTGGCTTCTTGCAAACTTCCGGTAAAACAATGCACGACGGCTTTTGGCAATTGTGGCAAATAGTCTTTTGTAATATCCCTAAACTTTGTAAAAGCGGCTCTTTCGTGCAAAAACAAAGGTTTCTGTACTTCGATTGCCAATTCTAATTGGGCTTTGTAACAGGTTTCCTGAATATTTCTGGGCGAAAAGTCACGATCAAAATCGAGTCCGCACTCGCCTACCGAAACTACATGTTTCTGTTTTAATAAATTCCTCAGTTTTAAAATGCTCTGCGCATCAAAACTCTTCGCATCATGCGGGTGAATTCCTGCTGTGGCATATAATATTCCGGGATATTCTTTTGCAATTTCCGCCGAAGCTTCGCTATTTTTTACGCTTGTTCCGGTAAGTATCATTTGCGATACATCGGCATCTAAAGCATTTTGTATAACATCGTCTATGTCGTTTTGGAATTGTTTATTCGTTAAATTAATTCCGATATCTATGTATGTTTTCATATTTTTTTTTAAGTTTTTTTTAAGTTGCTAAGACTCTAAGAGACTAAGGTTCTGAGTTTTTAGCTCTTTGAATTTTTATGTTATTATTATTTTTTGTCACTAAGGTGCTAAGTTTTTTTTATCCTTCGTGTGTTTTTTAATCGCGCAAAGACGCTAAGTCGCAAAGTTTTTAGTTTGTAATTTTGACAGAGGAGACCTGAACGATAGCTCAGACGAAGTAAGTCACACTCGAAATTCCGCAAAGTGAATTGCCAATCTTTGTCGAGCTTCTTAATGAGATTTCTCCTCTGTCGAAATGACATAAAATGAGGATAATCTACTCTCTTTACTCTCTAATCTATTCTCTTTACTCTCTAATCTACTCTCTCTTATCATAAATCACCTGATTCTTAAATTCTACCTCAATTACTTTTCCGTAGATTATTTTTGTCCAGCCATTTTCGAATCCGTGATTGTTGGCGATTAGAAAACCTTTATTGGTATCTGTTTTTATAATTTTATGAGCATCGATATATCTGCCTTTTACTTTGCAGAATACGATATCTCCAATATTGTAATTTTCACTTTTTTCGAAAGATAAGAGACTTCCGCTTTTTAAAATTGGTCGCATTGAGTCTCCAAATGCTTTCATCTTTCCATTTCCGACTGTTTCTAATTCCTTTTTCAGTCGTTCGTATTTATTCATTTTTTTTAAAGTTGCTAAGATTCTAAGAGACTAAGGTTCTGAGTTTTTTAGCTCTTGAATCGTATGTTATTATTTTATTTGCCACTAAGGCGCTAAGGCCAATGTCATTAAGTTAAGGGGAAATCTATAAAATTACTTAACAGTTTAATCAAGAAAATAATTAGAAAAATCCGTTTTTATCAGCGTTTTCGCGTTAGCGAATCAGTAAAATCAGTATCTAATTTTTGACGCGGATAAAACAGATTTACTTCGTAAAAACACGGATAAAAACGGATTTGATTTGCAATGACTTTATTTTTTAAAAGCTTAACTTAATGACATTGCGCTAAGGCATAAATTTTTTAGTTTTTCATTTCGACAGAGGAGAAATCACACTTGATACTCCACAAAATGAATCGACAATCTTTGTCGAACTTCTAATGATTTACTTCGTCTGTTCGCTATCGCTCGGGTCTCGTGCGTCGAAATGAAATAAAATGCGAATAAACCTTTACAAACATTGTGTTAGATGCACTGCTGTGCGCCTCTACGATTAACCTTTGTCGCTTTGAACCTTTCAATTCTTTGAGCCTTTACAAACATTGTGTTAGACGCACTGCTTTGCGCCTCTACGATTAACCTTTGTCGCTTTGAACCTTTCAATTCTTTGAGCCTTTACAAACATTGTGTTAGACGCACTGTCCGCCTCTACAATTAACCTTTGTCACTTTGAACCTATGCACCTTTGAACCTTCTAAAAAACTAATCTTCCCGACTTCCGTCATCTGCCATTCTTACCATTTTTGGGGTAAACTTCGCAACAACATCAACCAGATCCTGTTGCGCTTCCATAACCTGATTGATATCTTTATATGCCATTGGCGCTTCGTCAAGACCTGCGCCAATAAGTGTTACGCCGTGATCTCTTAAAATGGTTTGCATTTCGGTTTTTGTGATTGTTTTTATGGCTTGAGTTCGGCTCATTTGTCTTCCTGCTCCGTGTGAAGCCGAATTTATCGCGTTCTCCTCGCCTTTTCCTCTCACCAAAAATCCAGGCGCTGTCATACTTCCCGGAATGATTCCCATTACGCCTTTTCCTGCCGGAGTTGCGCCTTTTCTATGTACGATTACCTCTTCGCCATTCCAAATTTCTTTCCAGGCAAAATTATGGTGATTTTCTACTTTTGCTAAAATAGTTGCACCCAAAGCGCGTTCCATTTTGTTATGAATAATCTCATGACAAGCCGATGCGTAATCTCCTGCCAAATTCATCGCCATCCAATATTCCTGACCCAATTGTGTGTTCATATCCAAATACGCTAAATTTTTAGCCACATCAGGAAGTTTACAAACATCTTTCGCCATTTTTGTGTAATGTCCGGCAATTGTTGCGCCCATTCCGCGTGAACCTGAATGCGTTAACAAAGCCACATATTTACCTTTTGGGATATTCAAAACCGCGTCATCTTTTGCAAATTCCATGATTCCGAATTCTACAAAGTGATTTCCACCACCCGAAGATCCTAATTGCGACCAGGCTTTATCTTTCAAATTCTTCACAAACGGAGTCATATTAAAAGCATCGTTTTCTAAAACCCCATGATCTGATTTGTATTGTCCGCGAAATCCGTGTCCCGCTCCAAATACGGAATTCGCAATTAATTCTTTTTTGAATTTAGCTTCGTTTTCAAAGTAAAAATCCTCCGCAATATCATAAACCGACAATGCCATTCGACAACCAATATCAACTCCAACACCATACGGAATTATCGCATTTTTAGTCGCTAAAACTCCACCAATTGGCAATCCGTAACCTTGATGCGCATCTGGCATTAATGATCCTGCAACGGTAACGGGCAATTGCATGGCAACTTCCATTTGTTTTCTCGCACCGTCCTCAATACCTTCTAATCCGTAAGCGGAATATTTTTTCGGATTTTGGTTTAAGGCAATAAAATCTTCCGGTTTTTCATTTGCTTTTTCGATTAAGGCAATTGCCAGTTTGCTAAAAATAGCGTCGTCTATATAATTTTCCGGAGTTGCTAAAACGTTCTTGAAATTGGTTATCATTTCATCACGTTTTAATCCGTGTCTTTTACTATTTATTTTTAATGCGATCCCTATTGTTTTTCCTTCAGGAAATCCTAAAGCTATTATATCTGTACCGTTTATTTGCGTTTTCATTTGTTTGTTTTATTTTGATAGTACAAAGGTTGAGAGTTACTGCGCAGTTATTTTGCGTAGATATTTTTTTTTAAAACTGGTGGGCAATTTCGCGCAAAGTCGCAGAGGTGCAAAGTTTTTTTTAGCCACAGATTAAATGATTAATATGATTTTCATTCATTTTTTGTCATTTACGGAGGAGAAATCACATGGCCCATCACCATAAAGTGAATTGCTAATCTTTGTCGAGCTACTTGATGAGATTTCTCCTCTGTCGAAATGACAACCAGTGCGTTAATTACTTTAATAAAAAACTTTGCGAAGACGCACTGCTGTGCGCCTCTACGATAAACCTTTGTCCCTTTGCAACTTAGTATCTTTGAACCTTAGCAACTATGCACCTCTGAACCTTTGCCCCTTCTCCTTAATCAATTAATAATTGCGTAACTGCCGCAGCGTTTATCGCCCATTTTGCATCATAAACCTCATCAGCATTTTGATCTTCGGTGATTGTTAAACCTTGTGCTTGTGCTTTAAGTTGTAACAAACTACCAATATTCAATTTGCTGCTTAGTTTTGTCAATAATGCCTGAACTCCTTTAAAATCCAAACCTTGAACAACCTGACCTCCAAATGTCATCTCTAACCAAATGATTTCTCTTTTGACTACATTTAACACTCCAAAAACCAAACCTTTTGCAACATCTTGCGTAATACGAACCTGATGATCTACACATGACGGATCGTATGCAACTCCAGTTTTCTCGGAGATTTTCATCGGATATTTACTGTTCATCCAACCTACAACAAGATTTGGCGTGATACTTCCGTTGCTAAAAGCATTGCAGGTAAAAGTTACAAATTTTGCTTTGGCTTTCGCCAAATCGTCAATGTTAATATTGATATATTCAGCCGTTCCAATTTTACTTGGAATACTTCTGATATCACCGCTATGTTGACAACCTGTTGTTTCTAATCGGCTATAAGAACATATATCAGCTTTATCTTCATAGGCAATATGGCAGCTTAAATCCATGTCCAAATGTTGTGCCGGTAAATCTTTACCCCATTGCATGAACAAACGCACTTCGTTTCCTTCAATTGGGAAACGTGTTCCCATTAAAGCAACCGGTAAATCCTGAACATTTTCGCTTCGATCTCCTATAGAAACCGGCATATTAAACAATTGCGGATCGATATAAATCGTTTTGTTTGTGTTTGAAATTGCAGCAAATCTCTTTTTCATGGCTAATAAACACAATTCTTCGATTTGATTTTTCATCGCCTCTAATTGTGCTTCGTCGTATAAATTCAATAAAGCATTTGGGGCAATTTGTTTGTTTGTTCCGCCTAAAGGTTTCACGCTTCTTTGAATCTTTTATCAAAATAATTTTGAGCATACATATTTAATGTAAATACCAATCTTGCCGGAACTTTATCGATAATCTCCGTAAAATGTGCCACAGTTTCGTCTGCTCCAAACCAAAGCATATTCGAGAATAAAGAACGTGCAAACAGTCCCGGACGTTGTTTTAATAATGCAAATGTTTTATCGGCATCAAATTTCAATCTTGAAGAGTTCACTTTACTTTGCCAAACGTCATAAACCTGATTGTAAAATACATCCATTAAAAAAGCTAATTTTTCAAAGCCTTTCCTTTTGCTGTATTCTGCTAAACGTAACGCTCTGATAAAACGAATCCACATTCCTCTTTTTGGGTGCATTATTTCGCACATCGTTTCTACATCCATATCAAGATTATTCAACCAATTCGCCACCATTAAACATTCCTTTCTTGAATATTTAAGTTTCAAATCGTTTGTAGCCGCGATTTTAGATTGCGCACTTGCATCGAGAAAACTCGCAAAATGCTGAGCATTTTTTGATGTTCTTTTAATGATAGTTTTTGGTTCGATGATTTGCAATAATCCTGTATTCTTAAACCATAAATATCTTAAAATATCCGTTGGCGATTTAAAATACTGAGCTGCGTTTTCGGCTTTCCCTTCTTCAATTAAAACATCGATCACTAACATCAAAGTTTCCTTGATGGCAATATCGGTTTTTGGCAAAGGCAAATATTTCAATACTGTTTTTAAACTATCTGCTTGCGTAGCGTCTAAAGCGGTTTTAGATTGCAATAATGATTTATAGAAATTTTCCAATTCTTTTTCTGACCATAAATCCAATACTTTTAATTTGCTTCCTTGTCCGAAATTTTCGATTTTACCAAATTCAAACGGAGTTCCGCAAAACGGACAACCATTATATCGTTCTAAAGGAAAAGTATTGTACGGAATTACGTGTCCGCATTGCAAAGTTGTCCCGTTATTTGTTTTAAAAACGTTTCCGAAAAAAGTTGCAATATGATCTAAAACAGATTCTCCGGTTGGGATATTCCATTCTTTTACTAACCGCGTCCAGTTTTTATCTGTTCCTAAAACTTCTTTTAGAACATCTAAAATCTCAACTTTATAATTTGGGTTTACATTATTTAAAGCGTGCAATAACGATTCGGAAAATGTAAATCCAAGTTTTGAAACATTGGCCACTAAAACCGATGTTGTTCCTGATAAATTTTTGATATCATTCGCAATCATTGCTGATGGAACGAAAATGGCGTTTTGACGCAAACTGATTTTTAATAATTCTTTTGTTTTCATTTTTTTAATTTTAAAAATTTAGATAATTGTGTTTCTGGTTTCTACCTAAAAGAGTTTTGAAGTAAGAAACACTTGACCTTAAATTTGAGTGTAATTGATGAACTCTTTATCAGATGGGTTTCCCCGAAGAAGTAAGTTAATCTTGACCCTCATTTTTATTAATGATAATTTTAAAACTTATATAACCATCAACTTCCTTTCGGAAGTTAGGAATCGAACCTGGAAGTAAGTTTTAATTGACCATTAATAGTAAAGCAGATGGGATTTGAACCCATGAACAGGATATTAGAAATGTACGAAGTAAGTTTTGATTAACTTCTTAGAATAATTTCAAAACTACCTGCTCTACCGCTGAGCTACTGCTTCAATTTTAATTGTGTTAACCGGTAATGGTATAAGTTTATACGTTGGAAAGTGTTTCGAAGTAACTTAAACTTGACCTTGTTAACTCAATTTTTTATTTCAATGAACCTGTTTTATTTCTTGAGCAAAGATTTCAATAGTAGTACGCAGTTATTTTGCGCAGTAAAAAAAGAATTCTATATTTGAGTAAATATTTATTTAGCAAAATCGTGAAAGTCCCACAGGAGACACCACATTTATAGATTTTTTTTTAATTTGATAAAACCAATAAAGTCCCAGAGGGACGACATATATATAATTATTTACCAAAAGCATTTCAACAACCCCAGCCAAGGTGACATATTTTATTGAGTAAACATAAAAGCTGAAGTGTCGCTCCGCTGGAGCTTTTGATCCTCATGTAATAAATTGCTATAAATATTACGCTTCAATGGAGCTTTACATAAGATTTAAATAAAACAATATGAATTTAAAAGAAATCTGTTCTGAATTACTTTCGAATATTAGCTTTTCAGCAAATGACGTTCAGAAAAACTGGCTCGATTTAGAAAAGGCATATTCCAAAAAATCAAGACATTATCATAATCTCAGGCATATAAATGATATGATTGAATGTTTTGAAACATACTCCGACAAACTCAAATCGCCAAACGAAATATTATTGTCTATTTTTTATCACGATTACATTTATGTAAGCAGCAAAAAAGATAATGAACTTAAAAGTGCCGAATTAGCTTTATCAATTTTACCTGAAAACATTCAATTTGATACGCAATTGGTTTTTGATGCAATTTGTGCGACGCAACTTCACCAACACAATATAAATGAAGATATTAACTGGCTAATTGATTTTGATTTGAAGATTCTCGCCCGCGATGGGGACGATTATAAAATCTATTTTGAACAGATTCGGAAAGAATATCGCATTTATCCTGATTTTCTATATAAACCCGGAAGAGCGAAGGCTTTGAAACATTTTCTGGAGAATGATTTTATTTTTCAGACTGATGAATTTAGGAATTTATATGAAGAGAAAGCTAGAAGGAATATTGAAAAGGAAATAAAGATATTAGGTTAAAAATTAATCGCGCAAAGTCGCAAAGTTTTTTTTGTTTCACGCAGATTTTGCAGATTTAAGCAGATTTTTTTATTGATTACATATTGAAGTTTCAATATCGTAGAGGCGCACAGCAGTGCGTCTTCGCAACGATAAACCCGACAGGTTTAAAACCTGTCGGGTTTGGGAGACGTAATATCGAGGA
>NZ_JAYSPC010000179.1:0-3189 GCF_043722275.1 Flavobacterium sp. | reverse complement strand
CCTTATTCCCAGATTTTTTCCAATATTCTCTGTCTTTTTGAGCTTTTTCAGAATAAATTACTTCCACAAATCTTCTAATTTAATTTTAATTCCTTTACCGTTTTTTAAGCTTTGTTCTGCCTCCAAAATTTCTTTTACAAATTCTGGATTATAGGGTTTGTCTTCTTTTTCAATTTCAAAACCCAATGATTTAGCCAATGATTTCAATACTGGTAAATCTTTTTTCTTAACATTTTTTAAAATGAGTTCCATAACAATTGTAATTTAATAGTGTTTATTCAAATTTACAAAAATTAACCTACCGAACCTTCAAGTGATATTTCCAATAATTTCTGCGCTTCAACAGCAAATTCCATCGGTAGTTTATTCAATACTTCTTTACTAAATCCGTTAACGATTAAAGCAATGGCTTTTTCGGTTGGAATGCCACGTTGATTGCAATAAAAAACTTGGTCTTCGCCAATTTTACTCGTAGTGGCTTCATGCTCAATTTTGGCCGAAGGATTTTTACTTTCGATATACGGAAAAGTATTGGCGCTGCAATTGTTTCCCATTAAAAGCGAGTCGCATTGCGAAAAATTCCTAGCATTATCGGCATTTGGACTAATTTTAACCAAACCACGATAACTATTGTGTGATTTTCCTGCCGAAATTCCTTTAGAAATTATGGTCGATTTGGTGTTTTTACCAAGGTGAATCATTTTGGTTCCTGTATCGGCTTGTTGAAAGTTATTGGTTACAGCAATCGAATAAAATTCACCCACTGAATTGTCACCTTTTAAAATACAAGAAGGATATTTCCAGGTTACTGCCGAACCAGTTTCTACTTGTGTCCATGAAATTTTTGCATTTTTCTCGCACAAACCTCTTTTGGTTACAAAGTTGAAAACGCCGCCTTTTCCTTCCTTGTTTCCAGGATACCAGTTTTGTACGGTCGAATATTTTATTTCGGCATTCTCTAAAGCGATAAGTTCAACAACCGCTGCATGCAATTGGTTTTCAT
The DNA here is from genome assembly GCF_043722275.1 of Flavobacterium sp. Classification (GTDB taxonomy): domain Bacteria; phylum Bacteroidota; class Bacteroidia; order Flavobacteriales; family Flavobacteriaceae; genus Flavobacterium. Next base: position 2,186 of record NZ_JAYSPC010000179.1, on the reverse strand, counting down.
CACGACTTGGAGCAGTGCAACCTTCAAGATAACTCACATAACTACCTTCATCAGCAATCAGTAATGTTCTTTCAAATTGTCCTGTTCCCGCTTGATTAATTCGGAAATAAGTAGAAAGTTCCATTGGGCAACGAACGCCTTTGGGAATGTAACAAAAACTTCCATCAGAGAAAACAGCGGAGTTCAATGCGGCGTAAAAATTGTCTTTTTGAGGAACAATTGTGCCTAAATATTTTTTTACCAGTTCAGGATGTTCTTTAATTGCTTCGGAAATACTCATGAATATAATTCCTTTTTCGCCCAATGTTTTTTTGAATGTTGTCGCTACCGAAACGGAATCGACTACAATATCCATAGCAACATTGTTCATCATTTTTTGTTCATCGACGGATATTCCTAACTTTTTATACATTTCTAAAAGTTCTGGATCTACATCGTCTAATGATTTATTGGGATCTATTGCTTTTGGTGCAGAATAATAAGAAATAGCTTGAAAATCTGGTTTTTCGTAATGTACGTTTGCCCATTCTGGCTCTGTCATTTGTTCCCAAGCTCGAAATGCTTCGATACGCCAATCGGTCATCCATTGTGGTTCTTCTTTTCGGTGTGAAATGGCACGAACAATATCTTCGTTTAAACCAATAGGAAACGTGTCTGATTCAATATCAGTGTAAAATCCGTATTCGTATTCTTTGTTTTCTAGTTCGATTTTTAAATCGTCCTCGGTGTATTTTGACATTTTTTAATTTTATTTAACCCTTTCAGGGTTTTAAACCCTGAAAGGGTTGTTTTATAAGGAAAAACTCTCGCCGCAACCGCAGGTTCTACTCGCGTTTGGATTGTTAAATACAAATCCTTTTCCGTTTAAACCACCAGAGAATTCTAAAATTGTTCCTGCGAGATAGAGGAATGATTTTTTTTCAACGGCAATTTTTATATTATTATCTTCAAAAACTTTGTCGTTTTCGCCTATTTGTTTGTCAAAAGTTAAATCATACGACAATCCCGAGCAACCACCAGATTTTACGCCTACTCGCACGTAATCTTGTGATGCGTCAAAACCATCGTCTTTCATCATATCGACAATTTTTTTGCTTGCAGATTCAGAAACTTGTATCATAGCTTATATTGATTTTGTCTAAATAAAGCACAAAGATAGTGCATAAAAACCTTTTTGCATAATTGAAGCCATTTTTATAACAAATCTTTAAATAGAAAAAATTGATATTTAGGTTTAGAATGCTTAAATTTGTGTAGCTATGAAATCGCCATTAACAAGCCGTTTGAGCAGGCAAACACCTATAAATAAAAGCGATACCATATATGACCTCTGATAAATAACTTTTGCATATATGAAAAAGAATAAAAAGCCAAATATTCCAGCGTTTCTACTATGGGAATACGATTTAGAAACCTTTAACTACGACAAATCGTACAAGATTGTTATTGAGCGTATTTTACAAATGGGAACTATAAATGATTGGAAAGAAATGATGGGGTATTATTCATTAGAAAAAATTTTAGAAACCATAGAATGGTCTGCGCAATTAGACAAAAGAGATAAAGATTTTAGTAAATTCTTTTTAAATTCAGATATGCTTTATGCTGTGTAAAGACCCATTTATAATCAAACCAGAAACATTTACTTTAATTCAAGAATTGCAATCTTTGGATTTTTTAAAAGGATTTTATTTGGTTGGCGGAACAGCTTTAGCTTTAAAATTAGGGCATCGTAATTCGATTGATATTGATTTATTTACTCAAGACGAATTTGATGATGCTCAATTGATTGAAAATCTTTCCGAGAAATATAAAATAAATCTAGTTTATAATAGGAGAAATACAATAATATGCGCCATAAATGAGATAAAAACCGACTTTATACGTCATAATTATCCATTATTAAACGAGCCGATTTCTGAAGAAGGAATTTCCTATCTTTCTTTGGAAGATATAGCCGCAATGAAGTTAAATGCAATAATAAATTCGGGCAAAAGAGTAAAGGATTTTATTGACATCTATTTTTTACTCGAACATTTTTCGTTAAATCAAATGTTAGGATTTTATGAAACTAAATACAAACATTCTAATAAAATGATTCCACTTCGGGCGGTTAATTTCTTTGAAGAGATTGACATTAATATTGACCCACCAATTCTAAAAAAACCACTTCCGTTTTCTAAAAT
>NZ_JAYSPC010000178.1:0-23841 GCF_043722275.1 Flavobacterium sp. | reverse complement strand
AGCTTTGCGATCTTGCGCTTTTTATGCGTTAAAATAATATAAAAAAACTTTTGCGCGCTTTGCGGTAAAAAATATCTTGTAGTTAAATTACTTCAAAACTGTTGCCAATTCTACAATTTCAAATTCAGGATTATGTTCCACAAATTCTCTAATCATTGCTGTATGTCCCGCTCCCAATAAAACCATTATTTTATCGTCTTTGCTTTCAGTTAATTTCTGAATTAAAGCATACATATAAAGATTTCTTCTATACCATTCTGAAACCAAATAAGCACCCACGAAATTATCCGTTTTTCCGCCCTTAATAGCTGTTTCAAGATACCAGCTAATATTATCTTCATTTGATGCTTTTGTATTAATATCCATAAGCAATTCGGTTAAGGAATATTTAGCAATTTTTGCATTTTGATCTGTTTCATAATGTTTCATCGTCTCTTCATTTCTTTTTATCAAATCAAACTGACCTGCTGCTGTCATTCCTTTTACCAAACTATCATAAGGAAAGTCAGTGTTGTTGTAATCAATTGCGTAAAGTTGTTTATGATCTAATTTCTTTGCTGATCTTAATGCAAGCTGAACAATTTCGTCAGCATCTTTATGAAGTAAACTATCCGTATTTTTATTGTAGAATTTATCTAGTTTTGCTTGTTTCTCATAGTTCCATTCTACGAAAATTTTATCCGGTCCAAACTTTTTGATTTTATTCGTGATGTTCTCCAACTCTTTCTGGCTCTTGTCTGACATAACATTAAACGTATTTACTTTAGCAACATCAAGTCCCGGATTTTCAAAATGGAAAGTTCCAAGTAATAAAATTTGTTTCTTTTTTGATTGAGCAGAAACAGCGTTGAAAGCAATTGTAAAAAGAAATAGTAAAGCGATTTTTTTCATGATGATTTGTTTTAAATTCATGACAAATGTATAGTAGCTTTTAAGGTCAATTTTTACTTTTTGATGAACACCAAATTCCAAAGCACCAACATTCAAAATTTGCTGCTGAAAAATTTCGTGTACTGTTTTTGATAGTTCATCCCATAAAATTGATGTTTTGTATAAACGTAGTATTCATGTAAAGTCATAGTTGTATTTTTGAAGTATTAACCACATTATTATGAAGCTTAAAATTCCTTTCTATTATCATATCATCCTTTTTTTGGGACTATTTGTAACTTTTTATCTTTGGGATATTGGAGTAAATAATCGCGAAATGAGCTTTGTTTTTAGTACGATGTATTTCTCGTTTAATGTGACTTTCGTGCTGTCTGTTTTTATCGTTTATACTCTTAATTTTTATACTTTTTATGATTTGTTTTTTAATAAAAAGAAAATAGTATTCTACATATTAAGTATTCCGGTTTCATTATTGATTTTTGCAGGAGTTCGCTATTTTTTGCAGGAAGTTGTAGTTTTTGAAATTACCGGAATTCATAATTATGCCGAAAGAACAAGAGAAGTAACGTATTATATTCGTGACAATTTTTTCTTCGGGTTACCGGCGATTATTTTAAGTGTTTTGAGCTATTTGTTTTGGCAATTTCAGGATACATACAAGCAAAATCAGCAATTGATTTTAGAAAATAAAAAAGCCGAATTGCAAATGCTCAAATCACAAGTAAGTCCGCATTTTTTGTTCAATACGCTTAATTCGTTTTATAGCCAGTTGATTTTGAAAGATGATAAAATGGCTTCGGATATTTTAGTACTTTCAGATTTGCTTCGATACGTAATTACAGAAACCGATAAAGAAGAGGTTTTCCTTTCAAAGGAAATTCAGTTTGTCGAAAATTATATTCATTTGCAGAAGAAACGCTTTGAAGATCAGCTTTATTTAGACTTTGAAATAGAAGGGAATTATTCAAATGAAAAAATCATTCCGTCAGCTTTGATCCATTTTATCGAAAATGTTTTCAAACACGGAAAACTAAATAATCCATCAGAAAAAGCCATTATTTCGATCAAAATAAAAGATGACTTTTTAGAACTATCAACCTTTAATTATAATGTTGAAGGCGAAAATTATTCATCAACCGGAATTGGTTTTGACAATCTGACCAAACGTTTAGAATATGCTTATCAAAATCATTTTCTACTCGAAAAAACCACAGAAAACAATACCTTTAAAACGTATTTGAAAATTCCATTAAATAAATAGAAAATGAAGTTTAAATGTATCATTGTTGATGATGAACCGCCAGCAACCAGAATCCTTGAAAATTATATCGAAAAAGTCTCTTTTCTGGAAAAAGTGGGTGTTTTTAATGATTCATTAAAAGCATTAGAGTTTCTAAACACACAAAGTGTCGATGTTATTTTTCTGGATATTCAAATGCCGCAATTAACGGGTTTACAAATTTCCCGAATCATTTCTAAAGATATTAAAGTCATTTTTACAACGGCATATCCTGATTTTGCATTAGAAGGATTTGAGTTAAATGCGATTGATTATTTACTAAAACCAATTGCTTTTGAACGTTTTTACCAAGCAGTTTCAAAACTAAATTCTGAATCAAAAACCGAAGTTGCAACAAGTAATTCATCTGATTTTATTTTTATTAAAACAGATGGTAAAAATAAATTTCAGAAGTTGCTTTTAGAAGATATTTTGTACGTAGAAAGTCTTCAGAATTATGTTTGTATTCATACTCATAAACAGCAAATTATCACACATTCATCTTTAAAAAATGTAATCGAATCATTGCCCGAAAAAGATTTTATTCAAATCCATAAATCTTTTGTCGTTGCATTAAAACAAATAGAATCCACAGATAGTTTTTCGGTTTTTATCAATGCAAAAGAATTGCCAATTGGAGCGACTTTTAAAGATGCTTTTTTTGATCGTATTGATCAGAATAAGATATAAATATTATTGTGTTTTGGAGATGATGATTTAACGCAAAGTACGAAAGAATTTTTGTCTTGGATTACGATTATAAACGCAAAGTTCGCAAAGCTTTATCAATATAGCTTTGCGAACTTTGCGTTTAAAAAATCTTTGCGTGCTCTGCAGTTAAATTTTTGCAGTGCGTCTAAGCAATGTATATTTACGATTTTTTACCTTTACCGTTTTTGTAAATCACTTTTTCTACAACCTGTACTTTAGGAGCCGTTTTCGTGTTGTTTTTCTTGAAAGGTTTTTTAGCAGCAGGACCAGATTTAGAAGGAGCTTTATCACCTCTTCCTTTTTCAGCATCTTTTGCACTTGCTTTAAATTCAGGTCTTTCTTTAGTGCTATCTTTCTTAGGGATTTCGGCTTTATGTTTTGCTAAAACATCGTTAGGGTTTTTAGGATTTTCTTTCGTTCCTCTTAAATGAATTACCAATCCGTTTAAGAAATTACGCAAAACCTGATCACCACATTCCATGTAATTTTCATGATCTTCGGCTCTAAAAAAAGCTCCCAATTCTGATTTTGTAATTCTAAAATCTACTAATTCTAAAATTTCAACTATTTGGTCGTCACGGAGCATCAAAGCCACGCGAAGTTTTTTTAGGATATCGTTATTCGTCATTTTTTGTTTTTTAATTTCAATTTGTTTCAAGTTTCAGGTTCCACAATCTTTGTCATTCCGACGAAGGAGGAATCTCCGCAATGTGAGCAACCAACGAAGATTCCTCTTTCGTGTGAATTACAACTATGCGCTTATTTTTTACAAAGGTACGTTTTAAAACTAATTTGATTACAATTTATTGAAGTGAGCGAAAGGTTTTTTGCCACGAATTGCACAAATTTTCACTAATTGCGTTGCGTTTAAAATTTAATTCGTGAAAATTAGTGTAATTCGTGGCTACCTTTACTTTGCATTGAAACTATTAATCGTTTAAGATATTTACTAATTTATCTAAATCTTCCCTAAGATGATTTGCAGTAATTACGATTCGGTTTAAGTTTTTGGAGTTTGACTGATATTTAAAACTGGCGATAATGATTTTGTTTTCTTTTAATAATTCAATCAAATTTTCATCTTCCAAATAAATTAAAGGATAGGATTTATCAAATTTTATGTTGTCATTTTTGATTAACGTTTGATCAATATAATTCAGATTTTCAATCAATTTTTGATGTTGTAATTTATATATTTCTGAAGCATCAGCAAGAGTCTGAACAAAAGCAGGATTCATTCCGGCAGCAGAAATAAAAATATCCATTTCCTTTATTTGGTTGATAAATAAAGCATCACTTGCAATAACACCACCGTTTAAGCCAAACGCTTTTCCTAAAGACGAAATCATGATTTTTCTTTTTATGGGAAGATCAATTTCCGAGTAAATTCCAGAACCATTTTTTCCTAATATCCCAAAAGAATGCGATTCATCAATAAGTAAAGTGATTTCTTTATGATTCGTGATTTCCTTTAAAATAGATAAATCAACAGCCTTAGTTTGAAAACCGGAAACGCCATCGGTCAAAACCGTAATTTTTTCAAATTTAGAATCTAATAAACGTGGATTTATTTGGTCATTTATAAATATCGGCAAACTCTCATTAGTCTGAATTGCTGTGTGATTATTTGGGAAATGAAAAAAAGAATTTGTTTGTTTTTTCAGTTGATCGATCACTAATTTCCCTGCGAGCATTCCGGACGAAACCGTAACGGTGCTTTCGGCTTTTATATAATTGGCTAAAAAATTCTCACCATTTTCATAAGCCGTTAATTTTATATTGGCACTTCTGGAACTTCCGTAAGTAGTTCCCCATTGTCGAATGTTTTTAATCACCAATTCCTGAAAATTTTTATTTGTAGGCAATCCCAAATAAGCCGTTCCTCCAAAATACAAATAATGTTCCTGGTTAATCTCAATAATTCTATCCGGAAACTGATTGACATTCATAGTTTTAGATTAAAGTAACTCCGGTTCCGTTCAAATCAGAATAATGAATAACGCCATTTTTTATTGTTACGCCAGTTGCGATATCTTGGGCTAAAAGTAACGCACCATCCATATCAACATAATCTAATTGTGGTAATAAATGCGCAATTGCAGATATTCCCACCGTTGATTCCGTCATACAGCCCACCATAGTTTTTAATCCCAATTTTTTGGCTTCTTCAATCATTCGTTTTCCGGGAGTTAATCCGCCACACTTTACCAATTTTACATTTACGCCATGAAAATGGTTGAAACATTTTGCTACATCTTCTTCAATAATACAGCTTTCATCGGCAATTATAGGCAAAACCGAATGTTTGAAAACCTCTTTATGGGCTTCCCAATTATCGGCTTTCATAGGTTGTTCCAGAAATTCAACGCCAAGTTTTTTTAGTTCAATGGCATTATTAATCGTTTCCTCAACGTTCCAGCCGCAATTCGCATCGATTCTAAAAATAGCATTTGTATGTTTTCGAAGTTCTTTTACAATCGCAATATCTTCTTTTGTTCCCAGTTTTATTTTATAAATAGGCCAGGGAAGTTCCTGCATTTTCGAAACCATTTTTTCTATAGAAGCAATCCCAATTGTATAATCTGTAAGCGGATTATTATCGATAGAATAATTCCATAAGTCATATAATTTTTTGCCTTTTTTGCGTGCATACAAATCATTATAAGCGAGATCTAAAGCGCACAAAGCAAACATATCACCTTTTAAATACGGGTAGATTTTTGCCCAAAATTCATCAGGAGTTTCATTCTCGGTAGTTTCAATAATGCTTCTGATTTTTTCTAAATCCTGCATCATTACCGGAACCGTTGTTTTGTAATAAGGATTTGAAGTTGCTTCTCCAAAACCTGAAAAACCATCACTTTTAAGTTCGACAATCAGCGATGGCTGAAAATCAATCGATTCTCTGGAAATAGTAAAAGTGTGTTTTAGTTTTAAATTGTATTCTCTTAAAATTAATTCCATAATCTGATTGTTTTTTAATTTAATAACCCAGCCAAAGAATCGCTTTTACAAAACCATCCCGCCAGAGTTTTTCGTTATGTTCTCCGCCTTTTACAATTTTCGATTTGGTAAGACGCAAACAATAACAACGTTTTGTATCTAATAAACGTTCCATTTTAGTCATATCTTTTACCATATCATCACTTTCTTTGTCTCCACATAAAAAATAAATCTTGGTTTTGATTTTTGGAGTTTTCTCTGTTAACGTATAAATGTCATTCGAAAACCAAAATGAAGGTGAAAAAACGCCTGCTTTTCCAAATATTTCGGGATATTTTAAAATAGCATAATACGAAACTAATCCTCCAAGCGAACTTCCCATAATAATAGTGTTTTTGGCTTTTGGTTTAGTTCTGTAATTTGTATCGATATAAGGTTTTAATGTTTTTACAATAAAATCAAGATAATTATTGCCATTTCCGCCACCGTATTTTTCATTTTTGTACGGCGTTAATTCGTCCATACGTTTGTCATTTCCATGTTCAATTCCTACGACAATAACCTGCGCTTTCAAACTATCCAATTTTTCGTCTACATTCCATTCACCGGAATAAGAGGTTTTGGAATCGAATAAATTTTGAGCATCGTGCATATAAATCACGCTATATTTTTTGGCTGTAGCCGAATAATCTTTAGGAAGGTAAATCCAGATTTTTTTAGTCGTTTTTAATTGAGGCGCTTCAATCGTAAAAGTGGATACGTTTTTTGAAGCCGTACTTTCTTGCGCGCTTGCAACAGTGATCCAAAGCAATATAAAAAAGAAGAATCCTCTAATCATGACTTCTGTTGCGTTTTAGATTTAAAAACAATATTTTAGCTAAAAATAATAAATTGATGAATACCGAAACAGAAAAGAGAAGTTTACTTTTAGAAATGATTGCTTTTTCTACCGTTGATGGGCAATTGCATAAACGAGAGTATGATTTTTTGTGGCTGGTTGCGCAGGAATTAAGTATTGAGTTGAGTGTTTTTCGCGATTTATTTCATCAGGAAAGTACAAATTCGATTATAAAATCTGAGTTTCAGCGTATTCAACAATTTTACAGATTGGCTCTGATTATGTATTGCGACGGTATTTTGCATGAAAAAGAAGCCAAAGCCATTCAGCAAATTGCAATTGAAATGGGACTGAATCCAAATGCGACCAAACGTGTTTTAGATTTAATGAAAAAAGCGCCAAACGCAATAATTGATCCGAATGTTTTATTGAAGGTTTTTCAGGAACAACATAACTAAAATAGAAAAGGACTGTATGATACAGTCCTTTTTAATATTAAGGTTTTATTTTTTTTGAAGGTTGAAATTTTGGATGTCCTGTATTGGAGTAAGCGAAACTAATTATATTTGCCGAAATTTCTATATTTTTTGTACTGCTATTACCTATTCCGTGTCCAGCCTCAAAATCTGTAAAAAAGAGTATTGGTTTGTCGGATGTATTAGCGTTTTGGAGAAATGCAGCAAATTTTGCTGGTTCCCACGCAGTGACACGAGGATCATTAATTCCAGCTGTGATTAAGGTTGCTGGATATGAAGTTCCTTTTTTAATATGATGATAAGCATCCATTTCTAATAAAGCTTTAAAATCTGCTGGATCTTTAACTGTGCCAAATTCAGGAATATTGGCTGGTCCGTTAGATTGAATTTCTGACCGAATCGCATTTAATGAACCTGCGTCAATTATTGATGCAGCAAATAAATCCGGACGTTCAGTAATTGCCCTTCCTATTAGTATTCCGCCTGCGCTGTAGCTGCGAATTGCAACTTTTTTTGCTGTAGTATATTTTTGATTAATCAAGTATTCTGTTGTTGCGATCAGATCCTTCCAGGTATTTGGCTTAGTTTCTTTGAAACCCTCTTTATGCCAGGTTTCTCCTAACTCTCCGCCACCTCTAACGTGAGCTACAACATAAATACCACCATAAAGACAATAAGGTAAAAGCCTTCCAGGACTAAAATAAGGTTCAATAGAAGTTCCGTAAGATCCATATCCTAATATAAGTGCAGGATTATCTCCATTTAGTTTGGTGTTTTTGTCATAAATAATTGAAACAGGAACCATAACACCGTCGTATGAAGGAATCATAATTTCTTTTGAAACTATGTCTTTAAATTCTGGATATTCGATAGATTTTGTTAAAGGCTGGAAAGTAAATGTATTGGCTGATGGATTATATAAATATCTTTTAGACTGAGAAGTCCAGCCTGAGAATGTCATCCAGATATCACTTTTGTTTTCATTTGGAGCTGAAAAAGATACTGAACCTGACTGAAAAGGTAATTTTAATTCAACCGGATTCGTTTTATTTTTTGCCAGGAAATACACTTTTGCCTCAACACCATTTTCTGTAATTGAATAATACAAACCATCTTTTGTGAGATCAAAATTTGTAATGTTGCCATTTTTAGGTTCTTTAACTATTGTTACGGCGTTTTCTATTCCAGGATTTGAAAGAGGTACCTTGATGATTTTGAAGTTAGAGGCATTCTTAAAAGTTAGATAATAGATAAAATCTTTATCATGCAGATAATTAACAACTTCATCTTTTTTACTGACCAAACTTGTCCAGCTTGTTGGAGAGAAATTATTCTTGAATTTGCTGGTGTAGAGTATAATTCTATTGTCTACAGTACGAATCAGAGCATAGTTTCTATTTGAATTTTCATGATAAAAATTATATGGACTTTCTTCAGGACCAATATTAAGTTCCGGATTGGTAGTATTAGAAAGAAATTCAATGTCTTCTTTTTCAGTTTGACCTAATTTATGATAATAAACTTTGTTGTTTAATGATCTATTTAGATCTGTAACATCAGATGAATTTTTTCTTGTAAAAGTAAATGAATTTCCGTCAGGCATCCAGGAAGCATAGCTATATCCGCATTTATCAAATACTTCAGGATATATTTTACCGGTAATATCAATTATAAACATATCGCTGCTTTCGGATCCGTTTGGAGAAACTTCAATAGCAACTTTATCTCCTTCAATATTTGGGCGAATTGTACTTATATTATAAGTAACAGCATTAGTTTTTTTGTAAGTCAGGGGATCAAAAAGCAGTTTCTCGGTTCCCTCAAATCCTTGTCTGTAATATAATTTAGGATTTTCCTCATTAGCATTTCGTTTTAAATAGAAGTACGTATTATTTTTGGTTATCTGCAAACTAGAAATTACACTTTCTCTTCTGGAATCCAGTTCTCTTAATGTTCGTATTAAGTTTTCACGTTCTGGAATTTCGTTTAATTTCTCGTGAGCATAGTCAGCATTGCTCTTCATCCAGTCGATCACTTTAGAATCGTTAAGATTTTCGAGATAACGATAAGGATCAGATATGGTTTTTCCAAAATAATCGTCGGTAGCAATTACTTCCGGTGCTGGCTGTGGTTTACTTTGTCCTGAAAGAGAAATTATAGAACCTAGAAAAGAAGTAGTAAGTAAGATAAATCTTTTATTCATAAATTATTTAGTTTAAAATACCAGAAGTATCAGGTGAGTTTTTAAACGTAAATATATAAAACCATCTTAGTTAATTGATTTTTTTTTTAAGCCAATTGTTCCTGTAGTTTTTTGATATCATCACGTAATTTTGCCGCTTGTAAAAAGTCCAGTTCTTTTGCCGCTTTCTCCATTGATTTTCGTTTTTCACGAATCATTTTTTCCAATTCTGCTTTAGATAAATAAGCCGTTTCTGGTTCGGCAGCAGCAGATAAAGTATGTCCTAATTCATATTCAACCAAAGGATTTTTAGTAAAAGCACTTTCGATTTTTTTGTTCAAGGCCTGAGGCGTAATTCCGTGTTCAGTATTATAATTAATCTGTTTGGTTCTGCGATAATCTGTTTCATCCATTGTTCTTTGCATACTCGCCGTAATTTTATCGGCATACAAAATCGCTTTTCCGTTTAAATTTCTTGCCGCACGACCAATAGTTTGCGTTAAAGATCTGTGATTACGTAGAAAACCTTCCTTATCAGCATCTAAAATGGCAACAAGCGAAACTTCAGGTAAATCAAGTCCTTCACGAAGTAAATTTACTCCAATTAAAACATCAAAAATACCTTTTCGTAAATCCTGCATAATTTCAATACGCTCTAAAGTATCCACTTCAGAATGGATATAACGGCAACGAATATTCACTTTAGTTAAATATTTGGCTAATTCTTCTGCCATTCTTTTGGTCAGAGTCGTAACTAAAACTCTTTCGTCGAGTTCACAACGAACGTGGATTTCTTCGATTAAATCATCAATCTGATTCAAACTCGGGCGAACCTCAATAGTTGGATCTAATAATCCTGTTGGACGAATAATTTGCTCGACATAAACTCCATCCGTTTTTTGCAATTCATAATCTGCCGGAGTTGCAGAAACATAAATAACCTGATTTTGCAAAGCTTCAAATTCTTCAAATTTTAGCGGTCTGTTGTCCATTGCGGCAGGTAAACGGAAACCATATTCCACCAAATTTTCTTTACGGCTTCGATCGCCTCCATACATAGCATGAACCTGTGAAACGGTTACGTGACTTTCGTCAACTACCATTAAAAAGTCGCTGGGAAAATAATCTAATAAACAGAAAGGTCTTGTTCCCGGAAGTCTTCCGTCAAGATATCTTGAATAGTTTTCAATTCCGGAGCAATATCCCAATTCCCGAATCATTTCTAAGTCGAAATTGGTACGTTCTTCCAGACGTTTTGCTTCCAGATGTTTTCCTGTTTCTTTAAAATAATCAACTTGTTTGACTAAATCCTGCTGAATTTCCCAAATTGCACCTTGTAAAACTTCCGGAGAAGTTACAAACATATTGGCGGGATAAATGGTTAGTTTTTTAAACTTTTCAATAACTTGTGAAGTCTTGGCGTCAAAGGATTCAATCTCTTCAATTTCGTCTCCAAAAAAGTGAATTCTATAAGCATCATCGGCATAACTTGGATAAACTTCAACCGTATCACCTTTAATTCTAAAAGTTCCGGGAGTGAAATCGGCTTCAGTTCTGGCGTATAAACTCTGAACTAAGCTATGTAATAATTTAGTTCTTGAAATTACCTGATCTCTTGCAATTTCGATTACGTTTTTCTTAAATTCAACGGGATTTCCAATACCATACAAACACGAAACCGAAGCCACAACTAAAATGTCGCGACGACCTGAAAGCAGGGAAGAAGTTGTGCTTAAACGCATCTTTTCCAGTTCTTCATTGATAGATAAATCTTTCTCGATAAAAACTCCTGTAACAGGCATAAAAGCTTCAGGTTGGTAATAATCGTAGTACGAAACGAAATATTCTACTGCATTATTCGGGAAAAATTGCTTGAATTCCGAATACAATTGTGCAGCCAATGTCTTATTATGAGCCAAAACCAAAGTTGGTCGCTGAACTTCCTGAATCACATTGGCAACTGTAAATGTTTTTCCGGAACCTGTAACTCCTAATAAGGTCTGATATTTTTCACCATCAACAATACCTTGCGATAGTTTTTCGATGGCTTGTGGCTGATCGCCTTTTGGACTATAATCTGAGAATACCTGGAAATTCATTTGAATGAAAAATTTGTTTTGTAAAGATACAAAGTTTGAATTCTATAAAAAAGGATTGCCACGAATTACACGAATCGCCCGAATTTTATAAAAAATAGAATTTAAGAATCATATTATTGATTATGAATTTATAAAATCAATTTTAAATCATTCGAGAAAATTCATGGCGAAAAAAAATCATTCTAAAAAATTGATCATCGCATCATTCACTACTTTTGGTTGATCGATAGTTAAAAAATGTCCTGCATCTTTTATCATTTGAGTTTTGCTGTTGATTAAATATTTCTTAGCTCTTTCTAAACTTTCTTCTGAATTAATGACATCATTATCACCAATTAAAACTAAAACGGGATTTGTAATCGACTTTAATTCATCGTCTGAAAAAGGATGCATTTTGAGCATACTTGAATTAGATTTAGCATATTTATTGGCCAGATAAAATTGTCTTTTATAAATAGGACTAATTTTTTCAGGATGTGTTGAAAATGTTTTTAATGTTTTTCCGAATTTCTTTTCGCTCGGAAAAAGTTTCAGCATTAAGGCAGAAGTTGTTTTGCCAACTTTATCTATAAATTTAAAAGTTTGAGCGGGACTTAATAAAACTACCTTATCAATTGAATTTCCTTTTTTGGTTGCTAATAAAGTAGCAATCCAACCGCCACGAGAAGCTCCCACAATATCAAATTTCTTTAATTTATAATGATCAAAAACTTCATTATATAAAAGCACGATTTCTTCTGATGAAAGTGGTTTTGATGTCAATGTAGATTTTCCGGGTTCCATCATGAAATCAATTGCATAAATGCGATGATTTTTGGCTAAAGGTTTAATATTAGGAAACCACATTGTTGAACTGGCGTCCATTCCGTGGAGTAAAACTAAATCTTTTCCGTTTTTTGGACCAGACATAATAACGTGAGCTATTCCGTAAGTGGTTTTTACATTTTCTTCGGAATACGGAATGTCCCAAAGTTTTAGGGATTTGTCGTATGAATTTATATATGCCTGTTTTTCGCTTTTTGTTTTAAAAACGTAATCGTCAAATTTGACTTTTTTAGTAGACGAGCAACCTGTCAGTAAAAGTAATAGTAGTATTCTAAAGTATATTTTTGGCATAGTATAAAATTCAATTTACTTTAAAGGTACGGAAATTACGCACGGATAAAGTATCAGAATTTTATTTTAAAGTATCATAATTATAAGACTTTTGGATTTCGACTTGTATGTCTTATTCTTAAAATTTGGATTGTTTTAGAAGTAATTCTGTAGGATATTCGATAGTTAGAAATTTCGAAAGCTCTATAATTACCATTATTTGATATTTTCATTTCATCTAATTCATAGATTTCCCAATTTTTGATCAATATAGTAACTGAATTAGTAATTGAATCAATAATTTTAACTGGAATGCGCTCAGTTTTGGATTTTTTTAATAAGTAAAAATAAATTTTTTCAAGCTGATTTTGAGCAATAATTGACCAAATTATTTCTTTTTCCATTGCTCAATTTTATCCATAACCTCTTTGTGAGAATAATAATTTCCATTTTCAATCTCTTCTTCAGCAACTTTTAGTTCTTCGTTATACTTAGTCAAATAACTCTTTGAAGAATTGCTACGACTGTCTAAGATAGTTTTTAAAGCAGATAAAAATGATTCGTCATCAATTTTTGAAATTTCAGAAATCAAAATATTTTTAAGTTCAAGAGTATTCATAGTAATATAATTTACACGAAGTTACAAAAAACAATAAATAAAAATAACATTTATGATTCTAAAAACTTCCAGGCTTTTTGTTGGCTTTCACTTAAAAATGTCCAGGCAACGATTCGGCTTGTTTTTTGGCCTTGAGCCATATCGATTGTTTTTATTGAAGATGCATTTACTTTATTTAGTGTTTTGTAAATGCTTGAAAGGTTTTCTCTTTTTGAAACTAAAGTGGTGAACCACAAACATTGCATTGCAAATTTTGAGCTTTCGTAAATCATTTGGGTAACAAAACCAATTTCTCCGCCGTCGCACCATAATTCGGCGTTGTGACCTCCAAAATTCAGGACTGGATTTACCTTTTTTCTTTCCTTCGTTAAGTTTGAAACTTTACGAACGGTACTTTGATTCGCATCTTCGGCAGAAGAATGAAATGGGGGATTACACATTGTGAACGTAAAACGATCTTCGGGCGTAATGATATTTTTGAAAATGAAACGAGATTCGGTTTGTTGCTGTAAACTTATTGCGTCAACTAATTTTGGATTTGCTTCGATAATTTTACTGCAATTTTCTATCGCATTTTCATCAATATCTGTTCCTACGAAACTCCAATCATAAATTGCATTTCCTAAAATAGGATAAATACAATTAGCGCCTGTTCCAATGTCCAAACCTAAAACTGAAGATCCTTGCGGAATAATTCCGTTGTTGGTTTCACCAAGTAAATCGGCTAAATAATGGATATAATCTGTTCTTCCGGGAATTGGCGGACAAAGATAATTTTTAGGAATATCCCAGTTTTGTATGTCGTAATACGTTTGTAATAATGCTTTGTTAAGCGCTTTTACCGCAAGAGGATTACTGAAATCAATGGTTTCAATTCCGTGAATATTTATGGCAACGTAGCCTTTTAATTCGGGACAATTTGCGATCAGAAGTTCAAAATCATAACGGGATCGATGAAGATTTCGAGGATGTAAATTGTTTTTTTCGGAATTGTCTATTTCTTTCATTTTGTAAATTTCCGTGCAAAGATAGTCATTCTTTTTGCGGTAAATGATAATTATAAAAACGATTGACCTTTGGGCAAATTCCAATATTAAAATTCCAAATTGCAAATTCAGATTTAGACAAATCGAAATATAAATTTTTGGTTTGTTTTAGATATAAAAATGATGTTTCTAGGTGTTAATTTTTTCTCGCAGATTTAAAAAGATTTAAACTGATCTGTGCGGATAATTATTCCAAATTTAATCTGCGTAATCTGCAAAATCTACGTGAAACAAAAATCCTTTAATCAGGGCTTTTTTATAATCTATGTTTCTGTATGTTTAATTTTTTCCCGTAGATTTAAAAAGATTTAAACTGATTTGTGCGGATAATTATTCCTAATTTAATCTGCGTAATCTGCAAAATCTGCGAGAAACAAAAAACTTTTTAATCAATGCTGTTTTAAAATCTATATTTCTGTATGTTTAATTTTTTCTCGCAGATTTAAAAAGATTTAAACTGATCTGTGCGGATAATTATTCCTAATTTAATCTGCGTAATCTGCAAAATCTGCGAGAAACAAATTTTTTTTAATCCATGCATTCCATTAGCAATAAATCACCATTTGTATGGGTAATGCTGACTAAACCATCTTGCGCGACAGAATTGCTGCTGCCGGTTCTGTAACCAATTGTCAAAGTATCATCTTTTAGAGGATATAGTAAATTGGTAGAATTAATTCCGTTAACGACGCCAATGGGAATCAGCGAAATTGGCGTTTTTGCCGTGTACCATTTTTCGAATTTATTCGGCAACAAGAAAATTTTAGAATGATCGTCGAGGATTACAATTTTAAGTAAATTGCGATAACGAACAATATTGGTAAGATTTGTAATGGTATGATCGGCACGTTTTCCGGTTGCCCAAACTACATTTACAGCAGGGATTTTTCTAGCGATTAAATAATCAAAAGCTTTCTCTAAATCGGTTTTATCCTGATCTGGAGTGTGTACAATTTCGATAGGATATTGTGAGGTTTTGTAGATTTCAGGATCAAAACCATTATCAAAATCGCCTAAAAGCACATCGACTTTTATGTCAAGTTTTATAACTCTTTCAATGGCAGAATCCAGCACGATAACGAGTGGCGACCATTCGAGCAATTGTCCTAATAATTCTGGGTTGCATGCTGCTCCGTTTGCAATAATTAATGCTGGTTCCTGGTCGTCGCGTACGATATGGTGTGAAGACATTTAGATTTTTGATTTGAAATGTGCTGTAAATGTACGAAAGGTTAAGATTTTAGAGGCAGATTTTAGATTTTAGATTTTTTTTCCTTGAGCTAGTAATGGAAGGAGTTTTGCCACAGATTATAAAACCAAAACTAATTTTTCTTAATCTCTTAATAGTTAAAAATCACTTTGCTTTGAAAGTTACAGCATCAACTTCTATCAACATTCCGTCGATGGCTAGTTTAGGAACGGGGATTAATGTACTTGCGGGAAATGGTTTGTTGTTCCAGACTTTTCTGATTTCTTCGTTCCATATTTTTAATTTTTCGGGAGAATGATCTACGATTAGAATGGTTATTTTCATAATATTTTCTGGTTTTAGATTGTAGCTTTCCAAAACTGTTACTATGTTTTGTAATGCAATTTGGGTTTGTTCTCTAAAACTATTGCTTAAAATATGGTTTTTTCCTAATCCGCCGCTTTGTCCTGAAATATAAACGAATTCTCCCAGAGTTGAAACTGATGATGCGTGTGATTTTGCAGAAAATGCACAAAGTGAAAATAGGGTAAAAAGTAAGTGTTTCATGTTCTAGAAATTTGAATTAATTGCAAAGTTTGCTTAATTCTAATTTCTAAACCTTTACATATGTTGAAGTTTCTTAAAAAAGTTTACAGTTTTCAGTATTCAGTCTCAGTCAACAGTTTTCGGTAAACTGTAAACTGTGACTGAATACTGTGACTGAATACTGAAAACTGTGACTAAAAAACTTTCTAAACCAATCTTCGGTGATAATTAATTTGTCCTAAATGATAACCTAAATGCGTGGAAAGATGTACCAAAAAGAATTCTGTTGTCATTTCCTTTTCGAATACAATTTGTGGATAAATCGCTTCTAAATCTTTTTCGGTTAAAGTATCAAGAGTATTATTCACAACCAGAATTGTATTGTCAATTTTGCTTATTAATTCGGATCTTGGAATATCTTTTAATGAAAATTCTAAAGGACGATTTCGAACATAACCTGTTTTTCCTAATTCAGCTCCAATATAACTATTTATGTTTCCTATTAAATGAAGACAAAGATTTCCGGCTGAATTAGAGATGTTTTTATCAATCACCCAAAGCTGACTTTCGTTTTGATATGATTCGATTTCGAGTTTTAATTTGTTTAAATCTCGATTAAAAAGGGATTTTAGTGTTTCTATTAGCATAGTATTTTTGTTTTTTAGCCACAGATTTAAAAGATTAATTCAGATTTATTCATAATTATAATCAAAATATAATCTATTTAATCACTGAAATCTGTGGCAAAAATTAAGCTTTATTAATAATTGGAATCCAGATTTCTTCTTCAGAATCTGGATCTTCTTTTTTGTATTTATCACCCATTACAGCAAAATGAGGTCTTTCATCTACTGTATATTGGGAATTTGGCAGCCATTCTACAAAAATAGAATGATAGGTTTTATGACCTTCACTTTGTGGGCCTTTATGAATAAAAACGGCATATAATCCGGTTGGAATTATGAGAGTTTCCATGTCTACGGGAATCCCATCGAAATTAGAAACTTCGACAGCGGCCCATTTTTGAAAGCTATTATTGGGATCAAAATTATCAAAATGACCTTTTGGAAAAACTTCAAGGGAATATAAATTAGAATCGACTGGATTCTTGATTTCTTTACGCCTTGGCATAAATGAACTCCATAATTGAAACGTTTTGTTTTCGATAAACGACATTACAATGTGTTTACCTATTAGTTTTTTTTCGGATAAAATTTCAATTCTGGCTTCCATATTAATTATTGAATTTTGTATTTCTTTATATCTGTTTCGCTAAGCGAAAAATAACCTAACGGATAATTCGCCTTATCATTTGTATTCATGATATTTCCTTTTACCGTTGCCGGAGGCGATTGAAAAGGTCCTCCAGTATTACTTCCCGCGATACTTACCAGGATATTCATATAATTGTAGTATTGTTTTGAAATTCCGTAATGTGTGATTTCGATTTCATTTCCAATAGCCAATTCGTCGTCATCAGATTGACTGAAATATTCATTGCCCTGAAAAAACTTGTCTTCACTTACATAGTACGTTGAGGTGATTTTATTTGAGTAAACATATTTATACAAATAAAAATTATCGATATCAGCGGGATCGTTATAAAAAGCACGAATTTCGATTTCATCTCCTGTAATTCCGCCTTCATTATTTTGTTCTACACGTGTTATTGGCGCTACAGATTTCAGTATTTCTGTTGCATTATAAGTAACTCCTTTATTGATTACGGTTAACGTATAAGTTTCGTCAATTACGGGTTTGAAGTTTGTACAAACATACCTTCCGGTTTTTGGAATTTCAGTAAAATTAAAGTGCTCATTTTGGCTGTTTTGTATAAAAACCGTCGCTCCGGAAACCGTTGGGATCACATTTTCAAAATAGCCAGTTGTTGTACTTAATTTTATGGTTTGCTGATTTCCTGTTGTTCCTTTTTGCCAATTGATGGCAGCTTCGATTACTAATTTTGGCGGCGCGGTATCGAGATTAACATCAACAACTTCCTCACAATTTGTGAAGAAAATTGATATAAAAAGTACGATTAATAAGGTTGCTTTTTTCATGATATATCTTTTGTTTTCTTTTTCAGAAAAATAGTTTAAAATTTAAAATTATAACTAACGGCAGGAACGATCCCAAAAATAGAAGTTTGTACCGCTTCATTTGCGCCCGTATCAACATTCTGACGGAAATTGATTGACGCTGCGTTATGGCGATTGTACAAGTTATAAATGCTAAAAACCCATTCGCCTTTCCAGTTTCTGTCTTTATTTGTTCTTGGCGTTAAAGTTGCCGAAACATCTAAGTGATGATAAGCAGGTAAACGGCTTTCATTTCTTTGTCCGTAATTAGGAACCGTGATTCCTAAATATTCATATTGACCGTTAGGATATGTAACGGGCTGACCGGATTGCAAAGCAAAGTTAGCTCCAAAAGACCATTTCTCGTTTAAATTATAAGCTGATGTAACGGCTAAATTATGTGTTTTATCATAGGCAGAACTGTACCATTGTCCGTTGTTGATTCCTGTTTCTTCGGCATTTCTTCCTGGAGTTTGTTGTTGTGATTTTGATAAAGTGTACGAAATCCATCCGTTTAATTTACCTTCATTTTTCTTTAGCATAAATTCTAAACCATAAGCGCGCATACGTCCGTTCAGGATAACTTGTTCAATTGCATCATTTGCAATTAAATCAGCACCATCGATGTAATCTAATCGGTTTTGAATTTTCTTGTAATAGGTTTCAACTTCTATAGAATATGCGCCATTATTGATATTTCGAAAATAACCTAAAGCAACCTGATCTGCAATTTGCGGTTTGATATAATTATCACTTGGCATCCAGACATCAAGCGGAGTAGGCGATGAGGTATTCGAAATCAATTGAAGATATTGCGCCATTCGGTTATAACTTGCTTTAATCGATTGATCATCATTTAATTGATAAGCAACTGAAAAACGAGGTTCTAAATTGTTGTAATTCTGAATCTCTTTGTTTTTGCCAAAATATTTTGTTGATGTTGGTGTTGCTTTTTCATAAATCTGCATATCAGTATTAAAAGTAACAGGTTCGTTATTTTCATAATAATTGATTGTCGATGAGCCTAAACGATAAAATAAACTGTAACGTAATCCGTAAGAAACTGTGATTTTTTTCGAAAGCTGATTTTCTGCTTCAATATAAAGAGAAGGTTCAAAGGCATATTTTTTATCTAATTGATCCGAATTAATTCCAGATGTTTCATTACTTGGTTTGATAGTTCCGGGATTAAATTCGTAGTAAATCCCGTTTACGCCATAATTTAGTTTGAATTTATCTGAAATATAGTTTTTGAAATCGTATTTAATATTATAGTTTTTGATTCCCGAATCCCATTTGAAACCTACAAAATCCAGATCTAATCCATAATAATAATCGCTGTAAATCAACGATAAATTAGCAAATAATTTATCAGAATATAAATGATTCCAACGCAAATTTAAGGTTGAATTTCCGTAAGTATTCGTGAAACTTTTATTTAAACTAAAAACATCACGACCAAAGTAACCAGATAAATACAAGCTGTTATTATCGTTTAATTTATAACTTAATTTTGTGTTTAAATCATAAAAATAAGCTGAATTGTCTTTTTGCTTTTCTGACAGTTTCAGGAATAAATGTGCATAAGAAGCTCTTCCTCCAATTAAAAACGAACCTTTGTCTTTCACGATTGGACCTTCGGCAAGAATTCGACTGGAAATTAATCCAATTCCTCCATTTACATGAAATTCTTTACTGTTTCCGTCCTTCTGATAAATATCTAATACAGAAGAGGCTCTTCCGCCATAGCGAGCAGGAATTCCGCCTTTGTATAATTTTAAATCCTTAATTGCATCGGGATTAAAAACAGAGAAAAATCCAAATACATGAGAGGAATTAAATATTGTTGCTTCGTCTAATAAAATTAAATTTTGATCAGCTCCGCCGCCGCGTACATTAAATCCTGAAGCTCCTTCGCCGGCATTTGTAACTCCGGGAAGTAATAAAATCGATTTTAAAACATCGACTTCACCCATAACTACGGGCATTTTTTTAATTGTGGCAATAGAAAGTTTATTGGCACTCATTTCCGGAGATTTGATATTTATTTTACCCCTATTATCTTTAATTACGACTTCCTGAAGTTCTTCGCCGCTTTCGTTGATTCCGAAATTTGTTTTTGTATTTTGATTTAAATTGACTGTTTTCTGAATGGTTTGATAACCAACATAACTGATTTCGATTTCATGCTCACCTTTTGGAACCGTAAGAGAATAAAAACCATATTCGTTAGTTGTAGTTCCAATTTTTAAAGAGGGAATATAAACATTTACACCAATTAAGGTTTCATTGTTTTTAAAGTCAGTAATTGTTCCGCTTAAAGTAAATTTTTCCTGAGAAAATGAAGTTAAAGCCGTTAAAAGAAGTATAAAAAGAAGGCCAATTTTTTTTGTAATCATTGTCTTGTATTTGAAGCACATAGTTAATAATTCTTACTAAATATTGGTGTAGAACTATTGTTAAACATTAGTTAAGAATATTTTTTTTAAGTTGTAAAGGTGCAAAGGTTCAAAGATAAAGAGGTTCAGAGGTTCAGAGTTTTGGTTTAAAACAAAAAAAGACAACTTTAAAAGTTGTCTTTTTTATAATATCGTAGAGACGCACTACTGTGCGTCTCATCCTTGTATTTTTTATTATTTTATTTCAGCAATAATTGAGTTGAATGTTTCACTAGGACGCATTGCTTTACTCATTAACTCAGGAGTTGGCTGATAATAACCACCAAGAGTTTGAGGTTTTCCTTGTGCACCAATTAATTCAGCATCTATTTTAGTTTCGTTAGCTTCAAGTTCAGCCGCAACAGGAGTGAAAATAGCTTTTAAATCTGCATCTTTATTTTGAGCTGCTAATGCCTGAGCCCAATATAAAGCAAGGTAAAAATGAGATCCACGGTTATCAATCTGACCTACTTTACGAGCCGGAGATTTATCATTAGCCAGGAATTTGTCGTTAGCTTCGTCAAGAGTTTCAGATAAAATAATTGCTTTAGAGTTGTTTAAAGTTTGTCCTAAATGCTCTAATGAAGCACCAAGAGCTAAAAATTCTCCTAATGAATCCCAACGTAAATATCCTTCTTCAGTAAATTGCTCAACATGTTTAGGAGCAGAACCTCCGGCACCGGTTTCAAACAATCCGCCACCATTCATTAAGGGAACGATAGATAACATTTTAGCCGAAGTTCCTAATTCTAAAATTGGGAATAAGTCAGTTAAATAATCACGTAAAACGTTTCCTGTTACAGAGATAGTGTCTAAGCCTTTAATGATTCTGTCTAAAGTAAATTCAGTAGCAGCAATAGGATTTAAGATACGAATATCTAAGTTTGTTGTATTGTGATCTTTTAAATATTTTTGAACTTTTATGATCAATTCTCTGTCGTGCGCTCTGTTTTCGTCTAACCAGAAAACAGCAGGAGTATCAGATAAACGAGCTCGGTTTACAGCAAGTTTAACCCAATCCTGAATAGGAGCGTCTTTTGCCTGACACATTCTAAAAATGTCATTAGCTTCAACATCCTGCTCCATTAAAACAGTTCCCTTATTATCAACTACACGAACAACTCCGTCAGCTTTTAGTTGGAAAGTTTTATCGTGAGATCCGTATTCTTCAGCTTTTTGAGCCATCAAACCTACGTTAGGAACACTTCCCATTGTTTTAGGATCAAAAGCACCGTGTTTTTTACAAAAATCGATTGTTGCAGTATAAATACCAGAATAAGCACGATCCGGAATAACAGCGATTGTATCTTGTTGTTTTCCTTCTTTATTGTACATCTGTCCAGAAGTACGAATCATTGCCGGCATAGACGCGTCAACAATAACATCAGATGGAACGTGTAAATTAGTGATTCCTTTATCAGAATTTACCATTGCAAGAGCTGGTCCGTTTTCGATTGCTTTAGTAATGTCAGCTTCAACTTCAGCTTGTTCAGGTCTTCCTGCAATTTTTGCGTAGATATCACCTAAACCGTTTCTTGTATCAATATTTAATTCAGCAAATAAAGTGGCATATTTTGTAAAAAGGTCAGCAAAATATACTTCAACGATAGCGCCAAAGATAATTGGATCTGAAACTTTCATCATTGTAGCTTTTAAATGCACAGAAAGTAAAACGCCTTCTTTTTTAGCATCGGCAATTGCAACAGCAACAAAGCTTTTTAAGGCTTTTAAATGCATTACAGAACTGTCGATTATTTCGCCTGCTTTAAGCGGAGTACTTGCTTTTAAAACAGTTGTTGTACCATCTTTAGCAATAAATTCAATTTTCACATCGTTAGCTTCTGTAACCGTAAGTGATTTTTCACTTCCGTAGAAGTCACCGTCCGGCATTGAAGCAACTTTAGTTTTTGAATCAGCAGACCATGCACCCATTGAGTGTGGATTTGCTTTTGCAAAATTCTTCACTGCGCGGGGAGCTCTACGATCTGAGTTTCCTTCACGTAACACCGGATTTACAGCAGAGCCTAAAACTTTAGCATATTTAGCTTTAATTTCTTTTTCGGCATCATTTTGAGGATCTTCCGGAAAATTAGGAATTTTGTAACCGTGAGATTGTAATTCAGCAATAGCAGCTTTTAATTGCGGTACTGATGCTGAGATGTTAGGTAATTTGATGATATTAGCTTCAGGTTGTGTCGCTAATTGTCCTAATTCAACTAAAGCGTCACCGGTTTTTTGAGCATCAGTCAAAAGTTCAGGAAAATTTGATAAAATTCTACCTGCCAAAGAGATGTCTCTAGTTTCAATTGCAATACCGGCAGTAGCAGTAAATGCCTGCACAATTGGTAAAAAAGAATAAGTCGCTAATAATGGCGCCTCATCAGTTAAGGTGTAATAAATTTTTGAATTCTGTGTCATTTTTTTTTTTTTTTTATAATCGTATCGCCAAAGAATAGCGATGTAAAAGGTATAGTCGGCTCAGAATGAGCGGAGCAAATATAATAAAAACAGTCCGAAAACGGTATAGTTTTCCTGAGAAATACCGAAATTATCAGATTGTTATTTCGAAGTCATTTAATTATCAAATCGGTGATTTAGATATTAAAAATTTACAGTTTTGATGAATCAGAGGTAAAAGAGGAAGGTTTTGAAAAATGAAACGCTAACGCTTGCATAAATCCATTTTAGTGTTAATTGTTTTTGTATGAAAAGTTATATTTTTGACTGATGTGCAATAAGTAGATATTATAATCGGAAAAACCAAAAGTGTGATTTTACAAAGCCAAAAGTATAAAAAAAATTATTAAGCCTCTTTACTTAAATATATTTTAGAAGACATTTAAACATAAAAAAACCTCTATTTAAGAGGTTTTTTTTAAAGTCCTTTTTGACGTTGATAGTAGCTTTTCTCTTCTTCTATTGGCTCAGCTTTTAATCCCATTACTTTTTCATAGTATTGGATAATTGCTGATTTCTCTAAAACAATTTTGTTTCTTCGAACATCACATTCCAGTCCTAAAACACCTAAACCCCTTCTAATATCAAGGGCAAAATTCATATCATAAAACATAAAATCTAATTCATATATTCGAAATAATTGTTCTATTGCCTGATATCTTCTATCTCTTTCCTCCAATTTAGATGCTTTAAGCAAATGCTTTTCTACTGCTAATTTTTCAATAATTGTCATAAGTTTAAATATTTAGACATACAAAATTAGATCTGAATCGTTAAAAAATGTAACAAACAACTGTTATAAATTGTAACGAAATCAGCTTTCTAATATTTTTGTAGTCTTTTAATTATATCTTATATGGATATTCTGGATAAAGTGAGCACCTAATTCTGGATAAAAGTGAGCAGTATAAATGAACTCAAAAAGGTGTCTAAAAAGTAGTTTAAAAATATAAA